>NZ_JAQGPN010000001.1:997500-1703000 GCF_028826155.1 Mesorhizobium shangrilense
TTATCTCTATGGATGTCTAACCGCGGCCCGTCATCCGGGTCCGGGACAATGTATGGTGGGTAGTTTGACTGGGGCGGTCGCCTCCTAAAGAGTAACGGAGGCGCGCGATGGTGGGCTCAGAACGGTCGGAAATCGTTCGCTGAGTGCAATGGCATAAGCCTGCCTGACTGCGAGACTGACAAGTCGAGCAGAGACGAAAGTCGGTCATAGTGATCCGGTGGTCCCGCGTGGAAGGGCCATCGCTCAACGGATAAAAGGTACGCCGGGGATAACAGGCTGATGACCCCCAAGAGTCCATATCGACGGGGTTGTTTGGCACCTCGATGTCGACTCATCGCATCCTGGGGCTGGAGCAGGTCCCAAGGGTATGGCTGTTCGCCATTTAAAGCGGTACGTGAGTTGGGTTCAGAACGTCGTGAGACAGTTCGGTCCCTATCTGCCGTGGGTGTAGGAATATTGAGAGGATCTGTCCCTAGTACGAGAGGACCGGGATGGACGTATCTCTGGTGGACCTGTTGTGGCGCCAGCCGCATAGCAGGGTAGCTATATACGGACGGGATAACCGCTGAAGGCATCTAAGCGGGAAACCCACCTCAAAACGAGTATTCCCTGAGAGTCGTGGAAGACGACCACGTTGATAGGCCGGGTGTGGAAGTGCGGCAACGCATGAAGCTTACCGGTACTAATAGCTCGATCGACTTGATCGTTCTCATTCTCAATGCTCATCTGCGATGAGCATCCAGCTTTCCTGTCCTCACGGCCGTATCGGCTGGCTCACGCCAGCCTGGCCTCCGGACGGGGCACGCCATCAGGCGCGACGGCCAGTCGGCCTTGCGGGCGTCGCCCGAAGGACGGCTGTGCGGCACGAAACAGACAAAACAGCTTCTCGAAAAACATGCACTTTGCCGACCTGGTGGTTATGGCGGAGCGGCTGCACCCGATCCCATTCCGAACTCGGCCGTGAAACGCTCCAGCGCTGATGGTACTTCGTCTCAAGACGCGGGAGAGTAAGTCGCTGCCAGGTCTGCAAAATGCATGGAATAAGTCTTCTCGATACGCATGCCCGCCGGAAACGGCGGCTCAAGGGCCGCGCAAGCGGCCTTTTGTGTTGCAGCACTTCACTTCCGGTGGGCCAATGCCCATCTGTAAAAGGTTGACGCGGGGTGGAGCAGCCCGGTAGCTCGTCAGGCTCATAACCTGAAGGTCACAGGTTCAAATCCTGTCCCCGCAACCAATCTTCCCGAAACTATCCCAAACGCGTTGTCTGGCGCATCGGCTGCGCCGATGCTGGACAAGGTAGCTCCTCGTCCTGCGGACCATAACCTGAAGGTCACAGGTTCAAATCCTGTCCCCGCAACCAAATACCATAAACGGCCCGGCCCAGCCCGGGCCGTTTTTGTGTTCGACGGTCAACTGCTCGAGACTGTGTGACCAGCAATCAATCCGCCGCATCATCCGTCCTCCGCCTAACCGTTACGTGCAAGCCGAACGACATGGAGGGCCGCAGCACGCTTCAAATCATCTCCCCAGCGCCAAGGCCGCGGCGCATCGCCGCGGGCCTCTTTGCTTTGGCGATTCCGGTCACTGGATGCGGACATCGTGAAGCCTGCTGAGCTTGTCGGGGTTTCGCATGATGTAGATTTCATCTATCCGCCCCGATGCGTCATAAGAGAGCGACACGGTCGCCACCACTATCCCTGCCTGGCGCAGCACAAGTCCCAATGCGCCGTTGAGTTCGGCCAGCCGCCACTCATAGGGCTTCCACCATTCGCTGAACCGTTCAGTCAGGATCCGGATCACCTCCCTGCCGTGGCTGACATCGACCACGGTGGACGCCTTTCCTCCGCCATCCGCGGTCAGCCTCACATCGCTGACCAGCAGTTGCGCGAGGTCGTCGGGCTGACCGGTACGAACTGCGTCTTCGAATGCGGCAAGCAGTTCGCGCTGTCTGTCCCATGAAGGCGGGTGGCGTACCTCGTCGCGGCTGATGCGGGCGTTTGCGCGCGACACCAGCTTGCGACAGGCTGCTTCATTCATATCCAGGGCGGCGGCGACGTCGGCATAACCCACGTCGAAGATCTCGCGCAGCAGATAGGCCGCCCTTTCCTTCGGCGCGAGCCGTTCCAGAACGAGCAGGAACGCCGTCGAAAGAGAGGATGAAAGCTCCAGCATCTCAGCCGGATCAGATGATTCGGTGAGCGTCTGGACCGGTTCAGGAAGCCAGTTTCCGACGTAATCGACCCGCGTCCGATACGCGGACCGAAGCATGTCGACGGCTCGACGGGTGCAGACGGTCGTCAACCATGCGCCGGGTGATTTCATGGTTGCCTTCTCCGCGTTCTGCCATCGAAGATAGGTGTCCTGGACGGCATCCTCGGCCTCGGCATGGGAGCCGAGGATGCGGTAGGCGATGCCAAGCAGGCGGGGTCTCGCGGTTTCGAAGAACGTGACCCCGTGAGGGTCGTCTGTGGTGGTCCCAGCGCGATGGACGTGTTCGGCATCGTCAGTTCCTCTGTCCTCGCGCATCGGTCTGCTCCGCCTCTTCTCTTCTGCCTGGAAGGTGATGCCTAGGCGGTCGTTCCCTTGACCCATTGTGGCGTTGCGGCGCGGAATTCGGACGTGCCTGCAATAAGGGCGGCACTCTCGCGCTCGTAGTCTGCATACCAAGGTTGTTTCATGAACTCACCGGCGCTGTCAGCATCGGCATGGATCTGAAAGACCAGGATCGCGTCGGCATCATTGTCGTCGTAGCAATAGAAGTAGGCGGGTTGCCCGTCACTGCCGGCGACATAACCGCGAACGTACTTTTCCCAGACCTGGCGGAGTTCGTCACGCTTGCCGGGCTTGGCGGTGTGCTTGATGAAGAGGGCATTCTTGCTCATTTCCGGGTTCCTTTTGGTTGGCAACCCCGTGCGCGTTGATGAGGGCCTGGGCTGCTATGTCTTGACGTTCGAGGCCGCAGGTTTGTGACAGGCGAAACGAAATAGGTGCGCGCGGCCGCGGTTTCTCCGCCGCGCAGGCCATCGTGACCGGAGGGAGCACGATGCGAGACATCGCTCGCCGAGCGGTGCCGCTGGGGCGGTGCAGCGACGTACGTGGCGTTGATGTCGCGTCATCGTGGATCGTCGAACCCGGTCGCCCGGGCGGTAGGCGCGGCGGCCTAGTCTGACTTGACGATGAAGCGCAGCACCAGCTCCACCGCATGGCGGCGAAGCGTCTCCTGGCCTTCCGGCCGGTACAGCCTGTCGCCGAAGATGCGTGAGAAGGTCGCGCGGTTGGAGACGTTGAAAAAACTCAGCGCGCTGATCTGCCAGTGCAGTTCGAGCGGTTCGATGTCGTCGCGGAACAGGCCGGCCTCGCGGCCGCGCCGGCAGATGGCCTCGAGCTTCTCGATCGCGCCGGCGTTCAGTCCGGCGATCAGCTCCGACTGCTCCATGTAGACGCCGTGATGGATGTTCTCGATCATCACGATTCGAATGAAGTCGGGGTTGCGGCTGTGGTGGTCGAAGGTGAACTCGACCAGGCGCGTCAGGGCGTCAACGGGCGGCAGGTGCTCCAGATCGAGCTTCTGCTCGCCTTCGCGGACCGTGCGGTACGCTTCCTCGAGCACGCGGCGGTAGAGGCCGTCCTTGTCGCCGAAATAATAGTAGATCATGCGCTTCGACGTGCGCGTCTTGGCTGCGATCTCATCGATGCGGGCGCCGGAAAGACCGTTGGCGGCGAATTCCGCCATGGCGACGGCCAGGATGTTCGATTGGACGCCGGCGGGATCCTGCTTCCAGCCGCCGCGGCCGCCCTTTTCCGCCTCCAGACCCAGGCCGACCATTTTCGCAACTCCTCGTTCGCAGCGGCTCTTACACGATTTAACCGCTTCGTTCAAAGCGCTTGACCGAATTAACCAGGCAGTTCAAAGTGAGCCTTCCCGCATTCTGGCCCGATGCGGGAAATGGGAGGAGTTCCGCCATGGCGGACGGGGTTGTCGACCTTCTGCGTGAAATGGCGGCGCCGCGCGCAGCGGCGGCGTCCGGGGTTCGGCGCGTGCTGGTCGGCCTTGTGGGCCGCGCCATCCAGGCGTCGCGCACGCCGGCCATGCACGAGCGCGAGGCGACGCGTCACGGGCTCGACTGCACCTATGTGCTCATCGATTTCGACCGGCTTGGCCTCGCAGACGACAGGCTGGGCGATGTCGTCGCCGCGGCCGCCGAGTGCGGGTTCGACGGCCTCAACGTCACCCATCCCTTCAAGCAGGCCGCCATCGGCCATGTCGACGCGCTGGCGCCGGAGGCGGAGGCGATCGGCGCCATCAACACGATCGTGTTCGGGGAGGCGGGCCGTACGGGACACAACACCGACAGTTGGGGCTTCTCCGAGAGCTTTCGGGAAGGGCTGCCGGGCGTTCGGCTCGATCGCGTCGTCCAGTTTGGCGCGGGCGGCGCGGGCGCTGCTGTCGCCTGCGCCCTGATGGGGCTTGGCGTCGACGCGCTCGCCATTGTCGACAGCGACACAGCGCGGGCGGATCAGCTCGTGCGGCGCATGGCGCCGCGATTTGCGGGCCGGATCGAGTTGGCGCGCGATGCCGCCTCGGCCCTCGCCGCGGCGGACGGCATCGTCAATGCGACCCCGGTCGGGATGGCGAAATATCCGGGCATGTCGTTCGATGCCCGACACCTCACCCCGCGCCATTGGGTGGCGGAGATCGTCTATTTTCCGGAGGAGACCGAGCTTCTGCGCTGCGCCCGTGCGCTGGGCTGCCGCACGCTGGCGGGGGCCGGAATGGCGATCTTCCAGGCCGTGCGCGCCTTCGAACTGTTCACCGGCAGGACGGCGGACCGGCGCGCGATGGCCAGCCATTTCGAGGCGGCGGCATGACGGCGCTGCCTGAACTGGTCGAATGGGGCAGCTGGCAACGGTTGGCTGGCTGCCATGTCCGGAAAAGGAACACCACGCCTGGGAACTGATACCAACAACACAAGGGAGGAATGACATGAAACTGGATCTTACACGCCGCCAACTGCTCGCCGGGGCCGGCATACTGGCTGTGTCTACGGCGTTTCCGGCGCTCGCGCAGGACAAGCCGAAGCTGCGCTTTTCGGCCGTCTTCTCGGAGCAGGACATTCGCGCCGAGATGATGAAGAAGTTTGCGGAGGGGGTCACCGGCGACTTCGCCTTCGAGGGCTTTTATGGCGGCAACCTCTTCAAGCAGGGCACCGAGCTCGTCGCCCTCCAGCGCGGCAACCTCGAGATGGGCAATATCGCGCCCCAGGACATCTCCAAGCAGATCCCGGCCTGGTCGATCGTGACCGCCGGCTATCTGTTCCGGGACGCGGCTCATGTCAGGGCCTTCTTCAACAGCGAGGCGGGCGCGGAACTGAAGAAGATGGCCGCGGACCAGCTTGGCGTGGTGATCCTCGGTCCCACCTATTTCGGCGTGCGCCAGGTCGGCCTCAAGCCCGACAAGGAGATCAAGACCCCGAGCGACATGGCGGGCGTCAAGCTGCGCATGCCGGGAGGCGACGCCTGGCAGTTCCTGGGCGAAGCGCTCGGCGCAAACCCGACGCCGATGGCCTATGCCGAGGTCTACACGGGCCTGCAGACCGGGGCGATCGACGGCCAGGACAACCCGTTGCCCAACGTCGAGAACATGAAGTTCTACGAGGTGATGTCGCAGATCGTGCTGACCTCGCATCTCGTCGGCTTCGACCTGCTCACCGTTTCGAAGAAGGTGTGGGACGAGATGGGCGCCGAGAAGCAGGCGAAGTTCCAGGCAGCCGCCGATGCGGCGATCGATTTCTCGACCGAAAAGCACCTCGCTCGCGAGAAGGAGCTGGTCGAGACCTTCAAGGGCAAGGGCCTGAAGATCTACGAGCCCGACGTGGCCGCTTTCCGCAAGCACGTTCAGGAGAAGTACCTGGCCTCCGACCTGGCGAAGGACTGGCCGCAGGGCATGGTCGATAAGATCAACGCCCTCTGATCGTCCACGGCGCCGAACGCCCGCTCACCGGCGTTCGGCCGCTCCCGAAGAGAGCGGGGAGAACCATGTTGCAGAAACGGCTGCCCGACCTTGGCGCGTGGCTCTACAGACGGGCCGAGAACCTGCTCGCCGGGATGCTCGGCGCGATGTTCGCGGCCTTCCTGCTGCAGATCGTCTTCCGCTATGTGCTGAACTTTCCGATCGGCTGGACCAACGAGATCAGCGTCGTTCTCTGGCTGTGGCTGGTGCTCTTCGGGGCCGCATTCGTCCTGCGCGAGGAGGAGGAAATCCGCTTCGACCTGATCTATGCAGCGGTCAGCGGGCGGACGCGGCGTGTCATGGTCGTCGCCGCCGCAGCCTGCCTGCTCATTCTCTACGGCATGTCCCTGCCGGCCACCTGGGACTACGTGACCTTCATGAAGGTCGAGAGCATGGCCTATCTGAAGATCCGGTTCGACCTGCTGTTCTCGATCTACATCGTCTTCGTGCTAGCCGCGATCGCCCGATACCTGTGGCTGGCATGGCGGGCGTTGCGGGGCGATGCGCCCGGGGAATTCGATCCGACCAAGGCGGGATCGGGCGTATGAACCTCGCCAGTCCCTTCTCGCTCTCCATCGCGGCCATCACGCTTCTCGCCTTCCTGGGGCTGCCGATCGGCCATGCGATGATCGCGGGCTCGATCTTCTACCTCTGGCTCGCCGGCCTGGACATGGGGACGGCCGCCGAGCAGTTCCTCAACGGGATGTACTCCAACTACATCATCCTGGCGGTGCCGCTTTTCGTGCTCGCTGCCGAGCTGATGAACATCGGCTCGATGACGGAGCGCCTGCTTCGCTTCTGCGACGCCTTCATCGGCCGGTTCCGCGGTGGGCTCGCCCAGGTCAACGTCCTGCAGTCGATCATCTTCGCAGGCATGTCGGGTTCGGCCATCGCCGACGCCGCCGGCACCGGCAAGATGATGCAGAACATGATGACCAAGGACGACAAGTATCCGGCGAGCTTTGCGGCGGCGCTGACTGCCGCGACCGCGGTGATCGGCCCCATCATCCCACCTTCGATCCCGATGGTGATCTACGCGCTCGTGTCGGATGCCTCGATCGGCTATCTGTTCCTTGGCGGGGTCATTCCTGGTCTTCTGATGGCGCTGTCGCAGATGGCGATCGTCGCCGTCGCCGCCCGCCGGCGCAACTTCCCCGTCGAAACGCCGACGCCGCTGCGCGAACTGCCCGGCATCACCTGGCGCGCCTTCCCGACCCTGATGATGCCGGTCGTGCTGCTGGGCGGCATCTACACCGGCGCGACGACGCCGACCGAAGCGGCGGCGATCGCAGCCGCCTATGCGCTGCTCATCTCGGTGGTGCTCTACCGCAGCGTCAGCTTCGGCGACTTCTACCGGTCGCTGCTGGCGAGCGCGCGCACCTCGGCTTCGATCGGCATGCTGATCGCTGGAGCGCTCGTCTTCAACTACGTCGTCACCGTCGAGAACATCCCCAACGACCTGCGGCTGCTGCTCACCGCCTGGGACCTGTCTCCGCTGGGCTTCCTCATCCTGGTCAACGTGATCCTGCTGCTGCTCGGCTGCGTGCTGGAGGGCACGACGATCCTGCTGGTGATCGTGCCCGTCTTCATCCCGACCGCGCAGTCGCTGGGCATCGACATGGTGCATTTCGGGGTGGTCGTGGTGGTAAACATCATGCTGGGCCTCATCACGCCGCCCTACGGGCTGCTGCTCTTCATCATGACGCGCATCGCCGAGGTTCCGTTGAAGGACATCGTCAGCGACGTGCTGCCCTTCCTCTGGGCGATGTTGGCGGCGCTGGCGCTCATCACATTGTTTCCCGACCTGGTGCTTTGGCTCCCGAGGCTGCTCGGCTACGGCGGTTGAACCGAGAGAGGATGACGACATGACTGACAGCAGGCCGATCTTCATCCTCAACGGGCCGAACCTGAACCGGCTTGGCATGCGCGAGCCCGAGATCTACGGCCGCACCACGCTGGCCGAGATCGAGGCCATGTGCCGCAAGGCCGCCGCCGCCCGCCCCGTGCGCTTCCACCAGACGAACGCCGAGCATCAGCTCGTCGACTGGGTCCATGAGGCGATCGACGAGGGAGCCGGGATCCTCATCAATCCGGCTGGACTGAGCTTCCGGTCGATCCCGCTGCTGGACGCGCTGAAGATGTTCCGCGGCCCGATCGTCGAGCTGCACATATCGAACATTCATCGGCGCGAGGAGATCTACCAGAAGTCGCTCGTCTCGACGGTCGCCACCGCGGTCATCGCCGGCCTCGGCGCGCGCGGCTACGGGTTCGCGGTGAAGGCGCTGATCGAGATGATCGAAGAGCGCGCCGCATGAAAACCTCGATCGCCACGGTCTCCATCAGCGGCGACCTGCGCGAGAAGCTGCAGGCGATCGCGGCGGCGGGATTCGACGGTGTCGAGATCTTCGAGAATGACTTCCTCGCCTTCGACGGCAGCCCGCGGGACGTTGGCCGGATGATCCGGGACTACGGGCTGGAGATCACGCTGTTCCAGCCGTTCCGTGACTTCGAGGGTATGCCGGAGCCGCAGCGCGCCCGCACCTTCGATCGTGCGGAACGCAAGTTCGACCTCATGCAGGAACTCGGCACCGACCTGATGCTGGTCTGCTCCAACGTTTCGCCGCTGTCGCTCGGCGGCATCGACCGGGCCGCAGCGGATCTGCGCGAGCTCGGCGAACGGGCTGCCCGCCGCGGCCTACGTGTCGGCTATGAGGCGCTCGCCTGGGGCCGCCACATCAGCGATCACCGCGACGCCTGGGAGATCGTCCGGCGCACCGATCATCCAAGTATCGGCCTGATCCTGGATTCCTTCCACACGCTGGCCCGCAGCATCGACGTGAACTCGATCCGCTCCATCCCGGCCGACCGCATCTTCATCGTCCAGCTTGCTGACGCGCCGCGGATCGACATGGACCTGCTCTTCTGGAGCAGGCATTTCCGCAACATGCCCGGCGAAGGCGACTTGCCCGTCCTCGATTTCATGCGGGCAGTCGCCGCGACCGGCTATGATGGGCCGCTTTCGCTCGAGATTTTCAACGACCAGTTCCGCGGCGGCTCGCCCAAATCGATCGCAGTCGACGGTCGCCGCTCGCTCGTCTACCTGATGGACCAGGTGCGGCGGACCGAGCCGGATATCGCTATTGCCGTGCCGGACATGCCGGACCGCGTGCGGGCAAGCGGCGTCGAGTTCGTGGAGTTCGCCGCCGACGAGGCGGAGGCGGAGGAGCTCTGCGCACTCCTCCATGCGATGGGCTTCGCCAAGGCCGGCCGGCACGTCTCCAAGGAGGTTGTCCTGTGGCGGCAGGGAGCGATCAACCTCGTCGTCAATACCGAGCGCGAGGGGTTCGCGCATTCCTCCTATCTCGTGCATGGCACGTCAGCCTACGCACTGGGGCTGACGGTGGAAGACGCCGCCGCGACGGCAGCGCGCGCCCGTGCGCTCGGAGCCGAGCCATTCGAGCAAGCGACCGGACCGGGAGAGCTCAAGATACCTGCGATTCGCGGTGTCGGGGGCGGAGTGATCTACTTCGTCGACCGCAAGTCGGAACTCGGGCGCGTCTGGGACATCGAGTTCGAACCGGGCGACGGCGAGGCGCCGCCGCAGCCGGTCGGCCTCCAGACTGTCGATCACGTCGCGCAGACGATGAACTACGAGGAAATGCTGACCTGGCTCTTGTTCTACACCTCGATCTTCGAGATGCATAAGACGCCGATGGTCGACATCGTAGACCCCGCCGGGCTGGTGCGCAGCCAGGCGATCGAGAATGCCGAAGGCTCGTTGCGGATCACCGTCAACGGAGCGGAGAACCGCCGCACCCTCGCCGGACATTTCATCGCCGAGACGTTTGGCTCGAGCGTCCAGCACCTCGCTTTCCGCACCGAGGAGATCTTCGCCACGGCTGGAGCGTTGAGAGCCAACGGCTTTGCACCGCTCCCCATCTCGCAAAACTACTATGACGACCTGGAGGCCCGCTTCGGCCTCGACGCGGACCTTGCCGAGAGGCTGCGCGCCGAAAACATCCTGTACGACCGCGACGGGCACGGCGAATATTTCCAGCTCTACAGTCCGAACTACGGCGAGGGCTTTTTCTTCGAGATCGTCGAGCGTCGCGGCGGCTATCGCGGCTACGGCGCTTCCAACGCCCCGTTCCGAATCGCCGCCCAGAAGCGCTACATCAGGCAGAAGGGCATGCCCCGCGTCTGAGCTGTGGCAGACCGCTGGAAACGTCCCCTATGACGCGCGCCGGGGTCAGCCGCAGAGCAGCGGCTCGCAGTGGAGATAACGTGCGACCTTGCGCTTCGCGCCAATGTCGATCCACACTTTCTCGACGTCTTCTTCCCGGAGCGATACCGCCTGCGCCACCTCCGCTGCGGGGATGCCGTGATCTAGGGCGTGGAGGCACAGGTCCATCTTGTCGTAAGGCAGCGCGAAATAGAACTCTTCCTGAGTCTGCGCGAGCGAATAGGTGTCGGTCGTGGGCGGGCGGCGGCGCACCGCTTCCGGTACGCCCAGATATTCGGCGAGCTGGTAGACCTGCGACTTGTAGAGGTGGGCGATGGGCTTTGCGTCTGCCGCTCCATCGCCATTCTTGACGAAGAAGCCCTGGTCGTATTCCAGCCGGTTCGGCGTACCCAGGACGGCGTAGTTCAGCCGGTCGGCGTGGTAGTATTCGAGCTGCTTGCGCGTGCGTTGCTTCATGTTCGTGGCGGCCACGATGCCCAGATAGACAGGGGCGGGCATGCGGACCGTCTGTACATGGCCGTCAGGGCTTTCCACGACGAGCGAGGAGAGATTGTAGCCGCCGGTGCTGAGCACGCTCGCCAGCACGATCTTCGACTTCCAGCCGGGTCCGTATTCCGGCACGGCGTGCCGGATGAAGCTGTCGCGTCGGCTGTAGCAGCCCATCGCCTCCAGGGCCGGGCCGATATCTTCCACGATGCTGGCAAGTCCGAAGGTCTCGGCGACCAGCCGGCCGAGCCGAAGGCTTTCAGGGTCGGAATCATTCTCCGGCATGAAGAGACAAAAGACCTTTTGCGGGCCCGCGGCGCGGGCGGCCAATGCGGCGCAGACGCTGGAATCGATGCCGCCGGAAAGCCCGAGCACGAGGCCCCGCTTGCGCAGGGGCCCGCGAAGCTGGGCGCGCAGCGTGGCCACGATGCGCTCGGTCTCCGCGGCGGGATCGATCGCGAGGGTGGCGGCGGAAAAAGCCGGGGTGGTCGTCTGCATCCGGTCATTCTCCCGTGGCGGTTGTCTGGCGGCGGATGACCTTGCCGCTCATCGTCTTTGGCAGTTCGGCGCGGAACTCGACGCTTCGGGGCACCATCACGTCCGGCAGGAGCTCCCTGCAATGGCGCAGCACGGCGCGTTCGGTCAAGGCAGGGTCGGCGGCGACGACCATGGCGTGAAGCATCGTTCCGAGGACGGGATCGGGCAGGCCGATCACCATCGCCTCCGTCACGCCCGGGCAGGCGTGCAGCACCGATTCCACCTGCAGCGGCGCCACCTTTTCCCCGCGGATCTTGAGGATGTCGTCGTTGCGCCCGACGAAATGTAGAAAGCCGTCGGCATCCGCGCGGAAAAGGTCGCCGGTGCGCAGGCGCCGTTCGCCTGGCCGTCGTCCGGGGGCGATGGCGGCAGCCGTTGCCGCCCCGTTTCGCCAATAGCCCTGCATCACATGCGGGCCGACGACGATCAGTTCACCCACGGCTCCCGGCGCTGCGGGACGGCCTGCCTCGTCGACGACGAACGCCTCGGTTCCGGGGATCGCCTTGCCGACGGATTCGGGTCGCCGGTCCAGCTCCTTAGGCGGCAGATAGGTCGCCCGCGCGCATTCGGTGAGGCCGTACATGGAATAGAGCTGCGCGTCCGGAAAGCGGCTGCGCAGCTCCTTGACATGGGCAGGCGGCAACGGCGCCGCGGCGTTCGTGATGTAGCGCAGCGTCGGAAGCTCGACGGCGTCGCGCATGGCAAGGATCATCGCAGCCATGGTCGGCACCAGCGGCAATCCGGTCACGCCTTCGGCGCGCGCCCTTTCCAGGACGGCATAGGCGAATGCAAAGCTCTTCTCCAGAACCATCGTTGCCCCGACGCGGACCCCGACGAGCAGCTGGTACAGTCCATAGGTGAAGGAGAGCGGCAGGGCGTTGAGCACGACGTCGTCGTCGGTGTTTTGCAGATAGGCGGCGATGGCGCTCGATGCAGCGTCCATGCTGGCATGGCTCATCATCACGCCCTTGGGCTCGCCGGTCGAGCCCGACGTGTGGATGATCATGGCAAGGTCGGCATCCGCGCCGCCCGCTGGGGGGAGGCGGGTCTGATGGCGGATGCAGTCCTCGAAGGCCAGCCCGTCGGGCGTCGGCGCGCCCTGCGCGCAGATGACCAGCAGGGCGGAGGAGGAAGCGGGCGTCGCCTCGGCCAACAGGCCGGCGTACTTTCCCTGCGTCAGCACCGCCTTCGGCTCGCAGTTGCCAAGGATGAAGCGCAGCGCCTCGGCCTTTGTCGTCGGGTTGACGGGGCAGAAGACTGCGCCCGCCTTGACGACGGCGAAGATGGCGACCGCCGCCTCCCAGATGTTCTCCATCAGGATCACGGCGCGCTCGCCGTCACGCACCCCCCGCTCATGAAGCACGGCGGCCAGGTGGTCGGACGTCTCGTCGAGCTCGGCATAGGTCAGCCGTGTCGCACCCGCGACGATTGCTGCCTTGCCGGGATCAGCCGCCGCGCTCTGCCGGAGGAACGTCTCGATGCGCATCGCCCGCGCCTCAGCCAGCCGCTGCGCTTCCCGCCAGGCGCTTGCGGGTGACGAAAGCGGCGATGCGGTCAAGGGAGTCGAGATTGTCGGGTACGATCTCGGCCTCCGACAACACGATCCCGAAGCGTTCCTCCAGGAACGACACCAGCTCCAGGATGCCCGTGGAATCGATGAGATCGTTCTCGACAAGGGAATAGGAGTCTTCGAGAGGATGCGCGTCGTCGCCGAACAGGAAGTTCTCGACAATGAAGGAGCGGACCTCTTTCTTGATTTCGTCGGGCATGGGCAGGCCTTTTCCGGAGGGGATATCAGGCGGTCAGGGCGCCAGCTGATTGTTGACTGGCAGAGGTGAACGTGGCGGACCAGAGTTGCGCCGACACGATGCCGACGAAGGCGGCATTGTCGCGGAAACCGGTGATGGCGCCGCGGCGGCCTTTTTCCATCAGCTTCGCGACGGCCTGCGGATTAAACAGGCCCGCCTGGGCAAGCGCCTGCGACGACAGCGCGTGGTCGAGATAGGCTGCGCCGGGGCCGCGAAAGGAGGCGCTGTCGGGCGCACGGTAGGGCTGTTTGATGCGTGTCGCGATCGCAGGCGGAAGAAGATCTGCTCCGGCCCGGCGCAGGATGTGCTTCTCGCTAAGCCCGCGCAGCTTGAGACGCGGCGGGATGCGCGCGGCAAGCTCCACCAGCCGGTGATCGAGGAAGGGGAACCGCGTCTCCACGCCATGGGCCATGTTCATGCGGTCGCCCTGGCTCGACAGGATGTAGCCCGGCAACAGGTGCCGCGTCTCGATGAACTGCGCCTGGTGCAGCGGATGCCAGCGACCGAAGGCTTCCGGCAGCGAGGCGGCAAGCTCCTCCGCCGCGTCATATCCGGCGAGCATCGAACGCAGGTCGGGCGAGAAGAATATCTTCGTCCCGGCTGTCGCGCGGATGCGCGGCCGATGCGAGAACAGCGGGTCGTCCTGCGCATCCGCCCCGACGCCAAAGAAGGCTGCGAGATATTCGGGCGTCTGCTGCTGGAGCGAGGCAATATAAGGATAGATCTTCCGAAAAAGGTGGGGGCGAATGCGCGAGGCCGGCTGACGGGCGCAAAAGCGGCGGATCGCCGCCTCCTTGAAGATGTCATAGCCGGCGAAGACCTCGTCTGCGCCCTCGCCCGACAGCACGACCTTCAGCCCACGCTCCCGCACGAGGCCGGAAAGTGCATGGAGCGGGGCAGGGGCCGTCCTTAGGACCGGGCGCTCCATATGCCGCCCGACGGCCGGAAAGAGGGCGGCGATGTCCTCCGTGCTGCAGCGGATCGCGTGGTGACTGGCGCCGATCATGCGCACCACACTTTCCTGATAGAGGCTTTCGTCGAACGACGGGTCCTCGAAGGTGACGGAGAACGTGCTCAGGCGTCCCGGCGCCATCCGTGCCGCCAATGCGGCAATGAGCGAGGAGTCCAGCCCGCCGGAGAGGAAGGCGCCTACCTCGACATCGGCGCGAAGGCGGATGCGGGTGGCGTCTTCGAGCAGCGCGCGCACCTCCTCCGATACTTCGACGTCGCTGCGCATGTCGCTCTCGCGCGCATCCGGGAAGGCAAGCGACCAGTAGGTCCGGTTCCGCACCGCTCCATCCTCCACGATCATCGTCTCGGCCGGTGGAAGCTCGGATATGCCCTGGAAGGCGGTGCGCGGCGGGATCGGCGCCCAGAGCGTGAAGATCTGATCGAGTGCGATCGGGTCGGGGGCTGCTTCGATGCCAGGCACCGTGAGCAAGGCCTTCACCTCGGAGGCGAAATAGAAGACGCCGCGATGCCAGGTGTAGAAGAGCGGCCGCACGCCCATGCGGTCTCGCGCCAGGAACATGCGCTTTCGGCGCTGGTCCCAGATGGCGAAGGCGAAGTCGCCGTTGAGCAGCGCCGGAAAATCGTCGCCCACCTCCTCGTAGAGGTGCAGGAGCACTTCGGTGTCGGACTCTGTGCGAAAGCGGCGGCCACGCGCTTCGAGCATCGTGCGCAGTTCGAGATAGTTAAAGATCTCGCCGTTGTAGGTGATCCATGTCGCGCCGTCGGAACTGGCCATTGGCTGGGCGGCTGCCGGCGACAGGTCGATCACCGCGAGACGCCTGTGACCGAGTCCTGCGCCGACGCCGACATGTATCCCTTCTCCATCCGGGCCGCGATGGGCGATGGCGCTGCACATGCGACGCAGCATCGCCGAAGCTTCGTGGCGCGGCGGGTTGGCCCCCCAATATCCGGCTATCCCGCACACGGTGTCCGGCTCCTCTCGCCCTCGCAGCAACGCGCTCGCACGGTCTTCTGAACCCGCTGGAAAAGCCGCCTAGTCAAAGCGGTCCCCGATCAGCCGCGACCAGGATTCGCCGGCAAAGCCGTTGAAGAAGGCGCGTCCGGCGAGGAACGGTTCGAGCAACGTGCGGTCGCGGGCATGTGCGATGCTGGACGAGGCGTGCAGGAACATGAACGGCCCGCCGAGCATCGCCTGGAGTTGGTCGGGCATGGTGCGCCCGCGCAGCGCCGCGAGGCCGCGTTCATCTGCATGGGCCAGCATGCTGTCGATCACCGCGCCAGCCTGCCCGGGAGCCGCGACCAGCTGTATGACGCGGCCGATGCGCCGCGGGTCTCCATAGTAGACGAAAAGGCCGACCGGGCGGCCGTTCCGGGCGCGTACGATGCGCCTCACCATGCCGCCATAGAGGGCCTTGCGCCGGGCGTGAGCGAGCATGCGCCGCAATTCCTCCTGCTGCCACTGCGGCCGCGCGGCAAAGCGTTCCGTCAGGGTCACCAGGAGCGCGGCGATCGCCTCCTCATCAGCATCCTCGCTAGGCATGGCGCTGGTCGCCGCGACGGGACGCCACCAGCGGTTGGCCAGCTTTTCGTGTCGTGCGAGCAGGTCTAGCGGCTGCCCGAGAAAGGAAAGCAACCTACCGCCGGGGACGGCTCGCGCTGCCATTTCCGCCAGAAAGGCGGCGGGACGGAGGATGCGCAGCCACTCCAGGCTATGCTCGGCCAGGATGGCGGCGTTCATCTTTCGCCACATCGCCGTCGAGACCTCGTTGGCCGTTTCCGAAAGCGAGATGTCCTGCGGGCCGGCGAGAAAGGCGCGCATCAGCCGCGCCCCGGCAAACGGGTCGCTGACATGTCCGTCCACCATGAATGTGCCGCAGACCGCAGCTCTCACCGGCTTCGAGTCGATCGACATCCGCATCGGCATGACGCCCATGAAGCCCGCCACGGCTCCATCGTCGCGGACGTACACGTTGGACCTGATGTCGCAATCGCGCTCATCGCCCAGGAAGACGTCGGCGAGATAGGTCTCCAGGTCGGACGTGGCGGGCCCACGCGTCTTGCGCAGGATGCGCTGGAACAGGCGCGCCACAGCGGGCACGTCGGCAAGCGCCATCGGTCTGACGTTACTTGTGCTGACCGGTAGTCCCACTATTCCACTCGATCGGAATCGCCACCATGAGGTCACGTCCTAAGCTCAACAGGTTAGACGCGGATTAACGGCCAGATAGGATCGACGCCGGCGACGCTTTCGTCGGCCGGTTCTGCGTGACCTCGACCGCGGCAAACGTGTCGCCGCTACAGTCGTCAAGAAGGTCGTTTTCCAACCCTTGCGAGCAATCGCGTCAAGACGGCGATTCGAGCGACAGCGTCGCGACCGACCGAATCAACGTCGCCAGTTCAGGTTCGTCGATCAGCGTCGCGGCATCGGCGGGGGAGAGCCAGGCGCGCTGGCGGGCGGACGCCTCGTCCCAGTCGGCCAGCGTCTCGTCGGCGGCGAGCAGATACGCGGTCACCTCGACCAGCACGAAGCTCTCCGACAGGCGCTTCCAGTAGGTGTACCTGCCGAGCGGCTCCTTCAGGGTGTGGCCGGCGACGCCGGCTTCCTCGCGCGCCTCGATCAGCGCGGCCTGGCGTCCGCTCTTGCCCTTCATGGGCCACCCCTTCGGCACGATGAAGCGCTTCGTGGTCCGGGACGTGACCAGCATGACCTCCACCTTGCCGTCCTGAACGCGGAAGGGGACCGCCGCCACCTGGCGGATCGGCTTGCCCTTCTTCGCCTTTCGCAGCGCCTTCTTCTCCTTGGCCATGTCCTCCCCTTCAACGCCTGCAACCGTGACCCGTCGCCCGCCGCTGCGGATCCCTGTGATCCGCCCGGCACTCGCACGAGCCGAAACTTCCCGCAACCGCGCCAATTCGCTTGCCCTCCGGCGAACCCCTGTTAATCATTAGACGACAAAACAAAAAAGGGAGGAACTGAAACAATGGCGAAGTTGTATCCGGCATCCGCCGCGCTGGCCTTCAGCATGCTTGCCAGCACTGCAGTCGCCCATGCAGACAGCCTGACGCTCTATTGCTCGGCCGACGAGGCGTGGTGCCAGCAGATCAAGACCGGTTTCGAGGAAAAGACCGGCATCACCGTCGACATGACTCGCAAGAGCTCCGGCGAGACCTATGCGCAGGTGCGCGCGGAAGCGGGCAACCCGAAGGGCGACGTATGGTGGGGCGGCACCGGCGACCCGCATCTGCAGGCTGCCGAGGAGGACCTGACCGTCGCCTATGAATCGCCGATGCGAGGCGAGCTTCACGAGTGGGCGATCAAGCAGGCCGAGGCCGGCGGCAACAAGACCATCGGCGTCTATTCCGGCGCGCTGGGCTTCGGCTACAACAAGGACCTGCTGGCCAAGAACAACCTGCCCGAGCCGAAATGCTGGGCCGATCTCACCAAGCCCGAGTTCAAGGGCCATATCCAGATGGCCAACCCCAACTCGTCCGGCACCGCCTACACCATGCTGGCCACGATGGTGCAGCTGATGGGCGAGGACCAGGGTTTCGAGTACCTGAAGGCGCTGCACAAGAATATCAACCAATACACCAAGTCGGGCTCCGCGCCGATCAAGGCGGCGGGCCTCGGCGAGACGACGGTCGGCATCGTCTTCATGCACGACGCCGTGTCGCAGACGGCCGCCGGCTTCCCGATCGTGACGGTCGCGCCCTGCGAGGGCACCGGCTACGAGATCGGCTCGATGTCGCTGATCAAGGGTGCGCGCAATGAGGAGGCCGCCAAGCAGTTCTACGACTGGGCGCTGTCAGCGGACATGCAGGGCAAGGCCAAGGACGTGAAATCGTTCCAGCTCCCGTCCAACAAGTCGGCCGCCGTCTCCGAGCTGACGCCCGACCTGTCGACGATCAAGCTGATCGACTACGATTTTGCGAAGTACGGCTCGAGCGACGAGCGCAAGCGCCTGCTCCAGAAGTGGGACACGGAGGTGTCATCGCTGCCGCAGTGAGGGCAAGGCGGTCCGTGCTGACCATCCTGAACGCCTTCGCCCCCTCCACCGCCTTTGGCGGTCCCCCTCCCCCGCTCCGCAGGGGAGGATCCGCTGCGGTGTGGCTGGCGCGACCTGGTTCCTCCCCCGTTTACGGGGGAGGGGGACCATGCGAAGCATGGTGGAGGGGGCATGCTTCTTCCAACTTCCAGGCGTCCGCCCTCCATGCGTTCTGAAGCCGCTTTCCCCGCCCTTCACCCCACACTCACCCTGTGGACCGCAATCGGGCTGGTCGGCTACGTGCTGCTGCCCTGGTACGGGATCGACAGCAACTTCTTCACGCTGTCGTGGCTTGCCGACGGCTATCCGTTCGACGACGACGTCGCGCCGGCATTGTTCCTGGTGCTGCAGGGGCAAAAACCGTGGCTCGCGCCGCTCGGCCTGCTCTTGCTCGCGCCGCTCCTGCTCTGGGGGCGCAAGAAGGGCGATCCGCTCTTCGGACGGCTGCTGGTCGTGATCGGCGCACTCGGCTTCGGCTACCTCCTGTTCCAGGGTTTTGCCATCGGGCTGCGCGGCTGGAACTGGCAATGGCTGGCAGCGCTGTTCGGGGAGCTCGACGACCGCCAGTTCGGCATGGGCTGGGGCGCCTTGCTGGTCAGCGGCGCGTTCCTGTTCCTGCTGACGCTCGGCCTCGCCGCGCGCGGCGCGGTGGGCGGCGACGAGTTCGTGGTCGGCTCGATCGGCTTCGTGGTGGCGGTCGTCGGCATCTTCATCTTCATGCCGATCCTGCAGATGCTGGCGAGCGCGCTGGTCACCCAGGACGGCGACTATTCGCTCTCGGTGTTCCTCTCAAAGCTTCTCAGCGAGCGGCTCTGGGGGCTCGGCTGCCTAGCCGGCGGCCCGCGCTGCGGGGTCGCCTGGAACTCGCTGTTCCTGGCCGTGCTGGTCGGCCTCATCACCACCGCGCTCGGCCTCGTCTTCGCGCTGATGGTGACGCGCACCGGCTTCCGGCACGGCGCGCTCCTGAGGGCACTCACCGTGCTGCCCATCATCACGCCGCCCTTCGTGATCGGCCTCGCCATCATCCTGCTCTTCGGCCTGTCGGGCGTCGTCACGCAGGGTTTTGCGGAACTGTTCGGCATTCAGCCGACGCGCTGGGTCTACGGCTTGCCCGGGCTGCTGATCGCGCAGACGCTGGCCTTCACCCCGATCGCCTTCCTGGTGATGATCGGGGTGGTCGAAGGCGTCAGCCCGTCGATGGAGGAGGCGGCGCAGACGCTGCGCGCCAACCGCTGGCAGACCTTCGTCACCGTGTCGCTGCCGCTGATGCGCCCGGGCCTCGCCAACGCCTTTCTGCTCGGCTTCATCGAATCTATGGCCGATTTTGGCAATCCGCTGGTGCTCGGCGGCAATTTTGACGTGCTGTCGACGGAGATCTTCTTCGCCATCGTCGGCGCGCAATACGACCAGGCGCAGGCGGCGATCCTGGCGCTGGTGCTCTTGTTCTTCACGCTCGGCGCCTTCTATGCGCAGCGCTTCTGGCTCGGGAGAAAATCCTACACGACGGTGTCGGGCAAGGGCGACGCCGGCGTGCATCCGCACCTGCCCGCGGGCCTGCGCAACGGCGTCTATGGCGTTGCCGGATTCTGGACGCTGTTCACGCTTCTGGTCTATGCGACGATCTTCTACGGCAGCTTCGTAAAGCTATGGGGCGTCGACTTCTCGCTGACCTTCGACCACTACGTGAAGGCCTTTGCGGTGGGGTGGAACGAGTTCGGCATCCACTGGCGGGGCTCGGCCTGGAGCTCTTTCTGGACGACGATGCAGATCGCGCTGATCTCGGCCCCGCTGACGGCGGCGATCGGCCTGCTCACGGCCTATCTGCTGGTCCGCCAGAATTTTGCCGGCAAGGATGCCTTCGAGTTCGGCACCATGCTGTCCTTCGCCATTCCCGGCACGGTGATCGGCGTCTCCTACGTGATCGCCTTCAACGTGCCGCCGATCGAGCTTACCGGAACGGGCATCATACTGGTGCTCTCCTTCATCTTCCGCAACATGCCGGTCGGCGTCCGCGCCGGCATCGCCTCGATGTCGCAGATCGACCGCAGCCTCGACGAATCCTCGCTGACGCTGGGCGCGAGCTCGTGGCAGACGTTCCGGCGGGTGGTGCTGCCGCTGCTCAGGCCGGCGATCCTGGCGGCGCTGGTCTATTCCTTCGTGCGCGCAATGACGGCGATCAGCGCCATCATCTTCCTGGTCAGCGCCAGGTACGACATGTCGACCAGCTACATCGTCGGCCGCGTCGAGAACAACGAATACGGCATCGCCATCGCCTACTCGGCGGTGCTGATCGGCGTGATGCTGGCGGTGATCGGGCTCATGCAGCTGGCGGTCGGCCGCCGCGACATCGGCCGCCGGAGCATGGAGGGCGACCTGTCGCAGTCGCGCACAAATGTCAGCCTGCCGGGGCAGGGTCAGCCGGCGCTTACGGGGGGAGGATGACGATCTTGTTGCCGGGAGTAGGTATACCCCCACCCCTGACCCCTCCCCACAGGGGGGAGGGGGACGCTAGCGAGCCTATCGGCCTCGGCGGAGCTGGGCTCGTCGAATCCCCCTCCCCCTTGTGGGGAGGGGTTAGGGGTGGGGGTGATCTCAGCTCCGGACATTCGACGATCATGGGAGGCGGCTGATGGCCGGGATCAAGAGCAACGCCGCCTCGGTGGAGTTCCGGAACGTCACCAAGATCTACGGCAAGAGCAAGGTGGCCGCGGTCAGCGACATCTCGCTCGCCATCGAGGCGGGCAAGCTGGTGACGCTGCTCGGGCCTTCGGGTTGCGGCAAGACGACGACGCTCAGAATGATCGCCGGGCTGGAGTTGGCGACCAGCGGCCAGATCCTGATCGGCGGAGCCGACGTGACGCGCCTGCCGGCCACCGACCGCGACGTCTCGATGGTATTCCAGTCCTATGCGCTCTTCCCCCACATGACGGTGCGCGAGAACGTCGAGTACGGCCTGCGCTTCTCGGGCTTCGACAAGCAGAGGCGGGCGGAGAAGGCGCGCGCCGGGCTCGAGCTGGTCGGTCTCGCGGGCTATGGCGACCGGCTGCCCTCGCAGCTTTCCGGCGGCCAGCAGCAGCGCGTCGCGGTGGCCCGCGCGCTGGTGCTCGAGCCGCAGGTGCTGCTGTTCGACGAGCCGCTCTCCAACCTCGACGCCAAGCTGCGCCGGCACGTACGCGAGGAGATCCGCGAGATCCAGCAGTCGCTTGGGCTGACCGTCGTTTACGTCACGCATGACCAGGAGGAGGCGCTGGCTGTCTCCGACCGGATCGTCGTCATGAACAACGCGGTGATCGCGCAGGACGGGACGCCGCGCGAGCTCTACGACCGGCCGGCCGACGCCTTCGTCGCGGACTTCATCGGCGAAGCCAACATTTTCGACTGCGAGGTGGCCGCCATCGACCGCGGCGAGGCGACGGTGCGGCTCGGCCCGGTGACGCTGAGGCTACCGGCGGGCGGACGCCGTCCCGGGCCGGCGAAACTCGCCGCTCGCCCCGCACGCATCCTGGTGCGCGAGGCGGGGGCTGCCGGAACACTCGCCGGCACGCTCGAGAAGGTCACCTATGTCGGCAGCCACCTCGAGTTCCGCATCGGGACAGCGCTCGGTCCGGTCTTCGCGGTGTCACCCGACGTCGACGCGTCGTTCACGATCGGGCAGGACGTCGGGGTGGGGTTTCCCGAGAAGGGGCCGGTGCTGATCGGAGGGTGAGGGTCCGATCAAGTCGGCCGCGCATGGTCGCTCGCATCCCGGGCGGGGATTTGATGCTGAGGAACAGCCGCGATATCATACAAAGACTGAAGGCCGGCGGCTTCGTGCTGGTGTCCGTTCGCGGTTCGCACCACAAGTTCCGGGACGCGACAGGGAGGATCGTGATCGTGACCCACCCGCGCAAGGACATTCCGGCAGGCACGGCAGCCTCCATCTACCGCCAGGCCGGCTGGCAGAAGGATTGAGCATGGCTACGCACTACATCGCGCTGATCCACAAGGAGCCCGGCAGCGGCTACGGCGTCTCCTTCCCGGACATTCCCGGCGTCACGGCGGTCGCCGACACGCTGGACGAAGCGCTTCACGAGGCGTCTGTCGCGCTGGGCTTTGCCTTCGAAGATTGGGAAGGCGCTTGCCCCTCTGTACGTTCGCTGGACGAACTGCGGGCCGACAGCGACTTCCTCGACATGTCCAAGGATGCGGTTGTCGCAGCCGTCACGCCAGCGGCAAGCCTCAAGGATGCCGCCTGATCGGGGCCTTCCCTTACCCGAACGTGTCGAACGACTCCGTCGAAAGCTCGCGGATCCTGCCGAAGACGCCGGGCCCGCCGGCGATCGCTACCGTCCCGTTGGCGATGACGTCGCCGCGGTTGTAGGGCTCAACGATGCCGCCGGCTTCCTCGATGATGAGCATGGCGGCGACGCAGTCCCAGGCGTTCATGTGCTCCTCGGTGTAGCCGATGAGGCGGCCTGCGGCGACGTAGGCCAGCATGATGGCGCCCGACGCGTTGCGGAAGAACACGCCGCCGTCGGCGATGATCGAGGCGATGATCGGCAGCACGTTGCCGGCATTGGTGCGGCCGTTGAAGCCGACCCCGACGGAGCCGTCGCTGACGCTTTGCGAGGCGGAGACCTTGATCGGCCGGTCGTTGACGAAGGCGCCGCCGCCGCGACGGGCGAAGAAGGTTTCTCCCGTGGCCGGCTCATGCACGACGCCGACCTCGCACTTGCCGTCCTTCATGCAGGCGATGACGACCGCCCACGCGGGAATGCCGCGGACGAAGTTCGCGGTGCCGTCGATCGGGTCTATCACCCAGGTGTAGCCCGACGTGCCCACGACCGCGGCGTGCTCCTCGCCGACGATGCCGTCGTCGGGATAGTGCTTCGCCAGCTCGGCCCGCACGAACAGCTCCACCTCCTTGTCGCCGTTGGAGACGAGGTCCTGGTGTCCCTTGCTCTCGATGGTGAGCTTGTCGAGCTCGCGGAAGAAGACCATGCCGAGCTCTCCCGCGCGGCGCGCGAGGTCGATGGTGAAGCGAAGCCGCGCCTCGTCCTGTGCCGTCACTGCAGTTCTCCGTTGAGATGATGAGGATATCTGCAGGCCATGCAGCACATCGCATGGCGCTGCGTCAATCGGCTGGTGCGATCGGGACAGGACAACCGCTTGCTCCGCCCCTCACCCTTACCCTTGCCTGGGCGACCCGCTCAGCCGCCCACCGCCAGCGCGATCACGCCGCAGCCGACGATCATTGCGGAGAACAGTCGCAGCCCCCACGGACGCTCCTTGAACAGCACGAGGCCGATCAGGGACGCAAAGATGACGCTCGATTCGCGCACCGCCGAAACCGCGCCGAGCGGCGCGATGGTCTTGGCGTAGAGGACGAGGCCGTAGGCCAGCACCGACAGCGCGCCGCCAACCAGTCCGATCGCGAAGACCTTGCGCGATACCGCCAGGCGCAGTCGCCGCCGGCGCAGCAGCACGGCAAGGCCCACCGGGAACTCGAACAGGAACAGCCATCCGATGTAGCCCATCGGGCTCTCGGCATGGCGTATGCCGATGCCGTCGACAATGGAATAGGCGGCAATGGTGATGCCGAGCACGGTGGCGATGCCGATCGCGCGTGGGTCGGCGGTGTTGGCGCCGCGCGGGAAGGCCAGGATGGCGATGCCGCAGGAGATGGCGAAGAGGCCCGCCCAGCCGAGCGGCGACAGGCTTTCCCCGATGAGCACGAAGGCGCCGAAGGCGACGAGCGCCGGCGCGAGGCCGCGCGAGATCGGATAGACTTGGCTGAGGTCGCCAAAACGATAGGCCTGGAAGAGCAGGAAATAGTAGGCGTAGTGGATGAGCGTGGAGAGGAAGATGTAGATCCAGCTCGCGCTCGTCGGCGGCGGCGCGAAGGCGATGAGGGTCAGCCCGGCGACCGCGTGTGCGAGCGCCACTGCGGCAAGCGTGACGGCGCGGTCGGACGCGCCCTTGACCACCGCGTTCCAGCTCGCGTGGAGCACGGCGGCAAAGAGGACGATGAGAAGCGCGTGGCCGGACATGGGTGAGCTGGATCGCGTGGACGGAATCGCGAGCATCCGCAACGCGGAAGGCGCGGGAAATGGTTAGCCAGCAATGCAGCAGGGCGGGCCAAAAGGCAAAGGGGAAACGCTGAGCCAGGGGACGCTGCCCCTCACCCTATCCTCACCCGTGCGGGGGCGGAGAGGGAGGCGTCGACGTTGCGGCCGTTGGTCTTCTCCCCGTCCTTCAAGGGGAGAAGATGCCGGCTGATGAGGGGGCTGATACGCCCTGCCTCAGTGCCGGAAGTGCCTCACGCCAGTGAACACCATGGCGATGCCGCTGGCGTCGGCTGCGGCGATGACCTCCTCGTCCCGCATCGAGCCGCCCGGCTGGATGACGGCGGTCGCGCCGGCCTCGACGGCCGCCAGCAGACCGTCGGCGAAGGGGAAGAAGGCGTCGGAAGCGACGACGGAGCCCTTGGTGAAGGGGATTTCGGCGCCCGCGGCCGCCGCGGCGTCCTCGGCCTTGCGCGCGGCGATGCGGGAGGAGTCGACGCGGCTCATCTGGCCGGCGCCGACGCCCACCGTCGCGCCGTCGCGGGCATAGACGATGGCGTTCGACTTGACGTGTTTGGCGACGCGGAAGGCGAACTTGAGGTCGACCAGCTCCCGTTCGGTCGGGGCGCGCTTCGTCACGATCTTCAAGTCCATGCCGTCGACGCTCGCCGCATCACGCGACTGCACCAGTAGGCCGCCGGCGACGGATTTTACGGCGATGCCGGGCGCGCGCGGGTCGGGCAGGCCGCCGGTGACCAGCAGGCGCAGGTTCTTCTTGGCGGCGACGAGCGCGACCGCCTCGGGCGAGGCGTCCGGCGCGATGATGACCTCGGTGAACGTCTTCACGATCTCCTGGGCCGCCTCGGCGTCGAGCAGCCGGTTGACCGCGACGATGCCGCCGAAGGCGGAGACGGGATCGCAGGCGAGTGCCGCGAGATAGGCGTCGCGCAGTGTGGCCGCCTCCGCGACGCCGCACGGGTTGGCATGCTTGATGATGGCGACGGCCGCGGTGCGCGCCGGATCGAATTCGGCGACCAGCTCGAAGGCGGCGTCGGTGTCGTTGATGTTGTTGTAGGAGAGCACCTTGCCCTGAAGCTGCCTGGCGGTGGCGACGCCTGGCCGGTTCTCCCCGGTCACGTAGAAGCCGGCCGACTGATGCGGGTTCTCGCCATAGCGCATGACCGTGTGGAGCCTGCCGCCGAAGGCGCGCCAGGCCGGCTCTTCGACCTGCAGCGTCTCGGCGAACCAGTTGGAGATCGCCGCGTCATAGGCGGCGGTGCGGGCGAAGGCTTTGGCCGCGAGCTTCTTGCGGAACTCGAGCGACAGGCTGCCGATGTTTACCTCGAGCGCGTTGAGCACGGCGGCGTAGTCCTCAGGGTCGGTGACCACGGCCACGTAGGCGTGGTTCTTCGCCGAGGCGCGCACCATGGCGGGGCCGCCGATGTCGATGTTCTCGACGACGGAAGCATAGTCTGCGCCCGAGCTGCGGACTTCCTCGAAGGGGTAGAGATTGACGACGACGAGGTCGATCGGCTCGATGCCGTGCTGGTGCATCGCTTCCTGGTGCCCGGGGTCGTTGCGGATGCCGAGCAGCGCGCCATGCACGGACGGATGCAGGGTCTTGACGCGGCCGTCCATGATCTCCGGGAAACCGGTGAGTTCGGAGACGTCTCGCACCGCGATGCCTGCCGCGGCGATCGCCTTGGCGGTGCCGCCGGTCGACACCAGCTCGACGCCGCGTGCCGCAAGCGCGGAGGCGAAATCCAGCAGGCCCGTCTTGTCCGACACCGACAATAGGGCGCGGCGTACCGGCACCAGATCGGGCGCCGGAATGTTCTTGGACGGCACGGCCATGGCAATTTCCCCGGGGCTGGAAGCTTCGGGCGCGGCCTACCACATGCGGGCGGGATGTCAAAGGCGATGGGGGGTCGCAGGCGGCGAGGCGCCACCGCTCAGTGCGGAATGCTCTTCGAGAACAGGTTGATCACGCCGACGCCGGCGATGATGAGGCCGATGCCGATGAGGGCCGGCGTGTCGAGCGACTGCCTGAACAGGACCCAGCCGACCGCCGTGATCAGCACGATGCCCGCGCCCGACCAGACCGCATAGATGATGCCGACAGGCATGGTGCGCAGCGGTAGCGACAGGAAATAGAAGGCGAGCGCATAGCCGACGATGCACAGGATGGACGGCAGCAGCCGCGTGAAGCCGTCGGTGGACTTCAGCGCAGTGGTCGCCAGCACCTCGAAGGCGATCGCCACGCCGAGATAGAAATAATTCGCGTTCATTTACGTTCTCGGCGTTGGAGGGCACGGCCGCGAGCGTGGCACTCCCTGAAAAGTCAGGCCATGCGACCTCATTTCCCGTTCGTCCCGTTCTCGACCGGGGTGCGTGTGAACCGCCAGCGGACCTCGCCGCGTTCGGACGCGTTGAACGACAGCACGATCTGTCGGGTACGCCGGGGGCCGCCCAGAGAGGCGAAGAAGATGGATTCCTCGACAGCCGGCGTCGCATCAGGAGAGGCCAGCGTCCAGCGCTCGAGTTGCGGCGTCGCCAGCACTAGGCGGTCGCGGTCGTCGCGGAAGAGTTCGATGTCCGGATGCAGGTGGAAGCGCACGCTGACGGCGTCGCCCTTCTCGGCCCGCACCGTTTCGCCTTTCGGCCCGAAGAAGCGGTCGATGCCGGTCAGCACGTTGCCGCCTTCGGAAAGGCTGATCTCGCGCTCGTGAAAAACACCGAAGCGCGCCACATAGCCGTCGTGGCTGGCGACGAAGCCTTGGCGTCCTGCCTTGTCGGTACGGACCGAACGCGGGTTCTTGGGGCCGTCAACCAGGACCGTTCCGATCCATCCGGTGATCTGTTCGGGCAGGTTGAATCGCGCCGAGGAGGTGTCGTTCAACGTAGCGGTCGAATGCGCCGCCGTGGCGCGTGCCAGCGGGCGGAAGTCGTCGAGGCCATAGGTGTCCACGCCCGAATTGACGATGATGTTCTGGCGGCCGGATGACATCTCGAAGGCGAGGAAACCGGCATGGGCGCGCATCGATACGTCGAGCGGCGGCGTCGTGCCCGTGTCTGCGACCACGATCGTCGAGCCGACCGACAGACGCTCGTAGCCTGAATGCGGCGCCTGCAGCAGCGGCGCGCCGGCGGTGTCGTCGTGGCGCAGGATGGCGGCGATGCGATCCGGGATCGTCGCGCCCATGCCGTTGAAGCGGGCCAGCGAACCGTCGCCGTGCCGAAAGAAGCGCAGCGCCGGCAGCATGCGTTCAACCGCGCCGATCAGCTCGGCGGGCGGCGTCTCGGCCTGATTGGCGTAGGTCTGGCGCAGCGGCAGCAGATCGGCCAACAGCTCGAGCACATTCATCGGATTCCGCGAGATATGGCCGCCGTCCGGCAGGATCTGCCGGTCGAGCTCGGTCGCCAACTGGCGGGTCGCGCCGCGCAGGATGTGCACCGGCGCAGGCAGCGACAGCGCGGCGAAGGCCAGTGCGATGCGGCCGCGCAGCCGGTCTCTGCCGTCTGGCGCGTCGGCGACGACCGAGCGCAGGTAGCGGATCTGGACGGCCAGCGACTTCAGGAAGGCGCGGTAGAAGGGGAACTCCGCGCCTTGCAGCACGACCGAGGAATGCTGCAGCCATGCAATGATGCGCTTGGCGGTGGTGCCCGGCTCCCAGGCAATGCCGCGGATATTGCGGCCGTGTACGGAAATCCAGTCCGAGACCAGCGAGCGCGCGTTCGCGGCGGCCAAGTCCGAGCCGGCCGCCCGCATATGCCTCAGCCAGCGGAAGCCGTGGAGACTGTGCAGCCAGTTGCGGTTCGTAACCTCGAGATGGAAGGGCGAGTCGCCTCCGGTCTCGACGAGCAGGCCAGCGAGAGGGAACCGGCCATGATAGATCTCGACGGCGATCTGCGGGTCGGCAAGGCGCAGATCCGGCGGCGCGATGAGCACGCGCTCAGGCGTGCGGCCCGCGTAGCGCCACCGATATGGGGGGCCGGCGCGCAAGCGGCGGCGTGTCCTGTGCCACATCTCGCGGCCCACCAGCGCCCATAGGCGCGGCGAGCCGCCGCCTCCACTCGCCAAAAGCCGCGTCTCCAGTCCGTTGTCCCTGGGGGTAGTTAAGGTGATTCAGAGCTTTCCGCGAGCCTGAAATCTCCCGATTCCTCAAGCATTTCGTACGAGTCGCGCTGCGAAGAAGCCGTCCAGGCCGGAAATCGATGGGTCCTCGAAGCGCAGGTCCGCCGGCGTGGTGCGCAGGTGGCCTTCATTGGTGACGAAACCAGCCACGCCCGGAAGCTCGTCGGGCCCGACCGGATCGGGCGCCGCGTCCGGATGCGCTTCAAGAAAAGCCCGCCAAAGCTCCTCTCCCTCCAGCGGGTCGAGCGAGCAGTTGGAGAAGACCAGCCGGCCGCCGGGCTTCAGCCAGGTGAAGGCGCGCGCCAGCAGCCGCGCCTGCAAGGCGGCCAGCTTGGCGATGTCGTCGGGGGACTTCGACCACGGCACATCGGGATGGCGGCGCACTGTGCCGGTCGACGAGCAGGGCGCATCGAGCAGGATGGCGTCGAACCGAGCCGGGGGCTGCCAGGCGAGGATGTCGGCGTTCACCAGCTCGGCCGTCAGCTTCAGCCGCTGAAGATTTTCGGTCATGCGCGCGAGGCGGCTTTTCGAGGTGTCCATGGCCGTCACCTTGGCGCCGGCCAGGATCAACTGCATGGTTTTGCCGCCGGGCGCAGCACAAAGGTCCGCGACGCGCATCCCGGTGACCTCACCCAGCAGCCGGGCGGGAAGGGCGGCGGCCGCATCCTGCACCCACCATCCCCCGTCCGCGAAGCCCGGCAGTTCCGGCACAGCTGCGGGGAGGCGGGCGACGCGCACCGAGCCTGTGGGCAATACGATGCCGCCGAATTTCTCAGCCCAACCCGCCGGATCGCGCTTGACGGTGAAGTCGACCGGAGGCTCTGCGCGATGCGCGGCAAGAATGGCCTTCCCCCGCGGCTCGCCATAGGCCTCGACCAGGCGGCTCCGGAACCAGTCCGGTGCGTCGTCAGTCTCGGCAAGCGCCTTGGGAAGCGACGTTTCCTTGTTGCGGGCGATGGAGCGCAGCACGCCGTTGACGAGGCCGGCGAAGCGGGTCGTGCGCGGATCGGACTTGGCGTGGGTCACGGCGAGATCGACGGCCGCACTGTCGGGGACGTCGAGGAAGAGGATCTGCGCCGCCGCGACATGCAGCACATGCATCAAGGTTGTGGCGTTGGCCGGCAGCGGCCGCTCGAGCTGGGCGGCCACTAGCCTGCCGATCGTCACGCGGAAGCGCAGCGCGGTGGTGAGGATGGCGCGGACAAGCGCCCGGTCACGCTGGTCGAGGGCGCGGAACTGCGGATGGCCGTGCTCCTGGTCGGTCAGGCCGTCGAGCGGCGTCCGGGCGTCGACCACCGCGGCAAGCAGCCGTGCGGCTGCCATGCGTGCGGGAAGGCCGGGCGCGGATGGCCTTTCTGGTCGGGAATTCGGATGGGGTTTCTTACGTCGCGGCGTCGCGCCCGACGCCGGCGGACGTTCGCTCACGACCATGGCCCTTTCGGGCCGGTGGGATTGCGGCCCCAGGGGCCGCCCTGCTTCTTCGGAGGCTCGGCCGGGGGCGGATCGGAGGGAGCGCCCCACGGTCCCTCCTGCTGCGGGTCGGCGCGGCGTTCACGCGTCGGGGCGGCAGTCGCTCCGCGGGCCTGCCTGCGCGGTGCGGGATTTTCCAGGCCGACGCCCTCGTTCGCCATGCGCTGGAGGGCGGCGATGCGATTGCCGGTGTCCGGATGGGTGGAGAACAAATTATCCATACGCTCGCCCGACAGCGGGTTGATGATGAACATGTGCGCAGTGGCCGGATTGCGCTCCGCCTGCGGGTTGTGGATGTGCTCGGCGGCGCGGGCGATCTTGTTCAGCGCGGAAGCCAGCCACATGGGGTTCCCGCAGATCTCGGCGCCGCGGCGGTCGGCCGAATATTCGCGCGTGCGGCTGATCGCCATCTGCACGATCATGGCGGCGAAGGGCGCGACGATCATCGCGACCAGCACGCCGATGCCGCCCATGGGGCTGTTGTTGTCGCGGTTGCCGCCGAAGAAGAGGGCAAAGTTGCCGAGCATCGAAATCGCGCCGGCCAGCGTCGCCGTGATCGTCATGGTCAGCGTGTCGCGGTTCTGGACGTGGGCGAGTTCGTGCGCCATAACGCCGGCGACCTCCTCGTAGGAGAGGCGCTCGAGCAGGCCGGTCGTCGCGGCGACGGCGGCGTTTTCCGGGTTGCGGCCGGTGGCGAAGGCATTTGGCTGCGGATTGTCGATCAGGTAGACCTTTGGCATCGGCAGCCCGGCGCGCTGGGAGAGTTCGGCGACGATACGGTGGTATTCGGGCGCCGTGCGCTGGTCGACCTCGACGGCCCCCTGCATCCGCAGCACCATCTTGTCGGCGTTCCAGTAGCTGAAGAGGTTCATGCCGGCCGCCATGAGGAACGCGATCATCATGCCGCCGGAGCCGCCGATCAGGTAGCCCACGCCCATGAACAGCGCGGTCATGGCCGCGAGCAGCATCGCTGTGCGCATCACGTTCATCTGTCACTCCAACAGCCGCCAGAGGTTGGGAGGCAGCCATGTTTCGCATATATGATGGTGCGAGGATTACCAGCTTTCAATGACGGTCGACGATGAACAATACCCCTGAAGCCCGGCCAGCGCCCGAGCAGGCACCCGACAAGGCGGCAGAGCCGTCTGCCGAAAGGACGCTGACGCCTGCGGCGCGCCGCGCACTGCAGGAGGCGGAGCAGCGCCGGGCCGAGTATGAGGCGAACGAGGCGCGCCTGCCCAAGGAGATCGGCGGCCGCAAGGGCCCCGAACCCGGCCGCTACGGCGACTGGGAGGTAAAGGGCCTGACCAGCGACTTCTGATCGGAGAAGCGATCCGGTCTGTTCGCCGCAGTGAAGATCCGGCAGGGAACCCTGCACGCCGACAGCGCGTTGTCTTCAGCGACTTCCCCTTCATGCGGATGCAGAGGACAGCGATGCAGATACGCCTCGGCTACGAGATCGCGATCGAATGCGAGAGGCCGACCCATGTCGTCTCATTGCTCGACATCCATCGCGAGCGCCAGCGCGACATCCAGCGGCAAACCCGGCTGCTGACGTCGCCGACGGTGCCGCTGACCTGCTATGTCGACGGCTTCGGCAATGCGTGCCGGCGGTTCATGGCCCCGGAGGGGGGCGTGCGGCTTCTCTATGACGCGGTCGTGTCCGACACCGGACTGCCGGACGAGGTGAACACGCTGGCCGGCGAGACCCCGGTCGAGAGGCTGCCCAGCGATGTGCTGGTCTACCTCCTCGGCAGCCGCTACTGCGAAACCGACCACCTGAGCCAGAAGGCGTGGGACCTGTTCGGCAAGGTGCCCGGCGGCTGGGCGCGGGCGCAGGCGATCGTGGACTACGTGCACGACTGCCTCTCGTTCAGCTACGGCTATGCGCGCGCAACGCGCACGGCGGCTCAGGCGCACGACGAGCGTGTCGGCGTCTGTCGCGACTTCGCCCACCTCGCCATCACCTTCTGCCGCTGCATGAACATGCCCGCGCGCTACGTGAACGGTTTTCTCGGTGACATCGGCGTGCCGCAGGACCCGGCTCCAATGGACTTTTCGGCCTGGATGGAGGTCTACCTGGACGGGAAATGGTACACCTTCGACCCGCGCCACAACGTGCCGCGGATCGGGCGGGTCGTGATCGCACGCGGCCGGGACGCGACCGACGTGCCGTTGCTGCACAGTTTCGGACCGCACCGGCTCGCCACGTTCAAGGTGTGGACCTACGAGCAGGAGAGCCACCCCGTCAGGCCGCCCGACCGGGGCATCGACCGGACGCTGACGACGCCGATGCTGGCGTAGGGCAAGGGGCGCGCATTGCTTCAGAAACAGAAAGGCCGCCGCTTCGTCCCGAAGCTGGCGGCCTTCCCGTGTTTTCGTCCAGCGCGCGACCGTCAGCGACGATCCAGGAGGATCATCGGCCGCACGTCATGCGCTTCAGCGAAGAGGCTGCTCCCCGCGAAGGCAATCCGCCGAGACCACGCACTGGCATACGAAATCACTCGACATCGGATCACCTCCTTTCAATTCGTTGAACACACCGTGAAGTTGGGGTGCTTCGCGCCGTTCTGCAAGTGCAAAACCGCAACAGACGCGCGCGAACCTCCCGAGGCCACTGCGGGGCCCTAGGCTCTGCCGCCCGCTTGACCCTCCCGCTCGATTGACTAGACCCGCCATATCGTCGATGAAAATGGGACGATGACGGCGTCCCGCCGGTACGGCCGGCAAAGCGTCATGCGCTAGGGAGAGACCGGTGGACCAGCATCACGTCATGGGCCGAGGACTGCTCTTTCCGGAAGGGCCTGTCGCCTGCGCCGATGGTTCGGTGCTCCTCGTCGAGATCCAGCGAAAGACGGTGACGCGGGTTCACGAGGACGGGCGCGTCGAGATCGTGGCCCAACTCGACGGCGGGCCGAACGGCATGGCCTTCGGACCGGACGGCGCGCTCTACGTCTGCAACAATGGCGGCTTCCTGTTCACAGAGATCGGCGGGCTGAACCGGGTGAAGCCCGGCGTTCCCGAGGGCTATGCGGGCGGCTGGATCGAGCGGCTTGAGCTGGCGACCGGCCGCCGCGACATCCTCTACCGGCGCTGCGGCGAGCATCCGCTGGTCGGGCCGAACGACATCGTGTTCGATCGTCACGGCGGTTTCTACTTCACCGATTTCGGCAAGCTCTATCCGCGGTTCCGGCCGAATGGCGGCGTCTACTATGCGCTGGCCGACGGGTCGCGCATCGTCGAGCTCGCCTACCCGATCATCATGCCCAACGGCATCGGCCTGTCGCCCGACGGCGCGACCGTCTATGCGGCGGAGACCGAGACGGGGCGCCTGTGGGCGTTCGACCTCGAGGAGCCGGGGAAGGCGCGCGTGCACCCCTCGATGGCGCCGCATGGCGGCCGGCTGGTGTGCGGGCTTCCGGGCTACCAGCGCTTCGACAGCCTGGCCGTCGACGCCGAAGGCAACATTCATGTCGCCACCCTCGTCACCGGCTGCATCACCGTCGTCAGCCCCGACGGAAACGTGCTCGACCAGATCATGACCGGCGACCCGATGACCACGAATGTGTGCTTCGGCGGGCCGGACATGAAGACGGCGTACGTCACGCTGTCGGGCAAGGGCGAGTTGGTCCGGATGCCGTCCGCGCGGGCCGGCCTGCCGCTCGCCTACGGCGATCCACGGGCGGGCGGGTAGCCAGTCAGAACAGGTTCGGAGCCTGGAGTGGGAAATGCCGGGCGCGCCGGATGCCGGCGCATCCGGCGCGCCTGAGGGCGCTTAGGCCCGCTTGTTCTGACGGTTGGCGACGAGGTCGTCGACGACCGCCGGATCGGCGAGCGTGGAGGTGTCGCCGAGTGCGCCGAAGTCGTCCTCGGCGATCTTGCGCAGGATGCGGCGCATGATCTTGCCCGAGCGGGTCTTCGGCAGGCCCGGCGCGAACTGGATCTTGTCGGGCGAGGCGATGGCGCCGATCTCCCTGCGGACGTGGCTGATCAGTTCCGCGCGCAGTTCGTCGGACCATTCTTCGCCGGCCATCAGGGTCACATAGCAATAGATGCCCTGGCCCTTGATGTCGTGCGGGTAGCCGACGACGGCGGCTTCCGAAACCTTGTCGTGGCTGACCAGGGCCGACTCGACCTCGGCGGTGCCCATGCGGTGGCCCGATACGTTGATAACGTCGTCCACGCGGCCGGTGATCCAGTAATAGCCGTCCTTGTCGCGGCGGCAGCCGTCGCCAGTGAAGTACTTGCCCTTGTAGGTCGAGAAGTAGGTCTGGATGAAACGCTCGTGGTCGCCGTAGACGGTGCGCATCTGACCGGGCCAGGACTCGGTGATGCAGAGGTTGCCGTCGGCGGGGCCTTCCAGCACGTTGCCCTCGTTGTCGACCAGTTCGGGCTGGACGCCGAAGAAGGGGCGGGTGGCCGAGCCGGCCTTGAGGTCGGTCGCGCCCGGCAGCGGGGTGATCAGGATGCCGCCGGTCTCGGTCTGCCACCAGGTGTCGACGATCGGCACCTTGCCCTCGCCAACGGTGTTGAAATACCACTCCCAGGCTTCCGGGTTGATCGGCTCGCCGACCGAACCCAGTACGCGCAACGTCTTGCGCGAGGTCTTCTTCACCGGCGCGTCGCCGGCTCCCATCAGGGCGCGGATCGCCGTCGGCGCGGTGTAGAAGATGTTGACCTTGTGCTTGTCGATCACTTCCCAGAAGCGCGAGGTGGACGGATAGTTCGGCACGCCCTCGAACATCAGTGTGGTGGCGCCGTTGGCAAGCGGTCCGTAGAGGATGTAGCTGTGGCCGGTGACCCAGCCGACATCGGCCGTGCACCAGTAGATGTCGCCGTCGTGGTAGTCGAAGACGTACTGGTGGGTCATTGAGGCGAAGACGAGATAGCCGCCGGTGGTGTGCAGCACGCCCTTCGGCTTGCCGGTCGAACCCGAAGTATAGAGGATGAACAGCGGATCCTCCGCATTCATCTGCTCCGGTTCGCACACGGCCTCAACGCTCGCAACCTCGTCGTGATACCAGTGGTCGCGGCCCGGCGCCCAGCCGACCTTGCCGCCGGTGCGGCGCACGACGAGCACGTCCTTGACCATGACGAAGTTCTTGGCAGCGATGTCGATCGCCTTGTCGGTGTTTTCCTTGAGGGGAATGGCCTTGCCGCCGCGCAGGCCCTCGTCGGCGGTGATGACGAAGGTCGACTCGCAGTCGACGATGCGGCCGGCCAGCGCGTCGGGCGAGAAGCCGCCGAACACCACCGAGTGGATGGCGCCGATGCGCGTACAGGCCAGCATCGCATAGGCGGCCTCGGGGATCATCGGCATGTAGATGGTGACGCGGTCGCCCTTCTTGACGCCGCGCTTCTTCAGCACGTTGGCGAGCCGGCAGACGTGCTCGTAGAGCTCGTTATAGGTGATCTTCTTGTCGTCGTAGGGGTTGTCGCCTTCCCAGATGATCGCGACCTGGTCGCCACGCGTTTTCAGGTGGCGGTCGATGCAGTTATAGGAGACGTTGGTCAGCCCGTCCTCGAACCACTTGATCGAGACATCACCGCTGAAGGAGGCGTTCTTGACCTTGGTGAAGGGCTTGAACCAGTCGATGCGCTTGCCGTGCTCGGCCCAGAACGCGTCGGGGTTCTTCACGCTCTCGGCGTACCATTTCAGGTACGTCTCGTTGTCGATGAGCGCGTTCTCTTTCCACGCCGGCTGGAGTTTGTGGACGTGAGCGTCGGACATGTTTTCCTCTCCCCCGCGGACCGGACGGCCGCATGCTAACAGTCTGGGCATCCAGAACAACATAGGTGCAGCGCTGCTCTAGTATCAGAGCCGGCGCGAGGGCAACATTAGACTTCGGAATATGCCACGCAAAGGGATGTGGGCACGCACTTTGCCGCAGACAGGGTGAAAGCGGCACTTGACGGAGCCGGGCCGTCGGCTTCTGCTGACGACATGGCCCTTGAATGCAACGTCCGGAGGTAGCCATGGCCAAGGTCCGCGCCCTCGTTCTCGAACGTCAGCACCAGCTCGCGCTCAGGGACATCGACCTGCCGATGGAGGTCGGCCCCAGGCAGGTCAAGGTCGCGATCCACACGGTCGGCGTCTGCGGGTCGGACGTGCACTACTACACGCATGGGCGCATCGGGCGCTTCGTCGTGGAGGAGCCGATGGTGCTGGGCCATGAGGCGGCCGGAACGGTGGTCGAGGTCGGCGCCGGCGTGAGCCATCTGAAGGTCGGCGACCGCGTCTGCATGGAGCCCGGCATTCCCGATGCGAACTCCAGGGCGAGCCGGCTCGGGCTCTACAACGTCGATCCAGCGGTGACCTTCTGGGCGACGCCGCCGGTGCACGGAGTGCTGACGCCACACGTCGTCCATCACGCCGCCTACACCTATCGCTTGCCGGGCAATGTCAGCTTTGCGGAAGGCGCAATGGTGGAGCCCTTCGCGGTCGGCATGCAGGCGGCGGCGAAGGCGCGGATCGCACCGGGCGACACGGCAGTGGTGCTGGGCGCGGGACCGATCGGGACAATGGTGGCGATCGCAGCACTTGCCGGCGGCTGCGCCCGGGCCATCGTGGCAGACCTCGCACAACCCAAGCTCGACATTGCGGCCAAATACCAGGGCGTCGTCCCGGTCAATATCCGGGAAGCCAACCTCGTCGAGAAGGTGGCGCGGCTGACCGATGGCTGGGGCGCCGACGTTGTTTTCGAATGCTCCGGTTCGGCGAAGGCCTGGGAAACGGTCTTCGACCTTCTGCGGCCGGGCGGCGCGATCGTCGCGGTCGGCCTGCCGGTCGCGCCAGTGCCGGTCGACATCTCGACGGCGACCACCAAGGAGGCCCGCATCGAAAGCGTGTTCCGCTATGCGCACCAGTACGAGCGGGCGATCGCGCTGATGGCGTCGGGCCGCGTCGACCTGAAGCCGCTGATCTCAGAGACCTTCGCCTTCGAGGATGCGATCAGGGCGTTCGACCGGGCTGTCGAGGCGCGGCCGTCCGACGTGAAGCTGCAGATCAGGCTGGAGGAGTAGGTCGCCAGCTTCACGCCAAATCGCCTCCTCCTTGAATTCGACGGATCCCAACAAAAAACCCGGCCTCGCGACCGGGTCTTTTGATTTCGAGGTCCTGAAGCCGGCTCAGGCGGCTTCGTCCTGCTCGGTCTCTTCGTTGTCGGCCTTGGCGCCGCGCTTCGGGCCCTTGGCGAGGTTGGCCTCGATCAGGCGGACGGCTTCCGTCTCCGACATGCGATTGACGGCTGCGATCTCACGCGCCATGCGGTCGAGCGCGGCCTCGTAGAGCTGGCGCTCGGAATAGGACTGCTCGGGCTGGTTGTCGGCACGGTAGAGATCGCGCACGACCTCCGAGATCTGGATCAGATCGCCGGAGTTGATCTTCGCATCATATTCCTGCGCACGGCGCGACCACATGGTGCGCTTGATGCGCGCGCGGCCCTGCACGACCTTCAGCGCGCGGTCGACATAGTCGGTCTCGGACAGCTTGCGCATGCCGATGGACGCGGCCTTCGCGACCGGAACCTTGAGGCGCATCTTGTCCTTCTGGAAATCGATCACGAAGAGTTCAAGCTTGTGTCCTGCGACTTCCTGCTCGTCGATGGAGACGATCTGGCCCACGCCGTGCGCGGGGTAAACAATGAACTCGCCCGTCTTGAAGCCGTTGCGTCCTGCCGCCGGCTTCTTCTGCTGGGTGGTTGTTGCCATTACGCCCATTACTCCTTCGTATGCGGCCGACCTTCGAAGTCAGCCCTTCTTGCGGCCGGAGAGGCCGTGTCTGATGCCGTTTGAAGAGGAGCCAGACAATCCGGATCGACAAGAGCATGCACCGTGCTAAAAGCTACGGCGCCGGCTCAAGCTGACCTGATCCGAGGAATCTGAGAACACCTTTCAGTGATTAGGCAACCCGTCGTACGACGTCGTGCCACCGGCATGTGCTGCATGGGATAGCACAAAAAGGCGACAGAATCAAGAATTTGCCTAACACGCGAACAACCTGCCGCATGTCAACCCTGTTGACGCGGCTTGCAAGCGGATATCCGCATGCGCCCGTGCGGGCGTCAGCTCAGTCGCCCTCGCCAGGCTCCGGCGAGAAGTAGTTTTCGTACTTTCCGGCGACGCCGTCAAACTCCTTGGCGTCGGCGGGAGCATCCTTCTTGGTCGTTATGTTCGGCCATTTTTCGGCGTATTCGGTGTTGATCTTCAGCCATTTGTCGAGCCCGGACTCGGTGTCCGGCTTGATCGCCTCGGCAGGGCATTCGGGCTCGCAGACGCCGCAATCGATGCACTCGTCCGGGTGGATGACGAGCATGTTCTCGCCTTCGTAGAAGCAGTCGACCGGACAGACCTCGACGCAGTCCATGTACTTGCACTTGATGCAGTTGTCGGTGACGACGTAGGTCATTCTCTGAAGCCTGTAGCGAACCTTTTCAGGGCTTTGCAGCGCCCTTCAGGGTTGAGGTAGACCCTTTGGAGAGAGCGTGCAAGAGTGACGCGTGCGCCGGGTCGGGCCAAGCTGGAATGACTTTGCCTCAACCCGCGCCAAGCCGGATTACTCTTCCACGGGCGGTTCGCGGTCCGCGCCGCGACGCTCTTTTCTCGTCGGACGCCCGCCCGAGACGTCGCGGATGGGAGCGACGGCGTCAGGCAGCGAACGGTCATTCGGTGATCGCTCGGGCGACAGGTCCTCGTAGAGTAAACGCGCTTCTTCGTAGGGTCCGCGCCGATCGCCCGGCGCCAGCACGCGCAGGACGCCGATGCGGCGGTCGAGGTTGACGGTCAGCACATCGCCGGGCTTGACCAGGTCAGACGCCTGCTCCGCTTTTTGCCCGTTCACCCGCACCCGCCCGGACTGGACGAGCTTGGCCGCGAGCGACCGCGACTTTATGACGCGCGAGAAGAACAGCCACTTGTCGATGCGCTGGCGTCCCGCGCCGGGCATCACTTCTTGAGCTGGTCGCGCAGCGCGGCGAGCTTGGCGAAGGGCGAGTCAGGGTCGAAGCGCGCCGGCCTCTCCTCCCGCGGCTTCGCCTGGAAGGACGGCTTGCCGCCCTTGTTGCGGAAGTCAGGCTTGTTGCGGTCCGGCCGCTCGCCGCGTTCCGGTCTGTCGGCGTGCTGCGGCCGCCCTCCGTGCTTCTGACCATCCCGGCGCTCGGCGCCGTTGCCGGCCTGCTCGCCGCCCTTCTGGCGGTTGCGGTCGAAGCGCGGTTTGCCTTGGCGGGGGCCGCGCGCCTCCGCTCCGCCTTCGGCCTCGCCGGCGCTCGGTTGACCCTGCCGGCCGCGCTGGTTCTGGCGATTGCGGTCGCCGTGGCGATGGCGCTGGCGCTGATCGAAACGCTGCGGACGCCACAGGAGGATCGGCTTCGGCTCCTCGCCAGCTTCGGCGGGTGCTGCTTCGGCTTCCGGTGCGGCTTCCACGTCGCCCGCAACGACGCTGTCAGGCGCGGCCTCTTCCTCGAGGGAAGGTTGGTCAGGCGACGCCTGATCGAGTGGGGCAGCCTCAGGAGTCGGCTCGACTGCACTCTCCGCGGCTTCAGTCTCCAGACGATCAGCCGTCGCGGTGTCGGAAACCGCGTCGCCGGAAACCGCGTCGAGCGCTGCATCGGCACCCCCCTCCGCCCGCTCCGCGGGCGCCTCCCCCTCAAGGAGGGAGGGGGCGTCGGCGTCTGCCTCGTCTGCGACGTGAGCGTCAGCATCCGCCTCGGCACGCGCCTCTGCTGTTTCGTCGGCCGTAGCGCCCTCGGCGTCAGACTGCGCCTGGGCGGCCCGCTCGGCGCCCAGCGCCTCGGCCTTTGCGGCAGCTTCGGCCGCGGCCCTTTGCGCCGCCTCGTCCATCGCCTCCAGCTTCGCCTTCACTTCGGCGGCCGGCTTCGCCTCTGCACGGTAACCGAGACCTTTCAGGATCTCTTCCATGTCGTCGGCATTGGCGCCGAGGATCGACATCATCGGCGGCGTCACCATGAAGGCCGCGCCATCAAACGCGCCGTCTGGCCGCGCGCCGGTTCCGGCGCGCCAGGAAAGTGCGGGGCGGATCAGGTCGGCGAGACGTTCGAGGATGTCGACGCGCACGGCGCGGCGGCCGAGGATGCGGAAGCCGGCCAGCTTGTAGAAGGCCGGATCAAAAGACTGGTTGACCACCACCGAGGTGCGCCCCGACGCCAGCAGGTGGACGATGTCGCCAAAGCCCGGCTTTTCCTTGCCGTCGTTCTGCAGCGCCCAGAGCAGGGTGACGAGGCTGGCGGGCGCCGGCTTCAGCAGCGCCGGCGCGAAGATGTGGTAGGCGCCGAAGCGTACGCCCAGTCGTCGCAGGGCCGCGCGGCCCTCCTGATCGAGAGACTTCACGTCGTCGGCGATGGCGCGGCGCTCGATCAGCCCGAAATTCTCGACGAGGCGGAAGGCGATGCCGCGTGCGATGCCGGACAGCTGTTCCGCCGATTTCAGGTCGACCAGCGGCTTCAGGAAGGTTTCCACCTGGAAGCCGACAAAGCGCTCGGCGCGGGCCATGACCTTGTCGCGGGCGTGTCCGGTGAGCTGTTCATCGGTGAGGAGGATGACGCGCGGTTTCAGCGGGTCCTCGCCGGCAGCCAGCGTCGCGATCGGCGCGCCGATCCAGCGCAGCACGCCGTCGGAGCCAAGCGCGATGTCGTTGTTGGCGCAGATCGAGAAGCGCTCGGCGCGGGCGTCGAACTCCAGCGCGAGCGCCTTCTGCGCGGCAGTGCGGACGGCTTTTGCGTCCTCTCCCCCGGCGCTCTGGTCCGCCGTGAATCGGAACCCCTGTAGGTCGCCGACGTGGTGACCTTCGACGGTCACCGTTCCGGCAGGGCTGATTTCGGCTTCAAGCATGCTGTTCTCTCTCAGGCGCCTCATGAGCACGGATGTCCTGCGATCAACGAAGCGTTTCGTCAACCGGTCATGCAGCGCATCGGACAGCCTGTCTTCGATCTCGCGCGTTTTTTCCTGCCAGTGTGCCGGATCGGCAAGCCAGCCCGGCCGATTCGACACGAATGTCCAGGTACGGATTTGTGCGATGCGATGCGACAGCGTGTCGATGTCGCCGTCGGTGGAATCGGCGCGTCGCACCTGTTCGGCCATGTAGTTCTCGTCGACATGGCCGCGCTTGGCGATGTCGAAATAGATCTGGGCGATGATGTCGGCGTGCTGCGCCGGCGCGATCTTGCGATAGTCGGGCAGCGCGCAGGCTTCCCACAGCAGGGCGACGCGGTTCGGCGTAACCGCCAGCCGGCGAACTTCCTCGTCCTTCGAGAGATACTCCAGCGCCTGCGCGTCGACTGCCGGAAGAGCCCGGGTCAGGCCCTCGATCGGCGAGGGCGTCTCGATCGAGCGCTTGAGCGCGTCGAGGCTGGCGAAATCGAAGCGCGCGGTGCGCCACTGCAGGACCTTCACCGGATCAAAATCGTGGCTCTCGATCCTCTCGACCAGTTCCTCCGGGAACGGATCGACCTGGCCGGTAACGCCAAAGGTGCCGTCGCGCATGTGGCGGCCGGCGCGGCCGGCGATCTGCCCAAGCTCGCCCGCATTGAGGTCGCGGAACTGATAGCCGTCGAATTTCCGGTTCTGGGCGAAGGCGACGTGGTCGACGTCGAGGTTGAGGCCCATGCCGATGGCGTCGGTGGCGATCAGGTAATCCACGTCGCCGGACTGGAACAGCGCGACCTGCGCGTTGCGCGTGCGGGGGCTGAGCGCGCCGAGCACGACGGCTGCACCGCCGCGCTGGCGACGGATGAGCTCGGCGATGCCGTAGACCTCGTCGGCGGAGAAGGCGACGACGGCCGAGCGGTTGGGCAGCCGCGTCAGCTTCTTCGAGCCGGCATAGGCCAGATGCGAGAGCCGCGGGCGGGTGACAACCGAAATGCCCTTCAGCAGCCTCTGCAGGATGCCCTGCATGGTGGCGGCGCCGAGCAGCAGGGTTTCCTGGCGGCCGCGCAGATGCAGCAGGCGGTCGGTGAAGATGTGGCCGCGCTCGAGGTCGCCGGCCAACTGCACCTCGTCAATGGCGACGAAGGCGGCGTCCGTTTCGCGCGGCATCGCTTCGACGGTGCAGACCGAGTATTTCGCGCCCGGCGGCACGATCTTTTCCTCACCGGTGATCAGCGCGACCTTGTGCGCGCCGACCTTTTCGCAGACGCGGCCGTACACCTCGCGGGCGAGCAAGCGCAGCGGCAGACCGATCAGGCCCGTCTCATGGGCGACCATGCGCTCGATGGCGAGATGCGTCTTGCCGGTATTGGTTGGCCCGAGAACCGCCGTCACGTCGCGTCCCGACAGGACAAGCGGTTCGCCCGGCTTAGTCTGAATGTTCATCTTCGGAAATGGCGGCCTTTCTGGCTCCGCGGCTTCTCATCCGAACGGCGCGAGCTGGCCGTTCTGCCGGGCTGTTGGCGTCGTTCGACAGATAGGCACTCGCGCGCCAAAACGAAAGCAAAATGTTCCGGATTAATGCTTGGAACGAGTCTGGAACGAATCGGCGACGAATCGCTGACTCCGGCAGATTCAGGGTTTGTTCACCCCAACATGTAGCGGTGCCGCTATATGTGGTGACAATATGCTGAATCAGCTTGGCAGGTTTTGCGAACGGCAGGGCGAAGAAGGCGTTAACGGCTGCCGGGGAGTGCCGAAGCAGCCGGGCGCGGCGCGGTAAGATCATGGAAACGTTCACTTTTCCTAATGGCGGATTAACGCCGAGTGTACCGTATTCGTACGTCTCACTTAACAAGGAGCCCAAAGCCGGAACGAATCAGCGACGAATCGCTGATGGGACGCGATTCCGGATTTGTTCTCACACGATCTTGGGGACCGGCAGGTTCCTGCACCAAGCTGTAGAAATGGGACGGGCCGCTTTCGTGCGAAAGCGGCCCGCAAATGTTAACGGGAGCACTGGAGAGGGCAGCGAGGCCGCCCTTGGACGCGACGGGTCAACCCTAGCGCCCAATGTCCGACCTACATGTGGATCGGCTTGGCGAATGTAGCGAGCGCCGCTTCCTTGACGGCTTCCGACATGGTCGGGTGGGCGTGGCAGGTGCGGGCCAGATCCTCCGAGGATCCGCCGAACTCCATCAGCACCGCCGCCTCATGGATCATCTCGCCTGCGCCGAAGCCCATGATGTGGACGCCGAGAACCCGGTCGGTCTTCTTGTCGGCCAGAACCTTGACGAAGCCGTCGGTGTGAAGCGAGGCGCGGGCGCGGCCGTTCGCCGAGAAGGGGAATTTTCCGGCATTGTAGGCGATGCCCTCGGCCTTCAGCTGCTCCTCGGTCTTGCCGACGGAGGCGATCTCGGGGCTGGTGTAGACGACGCCCGGGATGACGTCATAGTTCACGTGGCCGGCCTGCCCGGCGATGATCTCCGCCACCGCAACGCCCTCTTCCTCGGCCTTGTGGGCGAGCATCGGGCCGGCGATCACGTCGCCGATGGCGTAGATGCCCGGCACGTTGGTGCGCAGGTGGCCGTCGGTCTTGACGCGGCCGCGCTCGTCGACCTCGACGCCGGCCTCCTTCAGGCCGAGCCCGTCCGTGTAAGGCCGGCGGCCGGTGGCGACCAGCACGGCGTCCGCCTCGATGGTTTCGGCCGCGCCGCCCTTGACCGGTTCGAAGGTGACGCTGGCGCCCTTCTTGCCCTTGGTCACCGCGGTGACCTTGGCGCCGAGCTTGAAGTCGAAGCCTTGCTTGCCGAGCATGCGCTGGAACTGCTTTGCGATCTCGCCGTCCATGCCGCCCAGGATGGTGTCGAGATATTCGACCACGGTGACCTTGGCCCCGAGCCGCGCCCAGACCGAGCCGAGCTCCAGCCCGATGACGCCGCCGCCGACGACGATCATGTGGCCGGGGACCTTCTCGAGGTCGAGCGCGCCGGTGGAGGAGAGGATCACCTTCTCGTCGAACTCGACCTTGACGCCCGGGATGCCGGCCACGTCCGAGCCGGTGGCGATGACGATGTTCTTCGTGTCGACTTGCTGGACCTTGCCGTCGGCGGCGGTCACCGCCACCTTGCCGGCGGCGACGACGCTGCCGGTGCCGCGCAGCACGTCGATCTTGTTCTTCTTCATCAGGAAGTCGAGGCCCTTTGTGTTCTGCTCGACCGTCTGTGCCTTGTGCGCCAGCATCTGCTTCAGGTTGAGCTTGGGCGTGCCGACCTCGATGCCGAGGGCCTGGAACGAGTGCTGCGCCTCCATGAACATCTCGGACGCGTGGAGCAGCGCCTTCGAGGGAATGCAGCCGACATTCACGCAGGTGCCGCCATGCGTCGGCAATTTCTCGACGACCGCGGTTTTCAGCCCGAGCTGGGCCGCCTTGATCGCGCAGACATAGCCCCCAGGGCCGGTTCCGATGACGACGACGTCATAAGCCATAGTCAGTATCCTTGCTTCAAATCTGGACGGGCCGGCTCAGCGGCCGCCCGTCACGTTCAAGATGGCGCCGGTCGTGTAGGACGCGGCGTCGGAGAGCAGCCAGACGATCGCCTCGGCGACTTCGTCGGCAGTCCCCGGACGCTTCATCGGCACCATGGCGCCCAACACTTTCGCGCGGTCGGGAGCCCCGCCGGAGGCGTGGATGTCGGTTTCGATGATGCCGGGAGTAACGGCATTCACACGAATGCCTTCGGTCGCCACCTCACGCGCCAGTCCGACCGTAAAGGTCTCGATGGCCCCTTTCGAGGCGGCATAGTCGACATACATGCCGGGGGCGCCTAGCGTGGCCGCCGCCGAGGAGAGATTGACGATCGCGCCGCCACGCCCGCCCTTCGCGGTGGACATGCGCCTGACCGCTTCGCGCGCGCAGAGAAAGGAGCCGATGATGTTGATGCGCATCATGCGCTCCAGCCGCGCGTTGCTCATTTCGTCGACTCGCGCGGCCTGGTCCACCACGCCGGCATTGTTGACGAGGCCGTCGAGGCGGCCATAGCGGGCGTCCACCGCCTCGAACATCGCCAGTATGTCTTCTTCGCTCCCGACGTCGCCCTTGACCGCGAACGCCTCGCCGCCTGCGTCGGAGATCGATTTCACGACTGCATTCGCCGCCGCCTCGTTCGAGGCGTAGTTGACGGCAACGCGCCAGCCCTGACTGGCTGCGAGCAGCGCGGTCGCCGCGCCGATACCGCGGGAGGCTCCCGTCACCAGAAGCGTCTTCTGACCTGCAGCAGCGTTCATTCCTGACACCCATCGAGAGAGAAGACGTCCCACGGCTTCTTCGCGAGGCCGAGCGGCTGCAGGGCCGGCGAAGCCGCGACGGAAGGGCCGAGATCCGCAAAGAGCAGGAGGTCGGGCGCGGGCTCGCCCTCAGCCGGCAACAGGCCGATCTTGCCGGCCTTGTCGGAGGCGTAGACGACGCCTTCCCACACGGTGCACGCGGCGATTTCCTCGCCGGTGACATCGCCGCTGGGGCACTTGTACATCAGCATGCCATAGGAGCGGGACACGCCCTCCGTCCACATCACGATGCCATCCAGCACGACATCGTCGCCGAGCAGCATCCTGAAGCTGTTGGTGACGGCCGCGCTTTCGACAACAGGCGTGAACTCGACGCGTGCGCCGGACTCAGGCTCGCCATAGGTTGCGAGTTCGACCGGGCAGGCGGCCAGGGCAGGGGAAGCACCGCTCGAAATCCCGCATGCGACCGCCGCTGCGACCGCCTTGCGATATGCCGCCGTTCGACCGGACACCTTCACGCCATCAACCTGATCAGCATCATCAGCAGGCCGACGATGGAGGCCAGCCAGGCCAGCGTCCGCCACACGGGGATGCCCAGCGCGTAGAGCACGACATAGACGATGCGTGCCGCCAGCCACAGCCATGCGCCGGTCGCGGCGATGCCACCCCCCTTGCCGGTGACGACCAGCGCCAGCGCAAGCGCCACGAAAGCAGGATAGGTCTCCAGAAGATTGCGTAATGCACGAGAAAGACGGCCGGACACGACGTATCGCGAGGTGCGCCCCTCGTCGCGCGGACTGAACAGGTATTTTGGGCCGAGGTCGTAGGTGGAGAAGGCCTGCGCGACAACCTGAACCAGCAGGAGCACGACGCTCCAGCCGAGTACGGTCATCTCAGTCGAGGCGGCAGCGGTTTCCATCACTGTTCCCCTTGGCAACGGCGCCCCAGGGGCGGGGCGCCGCCAATCAACCTAGCCTAATCCCGGCTGGAGGGAATGGCCCCAACGCGGATCAGAGATCCAGCACCAGCCGCTCCGGATCCTCCAGCGTCTCCTTGACACGGACGAGGAAGGTCACGGCTTCCTTGCCGTCGACGATGCGGTGATCGTAGGAGAGCGCCAGGTACATCATCGGGCGGATGACGATCTGGCCGCCGACGACAACCGGACGCTCCTGGATCTTGTGCATGCCGAGGATGCCGGACTGCGGCGCGTTCAGGATCGGCGTCGACATCAGCGAGCCGTAGACGCCGCCGTTCGAGATGGTGAAGGTGCCGCCCTGCATGTCGGCGACGGTCAGCTTGCCGTCACGTGCGGCGAGGCCCAGCCGGCCGATCTCCTTCTCGATCTCGGCGATTCCCATCTGGTCGGCATCGCGCACCACCGGAACCACGAGGCCCTTGTCGGTGCCCACGGCGACGCCGATGTGGGCGTAGTTCTTGTAGATGATGTCGGTGCCGTCGATCTCGGCATTGACCGCCGGAATCTCCTTGAGAGCATGCGTCACGGCCTTGGCGAAGAAGCCCATGAAGCCGAGCTTCACGCCATGGCGCTTTTCGAACAGGTCCTTGTACTTCGAGCGCAGGTCCATCACCGGCTTCATGTCCACCTCGTTGAAGGTGGTGAGCATGGCGGCCGTGCTCTGGGCGTCCTTAAGGCGGCGCGCGATGGTCTGGCGCAGCTTGGTCATGCGCACGCGCTCCTCACGCACCTCGTCGGACGGAGCCGAAGCGACGCGCGGCGCGGCCGGCGCGGCCTTCGGCGCCTCTGCGGGCTGCGACGGCGCGCCCTTGGCGATCGCCTCGAGCACGTCGCCCTTGAGCACCTGGCCGCGTTTGCCTGAACCCTGCACCTGGTCGACGGCCAGGTTGCTTTCGGCCAGCAGCTTGGCTGCGGCCGGGGCCGGCGGAGCCTTGCGCTCTTCGACCGGACCAGCGTCGCCGGCGGTCTTGGCGATCTGGGCAGCGGCTTCCTTGGTCGTGGATGCAGCGGTCGGCGCGGAGGCCTGGGCCACTGCCGTCTCCTGCTTCGGCGAGGGGGCGGTCGCCTTGGCGCCAGCCGCGCCGATGGTGCCAAGCAGGGCGTTCAGCCCGACGGTTTCGCCTTCCTGGGCGGCGATCTCGGCGAGCGTGCCCGCAGCAGGCGCCGGCACTTCGACCGTCACCTTGTCGGTTTCGAGTTCGACCAAAGGCTCATCGGCGGCGATCGCATCGCCGACCTTCTTGAACCACTTGCCGACGGTCGCTTCCGTGACCGACTCGCCGAGGGTGGGTACGCGGATTTCGGTGGCCATCTGTCTTTCCGATCTCTTTCTATTCGCCGAGGGCGTCTTCGAGCAGCTGTGCGAGCTGCGCCAGGTGCTTCGACATCAGGCCGGTCGCCGGGGACGCCGCCGCCGGGCGTCCCGTGTACCTGACGCGCTGATGCTTGGCGTCGATATGGGCAAGCACCCACTCCAGATAGGGGTCGATGAAGGACCAGGCGCCCATGTTCTTGGGCTCCTCCTGGCACCACACCATCTCCGCGTTGCGGAAACGCGAAAGCTCGGTGATCAGCGCCTTGGCCGGGAACGGGTAGAGCTGCTCGACGCGCAGCAGGTAGATGTCGTTGATGCCGCGCTTCTCGCGCTCCTCGTAGAGGTCGTAGTAGACCTTGCCCGAGCAGAGCACGACCCGGCGGATCTTGGAATCCTTGACCAGCTTGATGGGCTGGTCGCCGAGATACTGCGCGTCGTCCCAAAGCAGCCGGTGGAAGGTGGATTCGCCCGACATGTCGGCCAGCGTCGACACCGCCTTCTTGTGGCGCAGCAGCGACTTCGGCGTCATCAGGATCAGCGGCTTGCGGAAGTCGCGCTTCAGCTGCCGGCGCAGGATGTGGAAGTAGTTCGCCGGCGTGGTGACGTTGGCCACCTGCATGTTGTCTTCCGCGCAAAGCTGCAGGAAGCGCTCGAGGCGCGCCGAGGAGTGCTCGGGGCCCTGGCCTTCGTAGCCGTGCGGCAGGAGGCAGACGAGGCCGGACATTCTGAGCCACTTGCGCTCACCCGACGAGATGAACTGGTCGAAGACCACCTGGGCGCCGTTGGCGAAGTCGCCGAACTGGGCTTCCCAAAGCGTCAGCGCCTTCGGCTCGGCCAGCGAATAGCCGTACTCGAAGCCCAGCACCGCCTCTTCCGAGAGCATGGAGTTGATGACCTCGTAGCCCGCTTGCGCCGCCGAGAGGTTGTTCAGCGGGATGTAGCGGTTCTCGTCGCGCTGGTCGTAGAGCACCGAATGACGCTGGCTGAAGGTGCCGCGCTCCGAATCCTGGCCCGAAAGCCGGACCGGGTTGCCGTCGAGCAGCATCGAGCCGAAGGCGAGCGACTCGGCGGTCGCCCAGTCGATGCCCTCGCCGGAGTCGATCGCCTGGCGGCGATTTTCGAGGAAGCGGCCGATCGTCCGGTGGACCTCGAAGTCCTTTGGCACGTCCGTCAGCTTCTTGCCGATCTCCTTCAGCACCTTCATCGGCACCGCGGTCTTGCCGCGACGCTGTTCGTCCTGGTTGTCCGCCGTGCGCAGCCCGGTCCAGGCGCCGTCCAGCCAGTCGGCCTTGTTCGGCTTGTAGGACTGGCCGACCTCGAACTCGGTCTCCAGGTGGGCGCGCCACTCGGCCCTCATCTGGTCGAGCTCGTCGGCTGTCAGCAGACCTTCGGCCATCAGCTTGTCCGCATAGAGCTGCACGGTCGTCCTGTGCGCGCGGATGCTGCGGTACATGATCGGCTGCGTGAACGCCGGCTCGTCGCCCTCGTTGTGGCCGAAGCGACGGTAGCAGAGCATGTCGACTACGACCGGCTTGTGGAACTTCATCCGGAATTCGGTGGCGACCTTCGCCGCGAACACCACGGCCTCGGGGTCGTCGCCGTTCACGTGGAAGATCGGCGCCTCGATCATCTTCGCCACGTCCGACGGATAGGGCGAGGAGCGCGAGAAGCGCGGATTGGTGGTGAAGCCGATCTGGTTGTTGATGATGAAGTGCAGCGTGCCGGCGACGCGGTGGCCGCGCAGGCCGGACAGGCCGAGGATCTCCGCGATCACGCCCTGGCCGGCGAAGGCAGCATCGCCGTGCAGCAGCAGCGGCATGACTTTGACGCGTTCTTCCAGCGGCACGATCTCACCGCGGGCGCGGCCGAACAGCTGGTCCTGCTTGGCGCGTGCCTTGCCCATCACGACGGGGTCGACGATCTCGAGGTGGGACGGGTTCGCGGTCAGCGACAGGTGGACCTTGTTGCCGTCGAACTCGCGGTCCGACGAAGCGCCCAGATGGTACTTCACGTCGCCCGAGCCCTCGACGTCGTCCGGTGCGAACGAGCCGCCCTTGAACTCGTGGAAGATGGCGCGGTGCGGCTTGCCCATCACCTGGGACAGCACGTTGAGGCGGCCGCGGTGGGCCATGCCGAGCACGACCTCCTTCAAGCCGAGCTGGCCGCCGCGCTTGACGATCTGCTCGAGCGCCGGGATCAGCGACTCGCCGCCGTCGAGGCCGAAACGCTTGGTGCCCTTGTACTTGACGTCGATGAACTGCTCGAAGCCTTCAGCCTCCAGCAGCTTGTGGAGGATCGCCTTCTTGCCCTCGGCTGTGAAAGCAATGCCTTTGTCGGGGCCCTCGATGCGCTCCTGGATCCAGGCCTTCTCCTCGGGGTCGGAGATGTGCATGAACTCGACGCCGAGCGTCGAGCAGTAGGTGCGCTTGAGGATCTCCAGCATCTGCCGGATGGTGGCGTACTCGCCGAGGCCCAGCACCTTGTCGATGAAGATCGGGCGGTCGTAGTCGGCTTCGCTGAAGCCGTAGTTCTCGGGCGACAGTTCGTTGTAGTCCTCGAGCGGCTTGGCAATGCCCAGCGGATCGAGGTCGGCATGCAGGTGGCCGCGCATGCGGTAGGCGCGGATCATCATGATGGCGCGGACGGAATCGCGTGCGGCGCTCTGCAGATCTGCCTCGGAGACGCCCTTTCCGCCGTCGGCGGCCTTCTCGCGAATCTTCTTGTCGATGTGCTTCTCGACCAGGCCCCAGTTGCCATCGAGCGCGGAGACCAGCTCGCCGTTCGTCTGCAGCGGCCAGGACGGGGTCGCCCAGGAGGCGCCCTTGGCGTTCTTGCGGATGTCGTCTGCGTCGTCCTTCAGCGCACCGAAGAAATCGCGCCATTCGGGATCGACCGAGCTCGGGTCGTCGAGGTAGGCGGCGTGCAGCGCCTCAATGTAGTCGGCGTTGCCGCCGTACAGGAACGAAGTGAGAGAAAACTGGTCGTTGCCCTGATCCTGCCGTGCCATGACTGACAGCATCCTTTCATGCAGTTTTTTGCGAGCCCCCGGACGCTACCGCGCCGATGGCCCGCTTGCCCTATTTTTCCGTTTTCGTCGTCGACCCCAGCAGAGCGAAAAGCTGCCCCGGGCCAGGCCGGCGCGCAAGCAATGCGCGCGCGGCATGACCTTGGAACGGCTTTCGGCTTGCGTGAGCCCCACAACCGCTAGCCCTTGAGGGCTTCGACGAGCGTGGTGCCGAGGCGCGCCGGGGACGGCGACACCTTGATGCCTGCGGATTCCATTGCCGCGATCTTGTCCTCGGCGCCGCCCTTGCCGCCCGAGATGACCGCGCCGGCGTGGCCCATGGTGCGTCCGGGAGGCGCCGTGCGCCCGGCGATGAAGCCGGCCATCGGCTTGCTGCGGCCGCGCTTCGCTTCGTCCTTGAGGAACTGCGCCGCATCCTCTTCGGCCGAGCCGCCGATCTCGCCGATCATGATGATCGACTTGGTCTCGTCGTCGGCCAGGAACATCTCGAGCACGTCGATGAACTCCGTACCTTTCACCGGATCGCCGCCGATGCCGACCGCAGTCGTCTGGCCAAGGCCGGCATTGGTGGTCTGGAACACTGCTTCATAGGTAAGCGTGCCGGAGCGGGAAACAACGCCGACCGAGCCCTTGCGGAAGATGTTGCCCGGCATGATGCCGATCTTGCACTGGTCGGGCGTCACGATGCCCGGGCAGTTCGGACCGATCAGGCGAGACTTCGACTTGTCGAGCCGGGCCTTGACCTTGACCATGTCCATCACCGGGATGCCCTCGGTAATGCAGACGATGAGCGGGATCTCGGCCTCGATCGCCTCGATGATGGCGGCGGCAGCGCCTGCCGGCGGCACGTAGACGACCGAAGCGTTTGCGCCCGTCTTCTCCTTGCCTTCCGCAACGCTCGCAAAGATCGGCAACTTCTCGCCTGCGGCGCCTTCCCAGGTCTCGCCGCCCTTCTTCGGGTGGATGCCGCCGACCATCTGGGTGCCGTGGTAGGCGAGCGCCTGCTCGGTGTGGAACGTGCCGGTCTTGCCGGTGAGCCCCTGCACCAGGATCTTGGTGTTCTTGTCGATCAGGATGGACATGCGTTCAGTTTCCCTTCACCGCCGCGACAATCTTCTTGGCGGCATCGTCCAGGTCGTCCGCCGGCACGACGTTGAGGCCGGACTCGCGGAGTATCTTCTTGCCGAGATCGACATTGGTGCCTTCGAGGCGCACCACCAGAGGCACCTTGAGGCCGACTTCCTTGACCGCCGCGACGACGCCCTCGGCGATCACGTCGCACTTCATGATGCCGCCGAAGATGTTGACCAGGATGCCCTTCACGGCCGGATCGGCGGTGATGATCTTGAACGCCGCCGTCACCTTCTCCTTCGAAGCGCCGCCGCCGACGTCGAGGAAGTTGGCGGGCTCGGCGCCGTAGAGCTTGATGATGTCCATGGTCGCCATGGCGAGGCCTGCGCCGTTGACCATGCAGCCGATATTGCCGTCGAGGGCGACGTAGGCGAGATCGTGCTTGGACGCCTCGATCTCCTTCTCGTCCTCTTCGGTCGTATCGCGCAGTTCCATCACTTCGGGATGACGGAACAGCGCGTTGTTGTCGAACGACACCTTGGCGTCGAGGACACGAATCCGGCCGTTCGTCATGACGATCAGCGGATTGATCTCGAGCAGGCTCATGTCCTTCTCGACAAAGGCCTTGTAGAGGGCCGGGAACACCTTCTCGCCGTCCTTCGCCGCGTCGCCCGTGAGCTTCAGCGCCTCGTTGAGCGCCTTGACGTCGGCGTCGGTGACGCCGGTCTGGGGATCGATCGCGACAGTGATGATCTTCTCGGGCGTGTCGTGCGCTACGGCCTCAATGTCCATGCCGCCCTCGGTCGAGACGACGAAGGCGACTCGGCCGACGGAGCGATCGACCAGGATCGACAGATAGAGCTCGCGGTCGATGTCGGCGCCGTCCTCGATGTAGAGGCGGTTGACCTGCTTGCCGGCGGGGCCGGTCTGCTGGGTCACCAGCGTGTTGCCGAGCATCTCGTTGACGTTCTTGACGACCTCATCGACCGACTTCGACAGCCGCACGCCGCCCTTGGCGTCGGCGCCCAGTTCCTTGAACTTGCCCTTGCCGCGGCCGCCGGCGTGGATCTGGCTCTTCACGACATAGAGCGGGCCCGGCAGCGACTTCGCCGCCGTCTCGGCCTCGCTGGCGTTGAGCACGGCGACGCCATCGGCCACCGGCAGGCCGTAGCCCTTGAGCAGCTGCTTTCCCTGGTACTCATGGATGTTCATGAATGAAATCCTTACTTGGAGGCCAGCGCCGGGGCGATTTTCAGGCAGGCGTCGCACAGCCCCTGGACCGCCTCGACCGACTTGTCGAACATCGCCTGCTCGGTCTTGTTGAAGTCGATCTCGATGATGCGCTCGACGCCGCCGGCGCCGATCACCACCGGCACGCCGACATACATGTCCTTGAGGCCGTACTGGCCGGTGAGGTGCACGGCGCAGGGCAGCACGCGCTTCTTGTCCTTCAGGTAGCTCTCGGCCATGGCGATGGCCGATGCGGCCGGAGCGTAGTAGGCGGAGCCGGTCTTCAGCAAGCCGACGATCTCGCCGCCGCCCTTGCGCGTCCGCTCAACGATGGCGTCGAGCTTCTCCTGCGAGGTCCAGCCCATCTTGATCAGATCGGGCAGGGGGATGCCAGCGACCGTCGAGTAGCGCACGAGCGGAACCATGTCGTCGCCGTGGCCGCCGAGCGTCATGGCGGAGACGTCCTCGATCGAAACGTTGAATTCCTCGGACAGGAAGTAGCGGAAGCGCGACGAATCGAGCACGCCGGCCATGCCGACCACGTGGCTCGCCGGCAGGCCGGAGAACTTCTGCAGGGCCCAAACCATCGCATCCAGCGGGTTGGTGATGCAGATGACGAAGCTGTTCGGGGCATACTTCTTGATGCCGGCGCCGACCTGCTCCATGACCTCGAGGTTCTTGCTCAAGAGGTCGTCGCGGCTCATGCCGGGCTTGCGCGGGAAGCCGGCGGTGACGATGCAGACGTCCGCATCGGCGATCGCCGAGTAGTCGTTCACGCCGACGTAGCGTGCGTCAAAGCCCTCGACTGCCGAGGACTGCGCGATGTCGAGGCCCTTGCCCTGCGGTGTGCCTTCCATGATGTCGAACAGGATGACGTCGCCGAGTTCCTTCAGGCCGACGAGGTGGGCGAGGGTGCCGCCAATCATGCCGGAGCCGATGAGCGCGATCTTGTTGCGTGCCATGTCGAGGAGATTTCCCTTGTCTGAGCCGTGCCTGGACGGCAAGATAACGAGGCATAGGGTCAGGGCCAGTGGGCCGGAGCGGGAACGCCTTAGCCCTCGCCTCGTAAAATATCAACCGATTATTTCCGCTCCAAATATTTCAATCGGTTAGAGGCAACTGGATTTACGTAAACGTCAAAATTTTTCGTGATCCCAAGCGTAATATGCAGAGGGAAGTTACCATACGATTACTGACGCAGGCGGATGCGGACCTTCTCGATCGCGTCCATGACGGCGTTTTCGACGAGCCCATACATCCGGAGCGTTTGGCCGCCTATCTCAGCGAACCCGGACATCTCATGATGGTTGCGCTGCATGATGGCGCGGTCGTCGCCCAGGTTGCCGCCGTCATCCACCGGCATCCCGACAAGCCGACTGAACTCTACATCGACGAGGTGGGGGTCGCCGGCCCGTGGCGCAGGCTCGGCCTCGCCACCGAGATGGTGCGAAAGATGCTCGCACATGGCCGCTCAGTCGGCTGCGAGGAGGCGTGGGTCGGCACCGAACCTGACAACCTGCCCGCGCGGCGGCTGTATGACGGCCTGCGCGGCGTTTCCGACGCCGATCCGGAGACCTTCGTGATGCAGGTTTATGATCTCCGCAAGGTCTTGCGGGGCGATGCGTCCGGATAAGGGGGGCGGCTTGCCGCCGCGTCGATGAGCGAGGCGGCGGGACGGCTGCCCCCGGCCCGCGGCAGAAGGGGCTATGCCCCGTCGGCGGCGCTGCCTTCGATATAGGCGATGCGCAGCATGTTCGTCGCGCCCGGCGTCCGCAGCGGCACGCCGGCGGTTATGATGATGCGGTCGCCGGGTTTGCCGAACTGCTCCTGGTGGGCGATGCGGCAGGCGCGGTTCACCATGTCGTCGAGGTCCGAGGCGTCGGGCGACACCACGCAGTGGGTGCCCCACAGCAGCGAGAGACGGCGGGCCGTGTTGAGGATGGGCGACAGGGCGATGATCGGCACCTGCGGCCGCTCGCGCGCGGCCCGGATGCCGGTCGTGCCGGATGCGGTGTAGGTAACGATCGCCGCGAGCTTGAGGGTTTCGGCGATCTCTCGGGCCGCGAGCGAAATCGCATCGGGTCCGGTCGCCTCCGGCTTGCTGCGCTGCGAGCTGATGATGGTGGGGTAGGTCGGGTCCTTCTCCACCTGCTCGGCGATGCGGTTCATGGTCGACACGGCCTCGGCCGGATACTGGCCCGCCGCGGACTCGGCCGACAGCATGATGGCGTCGGCGCCCTCGAAGACGGCGGTGGCGACGTCGGACACCTCCGCGCGGGTGGGCACCGGCGCGCTGATCATCGATTCCAGCATCTGGGTGGCGACGACGACCGGCTTGCCGGCGCGGCGCGCCGCACGCGTGATCTGCTTCTGGATGCCGGGCACCGCCTCGAGCGGCATCTCGACGCCGAGGTCCCCGCGCGCGACCATAAGGGAATCGGACAGGTCGATGATCTCGGCCAGCCTGGCGACCGCCTGCGGTTTCTCGATCTTCGACATCAGCAACGCGCGGCCGCGGGCGATCTTGCGGGCCTCTGCGAGGTCCTCGGGGCGCTGGATGAAGGACAGCGCGACCCAGTCGACGCCGGCTTCGAGCACTGCGTCGAGATCGGCGCGGTCCTTGTCGGTGAGCGCGCCGACGGGGAGTTCGGTGTCGGGAAGGCTGACGCCCTTCCTGTTCGAAATACCGCTGCCCGCCACGACGGTCGCCACGATCGACCTGCCGTCGCATTTCGTCGCCCTGAGCTCCAGCTTGCCGTCATCGATCAGCAACCGGTCGCCGGCCTGGACCGAGGTGAGGATCTCCGGGTGCGGCAGGTGCACCCGCGTCGCATCGCCAAGCTCTGGACTGTCGTCGAACGTGAAGGTCTGGCCGACGACAAGGTCCTCCTTGCCATCCTTGAACTTTCCGACCCTGAGCTTGGGTCCTTGCAGGTCTGCCAGGATGCCGATCGGCCGCCCGACACGCTCCTCGACGTTACGGATTCGCCCGACCAACGCGCGCATGCCGTCGTGGTCCGTATGGCTCATATTGATGCGGAACACGTCGGCGCCGGCGTCGAACAGCTTGCCGATCATCTCTTCAGAGGAAGATGCGGGGCCGAGCGTGGCCAGAATCTTGACTTTGCGGGTACGTCTCATTGACCTTCGGTTCCAGTCGGGGCGTCGTCGCCGTTCGACACCGTCTCGCCGGAGAGCTGGACCATCCAGCTCGACTGCTCGCCGGTGTCGTACTCCTGAAAGCCGGCCCGCTGGAAGCCGCGGGCGAAGCAGTCGTTGACGCCGTTTATCTTGAATTCTTTTTCGGCCACGCACATGTTGATCGGGCCGTCCCAACGGCCGCCTTTTTCGGCGTCCTCGGCATAGAGGTAGAAATAGCGGGACGAGAGCGGTCCTTCGATCAGCGTCTTGCAGCTCGAGGCCGCGATGTGCCACCAGCCCTCGCTCACCCAGCCTGCCTTGGCGCGATAGCCGATGGCGACGCCGACGAGGCTCTGCGTGCCGTTGCACACCCGGAAGTCAGCGTGCGCGGCGTTCGTGCCGAGCGACGGCAGGGCAACTCCCGCCAGGGCCAGGCAGAACAACGCCGAGCCCGCGCGACGCATCTTGCGTCCCAACGCCATTTTTTCGCCCATTGTGCGTGATGTCGCCATGTTGGTGACCCTTTTCGGCAAAGTCCGCGCCCATGTCAACGCGCGCCCAAGCCGGTTCCAATCGATTTAGGGCGACCGTGGCGGGCATGTGACCAAAGTCCTCGCGTGTTTCGGAAAAGATTGACAAAACGACGACATTCGGACTGTCTCACCGGCGTTTGATTTGCGACATCCCCACCGCATGAGGAATGTTGTCTGAATGGTGCGCACTGCCGTTTTCCCGCCCTTCGAGATCATCGAGGGGGATCGCAGCCGCGGCCTCGTGCTGCTGGCGGATCATGCCGGGCGGGCGCTTCCGGACGAATATGGCGATCTCGGCCTGCCGACCACGGAGTTCGACCGCCACATCGCCTACGACATCGGCGTGGAGCGGGTCACCCGGCAACTCGCCAGACTGACCGGCGCGCCGGCGCTGATGGCCAATTTCTCGCGGCTGCTGATCGATCCGAATCGCGGCGAGGATGACCCGACGCTCATCCGCCAGCTCTATGACGGGACCGTGGTGCCGGGAAACTATCCTATGGGCGCAGAGGAGCGCGAGCGACGGCTCGACCGCTTCTACCGGCCCTATCACGATGCCGTGGGCGCGATGATCTCCTCGGTCCACGAGGCGACCGGCCGCTCGCCGTTCATCTTCTCCATCCACTCCTTCACGCCGGTCATGCAGGGGCGCGAACGCCCCTGGCACGTCGGCGTGCTGTGGGACCTGGACGACCGCGCGCCGAAGGCGCTGATCGACGCATTGTCGGAGGACCCGACCCTGGTGGTCGGTGACAACGAGCCCTATGACGGCGCGCTGCGCGGCGACACGATGTACCGACACGCGATCGTCAACGGTTTCGCCCATGCGCTCATCGAAATCCGCCAGGACCTGATCGCGGACGATAGTGGCGCAGACGAATGGGCCGCACGGCTGGCGCCTATCGTTGACGCCGTCAATGCGCGACCCGAGATACATGAGAGACAGAAGTTCGGCTCGCGCACCGGGCCGATCGAACACAAGACCTGACGGAGGGCCGAATGACCGAGCTCAGCAAGGAACAGCAGCGCGACTTCGAGGCAGCCGCGTTCCGCCGGCTGGTGGAGCATCTGCGCGAGCGCAGCGATGTCCAGAACATCGACATGATGAATCTCGCCGGCTTCTGCCGCAACTGCCTTTCCAACTGGTACCGCGACGCGGCCAACGCCGCCGGGCTGGATCTCAGCAAGGAGCAATCGCGCGAAATCGTCTACGGCATGCCCTATGCCGAGTGGCAGGCGAAGTATCAGACGGAGGCTTCCGACGCCAAGAAGGCGGCGTTCGAGGCGAACCGACCGAAGGAGCATTGAGCCGCCCCCTCTACCAGCATGTGGGAGAGGGAGCGGAGGACAATGTGCGGTCGGGTGGCGCTTGGCGGCCTAGGCTGCGTGCGGCTGCGCGGCGCTCACGTCGAGTTCCTCGACGCCGACCGCGTTGTCATAGGCATCCTGATCCAGGATGCCCTGCCGCTTCGACACGATGGTCGGCACCAGCGCCTGGCCGGCCACGTTGACCGCCGTCCGGCCCATGTCGAGGATCGGGTCGATGGCGAGCAGCAGGCCGACGCCGGCGAGCGGCAGGCCGAGCGTGGACAGGGTCAGCGTCAGCATGACTGTCGCGCCGGTGAGGCCGGCAGTGGCGGCCGAGCCGATGACCGACACGAAGACGATCAGGAAATACTCCTGGATGCCCAGCGGAAGCCCGTAGAACTGGGCGACGAAGATCGCCGAGATGGCCGGGTAGATCGCCGCGCATCCGTCCATCTTTGTGGTCGCGCCGAGCGGTACGGCAAAGGCGGCGTATTCACGCGGCACTCCGAGATTGCGCTCCGTAACCGCCTCGGTCACCGGCATGGTGCCGACCGACGAGCGGGAGACGAAGGCGAGCTGGATCGCGGGCCACGCGCTGGCGAAGAAGCGGGCCGGCGACAGGCCGTGGAAAATGAGCAGCGCCGGATAGACCACGAACAGCACGATGGCGAGGCCGATATAGATGGCGGTGGCGTACCAGCCGAGCTGGGTCAGCGTCTGCCAGCCGTACTGCGCGACCGCGTTGCCCAGCAGGCCGACGGTGCCGAGCGGAGTCAACCGGATCACCCACCAGAGCACCTTGCGGACGATGGCGAGCAGCGCGCGGTTGAACTCGAGGAACGGCTCGGCCTTGTCGCCGACGCGCAGCGCCGCGACGCCGATGACGATCGAGACCACCAGGATCTGCAGGACGTTGAAGTTGAGCGAGGTCGAGGCAGAGCCGTCGCCCAGCTTGGTCGAGGCCTGGAGGCCGAGCACGTTGGCCGGCACCAGCCCCTTGAGGAAGTCGAGCCATGAGCCGGTGGTGGACGGCTCCTTGGCGGCCTCCGCGAGCACGCCCGAGTGCAGGCCCGGCTGGATGATCAGGCCGAGCGCGATTCCGATCAGCACGGCGATCAGCGCGGTGATGGCGAACCAGATCAGCGTCTGCCAGACGAGGGCGGCCGCATTGGAGAGCTGGCGCAGGTTGCTGATCGAGGCGACGATGGCCGTGAAGATCAGCGGAGGCACGAGCGCGCGCAGCAGCTGGACGAAGATCGAGCCTATGGTCGAGAGCGTGGTGGCGAGCCAGTTGGGATCGCCGGCGGCGGTCGGACCCATCTCGCGGGCGACAAGGCCCAGCGCGAGGCCGATGACCATGGCCGCCAGCACCTGGAAGCCGAACGAGCTGTAGAACGGCTTCGGTGAGGCCGTTGTGGTTATGGATTGCGACATGTCACTTCTCTTGGAAACGAACGCGGCCGATGGGCTATAACGCCGTGGCCGCACTTAGTTTCCAATTTACGCCGGCTGCGCCTCGGAGAAGAGGAAGCTTGTTCGAGGGAATCCGGCGGGCGAGGAATAGAATTCCCGTAAACGGGCGGAACTCCGGTCAGGTTTCTTCCCGGCGCCGGATGCCTTGGCGAAGGTCGAGGGCGAGCAGTTCATCATCATGATACGCGCCGTCGATGAGGACCGCGTCGCGCTCGAGGCCGTAGGGCACGAAGCCCAGCTCGTGATAGAGGCGGCGGGCCGGCGCATTACCTGCGCGGACCGAGCACCGCAGGATCACGCGCTGCGTCGCGGCATGGTCGATCACCGCCTCGACGAGCCGCCTGCCGAGCTTCGCCTTGCGCCACTCCGGCGCGACATAGACCGCGACCATCGTGGCGTTGTGGCGGGTTTTTGGGCGCTTGTTGGCGATGTAGCCGGCCATGCCGACCAGCTCCTTCCCGGCAAATGCGCCGAACACCACGCCGGGAAGCTCGGGCACGGCGCGTGCGCCCATCTCCGCCTCGCTCAGCGCCTGCTCATCCTCTACGCTTGCCGTGAAGGCGTCGGGGGAGGCGGCGAGCGCCGACAGCCGAAGCGCGCGAAAAGCCGGAACGTCCGCATGAGTCAGGGGGCGGATGGTGACATGTGGGATGGTCATGCGGCGTCTCCCGGCTCCGAAACTAGCCGGTGAGTGTGACGGATACTCGGAATGCCGTCAGCCGGAAACGACAAAGGCGGCCGAAGCCGCCTTTGAAAGTTCTGGAAGTGCGAAGAAGCCTATTCGGCGGCCTTCTCAGCAGCAGCGGCGGCCTCGGCTGCGGCCTTCGCTTCTGCTGCCTCGGCAGCGGCCTTCTCAGCGGCCAGCGCCTGAGCGGCGGCGACCTTCTCGGCCTCGATCCGCGCCTTCTCGGCGTTCAGCGCCTCGCGCTCGGATTCGTTCAGCTTGCGGGCGCGTACGCCGGTGTTTTCGACGATACGGGCCGACTTGCCGCGACGATCGCGCAGGTAATAAAGCTTCGCGCGACGCACCTTGCCGCGGCGCACGATCTCGACGCCCTCGACCAGCGGCGAGTAGACCGGGAACACGCGCTCCACGCCTTCGCCGTAGGAAATCTTGCGGACGGTGAAATTCTCCTGGAAGCCCGAACCCGAACGGGCGATGACGACGCCCTCATAGGCCTGCACGCGGGTACGCGAACCTTCGGTCACGCGAACCTGGACGCGGACGGTGTCGCCGGCCTGGAACTCGGGGAGCTTGCGCTTTGCTTCGATCTTGGCGGCCTGCTCGGCCTCGAGCTGACGGATGATGTCCATCTCGAAAGTCCTCTTCTTGCTTCTCGACAGCCAGAGCGCCATCTCTCGCCGCACAGTTCAATGACCGCTTCGGCTATGCCTTGCGGATCTTCGATCCGGTTCGGCAGGGGCGATTGCACCGTCATTCGTTGACGGGACCGGAGGCTTCTTTCTCCGCCGGTGTGGGCGCGCTCATACACATTTGCCACGCGTTTGTCACGCCCGATCGGCAGAATTCCTTGACGCAGGCGGTCGCAGCCTTCGCCGGATTACCACATGGTCTCGCGGTAGGCATCGGCGAGCCGCCGATCCGTCGCTTCCGCCGTTTCGGCGAAGGCGATCTGGTCCTTCAGGATCTGGCCGAGCGTCGGCATCGCCGCGCGCGGCTGCCAGGTTTCCGGCTGCCAGAGCCGGGAGCGCATGAAGGCCTTGGCGCAGTGCATGTAGACGGCCTTCGCCTTCACCACGATGACGCCGAGCGGACGCTTGCCCTCGACCGCAAAGCGCTGGCGCAGCCCGTCGTCTATCGTGACGCGCGCCTCGCCATTGATGCGCAGCGTCTCGTCCATGCCGGGGATCAGGAAGAGCAGCCCCACCGCCGGGTTGACCAGGATGTTCTCGATCGTATCCAGCCGGTTGTTGCCTGGCCGGTCGGGAATCGCCACCGTGAAATCGTCGAGCACGGCCACGAAGCCGGGCTTGTCGCCCTTGGGCGTGACGTCGGCATTGCCGTTCTCGTCGGAGGAGCCGATCAGGACGAACGGGCAGTTGGCGATGAAGTTGCGGCTGTGGTGGTCGAGGCGGCGCATCTCCTTGCGCAGCGACCCCTCCGATGCCGGCTTGTAGTGCGCCCGCAGCTCTTCCCGCGACGTGATGAACTCCACAATCCCCCCTTGGGCTCCCGCCCTATTTTCCGGTCTTCTCCTCGAGCGAGTGGCGCATGATCATCGGCATCTGGCTCATCGTGAAGATCAGCGTGATCGGCATGATGCCCCAGACCTTGAACGCCACCCAGGTATCGGTCGAAAAATTCCGCCAGACGACTTCGTTGGCGAGGGCCAGGAACAGGAAAAACAGACCCCAGCGAAAGGTGAGCTTGCGCCAGCCCTCGGCGTCCAGCTTGAAGGCGGAATCGAAGACGTAGCCGAGCAGCGCCTTGCCGAAGAAAAGACCGCCGAGCAGCACCGCTCCGAACAGCGTGTTCACGATGGTCGGCTTCATCTTGATGAAGACGTCGTCCTGCAGATAGAGCGTCAGCGCGCCGAACACGAACACCACGACGCCGGACACCAGCGGCATGATCGGCAGAGAGCGCACCAGTATCCAGGATACCGTGAGCGCGATCGCCGTTGCGATCATGAACAGGCCGGTGGCCAGGAAGATCGGCCCGCCGAAGGCCCCGAGCGCCGGGAACTTTTCGATCAACCACTCGCCGCGCGTGTTGGCGAAGAAGAAGACGAGCAGCGGCCCGAGCTCCAGCGCCAGCTTGAGCAGCGGGTTCATCTCTTTCTTCTTCGGGTCGGACGGGTCGCGTTCGAGAATGGGGGGATTCATGATGGTGCCTTGCAAGAGGTGGCACGACGCATCGCCGAACCGGGCTTGGGAATACAAGTGGAGGCTGAACAAACCACTTTCACTGCACCCCCGCGATTGCCTTGGCGAAATCGGTAGCCGAGAACGGTTCGAGGTCGTCCACCTGCTCGCCGACGCCGATGAAATAGACCGGCAGCTTGTACTTGGCGGCGATGCCGACGAGGATGCCGCCGCGTGCGGTGCCGTCGAGCTTGGTCATGACGAGCCCGTTGACGCCTGCCACGTTGCGGAAGATTTCGACCTGGTTGAGGGCGTTCTGGCCCGTGGTCGCGTCAACCGTCTGCAGCACGGTGTGCGGGGCATCGGGATCGAGCTTGCCCAGCACCCGCACGATCTTCTCCAGTTCCGCCATCAGTTCGGTCTTGTTCTGGAGACGGCCGGCGGTGTCGATGATCAGCACGTCGGCGCCGGCCTCTTTCGCCTTCTCGAACGCATCATATGCCAGGCCCGCGGCATCGGCGCCGAGCTTTGACGACACCACCGGCGATTTCGTGCGCTCGCCCCAGATCTTGAGCTGCTCGATGGCCGCCGCGCGGAACGTGTCGCCCGCGGCGAGCATGACCGACAGTCCGCCCTCGGTGAGTTTTGCGGCCAGCTTGCCGATGGTCGTCGTCTTGCCCGTGCCATTGACGCCGACGACCAGCACCACGTGCGGCTTGTGCGACAGGTCGAGCTCCAGCGGCATCGCCACCGGCGTCAGCACCTTGCCGATCTCCTCGGCCATGACGGCGCGCACTTCCTCGTCCGACACGTTCTTGCCGTAGCGTCCGGCGGACAGCGCATCGGTGATGCGCAGCGCCGTCTCCACGCCGAGATCGGCGCGGATCAGCACGTCTTCCAGATCCTGCAGGGTGTCTTCGTCGAGCCGCCGCTTGGTGAAGACGCCGGCGATGTTGCCGGTGAGCTCCTTCGACGAGCGCGACAGGCCCTGCCGCAGGCGCTGGAACCAGGATGGCCGGGGCGCTTCTGGCGCGGCCGCGGGCTGCAGCTCCGCCTTCTGCTCGACCTTTTTCGAGACGGTGACCTTGCCTGCTTGCTGGCGGGACGCGACATCCTCTCCCCCCTTGAGGGGGAGATGCTCCGCCGCAGGCGGAGCAGAGGGGGTTGCCTCGGCAGCGCTCGGCGCAGCTTCCTGCTCGGGCGGCGCAATGGTCTCGGCGCTCGACGATCCGGCAACCCCACCCCGGTCCGCTTCGCCGACCGACCTTCCGCTCAAGGGGGAGGGGTGCGTCGCCGTTGGCGGCACCTCAGCCGGAGCTGGCTCAGGCACGACAGGCGTCGCAGGTTCGTGCGGGATCTCTACGGGACGTGCAGGCTCAGGAGCCGGCACTTCCTGCGGTGCGGGTTCGGGAGGTGCGGGAGCGGGCTCCGGCGCGGGCTCGTGCGGGATCTCGACAGGCCGGGCAGGCTCGGCCGGGGGAACCTCCTGGGGCGCAGGTGCGGGCACAGGCGGCGCCGGTTGGGGCTCGACCTCGGGCGCAGGCGGCGGAGTTTCCGGCGCAGGCGCGGGAACGGCGGGAGCGGGCGCCGGTTCTATCTCGGGGGTTGGCGCCGGCTCCGGGGCGACCGGAACAGGCTCGGGCTGGGCAGGCGCGGAGCCTGCGGCTTCCTGTGCCTCGATGGGCGTGGTCCGCAGCACCGGAGCGGAGGCCTCGGGTGCGATAACCTCATCCCGCTCGGCTTCGCGCACAGCCGCTTCCTCGAGCGGAAGCTGGGCATCAGGGCTTGGCCGCTCGGCGGGCTGAGGAATCTCGGCTGCCGGTACGTCCTTCTCGACAGGCGTCGCCGGTTCGGGCTGCCGCTTGAAAGCCTCCAGCGCCTCGAAATTGATCGGCGCGAGCTTTTCCTCGGCGACCGGCTCCTCGACGACCTCCTTCTTGCCGAACGAGAAGACCTTCTTGATGAAGTTGAAAGCCATTGCGGGTGCGGTGCCTCAGGCGGCCTGCGCGTCAGGCGGACGGGTAATCACGCGCTGGCCGTCGTGGCCGGAAATGACGGCCTCGACGATGTCTCCGGGGGTTCCGAAGTCGGCCGAGGCGAGGGTGAAACCTTCGGTGCGGCCGATGCCCTCGCGCTCGATGAGCAGGGACTGGGCAGTGCCGACGAGTGACGCGAGATGGCGGGCGTAGGCCGCGTCACCGGCGGCGCGCAGGCGCGCGGCGCGTTCCTTGACCACGCCGCGGTCCACCTGGGGCATCTTCGCCGCAGGCGTTCCCTCGCGCGGGCTGAACGGGAAGACGTGGAGATGCGTCAGGCCGCATTCCTCGACGAGCTTCAGCGAATTGGCGAACATCGCCTCCGTCTCCGTCGGGAAACCGGCGATGATGTCGGCGCCGAAGACGATGTCGGGGCGCAGCCTGCGGACGTCCTCGCAGAAGCGGATGGAATCGTCGCGCAGATGCCGCCGCTTCATGCGCTTCAGGATCATGTCGTCGCCGGCCTGCAGCGAGAGGTGCAGGTGCGGCATCAGCCGTTTTTCGGTGGCGATGCAGTCGAGCAGGTCGTCGTCCGCCTCGATGGAATCGATGGAGGAGAGGCGCAGCCGCTTCACGTCGGGAACCTGGCGCAGGATGGTGCGCACCAGCCGCCCGAGCTTCGGCGCGCCGGGCAGGTCGGCGCCGTAGCTGGTCATGTCGACCCCGGTCAGCACCACCTCCGCATAGCCGTTGCCGGCCAGCCGCTTCACCTGCTCCACCACAGCGCCCATCGGCACCGAGCGGGAGTTTCCGCGGCCGTAGGGGATGATGCAGAAGGTGCAGCGGTGGTCGCAGCCGTTCTGCACCTGCACGAAGGCCCGCGCGCGGCCCTCAATGGCGTCGACCATGTGCGACGCGGTCTCGCGCACGGAAAAGATGTCGTTGACGCGCGCCTTCTCGGTGTCGTTGACGCCGAAGTCCGGCAACGCGCGGTAGGAATTGGCCTTGAGCTTTTCCTCGTTGCCGAGCACGAGGTCGACCTCGTCCATCTCGACGAAGGCGGCAGGATCGGTCTGGGCGGCGCAACCGGTCACGATGATGCGCGCCTGGGGGTTTTCGCGGCGCGCCTTGCGGATCGACTGCTTGGCCTGCCGCACCGCCTCTGCCGTGACGGCACAGGTGTTGAAGATGACGGCGCCGTCCTTGAGCGTGGCGAGGCCGGCGGCCTCCGCCTCGCGCCGCATCACCTCCGACTCGTAGGTGTTGAGCCGGCAGCCGAAGGTGACGATGTCGATGCCCTTGCCTTGCGCGGACATCACGCGGCGCTCTCCGTCTCGCGCGCCCAGGTTCCGGTCGCGGGATCGAACGTGCCCGAAAACTCCCATTCGGCCGGGCCGGTCAGGACAACGTGGTCGTCGGCGCGCCATTCGACGGTCAGCTCTCCGCCTGGAGCGGTGGGCCGGACGGTGCGGCTCGTGCGGCCCGTCCGCGCGCCGGCGACTGCGGCAGCGCAGGCGGCGGAGCCGCAGGCCCTGGTGAGGCCGGCCCCACGCTCCCACGTGCGGATGACCATGCTGTCGGGCGACGTCACCTGCGCGATGGTGATGTTGGCGCGTTCGGGGAAGATCGGATGGTTTTCCAGCAGCGGCCCGAACTTGTCGAGATCGTAGGACCAGACGTCCTCGTCGACCCAGAAGATGGCGTGCGGATTGCCCATCGAGACGACCGACGGCGAATGCAGCACGGGCGCGTCGATCGGGCCGATCTGCAGTTCGATGGCGCGCGTGTCGCGGAATTCCTCTGCCAGCGGGATGTCCTGCCAGCCGAAGCGCGGCTTGCCGAGGTCGACGGAGATCGTGCCGTCCGCATGTTCCTCGGCATTGAGGATGCCCGCGACAGTCTCGAAGGTGAACACCTTCTGGCCGGTGTCCGCGGCCAGCGCCTGAACCACGCAGCGCATGCCGTTGCCGCAGGCCTGCGCACTGGAGCCGTCCGAGTTCAGGATCTCGACGAAATAGGCCGTTCCAGGCGTCTTCGGATCGTGGATCGCCATGATCTGGTCGAAATTCGTGGCCGGATCGGCGTTGAGCGCGATCGCCGCCGCGGGCGCGACGCGATCCGCACGGCCCCGCATGTCGGCAACGATGATCTCATTGCCGAGCCCGTTCATCTTGGCGAATTGGGCGCGCGCCACCATTGCCGCGAGGCTCTCCGTTGTATTTTCGGCCTATATGGCGGAAACGACCGCGAATTACCAGTGCGGGGCGGCTAGGCGACGGCGATCAGGCCGAGCACGACCAGCAGGAAAAGAATGAGCACGATCGCAATCAGCAGCTTCGCGCCGGTTGCGGCGACGCCGGCCAGCTGGTGGAAGCCGAGCAGGCTGAGCACGGCGGCTGCAATCAGGAGTATGAGTATCCATTTGATCATCGATACGGGGTTCCAGGCGCTTGTCGTCGCGGTGGAACGCCCTCGGGCTCTGCAGGGTTCCAGCCTCCGCCGGCGAGGGGCTGCCCGTCCGCCGGAAGGCGAAAAGGACGCGCAGGACACCGAAAAATTGCAGCAAATATGCAACAGACGCGCGGGACTAACCGTATTTTAATCATATGGAGTTGCAATTTTGCCAAGTTCAACGCCTTGACTGCGCGTGATGATCCCGCGCGAACCGATACCCTGCCGACGGAGGACTTGATGTTGATTTCGAGAACCGCAGTGATTGCGGTCGCACTCGCTGCGCTGGCCGTGAGCGGCTGCACGAGCTCGCGCTTCGGGTCGGAGAACACGCAGCCGGCTCCTCTGCCTGCGGCTCCCTCCGGACAAGTCACCAGCCAGCAGCTGCCGCCGCCCGCCGCGCCGCAGCCGGGCGGCTTCCCCGCTGCGCCCGAAACGCAGGTGGCCGCGCTTCCGCAGCCCGACGCGAATGCGCCGGACCTGACGGCCGGCAGCGTCGCCGGCGTCTGGAACGCCTCGGTTTCGGGCCAGACCTGCAAGGTGGCGACGCCGCAGACCAAGTTCGGCCAGGGTTTCCGCGCCGGTCCATTGCGCTGTCCGGCACCGATCGACGGGGTGAAGTCGTGGAACGTCGCCGGCAAGCAGCTGACCCTCTTCGACGAGAGCGGCGGCACGCTGGCGCGCCTCTACTCCTCCGGCCCGGAGAAGTTCGACGGCCAGACCTCCAGCGGCGTGCCGATCTCGCTCAGCCGCTAAGCCCTCCGTCCGCCAACCCTTCGGAGCCCCTCCGATGCATATTCGCGACGGGCTTCAGCCGCACGCCACCATCGCACAGCGCTACCAGCATCTCGTCGAGACCGGCGAGATCGGCAGCGACCCGGCGCAGCTCGCCGTCGTCGCTGCGCTCGACCGCCTGATCGACGAGATCATCTCGAAGCGCCTGGCACAGAAGTCCAGCGCGCTCGGCTGGCTGTTCGCCAAGCGGCGTGAGCGGAAGGCGCCGGTGAGGGGACTCTACATCCACGGCGGCGTGGGGCGCGGCAAGACCATGCTGATGGACATGTTCTTCGACATGGTCCCGGCGCGTCGCAAGCGCAGGGCGCATTTCAACGACTTCATGGCCGACGCCCACGATCGCATCCAGAAGCACCGGCAGGCGCGCAAGGAGGGCAAGGTCAAGGAGGACGACCCGATCCCGCCGGTGGCGCGCGAACTCGCGGAGCAGGCCTGGGTGCTCTGCTTCGACGAATTCACGGTCACCGATATCGCCGACGCGATGATCCTGTCGCGGCTGTTCTCCGCGCTGTTTGCCGAAGGCGTGGTGCTCATTGCAACCTCGAACGTCGCCCCGGAAAACCTCTACAGGGACGGACTGAACAGGCAGCTGTTCCTGCCCTTCATCGCCACGCTCGAGCGCAATGTCGACGTCCTGGCGCTCAACTCCGACACCGACTACAGGCTGGAGAAGCTCAGCCATCTGCCGGTCTACCTGACGCCGCTGGACGCGGACGCCGACCGCCGCATGGACGACATTTGGCGGACGGTCACGCACGGCCGAAAGACGGTCTCCGAAGAGGTAACGGTAAAGGGCAGGCATGTCGCCGTCCCTGCCGCCGCGGGCGACGCCGCGCGTTTCGGCTTCGCCGATCTCTGCGCAAAGCCGCTCGGCGCGCGCGACTACCTGGCGATCGCGGGACGCTATCGGACGATCATGATCGATCACGTGCCGGTGCTTGGCGACGGGCATCGAAACGAAGCCAAGCGCTTCATCCTCCTCATCGACGCCCTCTACGACCACGGTACTCGGCTGGTGGTCAGCGCGGCCGCGCCGGCAGACCAGCTCTATGTCGGAAGGACGGGAACCGAGGCGTTCGAATTCGCCCGCACCGCGTCGCGGCTGACCGAGATGCAGAGCACGGACTGGCTCGACGCCTGGGCCGAACGGCAGTCGTCGGCGGCCGCCGCGGCCCATTAGCCGGAGTCGAAATCCGCGTCGCAACACTTCCTTAACCAGCCATGCATGCACGGCAATGCTGCATTGCAGCAAGAATGGTTGCACTGCACCATAGAGATGCCCATCTTACGGAGCGTGGGAGGACCCACCCGGCCGTCCATCGACGGCTCAACAAAGGGGATCGCATCCGATGTTTGCTTCGCTGATAAAAAACGTTCGCGAGCGCTCCGAAAAGCGCCGTCGCTACAATCGCCTCACCGCCGAGATCATGGGCATGTCCGAGCGTGATCTGGCCGACATTCGCGGCAACCGCGTCGACATGCTTCGCGGTGTCTACAAGGAAGTCTACGGCGGCTGATCGCCGTCCGATAGCCGACGCCGATGTGCGGCGGACGCCCTGCGTCCGCCGCTTTTGCGTTCGGGACGGGATGAGCGCGGCCCTATTTCGCCGCCAGCGCCTTCTCGATTTCAGGCATCAGGCGGGATGACGCGGCCTGCGGCGTGATCGGCCCGACATGCCGGTAGAGAATCGTGCCATTGCGGTCGACCACATAGGTCTCCGGCACGCCGTAGACGCCCCAGTCGATTGCCGTACGGCCGCTCTGGTCCACCCCGATCGCGTCATAGGGATTGCCGAGGTCGCCGATGAAGCGGCGCGCGTTTTCCGGCTTGTCCTTGTAGTTCATGCCGGCGACCGCGAAGCGTTTGTCCTGCGAGAGCGCCATCAGCACCGGGTGCTCCTCGCGACAGGGCGCGCACCACGACGCCCACACGTTGACCAGGGTCACCTTGCCCTTGAACGCGTCGGACTCGAGACCGGGCAGGCCGCTGCCCTCGAGAGGCGGCAGTTTCGTCTGGGGAGCCGGTTGGCCGATCAGGGCCGATGGGACCGTCGAGATATCGCGTCCCGAAAGCAGCTGCGCCAGGAACACCGTCGCCAGCGCGCCGAAGATCAGCAGCGGGAGGACGACGAAAAGCGAGCGGCGCGGCTTCGGGCGGCCGTCCTCGGCCGGCTGTCCAGCGTCGGCGCTCATGGCTTTTCGCGGTCCGAACGGCGTCGCACGCCCTGCGCCTCGAGCTCGGTGAACTCGCGCCGTCGCGCCTGCTGGTCCAGCACGATCCAGCCGATGGTCGCGGCGAGCGCCAGCGCCGAGATGCCGTAGGCGGCGGCGACATAGTAGTCGTGCGGGCTCATGCGGATCTGCCCTGGTCTACCTTGCGCGCGGCGACGCGTTGCATGGCCGCGATGCGGCGACGCCAGATCTCGGTGCGCATGGCGGCGAGATGCATCGCGAAGAACAGCAGCGTGAAGCCCGCCGCCATGACCAGCAGCGGCCAAAGCAGGCTTGTATGGATGGTCGGGCCGTCGAGCCGGATCACCGACGCCGGCTGGTGCAGCGTGTTCCACCACTCGACCGAGAATTTTATGATCGGGATATTGATGAAGCCGACCAACGTCAGCACGGCGGCTGCGCGCGCCGATCGCGCCGGGTCGTCGAGCGCGCGCGTCAGCGCAATCAGACCGAGATACATCAGGAACAGGATGAATACGGAGGTGAGGCGGGCGTCCCACACCCACCAAGTCCCCCACATCGGCTTGCCCCAGATCGAGCCGGTCACCAGCGCCAGCGCCGTGAACACGGCGCCGATCGGCGCGGCGGCCTTGAGGGAGACGTCGGCCAGCGGATGCCGCCAGACCAGGGTGCCGAGCGCTGCAAGCGCCATCACGGCGTAACACATCATCGACAGCCAGGCGAACGGCACATGGATATACATGATGCGGACGGTGACGCCCTGCTGGTAGTCTTCCGGCGCGGCGAAGGACATGTAGAGGCCCACCGCCAGAACCAGTGCGCTCAGCGCGCCCAGCAGCGGAATCGCGCGATCCGCCAATCCGACGAATCGCGTCGGGTTGGCCAGGTCGGCCAACCAGTTCCCCGAGGCTGCAGCGGTTTCGCTCATCGCCGGTTAGATAGAGCGCAGCATTGCGGCGCGCAATTGGCGGCAATGCCGCGGACTGCCGCGCCCACCCGGTCGCGAAGGTCTCGTCAAACGCCTCATGCCTTCATCCTGGTGACCTTATAGACTTGGCCCGCCTTGTCGTAGGTCGTCCACTCGCCGGACTGCTTGCCCGCCGAGAAATGACCCGAGCGCAGCTTGGTGCCGTCCTTGCGGAACCATTCCCAATAGCCTTCTGGGACGCCGTTGCTCATCGGCCCCCTAGCCCAGAGGCTGCCGTCCTTGTGGTGCTGGATGTGTTCCTCGACGCCGTGTGACATCTCGCCTCATCCTCCTCAGTCCGACGACCACCGGAGCGCCGCCGCCGCTGCAATCGGCCCCACCACCGCAAGTAGCATAGTCAAGGCGCAGAGAATGAGGAAGGGTTGCAGGAAGGGATCGGGTTCGGCGACGGCGCCGTAGCTTGCCGAGACGCCGAAGATCAGGACCGGGATCACCAGGGGCAGGATCAGCACGGAGATCAGCAGGCCGCCGCGCGGCAGCGCCACGGCGACGGCGGCCCCGACCGCGCCGATGAACGTGACGGCCGGCGTGCCGGCAAGCAGCGTCAGCGTGGTGGCGGCGATCGCCAGCGGCTCCATGTTCATGAACAGGCCGAACAGCGGGGCGGCGATCACCAGCGGCAGCGCGGTCGCCGTCCAGTGCGCCACACATTTGACGAGCACGGTCAGCGGCAGCATGTGGCGGTCGGCGGCGACGAGCATCAGGTCCAAAGCGCCGTCGTCGCGGTCCGCCTGGAAAAGGCGGTCGAGGCCGAGCAGCGCGGCGAGCAGGGCGCCGATCCACAGGATCGCCGGACCGATGCGCGCCAGGAGGTTGAGGTCGGGTCCGATCGCAAATGGGATGGTGGCGATGACGGCGAGGAAGAACAGCACGCCGGTCAGGGCGCCGCCGCCCGCCCCGAACGCCAGCCGCAGGTCGCGAAGGTAGAGGGCTAGCATGGTGGCCCGTTGGGGCGGAGGGCGCCCCCTCCACCACGCTTCGCGTGGTCCCCCTCCCCCGTAAACGGGGGAGGATCCAGGAAGCGCCAGCTATGCCGCCGCAGATCCTCCCCTGCGAAGCGGGGGAGGGGGACCGCCGAAGGCGGTGGAGGGGGCTGGAGATGCGTACTCAAATTTTGCGCCCCATCTGCAGTTCCTGCGCTCCATCCAACCCAAGCGGCAGGTGCGTCGCGGCGATCGCCATGCCGCCATCCTCGCAATGCGCCCGAATCAGAGCCCCGACCTGCGCATCCGATGCCTTGTCGAGCCCCGCTGTGGGCTCGTCCAGCAGCCAGACCGGACGATAGCTCACCAGCAGCTTGGCAATGGACGCCCGGCGCTTCTGCCCGGTCGAAAGGTATCCGAACGGCAGGTGCCGGATGCCGAACAACCCGACCATCTCCAGCGCCTCGCCTACTTCGAGATGCGGTTCTCCGCAGAACGCCTGCCAGAAGCGCAGGTTCTCGGCGACCGGCAGCGCCGATTTCATCGCATTCTGGTGGCCGAGATAATGGGCGGCAGCCGGTGCATCCGGCCATTCTTCGCCCCCACCCTCAAGCCGGATGATGCCCGCGGCGGGGGGAAGGAGGCCGGCGATCACCCTGAGCAGGGTGGACTTGCCCGCCCCATTCGGACCGGTGACCACGAGGACACCGCCTGCCTCGAGCGCGAAGTCGATGCCCTGGAAGACCGCTTCGCCGCCGCGTTCTCCACTGAGGTTCTCGGCGACAAGCCGCATTCCGTCCCCATAGTCGAAAGTCCAATGCGGCCCGCGAGAGCCGCGGCAAAATTGCCTTGCGACTGTCTAGAACTATTCCAGGAAATTCTCTATAGCGTGGGCCACCATGCCAGCGGTCGGCATGGCCACCGAACAGCACCGGACCGGAGGGCGTCTGCCCGAGGGTCCCGCTGCTTGGGAGCGGACAGCGGAAATGGCCGTACCCGCACCTAGCGCGTGATTGCATGCCCCAGGAGTCCGTTCCCGCTTAGGCAGAACAGACCAGAATGGGATCGCACGTGTCTAAATCACTCGATAGTTTCAACTGCCGCAGGACCTTGAAGGTCGGCGACGCAGAATATGTGTACTACAGCCTCATCGAGGCCGAGAAGAACGGGCTGACAGGCGTCGCCCAGCTTCCGTATTCGATGAAGGTCCTGCTTGAGAACCTCCTGCGCAACGAGGACGGCCGCTCCGTCACCAAGGAGGCCATCAAGGCGGTCGCCGACTGGCTGACCGACAAGGGCACGGCCGGCGTCGAGATCGCCTACCGTCCGGCGCGCGTGCTGATGCAGGACTTCACCGGCGTTCCGGCCGTGGTCGACCTTGCCGCCATGCGTGACGGCCTCAAGGCGCTCGGCGGCGACCCCGAGAAGATCAACCCGCTCGTCCCCGTCGACCTGGTCATCGACCACTCGGTCATCGTCGACGAGTTCGGCACGCCGCTCGCCTTCGCCCGCAACGTCGAGCTCGAATACGAGCGCAACGAGGAGCGCTACAAGTTCCTCAAATGGGGCCAGCAGGCGTTCCGCAACTTCCGCGTCGTGCCGCCCGGCACCGGCATCTGCCACCAGGTCAACCTCGAATATCTCGGCCAGGTCGTGTGGACCAACACCGAGGAGGGTGAGACGACGGCCTATCCGGACACCTGCGTCGGCACCGACTCGCACACCACCATGATCAACGGCCTGGGCGTGCTGGGCTGGGGCGTCGGCGGCATCGAGGCCGAGGCGGCCATGCTCGGCCAGCCGGTGTCCATGCTGCTGCCGGAGGTCATCGGCTTCCGTCTCACCGGCAAGCTCAAGGAAGGCGTCACCGCCACCGACCTCGTGCTCACCGTCACCCAGATGCTGCGCAAGAAGGGCGTCGTCGGCAAGTTCGTCGAGTTCTTCGGCCCCGGCCTCTCCAACATGACGCTCGCCGACCGCGCCACCATCGGCAATATGGCGCCGGAATACGGCGCGACCTGCGGCTTTTTCCCGGTCGATTCCGAGACCGTGCGCTACCTGAACATGTCGGGCCGCGCCGACAGCCGCATCGCGCTGGTCGAGGCCTATTCGAAGGCCCAGGGCATGTGGCGCGAGGACGGATCGGCCGATCCGGTCTTCACCGACCTGCTCGAGCTCGACCTCGGTGAGGTCGTCCCGTCGATGGCCGGCCCGAAGCGTCCTGAAGGCCGCATCGCGCTGGAAGGCATCGCCGACGGCTTCGCGCAGGCGCTCGAGACGGAGTACAAGAAGACCGTCGACCAGTCCGCGCGCTACGCCGTCGAGGGCGAGGGCTTCGACCTCGGCCATGGCGACGTTGCCATCGCCGCCATCACCTCGTGCACCAACACGTCGAACCCGAGCGTGCTGATCGGCGCAGGCCTGCTGGCCCGCAACGCCAACCGCCTCGGCCTCAAGCAGAAGCCGTGGGTCAAGACCTCGCTGGCCCCCGGCAGCCAGGTCGTCGCCGAGTACCTGGAGAAGTCCGGCCTGCAGAAGGAGCTCGACCAGATCGGCTTCAACCTCGTCGGCTTCGGCTGCACCACCTGCATCGGCAACTCCGGCCCGCTGCCGGCGCCGATCTCCAAGACGATCAACGACAAGGGCCTGATCGCCGCTGCCGTGCTTTCCGGCAACCGCAACTTCGAGGGCCGCGTCTCGCCGGACGTGCAGGCGAACTACCTCGCCTCGCCGCCGCTGGTCGTCGCCTATGCCCTTGCCGGCACCGTCACCAGGGACCTGACCAAGGAGCCGATCGGCGAGGACCGCAACGGCAAGCCGGTCTACCTGCGCGACATCTGGCCGTCCTCGGCCGAGATCCAGGAGTTCATCGCCAAGAACGTCACTCGCGAGCTGTTCGCCCGCAAGTATGCCGACGTCTTCAAGGGCGACGAGAACTGGCAGAACGTTCAGGCTCCGACCGGCCAGACCTACGCCTGGGACGACAACTCGACCTATGTGCAGAACCCGCCCTACTTCGCGGGCATGCAGAACCGCCCCGGGGCTATCGGCGACATCAAGGGCGCCCGTGTGCTCGGCCTGTTCGGCGACAAGATCACGACCGACCACATTTCTCCGGCCGGTTCGATCAAGGCGGCTTCGCCGGCCGGCAAGTACCTCATCGACCATGGCGTCGGCGTCGCCGACTTCAACCAGTATGGCACGCGCCGCGGCAACCATGAGGTGATGATGCGTGGCACCTTCGCCAACATCCGCATACGCAACCACATGCTGGGCGAGAACGGGCGCGAGGGCGGCTATACGATCCACTATCCGTCCAAGGAGGAGATGTCGATCTACGACGCCGCCATGGAGTACCGGAAGGAAAGCGTGCCGCTGGTCATCTTCGCCGGCGTCGAATACGGCAACGGCTCGTCGCGTGACTGGGCAGCCAAGGGCACCAACCTGCTCGGCGTCCGCGCCGTGATCGCGCAGTCCTTCGAGCGCATCCACCGCTCGAACCTCGTCGGCATGGGGGTCATCCCCTTCGTGTTCGAGGAGGGCGAGTCCTGGCGTTCGCTCGGCCTGAAGGGTGACGAGATCGTCGAGATCGACGGCCTCGAGACCATCAAGCCGCGGCAGAAGATGGTGGCCAAGGTCACGATGGGCGATGGGACGGTGAAGAACATCCCGATCCTGTGCCGCATCGATACGCTGGATGAGCTCGACTACTTCAAGAACGGCGGCATCCTGCAGTACGTGCTGCGCGACCTCGCCGCCTGATAGGCGCAAATGTTGCGGCCGCCGGACCTGTCAGGGTCCGGCGGCCGTTCCTTTTTCGCGATACGCGAATCCCGCTGGCCCGCCCACCTTTGCGACGTCGTCAGCCGTTCTTGCCCTTCCGGGCGCTGCCCTTGGTACGCGCCGACAGGTTCAGCGCCACCGCGGCGCGGACGAGCGCCTTCAGCGCGCCCTCGTCGACCTTGTCGCCCTCGCGCAGGTCGATGGCGCGCCGGGTGTTTCCCTCGAGGCTCGAGTTGAAGAGCTGTTTCGGATCGTCCAGCGAGGCGCCCTTGGCGAAGGTCAGCTTCACGACGCTCTTGTAGGTCTCGCCGGTGCAGATGATGCCGGCATGCTCCCACACCGGAACGCCCCGCCACTTCCACGTTTCGACCACCTCGGGGTCCGCTTCGTGGATGAGCCCACGCATCCGGGCCAGCGTCTCGCCGCGCCAGTCGCCCAGTTCCTCGATCCGCGCGTCGATGAGATGGGAGGGGGAGGTCTCCCCCGAGGTATCCTGCATGCTGCCTTTGCTGTCGCTCATGACTGTTGCCGCCTTCTCCGTTTTGCTCAGGACTGGGATCGGTGCCCGCCGCTCACATCTTCTCGCCGGGCAGTTCGCTGGCCTGCCTCACCCAGTCTGCGAACTGTTTCTCGTCGAGCGGGTCGTCCTCATGGATGTCGAGGTAGCGCACGTGCTCCTGCTTGGACGGGCCGGGTGGCGGCGGTTCGAGCGAGGCGCCGCGGAAAAACGCCACCTTCACGTATTTGGTCATGCAGTGGAAGCTGAGGAACCAGCCCCGGCCCTCGATGCCGTAGAAGGGCGAGTTCCATTTGACGGCCTTGCTGACGTTGGGGACGGCGCGCACGACGAGCGCGTCGAGCCGGCGGCCGAGCTCGCTTTTCCACCCCGGCATGGCGGCGATGTAGGCCTGCACGGGGCCGTCGCCATATCCCTTCGGGATCTGCGGGTTGCCGCCCGACAGGAGCACGACTTCGCCGGGCTTCGCCTTGGGCAACGGTTTTCGCGCCTTGGTCGCCTTGCCGGCGTTCTTCGCGGTTTTCGCAGGTTCCTTCGTCATCGTCCCGCTCCTATCCGCCGCGCCGGCCGGCCGCATATGGCAGCACGAACATGTAGAGGCCGCTGAGCATGAGCAGGCCGAGCGGGAAGAGCGGCAGGAAGTACACCCATTGGGCGGGCTCCGTCCCCGTGCCTAGGGCGATGAAGATGCCGACGACGATCGCCGTGAAGATGATCGAGAGCCAGCGGTGAAGCTGCCTGATCCACATGCTCCAGTTCAAGGTGCCTCCTCCTTCGTGCTGTTTGCACTGTTCTCACGTACGTACGCGGCGCAGTGACGGCCTTCTGCCGGCCGGTCACTCCATGCGCGCCAAAACCTCTTCCAGCTTCGCCAGGAATTGCGGCCATCCCACGGTGGCGCCGCGGTAGTACGGCTGCTGGTCGGGCCGGAAGCCGGACTGTTCCATGCGCAGGCGGGTGCCGGCGTCCGTCGGGGTCAGCGTCCAGGTGACGACGCTCCTGAGATTCTTGGTGTCCCAGCTGTAGGTGAGCGTCCTGTGCTGCTCGACCGCCTGCACCTGGCAGTCGACCCCGCCCCAGTCCGCGCTCATGTTGAAGCGATGGCCCACGTCCGGCTTGAAATCGTTGTTCATCAGCCACTCCCTGATCAGGTGCGACTGCGTCAGCGCCCGCCAGATCTTCTCCGGCGGATGCGGCAGCTCGCGTTCGACCGTGACGGAACGCGTTTCGGCCGGCCTTTGGTTCACTGATCCATCCTTTTCAGCAGGTCCTCGAGGTCGTCGAACCGGTTTTGCCAGAAGCCCGACATCTCGCTGGTCCAATCTGCCAGCGGCGCCAACGCGCCGGGCTGCGCGCTGTAGTGGGTCTGGCGGCCGGCGTGGCGGTCCCGCACCAGTCCGGCCCGCCGGAGCACGCCGAGATGCTTTGAGACCGCCGGTTGCGAGACACCGGCGCGGGCGGTCAGCGCCGCCACCGTCTGCTCTCCTTCGCGGCAGAGGCGCTCGAAGATCGCCCGGCGCGTCGGGTCCGCAAGCGTCCTGAAGAGCGTGTCTTGCGCGTCTGTCACTCGATCCATAACTCGCTGGCTATTGATCGACCAATAACCGTCGGGATATGTGTCCGTCAAGCCAGGACGCGGTGGCGCGCTGGCTGGTGGCGAAAATTTCACCCTAACGTGACTTTCCATTGCGTCATGCGTCTGCCAATTGTTCGGCACGCAAAAAGACCGGATTCGGGACCTGGAGAACTGACGCAAGACATGGCTACACGCGACCTCGCCGGGCGCGCAATTCGAGCTTTGACACCTTCCGGACGTGCCGCGACTGTCCTCGCCGCCGTGGCCTTTGCAGTTCCGTTCATGGGAACGGCAACTGCCGAGCCGTTGAACACGCCGCTCGGTGTGGTCGAGCTCTTCACCAGTCAGGGCTGCAATTCATGCCCTGCGGCCGACTCCGTCTTCTCCGAACTGGTGTCGAGGGGCGATGTCGTCGCGCTCGCCTATCATGTCGACTACTGGGACTATCTCGGCTGGCGCGACACCTTGGGCAGTCCCCAGAACACGGCGCGCCAGTACGAGTACATGAAATCCTTCGGCGCCCAGTCGGTGTACACCCCGCAGGCCGTCATCAACGGCCGCACGCACGTCAACGGGGCCAGCAAGCAGGAGATCGACCAGGCGATCAACGAGCTGAAGGGTGGGGGCGCCGGGCTGGACGTCAAGGTAAGAACGATCCGGCAGGGGGCGAGCCTGAGGATCGAAGCGGATGCCGCCACCGGTGACGCGAATGAGGCCGAGGTCCTGCTCGTCTATTTCGATCCGCCCACGCCGGTCGACATCGATCAGGGGGAGAACACGGGCAAGACGGTCACCTACTGGAACGCAGTCACCAGCGTCCAGGTCGCGGGCATGTGGCACGGCAAACCCGCCAGCTTCGAGCTGCCGATGCGCGAGGTGGCGAAAAACGGAGCAGGGGGCTACGCCGTTCTGCTGCAGGCGGTGAACGGAGATGGTTCGCCTGGACCGATCCTGGGCGCGACGCTCATCCGGGAGCCCGGCGGCTGACCGGATCGAAAAAGCCGGCGCCAGCTGTGCTGACACCGGCTGCAAGGACTTTGGGATCGTCGCTCTCGGCTTTCAGGCCGAGGTTGGTTCGATCCGACGCAGGCCCGTGGGCGGGGGGCTTGGGGTTTACGAGCCGGTGCCGGACCGAACCGTCTCAGGCAACGAGGCTAAGTTCGTCGGACATTGGGGCGCGAGGTGGGATAAAAAGCGGCGGGAATGTGGCGGCCGTTCACCAATTCCTACGAAATGTGTCAAAATGTTACTGGACGTGATCGCGACTCAGTTCGCTCGCCCGGGCTTGCATTTGGCGCCGGTTGGCTCCACCTTCGTCACATGATTGTCAAGGGGACATCCGGCCGATGATCGACCGTAGCGGGGGTGCGGAGGATAGGGATGAATCCGGAATATTGATCCCGTTCCACGATGCCCGCCGCCAGCGGTTGGATATTCCGGTTTCCTTCGACAGGCGGGAACTGGATCAGATCCTCAAGGTCTATAGCCGGATGGTCGCGTCCAACGAGTGGCGGGACTACGCCATCGATCACTTGCGCGACAGAGCCGTGTTCTCGGTGTTCCGCCGAGCGAGCGAGACGCCGCTGTTCCAGATCGTCAAGAACCCGTCGCTGGCGCGCAAGCAGGGCGCCTACTCGGTGGTCGCCGCCACCGGGCTTATCATGAAGCGCGGCCATGAGCTCACGCGTGTGCTCACCGTGTTCGACAAGGCGCTGAGATTGGTCCGGGCCTGACCGGCCGAAGGCTGCGGTTCGGACACAGCCAATCCGGTCGCCGGCGATGGCGGGAAGGTGACGATCCAGGCAACCGGTGGAGAGTTCGATCCCGGGAACCTACAAAGTAGGTGGGCGCCGTGTGCTCCGATCCACGGACCGAAGCAGGGACAGCTCCCTTAGAGATCGATAAGGCCCCGGGGATATGTTACGCCTGCCGAGAGGCCCAGACCGTCGATCCCAATATACGCATCGCGCCGCGGTTTCGCCAGCGGGCAAATCGACCCGCGCGCATCTTCGGAACCTGCCAGGCATCGTTCGGCTTGCCTTCGCCGCCGCCGCTCCGGTACAGCACCCAAGCTAACAGGAAGAACGTCATGCGCTTTGAAGGCACGGCCGACTATGTGGCCGACAAGGATCTGATGGTGGCCGTCAATGCGGCGATCGCGCTTGAGCGGCCACTGCTGGTCAAGGGCGAGCCCGGCACCGGCAAGACGGAGCTTGCGCGCCAGGTGGCCGCCGCGCTCGGGCTCGACCTCATCGAATGGAACGTGAAGTCCACGACCAAGGCGCAACAGGGCCTTTACGAATACGACGCCGTTTCCCGTCTGCGTGATTCGCAGCTCGGCGACGACCGCTTCAACGACATCAAGAACTATATCAGGCGCGGCAAGCTGTGGGAGGCGTTCGCGGCCGACCGCAAGGTCGTGCTCTTGATCGACGAGATCGACAAGGCCGACATCGAGTTCCCGAACGACCTCCTGCAGGAGCTCGATCGGATGGAATTCTATGTCTACGAGACCGGCGAGACGATCCGCGCGGAACAGCGGCCGATCGTCATCATCACGTCCAACAACGAGAAGGAACTGCCGGACGCCTTTCTGCGCCGCTGCTTCTTCCACTACATCCGCTTCCCCGACATCGACACCCTGCACCGGATTGTCGACGTCCACTATCCCGGCATCAAGCAGAACCTCGTGCGCGCCGCACTCACGCAGTTCTACGAGATCCGCGAGGTGTCGGGCCTCAAGAAGAAGCCGTCGACCTCGGAAGCGCTGGACTGGATCAGGCTGCTCGTCGCCGACGACGTTGCCCCGGAAGACCTGCGCGCCGATCCGAAGAACGCGCTCCCGAAACTGCACGGCGCGCTCTTGAAGAACGAGCAGGACGTGCACCTCTTCGAGCGACTGGCCTTCTTGGCGCGGCGGCAGGGGTGAAGAACGGCCAGCGAAGCTGATAGACTAATCTGCAGGCCAGCGATAACGCCGGCCGATCTGCTGGACGTTCGCGTACGGACCTGCACTACCTCGTAGCCGCCCTTGCCCTCCGCGATGGCTCCGGGCGTTCGCCCCCTTTGAAAGGTCCACTGGACCTTTCAATTCGCTGCGCGAACCGGGGGCTCACCCCATGCTGTCCATCTTGCGCTGCATGGCGGCGATCTGGTCCTTGAGTTGTTGCAGTTCCTCGGACTTCTCGCCGCCCTCGCGCTTTGCAGGCTCGGCCGAAGCTGGCGGCGGCGAAACGCCGCCGTTCGGCGGGAAAGGCGTGAACATGCGCATGGCGTTCTGGAACATCTCCATGTTGCGCCGGGTCTGCTCCTCGAACGCCTTCATGGGCGCCGTCATCTTCATGACGTCCATCGGCGTCTTGCCCATGGCCTGCTTCATCTGCTCGCGAAAACGCTCCTGCTCCTTCGAGAAGGCGATCATCGACTGCTCGAGGAAGCTCGGCACGATCATCTGCATCTGGTCGCCATAGAATGCGATGAGCTGCCTGAGGAACGGGATCGGCAGCATGTTCTGCCCGTCCTTGTTCTCCAGCTCGAAAATGATCTGCGTGAGCACAGGATGCGTGATGTCTTCGCCGGTCTTGGCGTCCTGCACGTTGAAATCCTCGCCCTTCTTGACCATCTCGGCGAGGTCCTCGAGCGTCACGTAGGTGCTGGTTCCGGTGTTGTAGAGCCGGCGGTTCGCATATTTCTTGATTACCACCGGTTCGTCTTTCACAGCCCGCCTCCCTGGTGGCCTGACCGTATGTGTCCGGCCAGGATCGCACTGCGGCAAGATAGGCTCAAAACAGATGCGATTCCAAGCGGTTTGTGCACTGCGGAATTGCAGCTCTGCTCGCCGGAGGGGCAAACTGCGCGCGGCGAGGCGGTGGCGTTACCGACCCGATGATTTTCCGGTTTGACTCGGCCCGTCGAAATGTCCGAAAAATCGGGAAGTCCCAAGATATCCATTCGGATGGAAGGCTTCGCAAGAGCACGAAATCCGATCCCGTCGCACTGAACTCTGGAGATGATCATGTCCGCTTCCAACGCGATCGTGGTGGCAAGCGCCGCCCGCACCCCGGTCGGTTCGTTCAACGGCTCGTTTGCCGCCACGCCTGCGCACGAACTCGGCGCAATCGTGATACGGGAAGCGCTGGCCCGCGCCGGCGTCGATCCCAAGGAAGTCGACGAGGTGATCCTCGGCCAGGTGCTGACCGCCGCACAGGGCCAGAACCCCGCGCGGCAGGCGTCGATGGCGGCCGGCGTGCCGAAGGAGGCCTCCGCCTGGAGCCTCAACCAGGTGTGCGGCTCCGGCCTGCGTTCGATCGCGATCGGCATGCAGCAGATCGCCAGCGGCGATGCCGGCATCGTCGTCACCGGCGGCCAGGAATCCATGTCGCTGTCCCCACACGCCCAGCACCTGCGCGCCGGGGTCAAGATGGGCGACTACAAGATGATCGACACCATGATCAAGGACGGCCTGTGGGACGCCTTCAACGGCTACCACATGGGCAACACGGCCGAGAACGTCGCCAAGCAGTTCCAGATTACCCGCGAGACGCAGGACGCCTTCGCGCTGGCCTCGCAGAATAAGGCGGAGGCAGCGCAGAAGGCCGGACGGTTCAAGGACGAGATCGTGCCGGTCACCATCAAGGGCAGGAAGGGCGACACCGTGGTCGACGCCGACGAGTACATCCGCATCGGCGCCACGATGGATGCGATGACCAAGCTGCGCCCCGCCTTCGACAAGGACGGCACAGTGACCGCCGGCAACGCGTCGGGCATCAATGACGGCGCGGCTGCGATCGTGCTGATGACCGAGGCCGAGGCTGCAAGGCGCGGCCTCACGCCTCTGGTGCGCATCGCGTCCTGGGCGACGGCCGGCGTCGATCCCTCGATCATGGGCACCGGCCCGATCCCCGCCTCGCAGAAAGCGCTGGAGAAGGCGGGCTGGAAGGTGGACGACCTCGACCTCGTCGAGGCCAACGAGGCTTTCGCCGCGCAGGCGTGCGCCGTCAACAAGGGCATGGGCTGGAACCCCGACATCGTCAACGTGAACGGCGGCGCTATCGCCATCGGGCACCCGATCGGCGCATCCGGCGCCCGCATCTTCAACACGCTGGTCTTCGAGATGAAGCGCCGTGGCGCAAGGAAGGGTCTGGCGACGCTCTGCATCGGCGGCGGCATGGGCGTGGCCATGTGCGTCGAGGCGATGAGCTAGAGAGAATAGCGAGCAGCGAAGGGGAGAGCGGATAGGGCGCAGGCAAGGGCCGTCGATTTGACAACTGCCGGCCATTCGCTACTCCCTACCGCTTCTCTCGATCAACAAGAGGAGACTTGCATGGCAAGGGTGGCACTCGTCACTGGAGGAACGCGCGGCATCGGAGCCGCCATCGCAATCGCTCTGAAGAACGCCGGCTACAAGGTCGCGGCGAACTACGCCGGCAACGACGAAGCCGCCGGCAAGTTCAAGGACGAGACCGGCATCCCAGTCTACAAATGGTCGGTGGCGGACTATGACGCCTGCGCGGCGGGCATAGCCCAGGTCGAGGCCGACCTCGGCCCGGTCGACGTGCTGGTCAACAACGCCGGCATCACGCGTGACGCGATGTTCCACAAGATGACCCGCGATCAGTGGCACGACGTCATGGGCACCAACCTCAACGGCGTCTTCAACATGACCCATCCGCTGTGGACCGGAATGCGCGACCGCAAGTTCGGCCGCGTGATTACCATCTCGTCGATCAACGGCCAGAAGGGCCAGATGGGGCAGGCGAACTATTCGGCCGCCAAGGCGGGCGACATCGGCTTCACCAAGGCGCTTGCACAGGAAGGCGCCCGCGCCGGCATCACGGTCAACGTCATCTGCCCCGGATACATCGCCACCGACATGGTGATGGCCGTTCCCGAGAAGGTGCGGGAATCGATCATCGCCCAGATTCCCGTCGGGCGTCTCGGCGAACCGGAAGACATCGCGCGCTGCGTCGTCTTCCTCGCCTCGGACGAGGCGAGCTTCATCACCGGCGCCACGCTGACAGCCAATGGCGGACAGTATCTCACCTAGCCTCTCGGGATCTTAAAGCTCTGTCGAACGCGAGACGGCCCGCCGAAGCGGGCCGTCTCTGTTTCTGGATGCCCGTAATTACTGGGCGGGCGCCGGAGCCGGCTCCGTCGGAGCGGGCGTCGTGGGCGCGGGAGCGGACGACTCGGGCGCCGGTGCAGCCGGCGTTTCCGGCGAGGCCGGAGCTGTCGCATCCGGAGCCGGGGCCGCCGGCGTGGCAGGAGCCGCCGGAGCGGTTGCGTCAGGCGCCGGAGCCATCGTGTCGGGGGCTGGCGTGGCGGGTTCGCTGGTCGTCGCAGGCTGATCCACCGGTACGCTGGTCTCAGGCGCGCCCGGAGCGAACAGGAAATAGGCAATCACCGCGAGCACGATGACCAGGGCAGCAATCAACACCCCGCTGCCGGGGCTGCGTGACTGGACCACGGTGCTGTTGTCGACCCGAGGATCGTTCGCCGCGCGGTAGCGGGGATCGGTTGCGGGGTCGGTAGCGGGCGGCGCAGGATTGAGCGGATCGACTGCGGACGGTGCGCCTTCCGTCGCCTCGTCGAATCTACGGGCTGGATGTGCCATGGCAAGATCTCCGTCAGTTGCAATGACGGATCAACGCACAACCGGGTCATCGGTTTCATTCCGCTGCAGTCGCCAGCCGCCAGAAGGCGTAATGAAGCGCCGCATTGGCACCTTGCGACTGGTCGTGGCTGTTGGAAAGAGCTCGTGCCTGGCGGGCAGGGACGGGCCGGTCAGCTGCCGGCCGGTGTGACGGTGTATCCCGCCCTCCGGAATTGTTCCACGAGCCCCTCGGTTCCCGGCAGATGCAGCGCGCCGACGGCGATGAAAGCGCCTCCCTCGGCAAGGATGGGCCCCGCGTTCTTCGCCATGGTCACATTGCGCGCATTCACCATCGTCTGCTCGAATTCGGCGTAGCCGGCGATGTCGGCGCCCGTCTCGCGGGTTACGGCCTCGACCATCGGCATGATCGCCGCGACGTCTCCGCGCTCGTAGAGGACGATCATCGTCTCCATGACGTCGTCCATGCGGTCGCCCAGCTTCAGCGTGTCGAGCAATCCCTGCATATGGAATTCCATCGGCAACGAAGCCATCGCGCCGAGCTGGTCGGCGGCGCTCTCGAGGCCGGTGAGGGTCTTGCCGGCAGCCTTCGCGTCGTTGGCGATCCTGGCGTCGAGCACCTGAGCGCCGCTGGTCTTGCGGGCCAGTTCGCAGGCCGGGAGGGCGACCATGGCGATCAGCATCCACGGTTTCATCTTGGTGACTGCCGCGAGCGGAATGCCGCGTTCCGACAGGCCCTTCTCCAAGACGGCAGCGTCCTCCGGCGACAGCAGCGAAGGCAACGTCGTTGCGTCGGTGAACATCATGAGTTCCGGACGCTTCGCGAGCGTCTCCATCATCTTCGTCTGGTCGAGTATGTCGGTCGTCTCGATGACCACGGTTTTGGCCGCGTCGAACGCTGCCTGCGCGGCCGGCGTCAACTCGGTCACGCGCGGATCCGTCATGTGCATCGTGCCAAACAGAAAGGACGGCGTCTTGCCGTCCTTCTCGAGCTTCCAGAGAAGACCCTGGCCGTTGAGGGTCTTTCCGGCTTCCGCCTCTATCCTCTCGTACTCAGCGGGCATCTCCTTACGCATCTCGACGGTCAGGTCTCTGCCGGTGCAGGCGACTGTTTCGGCGCGCGCCTCGGCGGTGGCGAGGAACAGCATCGCCAGGAATGAGAGGAGGAACAGGATGTTGATCGCGACGAGCAGCTTGAGCGCTGCGTCCGAGAGACGGTCGGCAATGGCGATGGCGCGTTTCATGGCGGAAATTGTAGTGGGCAAGTGCGGCCAAACTGTTAATCGCACAGCTCAAATCCGGCGAAGCCTACGCCCTCGGATGCGCAGCCTGGTAGACCTCGAGCAGCCGCGCGGTATCGACGCCGGTATAGACCTGGGTGGTCGACAGGCTGGCGTGGCCGAGCAACTCCTGGATGGTGCGGAGGTCGCCTCCGCGGCCGAGCAGGTGGGTGGCGAAGGAATGTCGCAGGGCGTGCGGCGTCGCCGTGTCGGGCAGGTTGAGCGCCGAGCGCATCTTGCGCATCGCCCGCTGCACGATGGCGGGATCGAGGGCGCCGCCGCGCGCTCCGCGGAACAGCGGGCCGGCGGGGTCGAGATGATAGGGGCAGGCCTTGCGATAGGCAGCGACGGCTTCGAACGCGGCCGGGAGCACAGGCACCATCCGCGTCTTGCCGCCCTTCCCGGTGACGCGCAGCGCGGTCTCGCCCGGCGAGGCGAGATCGCCACCGGTCAGCGCCAGCGCCTCGGAGATGCGCAGTCCGCAAGCGTAGAGCAGCGTCAGCACAGCGGCGTCGCGTGCAGCGATCCACGGTTCCTCAGCCAGTTGCTCGCCGGCGGAGACGACGCGTTTCGCATCCGGCGCTGTCAGCGGCTTCGGCAGCGATTTCGGTTGTCTTGGTGCACGCAGCGCGGCGGCCCCGGCTGCATTCGCGAGGCCGCGCCGCTCCAGGTAGCGCAGCAGCGAGCGCAGGCCGGCCAGCCCGCGGCCGAGCGTGCGCGCGCCTGCGCCATCAGAACGCCGCTGCGCCAGGAAAGCGCGCAGGTCCGCAGGTCTCAGTTCGGCGATGTCGGCGATGCCCGGAGGGCCGCCGCAATGACCCGTCAGGAACTGCAGGAACTGCCGCGTGTCGCGCTCATAGGCATCGACCGTCAGCGCCGACAGCCGCCGCTCGTTCGCCAGCGCCTCGAGCCAGGCGACGCGCGCGGCCTGCAGGTCGGCTTTGGCTGAAATAAGGAATTCTTGCACGCATACGCCCTTGGGTTTGCGTGTGAGTTTGGCGGTTGCCGGTTAGCGGAGCGTGAAGGGTCGCGATTGAATTGCGAAGCCATCGCGTCGCGTCTAGAAGGACGCCAAGGAGCAATAGAATGACTGCGCTCAAAAATCCCGTTCAAATGGCCGTCATCGGCGCCGCGCATGGCATCAAGGGCGAATTGCGCGTCAAAAGTTTTACCGGCGATCCGCTGGCTCTGGCGGAATATGGCCCGCTCTTTGCGAAAGACGGCCGCAAGTTCAGCATCATCGACATAAGGCCTGCCAACAATGTCGTGGTCGTGCGGTTCAAGGGCGTCCAGGACCGCAATGCCGCGGAAACGCTCATCGGAACCGAGCTATTCGTCGAGAGGTCGACGTTGCCCGACGACGGCGACCAGGACGAGTTTTATCACGCCGATCTCGTGGGGCTGAAGGTGCGCGACGACACCGGCACGGAGATCGGACGGGTCACGGCGGTACAGAATTTCGGCGGCGGCGACCTGCTTGAGATCGCCCTCAGCGGGCGGCATGAGGTGCTGGTGCCTTTTTCGGCCGCCGCCGTCCCCGAGGTCTCAGTTGCGGCCGGCTATGTCCGGATAGATCCTGTCGCGGCCGGGCTGGTCGATACCGACGACAGCGACATCGAGGGAGCCCCGGTGCGGCCGGGCCAGAAGGGTCGCGGTTTCGACGCGAAACAGCGCCCGCGCGGACCAGCAGACGCGGGCGGGAATCGCTGATCCAGCACCTTGAAGGCGCCTTCTGAGCAATCCTGGACATGATGACGTCACAAGAGACCAGAGCTGACACCTCACCTTTCCGCGCCAGCGTGCTGACACTCTATCCGGAAATGTTTCCGGGCGCCCTCGGCGTGTCGCTCGCCGGCCGTGCGCTGGGCGAGGGCGCATGGTCGCTGGAGACCCTGCAGATCCGCGACTTCGCGCATGACAAGCATCGCTCCGTCGACGACACACCGGCGGGCGGTGGGGCAGGCATGGTGATGCGCGCCGACGTGCTGGCGCGTGCCATCGACCATGCGTCGCCGGAAGGCGATGACCGGCCGCGCCTGCTGATGAGCCCGCGCGGCAAGCCGCTCACCCAGGCTCGCGTCAGGGAACTCGCAGCGGGCCCCGGCGTCACCATCCTGTGCGGCCGTTTCGAAGGCGTCGACCAGCGCCTTATCGAGGCGCGCGGGCTCGAGGAGGTGTCGATCGGCGACTACATCCTGTCAGGGGGCGAGCCGGCGGCGCTGGTGCTGCTCGATGCGGTCGTCCGGCTGCTTCCGGGCGTCATGGGCAACCAGGCGTCGGGCGACGAGGAGAGTTTTGAGGGCGGGCTGCTCGAGCACCCGCACTACACGCGGCCGCAGGAGTTCGAGGGCAGGGCGATCCCGGAGGTGTTGACTTCGGGCAACCACGCGAAGATCGCCACGTGGCGCAGAGCCGAGGCAGAGCGCCTGACCGCGGAGAGGCGGCCGGATCTCCTGCCTGCGGCTGGTCAGCCGGTCACGAAGTAGTAGACCGCCAGCAGGACGCCGGTCGCGATGACGAAGGCCCGCACGACGTTTTGCGGGACGCGCTTGGCCGTCCAGACGCCGCAATATCCGCCCAGCGCCACCGCGGGGATCATCACCATGGCCGGCAGCCAGGCGATGACGCCGCCCGAGACGAAGACCACGATGGCGACGAAGGCGATGACGATCGACAGCAGGTTCTTCAGCGCGTTGAGACGGTGATAGTCGCCGGTCTGGGTCAACCCGAGCGTGGCGAGCATCATCACGCCCATGCCCGCGCCGAAGAAGCCGCCGTAGACGGCGGTTACGAACTGGACGATCGAGCCCCAGAACGAGCCGACGGTGGCCGGCTGGCCCGCCTTGGGCTTGGGTTTCAGCCAGGGCCCGGCGGCGAACAGCGCCGTGGCGCCGATCAGCAACCACGGAACCATGACGCGGAACGACGGATTGTCGAGCGACAGCAGGGTCAGCGACCCGGCGAGCGCGCCGGCGATCGAAATGGCCGCCAACATCAGCGCGCCGCGCCAGAAGGTCCGGATGTCGCTCCAGTACGCGAGGGTCGAGGTGATATAGCCGGGAATTTGGGTGATCGAGGAGGTCGCGTTGGCTGCGATCGGCGGAATGCCGGTCAAACTCATGGCGCCGAAGGTGAGGAAGGTGCCGCCGCCCGCCACCGCGTTGACCGCGCCGGATGCAAATCCCGCAATGAACAGGAGAACGATTTCTGCGATGGGCATGGCATCATCCGGTTGGCAACCAGAGCGCCTGTAAGGGGCCGGATGCGTCCAGGCAAGCGTCCGTCATGGAGCCAGCAGCAGATGGCTTGGGGGTCAAGCCGCCTTTGCGGTTACAGGCGCCCCGCCCGAAACCGGCGTTCCGGCATCGAGGCGGGGTCCGGCGCTGTGTCGCCGCCGCCGTTCATCGGCAATTGCATGAGAACCGTGTCCAGCCAGCGCCCGTGCTTGTAGCCGGTCGCCTCCAGCCGGCCGGCATGACGAAAGCCGAGCCGCTCGTGCAGCCTGACGGAGGCGCTATGCTCGGAGCCGTCCCCGATGACGGCAAGGATCTGGCGGAAGCCGAGCCGCTTGCATTCTTCGATCAGCGCGACCATCAGCGCCTTGCCGACGCCTGTCCCCTTGGCCTGAGGCGCGACATAGACGGAATTCTCCGCAACGAAGCGATAGGCAGGCCGGGTCCGAAAGGCGCTCGCATAGGCGTAGCCGAGCACCGCCTCGCCGTCGGTCGCGACCAGGTAGGGGTACTCGCCGGAGAGTATGGCGTCGAAGCGCGCCGTCATTTCAGCCAGTGTCGGCGGTTCCAGTTCGTAGCTGGCGGTGCCGTTGCTGACGGCATCGGCATAGATCGCGGCCACCTGGGGGAGGTCGCCATGCTTGGCGGGGCGGATATGGTATCTGCTCATTTTCCAGGCACTTTGGTTGATGCCCACAATTAGAGCAGTCATCGGCCCACATGAAAAGGGCGACCATTTGGCCGCCCTTCGCAAGAGTCTTGGTCCAGCGTTCGCTGCGATTATTCGCGGTTGCCCAGGAACTGCAGCAGGAACGTGAACAGGTTGATGAAGTCGAGGTAGAGCGTCAGCGCGCCCATGATCGCCTTGCGGCCTGCGACCAGGACGTCGTCGCCCTCCCAGTACATCTCCTTGATCTTCTGCGTGTCGTAGGCGGTGAGGCCCGAGAAGATCAGCACGCCGATCGCCGAAATGGCGAACTGCAGGGCCGACGACTGCAGGAAGATGTTGACCACCATCGCGATGATGAGGCCGAACACGCCCATGATCAGGAACGAGCCCATGGCCGTCAGGTCACGCTTGGTCGTGTAGCCGTAGAGCGACAGCGCGCCGAACGCGGCGGCGGTCACGAAGAACGTCTGCACGATGGAGGCGCTGGTGTAGACCAGGAAGATCGACGACAGCGAGATGCCCATCAGGCCGGCGAAGACCCAGAACGAGGTCTGCGCGGCCGAAACGCTCATCTTGTGGACGCGGGCGCTCAGGAAGAACACCATGCCCAAGGGCGCGAGCATGACCAGCCAGCGCAGCGGCGACGAGTAGACGGCGTAGCCGACATTGGTCAGCATCTTGCCGTTGCCGAGCGTGGCCACGGCCTGAGACGGGTCGTTGGTGGTTGCCAGCATCGCCATGCCAAGCGCGGCGACACCTGTGATCGCCATGCCCATGGCCATGAGATTGTAGACCTTGAGCATGTAGGCGCGCAGACCCTGGTCGATCGCGGCATCGGTGCGCGCACCGGCCGCGACACGCGCCTGGTAGTTGCGGAGGGGTTCAGCCATGGATTTCCTCTGTTGCTTCTGTCCCGTCGGGTGTCGGTCGCAGCCCAAGCACGCGCCCAGGCGCCGCTGGCGGAACTCCAGCATGCCTAGCGCAGAATATGATGCCTCTTTGCATCAAGAACAAGACCCGTATCGCTTCCCGGGCCTTCACAATCACGCAATTTTCATACGAAACCCAACGCGCAACCGCTTGCCGCCCAACGATCCGCTGCTGCGAAAGGCTGGAGGCGACGCCCGAGGGTGGTGCTCGAAGGACCGACCTACAGGTTCCGCAGCACCGGCGCCGCCTTGTGGCCGAGCACGCGCCAGGTGCCGATCAGGCCGATCCCGATGGTGAGCACCAGCGCGAACAGCAGCGTGCCGACCGCCACCTCAGGCAGGAAGGCGGAGGGCAGGTTCATGATGCGGCTGACGACGTACCAGGCAGCAACCCCGCCGGCGGCCAGTGCGAACACGGCGGTGGCGAGGCCGATCAAAAAGTATTCCAGCGAGAAGGCGGCGATCAGCGTGCGCCGCGTCGCGCCGAGCGTCTTCAGCACCACGGCGTCGTGGATGCGGGCGCGATTGCCCGCGGCGAGCGCGCCGGCGAGCACCAGGATCGAGGCGACGAGCGCCACGCCGGCGGCGGCGCGGATGGCGACGCCCAGCTGTGCGACGAGGCCGTTCACGACGTCGAGTGCATCCTTTACCCGCACCGTCGTCACCGTCGGGAAGGTACGCGTGACCGCGTTCAGCACGCGCGATTCGTCGGCAGCGCTCGCGGCCGGGTCGGTCAGCGTCGCCAGCCAGCTGTGCGGCGCGCCGGCGAACGTGTTGGGCGAGAAGACCATGACGAAGTTGATCGCCAGCGACTCCCATTCCACCCGTCGCAGGTTGGCGATCTTGGCCGTGATGTTGCGGCCGAGCACGTTCACCGTCACCGCGTCGCCGAGTTTCAGGCCGAGCTGGCCGGCTTCCTCGGCCGAGAACGACACCAGGGGCTCGCCCTGATAGTCCTGCGGCCACCATTCGCCGGCGGACAGCGTCGCGTTCTCCGGCACGGTGTCCGAATAGGTGATGCCGCGATCGCCGCGCAGCACCCAGGCGCCCTCCGGCGGCACCGTGATCTGGCGGACGTCCTGCCCGTTGATCTCCATGATGCGGCCGCGCAGCATCGGCACGCGCATCAGCGTGCCCGTAGGCGCCTGCGACTTCACCAATCCGGCGAACTGCTCGACCTCGGCGCCCTGGATGTCGACGAAGAAGAAGTTCGGCGCCTGTTCGGGCAGGCTGCCGGCGATCTGGCGGCGCAGGTTGCCGTCGATCAGCGCCAGCGTCACCAGCAGCGTCAGGCCGAGACCGAGCGAGAGCACGGCCGACGGCGTCAGCGCGCCGGGCCGGTGGATGTTGCCGATGGCGAGCCTGAGCGCAGTGGAGCGGACGCGCGGGCTCTTCCTGGCAATCCACTGCACCGCCACCCCGACGCCCCTAAGCACGATGAAGGAAACCACGGCCGCGACCACGAAGATCCAGGCGACGCGGCGGTCCGCAGCCATCCAGACGGAGATGGCGGCGAGCGCGGCCGCGATCAGCAGAGCCGCAACGACGTAGCCGGCGCGCGGAAAACCGCGGCTTTCGAACCCCATCTCGCGGAACAACGCCGTCGCCGGCACGTCGCGCGCGCGGCCGAGCGGAATGAGCGCGAAGACCAGCGTGACCATGACGCCGAACAGCGCCGCAAGGCCAAGCGCGCCGGGATAGAGGCGCGCCTCGGCCGGGACGGGGATGACGGACCGCAGGAACGTGCCCGCGGCGAACGGCATCAGCGCCCCCAGCACCAGGCCGATGACGATGGCGACGCCGGCGATCATCAGGATCTGCGTGAGGTAGATCTGGAAGACGAAGCTGCCGGAGGCTCCGAGGCTCTTGAAGGTTGCGATGACGGGGCGCTTGCCGTCGAGATAGGCGCGCACCGCATTGGCGACGCCGACCCCGCCCACCACCAGGGCAGTGAGACCCACCAGGGTGAGGAACTGCGAGAAGCGGTCGATGTTGGAGGCGAGCGCGGGCGCAGCCGATTTTCGCGTGCGGGTCGACCAGCCGGCCTCGGGGAATGCCGCGTTGGCGCGCTCAAGCGTTGCCGTGAGCGCGGCATCGCTCGTCCCCGCTGGCAGTCGTACCTTGTAGATATGCTCGACCAGGCTCCCTGGCTGGACCAGTCCGGCCGCCCTCAGCGCGTCCAGCGACACGAGCAGGCGCGGCGCGAAGCCGAAGCCTTCCGAGACGGCATCCGGCTCGGTCGTGAGCTTTGCCCTGAGTTCGATGGTCGCGGTGCCGAGTTTTATGCGGCCGTTGAGCGGCAGGCCGAGGCGCTCGAACAGGAGATCGGGCGCAGCCGCGCCGTAGACGCCATCGCGCTCGGCGAAAAGGTCAGACTGCGGCAGCGACGGCTCGGTCGCGAGCGCGCCGAACAGCGGATACGCCCCGTCCACCGCCTTCACCTCGACCAGCGCCTGGTCGGACCCATCTGGCAGCCGCGCCATCGAGCGCATGTCGGCGCTGCGCGCAACGTCGCCGAGCCCCTGCAGGTGGGAAAGCTCCTCGGCGGTCGCCTCGCGCTGGTTGAGCTCGAAGCGCAGGTCGCCGCCGAGCAGCACCTGGCCCTGATCGGCAACGCCGTCGGAAATCGCGCGCGCCACGGAATTGACGCCACCGATGGCGGTCACGCCGAGCGCGATGCAGGTTATGAAGATGAGGAAGCCGGATAGGCCGCCGCGCATCTCGCGGAGTGCGAAGCGAAGGGCGAGGGAAAAGGTGCTGGTTGGTCCGGCGCTCACCCTCCCATCGATGGGGAGGGGGCTCCGTGTCGGGTGGGGCGAATGGCCGTCCACTACACCCCCTCCGCCTCGCTGTCGCTCGGCGCCTCCCCCATCGAGGGCGAGGAAGGAGCCGGTGGACGCGCCTCGATCCGCCCCGAGCGCATAGCCACCTGGCGGCTGCAGCGTGCCGCGAGCGCGGGATCGTGCGTGACGAGAACGAGGGTCATGCCGCGCTCGGCCGCCTCGGCGAAAAGAAGGTCGGCGATCTGGCGGCCGGTCGCCTGGTCGAGATTGCCGGTCGGCTCGTCGGCGATGAGGATGCGCGGCTCGGGCGCCAGCGCACGGGCAATCGCCACGCGCTGCTGCTCGCCGCCCGAAAGCTCGCCCGGATAGTGCGTCAGTCGCTCCGACAGGCCGACGGCTGCGAGTTCGCGCGCCGCCGCCTCGAAGGCGTCGCGGCGCCCGGCCAGCTCCAGCGGAACGGCGACGTTCTCCAGCGCCGTCATGTTGGGGATCAGGTGGAACGACTGGAAGACGATGCCGACATTGCGGCCGCGGAAGGCGGCGATCTGGTCCTCGCTCTTGCCGTTCAGCAGCTCGCCGGCGATCTTCACCGTGCCGGCGTCGACCCTCTCCAGGCCGGCCAGCACCATCAGCAGGGTCGACTTGCCGGAGCCCGACGGCCCGACGATGCCGGTCGCCTCGCCGACCGCGACGTCGAGCGAGATGCCCTTCAGGACGTGCACCGAAGAGGCGCCCTCGCCGAGCGTCAGCGAAACGTCCCGCAATTCGATGACGGCTTCTGTCACGGGGATTCAATCCTATATTGCGGGGACGGCCGCTTCGGGTGTCCGGCCTGATATGGGTTCTCGCCAGTGTCTTTCAAACGACTATTCGTTGCCTTTTCCGTAATCGCAATCGCCCTGATCGGCCTTGCCGCCCGGGCGGAGGCGGACCCCTACCGTATCGTCGGTTTCGGCGACAGCCTGATGGCCGGCTACCAGCTGGGCCCCGGCGAAGGGTTTCCGGACAGGCTGCAGGCGGCGCTGAGGGCGAAGGGGCACGACGTGGAGGTCGCGGGCGCAGGCGTCTCCGGCGACACTACCAGCGGCGGGCTCTCCAGGCTCGACTGGTCTGTGCCGGATGGAACGGACCTTGTCATCCTCGAACTCGGCGCCAACGACATGCTGCGCGGAATCACACCGGAACTGACCGAAACGAACCTCGAATCCATGCTTTCGCGCCTGAAGGAGCGGAACATTCCCGTGCTGCTCGCCGGCATGATGGCCGCCCCCAATCTCGGCCCGGACTACGCCTCGGCGTTCAATGGGATCTATCCGCGGCTGGCCGAGAAGTTTGGCGTCCCCCTCTACCCGTTCTTCCTCGACGGCGTGGCGGCGCAGCGCGATCTCCTGCTCGCCGACGGCATGCATCCCTCGGCTGCCGGCGTCGACGTCATGGTCCAGCGCATACTTCCGGTTGTCGAAAAAGTGATCGCGGCGTCATCGAAGGGAGGGTGAAACCCGCGCAATCGCTTCCGTTGCGGAAGCATCAATACGGTTGAGGACGCGAACAAACAGCTTGCCCGCGCGTTCGTTCGATGATTCGCTGATGGTGCGAGTTCGATTCGAGGAAAGGAGCCTGGCCATGCCACGACTTTTCACCGCCCTCGAAATTCCGCGTGATGCCGCCCTTTCCCTCTCGCTGCTGCGTGGAGGCCTGCCGGGAGCCCGGTGGGTCGATGTGGAGAACTACCACCTGACGTTGCGCTTCATCGGCGACGTCGAGGGCCACGTCGCCGACGAGATCGCCAATGCGCTGGACCGTGTACGGCGACCCTCCTTCCAGCTCACGCTTTCGGGCGTCGGGGCATTCGGCTCCAAGAAGCCGCACTCCATCTGGGCGGGGGCGCTTGCCTCGCCGGACCTCAATGCGCTCCAGGCGGAGATCGAGCGCATCTGCCAGCGGCTCGGGCTGCCGGCCGATCCGCGCAAGTTCACCCCGCACGTGACGCTCGCGCGGCTCAAGAATTCCAGTCTCTCCGACGTCGCGCACTATCTCTCCTCGCGCGGCAATTTTGCCGCCATGCCGTTCCGCGTCGGCCGCTTCGTGCTGATGTCGTCGCGCGAATCGGTCGGCGGCGGCCCCTACATCGTCGAGGAGACATGGCCGCTGGCGGGCTCGGATGCGCGGGGCGCCGGTGCGGCTGCCGGCGCGGTCGACGCCTTCCGCTTCATGCGCTGACGCCGGGGGCGGGCCATCGCTGCCCGCCGGCCCTCTCCGGTTGCTCCTCAGTGCAGCCGGAACTCCCCGGTCACGTTGCGCCATTCGTTCGGCGCGATGAGCTTGCGGTGCGAATAGGCGATCGAGTGCAGCGGCCCCTCGAGCTTCTCCTTCCAGAAGTCGATGAAGCGGAAAAGGACCGGGAACTTCGGCGCCAGATCGTAGTCCTGCCAGATGTAGGTCTGCAGCAGATGCGGATGATCCGGCATGTGGTAGAGAATCTCGGCCGTCGTCAGGCCGTACCCCCGGAGCATCAGCTCCATTTCCGAATGTGTGTTCATTGCGGTGCCCCTGATGAACCCAGGCCGCAATGACGCCGCGGCCATCCGGATAACCTCCCGATGCCAATGTAGCTCCAATCTGCGAAGCGGTCCTTAACAAATTGACGTAACGGAAGACCGGCGCAGGCGAGCCGCCGGCCGCGGCGCTATCCCAGCGTCCCGGCAGCGACGATGATGCCGGCGGCCAGCGCGTGGAGTTCGTCCCGGTAGCCGGTGCGCGCCGACGGGTTGTCTTCGGCGGAGGTCATCACGATCGTCAGCCGCAGCGAGGGCGCGATGTAATGTGTGTTCACTGCGGTGCCCCTGATGAACCCAGGCCGCAATGACGCCGCGGCCATCCGGATAACCTCCCGATGCCAATGTAGCTCCAATCTGCGAAGCGGTCCTTAACAAATTGACGTAACGGAAGAACGGCGCAGGCGAGCCGCCGGCCGCGGCGCTATCCCAGCGTCCCGGCAGCGACGATGATGCCGGCGGCCAGCGCGTGGAGTTCATCCCGGTAGCCCGTGCGCGCCGACGGGTTGTCCTCGGCGGAGGTCATCACGATCGTCAGCCGCAGCGAGGGCGCGATGTAGAGCATCTGCCCGCCATAGCCCCAGGCATAGACGACGGGACGTCCGCCGAGTTCGCGCAGGAACCAGCCGTAGCCGTAGCCATCGCCGTTGAAGCGCGAGTTGGTTCGCTGCCGCCAGGACGCCGCGACCCAGGCCGCCGGCACGACCTGTTGCCCTGCCGGCGTACGCCCCTCGTTGCGGTAGAGCTCGCCGAAGGCCGCCAGCGAGCGCGGGCTCATCGCCATCTGGTTGCCGCCGAGATAGATGCCCTGCGGATCGCGGTCCCATGCGGCGATGCGGAAACCTTCGACGGGCGCGAACCAGTCGCGCGCCAGCGCCAGCGTCGGCTTGCCGCCGACGCGCGTCAGGATCGCCGACAGGAGATGGGAGGAACCGGTGGAATAAAGCATGGCGCCGCCCGGCTCGTCCTCGAAAGGCATCGCCAGCGCCGCGCGCACCCAGTCGCGGCTCGACACCCAGCGCCCGTAGTTCGGCCCGGACGTGCGCGCCAGTCCCGCCTGCATGGACAGGAGATGGCCGATGGTCACCTCGTTCATGCGCGGGTCGGGGTCGGCCGGCAGCTCGCGGCGCAGGAGCGGCGCGATCTTCTGGTCAGGTCCCTCCAGCAGCCCCTTGTCGATGGCGATCCCGACCATGGCCGAGAGGATCGACTTGGACGCCGACTTGATGTTGGTCGGCCGGTCCGGCGCGTTGCCCCGATAGCCGCGCTCCGACACCGTTTCGCCATCCTGGAGGACGAGCGCGGTCCGCAGCGGCTCCAGGCGCGCGGCGTCATCGAGCAGGGAGGGAATCGTGGTCGGAGCGGCGGGCTGAGCGCCAAGCAGCGTCGGCTTCAGGAACGGCGCCGTTGCAGCCAGGGCGAGGATGGAGCGTCTGTTCATGCGGGCCCGATACACCGTTCGCCGGGCCGAAGCTTGTTCGACTGGACATCCTCGCGCGATCTCACGCACAAGTGACAAGCTGCGGGCCGTCCTCATCAGGAGCCAGGCGGCGCGACCAGCTCCGGATCGAGCGTCAGGAGATCCGTCGCATGGCCGACGCCGCGCAGCGCGAAGCGGCCGACCGAAACCAGTTTTTCGCGTTCCTCGGCCGGCAGGAGGTCTGCGAAAGCGGACGAGCACAGCATGTGGCGATCGACCGAGCGGCACATGGAGGCGATGCGGTTCGCCTCGTTGACCGCCGGCCCGACCACGGTGAAGTCGAGCCGGTCGGGACTGCCGATATTGCCGTAGAAGACGTCTCCCACGTGAAGGCCGAGATACAGGTCGGCGACAGGCAGGCCCTTCGACCGGCGCGACGCCTGGAGATCGGCAATCCGCCGGCGCAGGTCCGCCTCGGCCCGCATGGCAGCGACGCAGGCGTCACTCAACTCGGCTTCGGGGAAGATCGCCAGGACGCCGTCGCCGATCAGCTTGAGGACGTCGCCGCCGGCCCCGTGGATCGCGGCGATCGCCACCTCGGCATAGTCGTTGAGCAGCGGGATGAGCTGGTCGGACTCGATCTTTTCCGACAGCGTCGTGTAGCCGGTCATGTCCGAGAACCAAAGCACGGTGTTGATGCGCTCCACCTCGCCGCGGATGATCCTTCCCGACAGGATGCGTCGGCCCGGATCGCGGCCGAGATAGGCCTCGACCAGCGTCCGCGCCAGGCGCGCCTGCGCCGCGGCGCGGATCGCCAGCCCGAGCAGCACGGACAGCCGCTCCAGCGCGATGATCTCGTCGTCCGAGAACCCACCCTGCCGGCGCGTCGTCCAGCGGGCATAGAAGGCATAGACCTCGTCCAGCACCTCGGAGTCGCGGAAGCGGTGGACGATGGCGAAGTAGTCGGTCTGGCCCTGCTCGCGAAGCTCCTCGAGCGCCGAGTAATCGTGCGTCTCGCCTGCTTCGAGGCGACAGCGGAGCGTCGTCCTGCGGTCGCGCAGCATGTGCAGGAACGGGCTGCGCAACCATTGCTCCCGGCCGGACCCTTCCCGGCTGAACGGCAGTTCCTCCTCACGGAAGGCGTTCTCCGGGTCCTCGTCCCAGAAGAAGGCGCGCGCCTCGTGCAGGGGATGGAGCGTGTCGATCATCACGAAGCCGCGGCCGAGAGGAAGCCCGGCCGCCATGCACCGGCCGCAGAACTCGCGCGCCAGAGCGCCTTCGTTCGCTTCGCCAAGGCCCGACACCGCGAGCCAGGCCGCTATCCGATCGACGTCTTCCTGTTTCAAGCGCTACCCCGGCAGGCGTGTCGTCGCCGGGATCGTAGCCGGAAGCGCCGCGGACGACTACGTCATTCCGACAAGAGCGCCCGGGTCAGCGGATGGTCCTTGTCGGCCAGTCCGTCGACGATCGTGAAATGGTGGCGGTCGGGCTCGACGACCTCGGCGGTCGCGGCGCCGAGCCCCGTCCAGATATTGGCAAGCAGCGCGCTCTGGCGGACGAACTCCGCACGCTCCGCCCCGCCGACCCAGCAGGTGAGGCGCGTCCCCTCCGCCGGCACGAGCAGCGCCGGGCTCTCGGCCAGCGCCTCCGCCTCGTCGATGCCGAGGTCGCTGTACATGGGAATGCGCATCGTCGCCCTGAGGTCGTGCAGTCCGGCAATGGAGACGACGTGGCGCACCCTGCCGACCACCGAAGCCGGTAGCGGCGAGGTGGTCGTCACCATGCGCGTGGCAAGATGCCCGCCGGCAGAATGGCCGGTGAGCATGATCGGCCCCTCGATCATGGCGGCCGCCGCTTCCACGGCCTTCGCCACCTCGCGCGTGATGTCGGCGATCCGGGCTTCGGGGCAGAGCGTGTAGGAGGGCATGGCGACCGCATAGCCGCTGTCTACCGAACCCGCGGCGAGGTGCGACCAGACGCTCTTGTCGAACGCCTTCCACCATCCGCCGTGGATGTAGACGACGAGGCCCTTCGGCGCTCCCTCCGGCAGGAAGAGGTCGAACCGGTTGCGGGGGACCTCGCCATAGGCGAGGTCGAGCTTTGCGCGACCGGCAGCGGACATCGACTCGCGGTATGCTGCAGCGGGTCCGATCCAGGCCGCCGGCCAGCGGTCGCCGCCGGGAATGTTGACCCCGTTGGCATAGGCGTCGTCCCAGTCGACGATACGGCGATGGATCATTGCGCTCTCCCTTTGCGGGGCAAGCCAGCCGAAATGGCGCGGCCTGTCAACGGGCGCGTAGCTCCAGCCGCAATAATTTCAACCTTGAAATTTTATGCTTGAAACATCGCCGGGACGGTGACATCCTCCAACCGCAATTGAGGAGGCCCACGCGATGAAGGTTGCGGTACTCGGCGGTGGTCCGGCGGGCCTCTATTTCGCGATCTGCATGAAACTACGCGACGCCGCGCACGATGTCACCGTGTACGAGCGCAACCGTCCGGACGACACCTTCGGTTGGGGCGTGGTGCTGTCGGCGGAGACGCTGGACAACCTCACGCGCAACGACCCGGTCAGCGCGCAGTGGATCCGCCGGAATTTCGCCTACTGGGACGACGTGGCCGTCATCAAGGACGGCGTGAAGACCGTCTCCACCGGCCACGGCTTCTGCGGCATCGGGCGCAAGCGCCTGCTCCAGCTCCTGCAGCAGCGGGCGCGCGAGCTCGGCGTGAAGCTGAACTTCGAGACCGAGATCGACGGACCGCAGGCCTTCATGGACACCCATGACATCGTGCTTGCGGCCGACGGGCTGAACTCCAAGTCGCGCGCGGCCTTCGCCGACGTCTTCAAGCCCGACATCGACGTGCGCAAGTGCAAGTTCGTCTGGCTGGGCACCCACCAGAAGTTCGACGACGCCTTCACCTTCATCTTCGAGAAGACGGAGCACGGCTGGGTGTGGGCCCACGCCTACCAGTTCGACCGCGACACGGCGACCTTTATCGTCGAGTGCAGTCAGGACACCTGGGACAAGTTCGGCTTCGGCGACATGTCAAAGGAAGAGTCCATCGAGACCTGCGAGCGGATCTTCGAGAAATATCTCGGCGGCTACAGCCTGATGTCGAACGCCGCCCACGTCCGCGGCTCGGCCTGGATCAACTTCCCGCGGGTGCTCTGCGAGCGCTGGTCGTACAAGAACCTCGCGCTGATGGGCGACGCGGCTGCGAGCGCGCACTTCTCCATCGGCTCCGGCAGCAAGCTGGCGCTGGAGAGCGCGGTGGCGCTGGCCGACAACCTGCACTCCGAGCCCACCCTCGAGGGTGCGTTCCAGAAATACGAGGAAGCGCGGCGCACCGAGGTGCTTAAGCTGCAGTCGGCGGCGCGCAATTCGCTCGAATGGTTCGAGGATGTCGAGCGCTACCTCGGCCTCGACCCGGTGCAGTTCAACTATTCGCTGCTCACCCGCTCGCAGCGCATCAGCCACGAGAACCTCAGGCTGCGCGATCCCTCGTGGCTGGGCGGCGCCGAAGCCTGGTTCCAGGATCGCGCCGGCGCAACCAACATGCAGCGCGCGCCGATGTTCGCGCCGTTCCGGCTGCGCGAGATGCACCTGGAGAACCGCATCGTCGTGTCGCCGATGGCCCAGTACAAGGCCGTCGACGGCTGCCCGACCGACTGGCACTTCGCCCATTACGCCGAGCGCGCCAAGGGCGGCGCCGGCCTCCTCTACATCGAGATGACCTGCGTCTCGCCGGAAGGCCGCATCACGCCCGGCTGCCCGGGTTTCTACGCGCCGGAGCACGAGGTCGCGTGGAAGCGGCTGGTCGACTTCGTCCATGCCGAGACCGAGGCCAAGATCTGCGCGCAGATCGGCCATTCCGGCCCGAAGGGCTCGACCAAGGTGGGCTGGGAAGGCACCGACGTTCCGCTGGACGACGGCAACTGGCCGGTGATGGCGGCCTCCGACGTCGCCTGGTCGCCCGACAACCAGACGCCGAAGCCGATGACGCGGGCCGACATGGACATGGTACGCGACCAGTTCGTCGCCGCGGCCGAGATGGCGGGCCGCTGCGGCTTCGACATGCTGGAGCTGCACGCCGCCCATGGCTACCTGCTCTCCTCCTTCATCACGCCGATCACCAACCGCCGCACCGACGAATATGGCGGATCGCTCGAGAACCGGATGCGCTACCCGCTGGAGGTGTTCCAGGCGGTGCGCGCCGTGTGGCCGCAGGAGAAGCCTATCTCGATGCGCATCTCGGCCAACGACTGGGTGCCCGGCGAGGGCGTCGACCCGGCCGAGGCCGTCGAGATCGCAAGGCTCCTGAAGGCGGCGGGCGTCGACATCTGCGACGTCTCCGCCGGGCAGACTTCCGCCCGCGCCAAGCCGGTGTACGGCCGCATGTTCCAGACGCCGTTCTCCGATCGCATCCGCAACGAGACCGGCATGGCGACCATGGCGGTCGGGAACATCTTCGAGCCGGACCACGTCAACTCGATCCTGATGGCGGGCCGCGCCGACCTCGTCTGCCTCGCCCGCCCGCACCTCGCCGATCCCTACTGGACCCTGCACCAGGCGGTGAAGCTCAACGACCGCCACGTGAAATGGCCCGACCCATACCTGCCCGGCCGCGACCAGGCCTACCGTCTGGCCGAGCGGCAGGACCAGATGACGGGGAAGGTGTGATGGATTCGATGTCGCCCCCTCCACCATGCTTCGCATGGTCCCCCTCCCCCGCTTCGCAGGGGAGGATCCGCGGCGGCACCAACGGCACGACCTGGATCCTCCCCCGTTCACGAGGGAGGGGGACCGCCGAAGGCGGTGGAGGGGGCGTCTCAAATTTCAACCCCGAGGCCCGCCCATGACCCACGCCCTCGTCACCGGTGGCGGCACTGGCGTCGGCAAGGCCATCGCGCTGGCGCTCGCGGAAGCCGGCATGGAGGTCACCATCTGCGGGCGGCGGCGCGAGCCGCTGGAGGCGGTCGCTTCCGGGCATGAGCGCATCGCCGCCATGACCGCCGACGTCACCGACGAGGCCTCAATGGCCGAGCTTCATGCGGCAGCGGAGCACGCCCGCGGCCCGTTCGGCCTCGTCGTCGCCAATGCCGGCGCAGCGGCCAGCGGGCCTGCCTCGAAGGTCACACTCGAAGACTGGAACCAGGCTCTCGCCGTCAATCTCACCGGCGCATTCCTCACCGTGAAGCCGGCGCTGCCGGGCATGATCGCCCGCAAGTCGGGCCGCATCGTCTTCATCGCCTCCACGGCGGGCCTGAAGGGCTATCCCTATGTCGCGCCCTACGTGGCCGCCAAGCACGGGGTCGTCGGGCTGATGCGCGCGCTTGCCACCGAAACCGCCAGGACGGCGGTGACCGTCAACGCGGTGTGCCCCGGCTTCACCGAAACCGACCTGCTCGCCGATTCGGTCAGGCGCATCGTCGAGAAGACCGGCCGCACCGAGGCGGAGGCGCGCGCCAGCCTCTCCGCCAGCAATCCGCAGGGCCGCTTCATCCAACCAGAAGAAATCGCCGGCGCGGTGCTCTGGCTGGCCAGCGATGCTGCGGCCTCCGTCACCGGGCAGGCAATCTCCATCTCAGGAGGGGAAACATGGTAGCGGCCGCCATCGCCGAGCGACCGAAGGAGCACCAGCGCCTAAAACTCTGGATCCGCATCCTGCGCGTCTCGCGCCTGATCGAGGGCCAACTGCGCGAGCGGCTGAAGACCGAATTCGACACGACGCTTCCCCGCTTCGACGTGATGGCGGCGCTCTACCGGCAGCCGGAAGGCATGCTGATGAGCGACCTGTCGCGCTACCTGCTCGTCTCCAACGGCAACGTCACCGGCATTGTCGACCGGCTGGTCACCGACGGCCACGTCGCCCGCTCGCAGCGCGAGGGCGACCGCCGCACCTCGATCGTTACCCTCACGCCCTTGGGAACCGCATTTTTCGAGAAGGTGGCGGCGGCCCACGAGGTCTGGATCGACGCCTTCCTGGCCGACATCGACGAACAGGACGCAGGTCGTCTTGCCGGCATCCTGAAATCCTTCCGCAGCAATTGGGAGCACGGCGCATGAAGCCGACGAGCATGGCCGGGCTGAAGCCCACGCATTTCCACTGGCAGGCCGAAGGCGGCGTCGCGCAGATCAGGCTGGCCCGCCCGGAGCGCAAGAACCCGCTGACATTCGAGTCCTACGCCGAGCTGCGCGACACCTTCCGCGACCTCGTCTATGCCGATGACATCCATGCCGTGGTGTTCCTGCCCAACGGCGGCAACTTCTGCTCGGGCGGCGACGTCCATGAGATCATCGGGCCGCTGGTCGGCATGGACATGAAGGAGCTGCTCGCCTTCACGCGCATGACAGGCGACTTCGTCAAGGCGATGATCAATTGCGGCAAGCCCATCATCTCGGCGATCGACGGCGTGGCCGTCGGCGCGGGCGCCATCATCGCCATGGCGTCGGACCTGCGCATCGCCACCCCGGAGGCGAAGACCGCCTTCCTCTTCACCCGCGTCGGCTTGGCCGGCTGCGACATGGGCGCCTGCGCCATGCTGCCGAGGATCATCGGCCAGGGTCGCGCTGCGGAACTGCTCTACACCGGCCGCACGATGAGCGCCGAGGAAGGCGAGCGCTGGGGCTTCTTCAACCGGCTGGTTTCGGCGGCCGATCTGGAGAAGGAGGCGCTGGAACTGGCCGGTCGCATCGTCGCCGGCCCGACCTTCGCCCACGGCATCACCAAGACGCAGTTGAACCAGGAATGGTCGATGGGCCTCGACCAGGCCATCGAGGCCGAAGCCCAGGCGCAGGCGATCTGCATGCAGACGCGCGACTTCGAGCGGGCGTACAAGGCGTTCGTGGCGAAGGAAAAGCCGGTGTTTCAGGGGGATTGAGGATGGCAATGCGGTCCACTCCCCCTCCACCATGCTTCGCATGGTCCCCCTCCCCGGCTTCGCAGGGGAGGAGCCGCGGTGGTTCCGCTGGCACGACCTGGATCCTCCCCCGTTTACGGGGGAGGGGGACCGCCATAGGCGGTGGAGGGGGCGTGGAGACGACCCATGCCTGACCGCTCCTTCCTCTCCTGGCCGTTCTTCGAGCCCCGTCACCGCGAATACGCGGAGCGTCTGGACGACTGGTGCGCAAAGAACCTTCCCGTCGACCACCACGACGTCGATGCCGCATGCCGCAACCTTGTTCGGATGCTGGGCGACGCCGGGTGGCTCAAGCCCACGGCTGTTGACGCCGCCGATCCCGCACCGCTCGACGTGCGCACGCTTTGCCTCACCCGCGAGACACTGGCGCGCCATGACGGGCTGGCCGATTTCGCCTTCGCCATGCAAGGCCTGGGCACGGGCGCGATCAGCCTGTTCGGCGAGGCGCACCACAAGGAGTGGCTTGCCAAGACGCGCACCGGCGACGCGATCTCGGCCTTCGCGCTGTCGGAGCCGCGCTCGGGTTCCGACGTCGCCAACATGGACATGACAGCCCGCCGCGACGGCGGCGGCTTCGTGCTCGACGGCGAGAAGACCTGGATCTCCAATGGCGGCATCGCGGATCTCTACGTCGTCTTTGCCCGCACCGGCGAGGCGCCCGGCGCGAAGGGCATCTCCTGCTTCCTCGTTCCGGCCGACACGCCGGGCCTGGCCGTCGCGGAGCGTCTCGAGGTGATCGCTCCCCACCCGCTGGCCCGGCTTTCCTTCGAAAACTGCCGCGTGCCGGCCTCGGCCATGATCGGCAAGCCGGGAGAAGGGTTCAAGATCGCCATGTCGGTGCTCGACGTGTTCCGCTCCACTGTGGGCGCCGCAGCGCTCGGCTTCGCACGGCGCGCGCTCGACGAGAGCGTTTCGCGGGTGTCGTCGCGCAACCTGTTCGGCGCGCCGTTGTTCGACCTGCAGATGGTGCAGGGCCACATCGCCGACATGGCGTTGGACGTCGACGCCGCGGCACTGCTGATCTACCGTGCGGCCTGGACCAAGGACATGGGCGCGCCGCGCGTGACGCGGGAGGCCGCCATGGCAAAGCTGTACGCCACCGACCGCGCCCAGAGCGTCATCGACAAGGCTGTCCAGCTGCACGGCGGCGACGGCATCCGCAAGGGACACATCGTCGAGAGCCTCTACAGAGAGATTCGTGCGCTGCGCATCTACGAGGGGGCATCCGACGTACAGAAAGTGGTGATCGCACGACAAATGCTTGCATGACGGCCGCCATGAACGGGAGGAGACCAGCATGGCCAAGGTACTCGACAAGGGCATAACGGAAAACGGCAAGGGCTACGCAGGGGTGACGTGGAACATCCTCGGGCAGATCTATTACCCGAAGGCTGTCTGCGACTCGTCGTTCGCGTTCGAGACCAACTCCGCGCCCGGGCAGTTCGTCCCGGTCCACATCCATCCGACGCAGGACGAGTTCATCCTCGTGCAGGAGGGCGAACTGGACCTGAAACTGGACGGCGTCTGGTCGAAGGCACGCGCCGGCGACCTGGTGCGGATGCCGAGGGGCATCCCGCACGGCTACTTCAACAAGTCGGACAAGCCGGCCCGCGCCCTGTTCTGGGTCTCGCCGGCCGGCAGGCTCGAGGATCTCTTCCACGCACTGCACGACCTGCAGGACATCCCGCGCGTGATCGAGCTGTCCGCCCAGCACGACGTCGACTTTCTGCCGCCCGAGGCGAACGAGTAAGATGCTTTCAGCCAGCGCCCACACCGACACTTTCGCTCGCGACAACCTGCCGCCTCAGAGCGAGTGGCCGGTCTTCCTGCTCGACGGGTTCGACTATCCGGAAACCCTCAATGTCGGCGTCGAACTGACCGACCGGCTGGTCGAGCAGGGTTTTGGCGACAACACTGCGCTGATCGGCAACGGGCGGCGGCGGACCTACAAGGAGCTGTCCGACTGGACCAACCGCCTCGCCCACGCGCTGGTGGAGGACTATGGCGTCAAGCCGGGCAACCGTGTGCTGATCCGCTCCGCCAACAATCCGGCCATGGTGGCCTGCTGGCTGGCCGCGACAAAGGCAGGCGCTGTCGTCGTCAACACCATGCCGATGCTGCGCGCCGGCGAACTGACCAAGATCGTCGACAAGGCGGAGATCAGCCTGGCGCTCTGCGACACGCGCATCAAGGACGAACTGGTCGCCTGCGCCAAGGACAGCAGGTTCCTGAAGGCGGTGGTCGGCTTCGACGGCACCGCCAACCACGACGCCGAGCTCGACCGCATCGCCCTCAACAAGCCGGTGAAGTTCGACGCGGTGAAGACCAGTCGCGACGACGTCGCCCTGCTCGGCTTCACCTCCGGCACCACCGGCGTGCCGAAGGCGACCATGCATTTCCACCGCGACCTGCTGATCATCGCGGACGCCTACGCCAAGGAAGTGCTGAAGGTCACGCCGGATGACGTTTTCGTCGGCTCGCCGCCGCTCGCCTTCACCTTCGGGCTCGGCGGCCTGGCGATCTTCCCGCTGCGCTTCGGCGCGGCGGCGACGCTGCTCGAACAGGCGACGCCACCGAACATGGTCGAGATCATCGAGACCTATCACGCGACTGTCAGCTTCACCGCACCGACCGCCTACCGCGCCATGCTGGCGGCGATGGACCAGGGCGCCGACCTCTCGTCGCTGCGCGTCGCCGTGTCGGCTGGCGAGACGCTGCCGGCGCCCGTTTACGAGGACTGGACGAGGAAGACCGGCAAGCCGATCCTCGACGGCATCGGCGCCACCGAGATGCTGCACATCTTCATCTCCAACCGCTTTGACGACCGCGCACCGGCGTCGACCGGCAGGCCGGTGACGGGATACGAGGCGGTCATCGTCGACGAGGACATGAGCGAGCTGCCGCGCGGCGAGATCGGCAGGCTTGCTGTACGTGGCCCCACCGGCTGCCGCTATCTCGCCGACGACCGCCAGCGCGCCTATGTCCGCAACGGCTGGAACCTCACCGGCGACAGTTTTGTCCAGGACGCCGACGGCCGCTTCCACTTTGCCGCGCGCTCGGACGACATGATCGTCTCCGCCGGCTACAACATCGCCGGCCCCGAGGTGGAGGCCGCCCTGCTGTCCCATCCGCAGGTCAAGGAATGCGCCGTGATCGGGGTGACGGACGGCGAGCGCGGCCAGATCGTCGAGGCACATGTCGTGCTGGTCGAGGGCGCAGAGCCGGGCGACCTGACGAAGAAGCTTCTGCAGGACCACGTCAAGGCGACAATCGCCCCCTACAAGTATCCGCGCTCGGTCATTTTCACCGCCGCCCTGCCGAAGACGCAGACGGGGAAGATCCAGCGGTTCAGGCTGAAGGAGGGGGCGAAGTGAAGTGCCCCGTTGATCTGAGCTCGCCGGCTCGCCTCACCTGGAACGGCCCCCTCTCCGTCTCGCCCTTCGGGCTCGACACCTCTCCCCCCGTTCCGGAGGGAGAGGATGGGAGCCAAGCTGGACGCCCATCCTCTCCCCTCACGAAGTGGGGGAGAGGTGTCGCGCGAAGCGCGACGGAGAGGGGGTATTTGCCCGCTCAGCCATTTCCGCGGACAGGCGCCAGGGTATGCGGACGATGACCGACTTTTCCCGCACCCGCACCCTTTTCCACATTCCCGAGGGCGTCATCTACCTCGACGGCAACTCGCTGGGCCCACTGCCGATCGCGGCCAAGCAGCGTGTCGCCAATATGCTGACCGCCGAATGGGGCGAGCAGCTGATAAAAGGATGGAACAGCGCCGGCTGGTTCATGCAGCCGCGCGTGACAGGGGACCGAATCGGCAGGCTGATCGGCGCGCCGGCGGGCACCGTCGTCATGGGCGACACTCTGTCGATCAAGGTGCACCAGGCACTGGCCTCGGCGCTGGAGCTCAATCCGGGCCGCAAGGTGGTGCTGTCCGACAGCGGCAATTTCCCGTCCGACCTCTACATCGCGCAGGGACTGCTGAAATCGCTCGACAAGGGGCATGAGCTGAAGATCGTCGAGCCGGAGGAGGTCGAGGCGGCGATTGACGACGGCGTCGCCGTGCTGATGCTGACCGAGGTCGACTACCGCACCGGACGCCTGCACGACATGAAGGCGCTGACCGCCAAGGCCCATGCTGCGGGCGCGCTGACGGTCTGGGACCTCGCCCATTCGGCCGGGGCGCTGCCGGTCGATCTTGCGGGCGCCGAGGCCGATTTCGCCGTCGGATGCACCTACAAGTACCTGAACGGCGGGCCCGGCGGGCCAGCCTTCATCTATGTCGCGCCAAAACATCTGGAGACGGCGCGGCCCGTGCTGTCCGGCTGGCTCGGCCACGAAGCGCCCTTCGCCTTCGACCTCGACTACCGGCCGGGCGGCGGCATCGACCGCATGCGCTGCGGCACACCGCCGGTGATCGGGCTGGCGGCGCTCGATGCGGCGCTCGACGCCTGGGACGGCGTCGACATGGCCGATGTGCGCAGGCAGTCGATCGCGCTCTGCGACCTGTTTATCCGCGAGGTCGAGGCGCGTTGCCCGGACCTCGTGCTGAACACGCCGCGCGACGGTAGCAGGCGCGGCAGCCAGGTGTCGTTCCGGCATCCCGAGGGCTACGCCATCATGCAGGCGCTGATCGCCTGCGGCGTCATCGGCGATTTTCGCGCGCCCGACGCCATCCGCTTCGGCTTCACGCCCCTCTACATCAGCGAGAAGGAGGTCCTGGGGGCCGTCGACATCCTCGCCGACATCATGGCCAACCGGCTGTGGGACCGGGCCGAGTTCAAGCGCAAGGCAGCGGTGACATGAACACACCCTACAATCCCGCCTCCGAAGGCGCGCAGATGTCGTTCGAGGGCCGCATGTCCTATGCGGACTATCTGCATCTCGAGAAGATCCTGAATGCGCAGGAGCCGCTGTCCACCGCGCATGACGAGCTCCTGTTCATCATTCAGCACCAGACGTCCGAGCTCTGGATGAAGCTCGCCATCCACGAGATCCGCTCCGCGAAAAAGGCGATTGGCGAGGACCGGCTGCAGCCGGCCTTCAAGATGCTGACCCGCGTCGCCCGCATCTTCGAGCAGCTGAACAACGCCTGGGACGTGCTGCGCACCATGACGCCCAGCGAATACACCGAGTTCCGCGGCGCGCTCGGCCAGTCTTCCGGATTCCAGTCCGGACAGTACCGCGCCATCGAGTTCATGGCCGGCAACCGCAACCTCGCCATGCTGAAGCCGCACGAGCACGTGCCGGAGGTGATCGAGAAGCTGGAGGCGATCCTCGCCGAGCCCAGCCTCTACGACGAGGCGCTGATGCTGCTGGCGCGCAACGGCTTCGACATCGGGGCGGACGCCGGCCGCACCGAATGGCGCGGGACGCGCGCCGAAAACGATGCCGTGCGAGGCGCGTGGCGCGAGATCTATCGCGATCCCGTCCATCACTGGGAACTCTACGAGCTGGCCGAGAAGCTGGTCGACTTCGAGGACTATTTTAGGCGCTGGCGCTTCAACCACGTGACCACCGTGGAACGCATCATCGGCCTGAAGCGGGGTACCGGCGGCACCGCCGGCGTCTCCTACCTGCGCAAGATGCTGGAGGTGGTGCTGTTCCCGGAGCTTTGGAACCTGAGGACGGAGTTGTAGGGGAGCCGTTTTCTGAGCCAGAGGTTGCAATCAACCCTTTTAAAACAAACCGCGATCTGCATGTTTGCGGGTTCACGGAAATCACAATGGGAGAAACGACATGAGAAGACTTCTTGCCGCGACTGTCGCGGGTCTGGCGATTGCGCTTGCCGCACCGGCCTTCGCCGAGCCCGTCAAGATCGGCATGATCACGACGCTGTCCGGCGGCGGCGCGGGACTTGGCGTCGACGCGCGTGACGGCTTCGACCTGGCGATCAAGCTCGCCGGCAACAAGGACATCACCGTCGTCACCGAGGACGACGCGATGAAGCCGGAACTCGCCGTGCAGATCGCCGACAAGATGATCCAGTCCGACCAGGTCGACATCCTGACCGGCATCATCTGGTCGAACCTCGCCATGGCTGTCGTGCCGAATGCCGTCGCGCAGGGGAAATTCTACCTGTCGGTGAACGCCGGACCCTCGCCTCTGGCGGGCGCGAAGTGCAACGAGAACTACTTCAACGTCGCCTACCAGAACGACAACTTCCATGAGGCGATGGGGCAGTACGCCACCAGCCAGGGCCTGAAGAAGATGTTCATCCTGGCGCCGAACTATCCGGCCGGCACGGATTCGCTCAACGGCTTCAAGCGCTTCTACAAGGGTGAGCTGGCCGGCGAGGTCTACACCAAGCTCGGCCAGACCGACTATGCCGCCGAGATCGCTCAGATCCGCGATTCCGGAGCGGAGTCCGTGTTCTTCTTCCTGCCCGGCGGCATGGGCATCGCCTTCGTGAAGCAGTACGCGCAGTCGGGCGTCGGCATTCCGCTGATGGGCCCCGGCTTCTCCTTCAGCCAGGACGTTCTCGGCGCCATCGGCGACGCAGCGCTCGGGGCCAAGAACTCGGCCTCATGGTCGAAGGACTTGGACAATGCGGCGAACAAGAAGTTCGTCGAGGAGTTCCAGAAGGCCTACAACCGCCTGCCGTCGATCTATGCCGCGCAAGCCTACGACACTGCGAACCTGATCGTCTCCGCTGCATCCAAGGCGAGCGTCAAGGATGCAGCCGCCTTCCGTGCTGCGCTCAAGGAAGCCCAGTTCGAGTCGGTTCGCGGAAAGTTCAAGTTCAACACCAACAACCACCCGATCCAGGACATCTACGTGCGCGAGGTGATCAAGGAGGGCGACGTGCTGACCAACAAGATCGTCGGCACGGCGTTCACCGACCATACCGACGCCTACGCCAAGGATTGTCCGCTGAAGTAGCGTCCTTCTCCCGCTTGCGGGGAGAAGGCGCCGGCAGGCGGATGAGGGGCTGCGCCGGCACCGGCGGGTCCGCTTCCAATGGTTCCCTAGCCCCTCACCCTTACCCTCTCCCCGTGAACGGGGAGAGGGGTCGTCACTGCAGCGCTCACTGTCACAAGGTTCCGTTTGTCCACAGCCCTCCTCATAGAACAGCTCCTCAACGGACTTCAGTTCGGCGTCATGCTGTTCCTGATGGCGGCGGGGCTCACCCTGATCTTCGGCGTCATGGGCCTGATCAACCTCGCCCACGGCTCGCTTTATATGGTCGGCGCGTTCGCCTGCGCGGCTGTCGCCGCCTGGACCGGATCGTTCTGGCTTGGCCTGGCCGCCAGTCTCGTGGCGGCCGCGGCTGCGGGCGCGATCGTCGAGATGCTGGTCATCCGCCGGCTCTACGCGCGCGACCATCTCGATCAGGTGCTGGCCACCTTCGCGCTCATCCTGATCTTTTCGGAGGGCACGCGCTGGCTGTTCGGCTCGTTCCCGCTCTATCTCGACATTCCGCCGCTGCTTGCGGGCGCGGTGCCGCTGCCGGGCGGGGCCAACTATCCGCTCTATCGCCTCGCCATCATCGCCGCCGGCATCCTCGTCGCACTCGGTCTCTACGTCCTCATCTCGAAGACGCGCCTCGGCATGCGCATCCGCGCCGGCCAGTCCGACCGCGAGATGATCGGCGCGCTGGGCGTCGACATCGCCAGCCTCTACACGCTTGTCTTCGCGCTCGGCGCAGCGCTCGCGGGGCTCGCCGGCGCCATGGTGGGCGCGCTCCAGTCGGTGCAGGTCGGCATGGGCGAGCCAGTGCTGATCCTCGCCTTCGTGGTCATCGTCATCGGCGGCATCGGCTCGATCAAGGGCGCGCTGTTCGGCGCGGTGCTGGTCGGGCTCACCGATACGCTCGGACGCTTCCTGCTGCCAAAACTCTTCGCGCTGGTGATGGGGCCTGCCGCCGGCATGACGGTGGGCGCGGCCATCGCCTCCATGCTGATCTACATCGTCATGGCTTTCATCCTGGCCTTCCGCCCGCGCGGGCTCTTTGCGGCGAACACATGATGACGCGCGCTGCACTCCTCAACATCGTCCTTGCGGTTCTTCCGCTGGCCATCGCGCTCGGCGCGCTGGCGCTGGAGCAGCCTTTCTACGTCACGCTGGCGACGCGCATGGCGATCCTGGCACTGGCGGCAACGGGTCTGAACCTGGCGCTTGGGCTCGGTGGACTGGTCTCCTTCGGCCACGCCGCCTTCTTCGGCATCGGCGGCTATGCGGCCGGCATCCTTGCCTCGCACGCGCTCTACATGCAGCCGCTTCTCACCTGGCCGGTGGAGATCCCGGGCAGCGAGAGCGCCCTGGTGATCTGGCTGGTCGCGGCAGCCGTGGCGGGGGTCGTCGCGCTGGCCATCGGCGCGATCAGCCTGCGCACGTCGGGCGTCTACTTCATCATGATCACGCTCGCCTTCGCCCAGATGATCTACTACTTCGCGATCTCCTGGCCGGCCTATGGCGGCGAAGACGGCCTTTCGCTCTCCGGCCGCACGGTGCTGCCCGGCGTCAACACAGCGGTCCCGTTGAACTTCTTCCTCGTCTGCTACGTCGTCCTTCTGGTGGCGATCCTGCTCTTCGCGCTGATCCGCAACTCGCGTTTCGGGGCCGCACTCCAGGCTGCGCGGCAGAACGAGACGCGGCTCGCGGCTGTCGGCATCGCGCCGTTTCCGGTTCGCCTCACCGCCTTCGTCATCTCCGCGATGATCACCGCCGTCGCCGGTGCGCTGTTCGCCGACCTAAACCGCTTCGTAAGCCCGTCGATGCTGTCCTGGCACATGTCGGGCGAGCTGATCGTGCTGATCATCCTCGGCGGCGTCGGCCGGCTGTTCGGTCCCGTGGCCGGCGCGATCCTCTACGTGCTGATCGAGTTCATGCTGGGCGGCCTCACGGAGCATTGGCAGTTCTTCCTGGGCCTGATCCTGCTCGGCGTGGTGCTCTTCGCGCGCGGCGGCATCGTCGGCCTGCTCGCCGGAAAGGCGCGCCATGGCTGATCCGATCCTCTCGGTGCGCGACCTGCGCAAGACGTTCGGCGCGCTGAAGGCGACCGACAATGTGAGCCTGGACCTGCGGGCGGGGGAGATCCATGCGCTGATCGGCCCGAACGGGGCCGGCAAGACGACGCTGATCCACCAGATTTCCGGCTCGCTGAAGCCCGACAGCGGCGACATCATGTTCCGCGGCGAGCGGATGAATGACCTCGGGCTTGCCCAGCGGGCTCGCAAGGGGCTCGGCCGCTCCTTCCAGATCTCGTCGCTGGCGCTCGAGTTCTCCGCGCTGCGCAACGTCATGCTGGCGGTCCAGTCCCGGCAGGGCGGCAGCTTCCGCTTCCTGCGGCCGGTCATGGGCGACAGTTCGCTCACGGAGCCGGCCATGGCGGCGCTCCGCCGTGTCGGCATCGCCGAGCGTGCGCGGGTGCCGGCCGGCGACATGTCGCACGGCGAGCGCCGGAAGCTCGAGATCGCGATCGCGCTGGCGCTCGGCTCGCAGGCTTTCCTCTTCGACGAGCCGATGGCCGGCATGGGACCGGAGGGCTCGAAGGAGCTGACGGGGCTTCTCGACGGCCTGCGGCAGGAGGCGCCGATCCTGCTGGTCGAGCACGACATGGACGCTGTGTTCGCGCTGGCCGACCGCATCTCGGTTCTGGTGTACGGCCGCGTGATCGCCACCGGCACCGTCGATGAAGTCCGGCGCGACCCGGAGGTGCGTCGCGCCTATCTCGGGGAGCAGGGTTGATGCTGCTTGAGGTTTCTGGTCTCGAAACGTCCTACGGCCACTCGCAGGCGCTGTTCGGTGTCGACCTCGCCGTCGCCCAGGGCGAGGTCGTCGCCCTGATGGGCCGCAACGGCATGGGCAAGACGACGACGATCGGTTCCGTGCTCGGTCTGCTGAGGCCGCGCCGGGGCAGCGTGCGATTCGACGGCGCCGAGATCGCCGGGCGACCCGCATATCGCGTCGCGCGGCTGGGCATAGGCCTGGTACCGGAAGGCCGGCGCTGCTTCCCCAACCTCACCGTGCATGAGAATCTTGTCGCGGCGGCGCGCGGATCCGGCTGGACGCTTGATGCGGTTCAGCAGCTCTTCCCCAGGCTCGGCGAGCGCGCCGGGCAATACGCCAACACCCTGTCAGGCGGCGAGCAGCAGATGCTGGCGATCGGGCGGGCGCTGATGACCAACCCCAAACTGCTGATCCTCGACGAGGCGACGGAAGGGCTGGCGCCCGTTATCCGGCACGACATCTGGGCGGCCATAAGGGCCCTCAAGGGTCGCGGTCAGTCGATCCTCGTGGTCGACAAGACACTGTCAGAACTGCTGCCGGTCGCCGACCGCGCCTTCATCCTTGAAAAGGGCCGGACGGTCTGGTCCGGAACGCCTGACGACCTCACCCCTGATATACAGGATCGCTATCTCGGCGTTTGACGCCGTCGAACCATGGAGACGCCAATGTCTGCACCCCATCAAATTCTCCAGCCCTCCCACTGGAAACCCGCCAGAGGCTATTCCAACGGCATCGCCACCGATTCCGGGCGGGTCGTCTTTCTCGGCGGACAGATCGGCTGGAATGCGGAGCAGGTCTTCGAGACCGATGACTTCGTCGGCCAGACGAGGCAGGCGCTGCAGAACATCCTTGCGATCCTTGCGGAAGCCGGCGGCGGCCCCGAGCACATCGTTCGCCTTACCTGGTTCGTCACCAGCAAGAAGGAGTATCTGGAAGGACTCAAGGAGCTGGGCGCGGCCTACCGCGAGGTGATGGGCCGCAATTTTCCGACGATGAGCGTCATGCAGGTCGTGGCGCTGATCGAGGATGCGGCCAAGGTCGAGATCGAGGCGACCGCCGTCCTTCCCTAGCCCCGTTCTCAGGCAGTATCCCCGACATCCCCACCCGACGCCATGCAACCCGTGTTCACCGACGGGAACAAATGTCCGCGCCGGGCGTTAGGTACGGTCGTCACTTGCCGCTCGCGGCTTGCCGATCGCACCCGCCAGTGGATGCCGATCACATAGCGCGCCGCGACGGTTCGTAAAGAGGCGAGACCTCAGACGGGCAATCAAGCCCGCCGCCGCGGGAGCGCAGGACAATGGAAGAGACGGCCAGACGCGCGTTGATCCGCGCCGCGATGAAGGCGCCCTATCTCGACAGGCAGGAGGAGCAGGAACTGGCGTTGCGCTGGAAGGAGCGCCGCGATCAGCAGGCGCTCCACCGCATCACGGTGGCGCACATGCGCCTCGTCATTGCTATGGCCGGCAGGTTTCGCCATTTCGGACTGCCGATGGGTGACCTGATCCAGGAGGGTCACGTCGGCTTGCTCGAGGCAGCGGCGAGGTTCGAACCGGAGCGGGAGGTGCGCTTCTCGACCTATGCCTCGTGGTGGATCCGCGCTTCGATCCAGGACTACATCCTGCGCAACTGGTCGATCGTGCGCGGCGGCACCAGTTCGACGCAGAAGGCGCTCTTCTTCAATCTGCGCAGGCTCAGGGCGCGTCTGGCTCAGGGCTCGGAAGTGCTTTCCAACGCCGAGGTCTACAAGCAGATCGCAGCCACGCTCGGCGTATCGGAAGGCGACGTGGCCGTGATGGACGCCCGGCTCTCCAGTCCGGACTCCTCACTGAACGCGCCGGTGAGCGACGAGGCGACGGGCAGCGACCGCATGGACTACCTCGTCGCCGACGAGCCTCTGCCGGACGAGGTGGTGGAAGACCTGATCGATCTCGAGCGGCGGGCTGGCTGGCTGAACAACGCGCTCTGCGTGCTCAACGAACGCGAGCTGCGGATCATTCGCGAGCGCCGGCTGCAGGATGAAGGCGCCACGCTTGAAGCGCTCGGCGCGCGGCTCGGCATCTCGAAGGAGCGCGTGCGCCAGATCGAGACGCGGGCGCTGGAGAAGCTGAAGACCGCGCTGTTGCGGGCTAATCCGGACATCGCCTATTACGCGGCGGCGTAGCGAGGCAACTCGCCACGCCATCGCTGACCTTCACGCGGCCAAGGCAGCGCGCGTCCTGGCAATCATCAGGGCCGCCTGCGCGGCCTCCTGGCCCTTCTTGATGAAGTGCGCCCGGTAGATCTCGGCGTGGTGCTCCGTTTCCTGGTAGTGGTGGGGCGTCAGCGATACCGACAGGACCGGCACGCCGGTGTCGAGCCCTGCGCGCATCAGGCCGTCGACCACCGCCTGGGCCACGAATTCGTGGCGATAGATGCCGCCGTCGACGACGAAGGCCGCGGCCGCGACCGCCTTGTAGCGGCCGCTGGCGGCGAGGTCGCGGGCAACGAGCGGCAGCTCGAATGCGCCGGGGACGTCGAAGACATCCACCTCACTGGCCGGGATGACCTGGCAAAAACCTTCCAGCGCGCGATCCACGATGTCGGCGTGCCAGTTTGCCTTGACGAAAGCATAGCGGGTCTGTGTCAACTTTGATCTCCTTGCGACGGACACATTCCCCAAGGCGATCACGCGCCCTCCACGGCTGACGCCGCGTGGACACGTTCTCTCTCATCCGGACTGTGACCGTCGGCTCAGGCATCTCACCTGATCTGCTGACCCTTCGATGAAGGCGCTCGCGGGCTCGCGGCGTCTGCCGCATACCGCCGGTGGGGAATTTCGCCCCGCCCCGAGAACGGGCGGGAACATAGGCAGGGCTGCGGTGCAGCGCAAGATGCCAGCGGAGCGGCTATGCAGGATTGTAAACGTCAGGCCAGCTAGTGCGCGGCCAGCTTACGCACCTTGCGCATGTCGGCCAGAAAACGCTCCCGTTCGGCCTGCTTGTCGTCGGGATCGCGGATGCGCAGGATGTAGGAGGGATGGATGGTGATGAACACCCTCAACCCGTCCTCGCGCTCGATCACCTCCCCGCGATGCTTGGTCACCGGCACCGACTTGCCAAGCAGAGACTGGGCCGCCGTGGCGCCGAGCGCGACCACCAGGTCCGGCTTGATCAGGTCCAGTTCCCTGTCCAGCCACCAGCGGCAGGCCTGGATCTCGCCTGCGTTGGGCTTGCTGTGAATGCGCCGTTTCCCGCGCGGCTCGAACTTGAAATGCTTCACCGCGTTGGTGACGTAGACCTTTGTGCGGTCGATCTCGGCGTCGTCCAGGATGGAATCGAACACGCGGCCAGCCGGCCCGACGAATGGCTTTCCCGCCAGATCCTCCTGATCGCCCGGCTGCTCTCCGACGAAAATCCATTTCGCGCTATCCGGACCTTCGCCGAAGACGGTCTGCGTGGCGTCTCGCCAGAGCGGACAGCGCCGGCAACCCTTCGCTGCTTCCCGTAGTGCGGTAATCGTGGCCGCATCGGCGCCATCCCCCCTGTCCGTCTCCTCGCGCTTCCAATGTCGCGCCTGGATCTTTTCGTGGCGGGTTGGAGCTTGTGTCGGTGTTCTGGCGATCATCTCTCGAGCGGCCTGGTCCGCGCCTGCGATCATGCCAGGAATGAGCGTCGCCTCCGGAAGGTTCCGCCAATATTTTCTGGGCATCTCCGCCTGCATCGCCTTCACCTTCAAGCGGGCGGGATTGAAGATCGACCTGAAGTAGGTCTTCCAGAGCTCTTCGGCATCGTCCTCGCGCGGCGCGCTTGCCCGGCTGGCGCCCGGCCCGAAGGCGAGCGTCTCGCCGTCCCAGGTCGCCGAGGCATAGGGTATCAGGATTGCCCAGTGCATGCCGGTGAAACGTCGTACGAAGAACTCCGCATTGCGCTCCAGGATGAAATGGTCTGGCTCGAACCAGGCGACATAGTGCTCGCCGCTCCCGTCTTTGATGCGCCGGAAGCGCACGAAGGCGCGCATCTTGTGGATGTCGCGGCGCACCGCCTTGTCCATGGCCTCGAAACGTCTCACCTCGGGATCGGAGGCGATCTGCATCAACTCCGGTTTCCGGGTGAGCCGCCACAGCAACTGGTAGAGAAAACCAAACCGGGCGGGATCGGAGTGGCAGAACACGGCTTCCGCCCGCTCGACGAAGCTGCGGGGCACGTTGAGCACCGCGCCGGCAGGAATCGCCGGCAGAGACGCCGCGAGCTCTGCCGCGCGAACTGGATCGACCGTCCAGGCGACATCCTCGGGCCTTGCGCCATTCAGCACCAGCCGTCGCGCTGCGTCCCGCCAGCTGGCGAAATCGATGTCGGACTTCAGGGCAACGGTGAAGCGCGCCAGCGAGAGCTGCGGGGCGGCGGTCACAGCAGGCTCAGCTGTCGGGGAGGCGGCGCGAGCTTCTGGCGCAAACGCTCGGCATCGAGCAGGCAGCCGGGCGACCAGTCCGCCGCAACGATGAAGGGCCGCACCGTGGCGATCGACCGGCAGATGCGGCCGACATCGGCGAGCCTCAGTCGTGCGTGCGGGCGCGTGTCCAGGATGCGCGTCACCGCGCGTGTGCCCAGGCCCGGCACGCGCAGCAGGTCTTCGCGGTGCGCCCGGTTGACGTCGACCGGAAAGCGCCCGCGGTTGCGTAGCGCCCAGGAGAGCTTCGGGTCGATGTCGAGATCGAGCATGCCATCGGGCGTGCCGGCCAATATCTCGGGCTGCAGGAAACCGTAGAAGCGCATCAGCCAGTCGGCTTGATAAAGCCGATGCTCGCGCATCAGCGGCGGTCTCTTCAGCGGCAGCGCCGAGGAGGCGTCGGGGATGGGGCTGAAAGCGGAGTAATAGACCCGCCGCAACTGATAGCTGCCGTAGAGCCGCGAGCTGGTGCGCAATATGCCGTCGTCCGATGTCGAGTCGGCGCCGACAATCACCTGCGTTGACTGCCCGCCGGGCGCGAAGCGCTGACGTTTTTTCGTCTTCAGCGTGGGTTCGGATTTCTCTTCCATCTTCTGGCGCAGCGACGCCATGGAAAGGCGGATCGTCTCCGGTCGCTTTTCCGGCGCAAATCGTTTCACGCCCTCGTCGGTCGGCAGTTCAATATTGATCGACAGCCGGTCTGCATATTTGCCCGCCTTCTCCAACAGGTCGGACGCGCATTCTGGAATGGTCTTCAGGTGAATGTAGCCCGCGAAGTTCTCCTCCTCGCGCAATCGGCGCGCGACCTCGACCATCTCGCTCATCGTCTCGTCGGGCGATCGGACGACGCCGGAGGAGAGAAACAGGCCCTCGATGTAGTTGCGCTTGTAGAACTCGATCGTGAGGCGAACGACCTCTTCGGTCGTGAAGCGGGCGCGGCGCGTGTTCGACGATGACCGATTTATGCAGTAGGAGCAGTCGTAAATGCAGAAATTGGTGAGCAGTATCTTCAACAGGGAGATGCAGCGCCCGTCCGGCGCATAGGCATGGCAGATGCCAATGCCTTCGGTCGAGCCGATGCCCCTGGATTTTACCGAGTCGCGCCGATCCGTGCCCGAAGATGCGCAGGATGCATCGTATTTCGCGGCGTCGGATAGGATCGCGAGCTTTTCGCGTGTGGAAAGCGCGGCCATGCGTTCATGATATGTTCCGCAAAGCCCTGCCGCTACTAAATTTGTTAGTCCCGCTCGATAAACGCGGTCACTGATCGGTGATGATCTTGACCTTGTCGCCGACCGAGACCGTCGCGCCCGGACCGAGCGCGTTGATGACGCGGAAAAGGTCGAGTTTTTTGTCGACGCCCACCATGCCCGCCGAAAGCGAAGCCACGGTCTGGCCGGGCTTTACCGTCACCACCTTGATCCGCAGCGGCTTCAGCGCCGCCTTCTCCCGTGCCGAGAGCATGCGGAACGAGCCGCTCACGGCGCGGGCGATCTGGTCGAGCCCGGTGCTAGCCGCCGGCGCTGCGGTCAGCAAGCGGTAAACCTGGTCGCCGGCACGGATCACGGCAATATCGAACTGCCACCCCTCCGCGCGCGCGCTCGCGACGGCCGCTTCGTTGCCGTTGATCGTCACCGCGCGCACGCTGGCCGGATCGAGGCCGGCCACCCAGCCGCTGCGGACGTAGGTCGTCAGCGGTGTGCGCGGATTGAGCTCGACGCCATCGAAGCGCACGGCGGTCTCGCCCGGGCCCGTCGCCGTCACTGCGGTCGCGCTGTTGTCGATTGCGAAGCCCGGCGGCACCGAGAAGGAGATGCCGAGCTTCGGATGCAGGAAGGTGTTGCCGCGCACGTAGCCTTCCTCGGGCGTGTCGCCGAAGAGCAGCCCGTCGATGCCTGCCAGGAAGGAGTCGCGGTCGCGCGCGCCGACGCCGGGCGCGCCGAACGAGCGCGCATGCCGCAACGCCAGTTCAATGCGCTGCGGCGCGTTGGGATGGCTCGCCAGGAAGTCGAGGCTGGGGTCGGTGGCGCCGCTTACCGATCGGAAATCCGTATAGGCCGACATCGACTGCAGGAAGCGCGACGCGGCGAAGGGATCGTAGCCGGCGCGCCCCGAGGTGCGGATGCCGATGGTGTCGGCCTCGAGTTCCTGGTTGCGCGAAAACTGCGCCAGGCGCAGCTTGCCGCGCACCAGCGCCAGCTTGGCCGACGGGCTGTCCGCCAGCACGTCGGACACCACGCGCGTCGCCAGGCCTTCCTCGGCCTCCTTGCGCTGCCGCGCCTGCCCGTGGTTGGCGGTGACATGGCCCATCTCGTGGGCGATCACCGCGGCAAGCTCGGCCGAATCGTTGGCGAGCGCCAAGAGCCCGCGGGTGACATAGAGATAGCCGCCCGGCAGCGCGAAGGCGTTCACGTTGGGCGAGTTAAGGATGGTGATGCGGTAGGTCTGCGTCGGGTTGTCGGTCTCCAGCGTCAGGCTGCCGACGACCTTCGCCACCATCCGTTCAAGCTTGGGGTCGGAGTACTCGCCGCCATAGGTCGCCAGGATGCGCGGATGCTGCGCCCTGGCGAGCTCGGCCATGCGGTCGTTCCGGCTCACCGTGTCGACGGTGACCGGGTTGTCGGAGGGCTGGAAGGCCTGCGCGTTGATCTGATCGACGGCGGACTGGCAACCGGCGAGCGAGAGCGCAAGCGCGACAAGCAGCGCGCCGCGCGGCATGCGCCGTGCTACGCTCGAAACTGCAGGCGTCTTCATGCACAAGCTCGACAGAGCCTTCTCCTTCGCGTCAGGGCAATGCGTCGCGGGAACCTACCACGAACGCGCGGCGAACAGAAATTGTCCTAACGTCATGCCATGTGACGAGGAATTATGTCTGCAACCGGGCAATATGTGGTGCTCATGACGCTGTGCTGCCATCACCGATGTAGTCGCGAAAGCTTTCCGGAGCCTTGTCGGAGAAAAAATCTTCCGCCTTTCCGGCCGCAGATACGTTGCCATCCCCGAGGAAGATGAGGTTTTCGGCAATTCTTCGCGCATCGTCGGGGTGGTGTGTCACAAATACAACGGTCATGCGCCGTTCTGCGTGAAGGTCCGAAAGCAACTCCAGCATGTCGCCGCGCAGTGCCGGTCCCAGCGACGCGAAGGGCTCGTCGAGCAGCAGGACGGGGCGGTCCCGCACGAGCACACGCGCCAGCGCCACCCTTTGGCGCTCGCCGCCGGAGAGCTCGCGCGGCAGTCGCTTCTCCTTGCCGGCAAGGCCGACGCGGGCGAGCGCATCTGATATCGCGGCGCGGTCGGGGGCGGTGAGGGTGAGAGAGGGCGACCGGCCGAGCCCGACGTTCTTCTCGACCGTGAGGTGGCCGAACAGGTTGTTCTCCTGGAACACCATGGACACCGGCCGCGAGGCTGGCGGAAGCGTCGTCACGTCCTCGCCGCCGATGCGGACCGCACCCGATTCCGGCGTCTCGAAGCCGGCAACGAGGTTGAGCAGCGTCGACTTGCCCGAACCGCTCGGCCCCATCAGCGCCGTCATCGCACCGGCCTCGATGGCGACGTCGAAGCGGAATTTCTGTTCGCCGTAGCCGAAGACGACCTTTTCCAGGGTGATCGGAAGCCCGCCCGTCATCGTTCCTCTCTCCTGCCAAGCCAGTCCGCGGCGAGGATCAGCGCCAGGCAGAGCGCCCCAAGCAGAAGCGCCAGCCCGGCCGCGTCGGCCGTACGGTAGCTGCCCATGCGCTCGAACAGCAGATAGGGCAAGGTCTTCACCGCGTCGCTGCCGAACAGGGCGATGACGCCGAGGTCGCCGAGCGACAGCGCCATGGCGAAGGCGAGGGCGGTCGCCAGCGGCCGCCTGAGCACCGGCCAATCGATCAGGCGCAGCCGGTTCCAGCCGGAGATTCCCAGCGAGGCGCACAGCCGCTCGTGCCGCCCGGCCGCGGCATCATGAGCCGGCCGCACCGCACGCAGCGCAAAGGGCATGGCCATCACCGCGTTCACCGCAACCACCATCACCGGCGCGATCGCGAAGACGTCGGCGACGTGCCGGATCAGGATGAACCAGCCGGCCCCGATGACGATCGGCGGCACGACCAGCACGAAGCTGGCGCCGGTATCGAACAGCCGTTCGAGCAGGGGGAGGCGTCCGCCGGCGGCAGCACGTCGTGATGCGGCCAGCGCCCAGGCCATCGACGCGGCGAGGCTGGCCGAGAGCAGGGCCAGCACGACGCTGGTCAGCGCGGCCCGGTGGAATGCGGGTTCGGCGAGCAGCCGGCCGAGATCGGCCTCCAGCCCCGAGGCGACGATCGCCGCCATCGGTCCGGCGACGAACACCAGCGCCAGCAGGATCGCCACCGTGTTGAACACGCGCTCAGGCGTCTTGACGGTGACGAAGCTTCGCCGCGCGACGGCCAGGTTGGCATCCCCCGTAACATTTGCGCCAAGCCGCATCAGCACCGCCACCACCGCCAGCGTCATGGCGATCTGCGCCAGCGTGAGCGTCACCGCGCGCGCCGGATCGAAGTCGAACCGAAGCGCCTGGTAGATCGCCACCTCGAGCGTCGATGCGGCCGGGCCGCCGCCCAGCGTCAGCACGATGGTGAAGGAGGTGATGCACAGCATGAAGACCAGGCCGGCCACGCCGGGCAGCGCGGCGCGCAGCACCGGCCATTCGATCAGCCGGAACGATGCGCGCGCATCCATGCCGAGCTGGCTTGCCAGCCGCCACTGGTCGGCGGGCACCGTGTCCAGCGCCTCGACGAGCAGTCGCGTCGCCAGCGGCAGGTTGAAGAACACGTGGGCGACGAGGATGCCCGACAGGCCGTAGATGCCCGGCCACGTGCTGCCGGTCGCGGCGGAGAAGACCGGCGCGAGGTATCCCGCGCGCCCCAGCAGCGCCAGCACGCCCATCGCCGCCACGATCGCCGGGAGCGCCAAGGGAACGGCAAACAGCTTCAGGATGAGACCCCGTCCCGGGAAGCTGGGATGCCGGGAAAGCGCCCGCGCCACCAGGATCGCCGGCGTCACCGCGAACAGCGTCGAAAGCACTGCCTGCAGCAGGGTGAAGCGCGCCACCCGCAGCATATAGCCGTCGAACGCCGCAGCGGCCCCGGCCCAGTCCCGCGCGCCTTCCAGGAGAAGGCCCGCAAACGCGCCGCCGATCAGGAGCGTGATGGCCGCGAGGGCTGCGATACCGGGGGCGATGCGGGCCGTCGAATGGGCGCGGTTCAGCATTGGAGCGGCTCAAACGTCAGGCGGACGGCCTCCTGGATGCCCCCCTCTCCGTCGCGCTTCGCGCGACACCTCTCCCCCACTCCGTGAGGGGAGAGGATCGACGGCCGCAAGCCTGGCGCCCATCCTCGCCCCCGCATCGCGGGGGAGAGGTGCCGAGCGCAGCGAGGCGGAGAGGGGGACGTGGCCTCCTCTGCGTCAGCCCAGTTCCGTTTCTCCGTTGGAGAGGGAAGTGTTCGATAGAACGGAGAGGTGTGCCGGAGCATCAGCGCAGCGAGCAGCGGTGTGCTCACTCGCTCATCACGGAAAGCCACTCGTCCACCCAGGCCTTGCGGTTCTTCGCCACCTCTTCCGGCGTGAAGGCCAGCGTCTTGGCGGGCTTCACCAACCGGTCGAAGGCCGGGTTCAGCGGCTTGTCCGTCTTGCCTGCCGGCAGCATCCAGTTGGTCTCGGGGATGGCGTCCTGGAAACCGGGTCCGGTCATGAACGCCAGGAACTTTGCTGACAGCGGGTTCTTGGCGCCGTTGACGGTCGTCCCGGCCACCTCGACCTGAAGGTAGTGCCCGTCGGAGAAGGCTGCCGCCTGGTAGCGGTCCGTGCTCTCGGCAACCATGTGGTAGGCCGGCGAAGTCGTGTAGGAGAGCACCATCGGCGCTTCGCCCTTGGTGAACAGGCCATAGGCCTCGCTCCAGCCGGGCGTCACCGTCAGCACGCGGCCGCGCAGCTTCTCCCAGGCCTCTCCGGCCTTGTCGCCATAGACGGACTTGACCCACAGCAGCAGGCCGAGCCCCGGCGTCGACGTGCGCGGATCCTGGATCACGATCTTCTGCGACGGATCGCCATCGACCAGCTCCTTGAGGCTCGCCGGCGGCGTCTTCACCGTCTCGGTGTCGTAAACGACGGCGAAGTAGCCGTAGTCGAACGGAACGAAGGTCTTGTCGGTCCAGCCGCCCGGCACGTTGACGTTGGCGAGGTCGATATCGGACGGTGCGAACAGTCCGGTCGCCTGCGCCTCGGCGGTCAGGTTGGTGTCCAGCCCCAGCACGATGTCGGCCTTCGTTGAGGCGCCCTCCAGCTTGATGCGGTTGAGCAGGGCCACGCCGTCGGCCACCGAGACGAACTTGATGTCGCAGCCGCACTCCGCCTCGAAGGCCTTCTCCACCTGCGGCCCAGGGCCCCATTCGGAGGTGAAGCTGTCATAGGTGTAGACGGTGAGCGTGTCCTGCGCCCGGGCGGCCGCGGTCAGGCCGACCAGCGCGCTGGTCGCCGCGAGAATAGAGAGTATGCGCATCCGAGGCCTCCTCAGTTCAAGGTTGAAAGGGAATTGGCGCCGGATGAAGCGTCTAATCCCTCCGCCGGTACGAGCCGGATCAGGTTCAGCGGGTTGGCAGGAACTCTCGTTCCCTTGCCTCTCAGCCTGTGCGCGTCACCGCGCACGGCACCCCGTTAGAGCGCGGCCAAACTAGACCGAACGCTGCGCCCGTGCAACGCCCGGCGCATGGCCCGCGCGCATGGCTGCCTTTCGCTTTCGCGCGACCTCGTATAGAGGCGCGGCATGAGCCGTTTCACGCTTCTCCTCGGTGGCGATCTGGTCACGACGCCGCGCCTTCTCGCGCAGGTCGCGCAGACGCGCGTCATCGCGGCCGATTCCGGCATGCGCCATGCCCGCGCGCTCGGCCTCAGCCCGGAACTCTGGGTCGGCGATTTCGATTCCGCCACGGCGCTTCTCGAACGCGCCTATCCCGACGTGCCGCGCGAGGTGTTCCCCGCCGAGAAGGATATGACCGACGGCGAACTGGCGGTCGCGACCGCAGTACGGGAGGGCGCGACGTCGCTCGTGCTCGCCGGCGCTTTCGGCGGCAGCCGGGCCGACCATGCCTTCCTCCACCTGGCGCTTGCGATGCGCATCGCGGAGAAGGGGATGGAAGTCATCCTCAGCAGCGGCTCGCAGGAAGGTCGCCCGCTTTCGCTCGGCGGAACGGCCTTTGACTTCGCCGACGCGACGCTGTTTTCCGTCGTCGGCTTCACGCCGCTCTCGGGCCTGACGGTGCGGGGGGCCAAATGGCCGCTCCATGACGTCGAGGTGCCGCTCGGTTCGTCGCTCACCATATCCAACCAGATCCAGGGGAGACTCGAGATCGAACTCCGCTCAGGCCGCGCCATGCTGATCGCACATCCGTTTCCCGCCGAGGGGGCCTGAGCCATGGCGCCGCCTCTCCTGAAACTCGACGACATCCGCCTCACCTTCGGCGGTACGCCGCTGCTGCAGGGCGCAAACCTGTCTGTCTCCCCCGGCGATCGGATCGCACTGGTCGGCCGCAACGGGTCGGGCAAGTCCACCCTCCTCAAGATCGCCGCCGGGCTGGTCGAGCCGACCGACGGCGAGGTGTTCCGCCATCCGTCGGCGACCATCCGCTACCTCCCGCAGGTGCCCGACATGGACGGCTTCGCGACCGTGCGCGCCTATGTCGAGGTAGGGCTCGGCCCCGCCGACGATCCGCACCGCGCCACCTACCTCATGGAGCATCTCGGCCTGACCGGCGACGAAAAGCCGTCCGACCTCTCCGGCGGCGAGGCCAGGCGCGCCGCGCTCGCCAAGGTCATGGCGCCGGAGCCCGACATCCTGCTCCTCGACGAGCCGACCAACCATCTCGACCTCGCCGTCATCGAGTGGCTGGAAGAGGAACTGATCCGCACCTCGTCGGCCGTCATCCTGATTTCGCACGACCGCCGTTTCCTGGAGCGCGTCTCGAAGGCGACCGTTTGGCTCGACCGCGGCGAGACGGCGCGACTCGATCGCGGCTTCGCGCATTTCGAGGAGTGGCGCGACAAGATGCTGGAGGAGGAGGAGCGCGACCAGCAGAAGCTCGGCCGCCAGATCGTGCGCGAGGAGCATTGGCTGCGCTACGGCGTCACCGCGCGGCGCAAGCGCAACATGCGTCGTCTGGGCGAGCTGCACGCGATGCGCCAGAAGCACCGCAGCCATCGCGGCGCCGAGGGCGTGGCGACGATGGTCGCTTCCGAGGCGGCCGAATCCGGCAAGCTGGTCATCGAGGCGAAGAACATCGACAAGGCCTATGGCGACCAGGTCGTCGTGAAGGGCTTTTCTACGCGCATCCAGCGTGGCGACCGCATCGGCCTCGTCGGGCCGAACGGCGCCGGCAAGACCACGCTCCTGAAGATGCTCACCGGCGAGCTGGCGCCCGACGCCGGCAAGGTCCGGCTCGGCGTCAACCTGGAGATCGCCACGCTCGACCAGAAGCGGGCCGCGCTCGATCCGGAGGAGTCGCTGGCGCACTTCCTGACCGACGGCCGCGGTGAAACGGTGGTGGTCAACGGCGAGGAGCGCCACGTCGTCTCCTACATGAAGGACTTCCTGTTCAAGCCCGAGCAGGCGCGCACGCCGGTTCGCGAGCTGTCGGGGGGCGAGCGCGCGCGGCTCATCCTTGCCCGCATCCTGGCGCGGCCGTCTAACCTCCTGGTGCTGGACGAGCCCACCAACGACCTCGACATGGAGACGCTGGACCTGCTGCAGGAACTGGTCGCGGGTTACGCCGGCACGGTGCTGCTGGTCAGCCACGACCGCGATTTCCTCGACCGCACCGTCACGTCGATCATCGCGCCGGAAGACAACGGCCGCTGGCTCGAATATGCGGGCGGCTACGCCGACATGCTGGCGCAGCGCGGCGGCAAGAAGCTGGAAGACCGCAAGGCGGCCAAGGTGGCGTCGTCCGGCAACGGTAGCGGGTCGACGAGCGGCGCCGCGTCCGCAGCGGACACCCAGAAGGCCCCGGCCAAAAAGCTCTCCTACAAGCAGAAGTTCGCGCTGGAATCGCTGCCGGGCAAGATGGAAGGTGTCTCCGCTGCGATCTCGGCGCTGGAAGACAGGCTTGCCGATCCAAAATTCTACGAACGCGACCCCAAGGGCTTTGGCCAGAGCATCGCCATGCTCGACAAGGAACGCGCCACCCTCGCCACGATGGAGGAGGAGTGGCTGGAACTGGAGATGCTCAGGGAAGAGCTTGAGGGGTAGTTGGGTGGCAGTTTTGCTGCGCCCTCGGCCAGCGGGGCAAATTTGTCCCCGGTGATATGGCTCCGGGTCAGGCGGGCCGGATGCTCATGATGCAGAGAACGAGCAGGGCAGCGGCAAGCGCGGTCATTACGATGTCTCTTCGACCGAGTTTCGGCGCACCCATGACGGTGCGCGGCGATCCGGGTTCGAGACCCCGCGCCTCCATCGCGATCGCAGTCCTTCCGGCGCGCCTGATGGCATAGGCCAGAAGCGGGATGAGCAGACCGGACAGTTCGATGGGCCCGGGGATCCGTCTTGGGGCTTTTCCGAGCTTCATGGCGCGCGCCAGCCGCATCTGCTGCACTTCGGCGGCAAGGTCCGGCACGAGCTGCATGGCTGAAAAGAGGGCATAGGCAATCTGGGGCGGAAGCCGCCAACTGGCCATCAGCGACCGCACAAACGCTCCAGGGTCGGTGGTCAGCGCGAACAGCGCCGAGATCATCCCGCACGCGATCGCCCGCAGGAAAAGCGTGATGCCGGCGGAAAATGCCGGCGAGGCCAACACCGACTCGGCCGCCATCTGAAGCGCGAAGCCGCCGTCTTGCCGGAAAAGGACGCTGGTGGTCAGGAAGCCGAATCCGAACAGCGCGAACGGCAACATCAGGGCCAGGATCAGAGCCAGCGAAAAACGCTCCACAACGAGGAGCAGGAGCACCACGATGACAATGGTCGCCAGCTGAAAGCGCGCGTCGAAGATCAGGACGGATGCCGCGACCCACACGAGGCAGACGACCAGCTTGGCGAGCGGATGCAGCGTCTTCAGCATGCGGCTGTCCCCTTCAGCCAGCGCAGGACCGGCGCGATGGCCGGCTCGGCCAGCCCCGCCCTTGCCACGAGATCGGCGTTTGTCAGGAGTTCGGCCGTCGGACCTTCCGCCAGGATCCCGTTCTCGCCGAGCACGATGGAGCGTGAGCAAAGGCGCAGCGCCAGATCCATGTCATGGGTGATCAGCGCGACCGCACGTCCTTCCGCGGCGAGGGCCTCGATGTGGTCGAAAACCGTCTCCGCGCCTCTCGCATCGAGGCCGGCGAACGGCTCGTCGAGGACGAGGAGCGGCCACCGGCTGCTCGACGTCAGGCACGCCAGCGCCAGCCGCCGCTTCTGCCCTTGCGACAGTTCGGCGGGGTGGCGCTCCTCCAGACCGTCGAGACCCCACCGGGCAAGGATCTCCCCCAGGCGAAGCGCATCGGCCTTTAGCCAGGTGGAAAGCTCCTCCCTGACGCTGGCGGCGGTGAAGTGGTGCTCTGGCTTCTGCAGCGCGATTGCGCCGGCCGCGCCATCGCGACTGCCGCCCTTCAATCGAAGCAGGCCCGCGAGGCTTCCGCCGAGCGTCGTTTTGCCGGCGCCGTTGGCGCCGAGAAGGCCGAGCACCTCGCCTTCGCGAATTTCGAGGTTCACCTTGCGAAGGACGGTCGGCCCCAGGAAAGGCGCGCAGTCGGCCTCCGTCAGCCGCGCCACGGTGCGTCCGTGCGATGCTGGCGGCGCGGCCCGTCGCGCGCTGGCGAAGCTTGCGAGGGCGTCCCGCGCGCGGCTCCGTTCTTCCGGCGGCAGATCTTCGAGGTGACGCAGCACGGCGTCAATGCTGAGCGGCGGCTCGGCAGGCGCCAGCCCGGCCTGCGACAGTTCGGCATCGAGATGGCTGGCAAGGGGACGCCAGACACCCAGGGCGTCCAGGCGCTCGCGCTGTTCCCGAAACAGCGCCGCCGGGGGACCCTGGGCGACGATCCGGCCGTCGTCGCCCAATACCGCGACACGGTTGATGACGCCGATCAATCCGTCGAGACGATGGTCGACGATGAGAGCGGCTTCCATCCGTCTGTTGTCCAGCAGAAGCCGGTAGAGCTGCGCGGCGGCCGCGGGCGCGAGATGCGCGGTGGGTTCGTCGGCGACCAGCAGCGGCGCTTCCTGTGCGAGGGCCGCGGCCAGCGCGACGAGCTGCCGTTCGCCTCCCGACAGTGTGGTGCTGCGGCGGCTCCGCCACTCCTGCGGCAATCCGACGAGATGCATGGCCTCGAGGATCTTCGCCTGGATGCAGGCTTCCGGAAGTGCGGCGTTTTCCAAGGCGAAGGCGATCTCGTCCTCGACCCGCATTCCGCAGAGCGTCCTGTCCGCGTCCTGGAACAGATGCGCGACCGTATCGGCCCAGCCGGCAGGGCTGCGGTTGGAGACCGGCTCTCCGCGCAGACGTGTGTAACCCGCTACCTCCGCGGGGATGCTGACGGGCATCAGACCCGTCAGCGTCATCAGGAGGGTCGACTTTCCCGATCCCGATGCGCCCAGGAGCAGCACCCGCTCGCCGCGCCCGATGGCGAGCCGGACGGGTCCGACGGCCGCTTCCTTCGCATAGGGGTAGCGGACCGCAACCTCGTCCCATTCTGCCAGGGCGGCGCGGTCAGCGGCGCGCGGTTCGCCGGTCATGGTCTATCGCCAGGCCGGAGAGGACGCCTGTGCCGTAGAGGCCCTGGACGATCACATGACCAAGCCATCCGCCCAGCAAGGCGCCGCTCAGGCAGCGCAGCACGAACATGGTGACGAGAAGGCCGGGCGCAAGTGCGCCATAGTCGAAGCGGATCCAGGTGTAGATGAAGGAAAACACCGCCGCTCCGACGCCGGCCGCCAGCAGGACCGGAAGGCGATAGTTCCGCCAGCGCGTGGCCGCGAACACGACCTCCGCACCGGCGCCCTGTACCGCCCCCGTGACCAGGAGGAGCAGGCCGGCCGGGCTGCCGAGCATGATCTGGACCGCCGCCGTCAGCATCTCGGCTGCGAGGGCGACGCCGGGCTTGCGGATGATCGCCGCAGCGACAATGGAGGCGACGAACCAGAAGCCCATCACCACATCCATGGTGACCGGGCCGAAGACCGCCTGGGCGAGAAGCCAGACCTGCACCCAGGCGAGATAGAGGGCGCCGAACACCGCGCCGAGCACGGCGACGATCATGGTTTCGCGCAGGGTCCACCTGTTTTGACGGGTCATGCCATTCCTGCCTGGAATTGAGAAGAATTGGTTCGGCGCTGGATGATCGCGCCGAGGAGCGGATGCCGATTGTCGGCAAAAGTGATGCGAAAACAAAAGGCTAAGGCAACCGTGCGATTTTGATCGCGCTGGGGCTCCCTAGCGGGGCGTCGGGCTGTTGGCCGAGACGGTCAGATCGAGTGCGACGTGCCCTTCAGGCGAGCCGAAGCGCAGGAACGCCTGTTCCAGCGTGGCGAAGACCTGGCCTGCGTCGCCCCTGAGCTTGGTGCAGAAATTCTTCGATCGTTCGAACACGCCGGACGATTTCAGAAAGTCGATGCAGCCGTAGATCTCGTCCATGTGGTGGCCCCGGCCGAGCGGGTAGAACGAGAACTGGACTGCGATTTCCTGGCCGGTGTCGGCCGCTTGCGCCGCCGTCCGCACGGCCAGCGCGACCCGCTCCTCAAGCGGAGCGGGAACCTCGGGCCGCTCCGCCGGCGTGCAGATCGGATCGTCGGGTTCACCGGGACAGCCGCGCGAGACCGTGGCGGACAGCACGCAGTGCCTGCCGCTCGCCGCGGCGGCGACGAAAAGGTCGCGCATCGCTGGAAAGAGCTGTTCGGGCGGACCGACGAGCAGGGTGGACAGGTCGTCCGTTTCGATGCGGAACGAATCCCGGTAGGGATCCAGCGCCTTGATGGCGTTCAGGATGATGTCCACGAAATCGTCGGACATCGGATAAAGGGATATCTGTGCGCCGGAAAACATGACCGCCTCGCTCCGCTGGCATTACCCAGATCAGCTTTAGGGTCTGAAGGCTTGCCGCCTCGCATCTCAGCCCCGACGGTACGGAGCACCCCTGTGGATGTCTGCCGTTAGCATCAACGATCGGCGCGGCGCAAGGCGCTGCGGATCAATTGTGGACAATGGCTGTTGACGGCCGCGGCAGCGAGCCCGGGGGACGGATCCCCGTCCGGAACCGCCGTGGGGATGCCGATCGCGCCGGGGAGGGACGCGCGAGAGCAGCGTGTCGAGGAAAGCGGAACGCCGGTCGCTGGGAACTGCCGGCCTTAGTTCGCCTTGCGAACCGCCAGGCCTTCCGCCAGTGTTTCCATGCGCTGCGCCAGGCCTGTCAGTGCCCCGGTCAGCGCCGCGTCGTTCTTGTCGGCTTTCACAAGAGCCTCGTCGCGCGTCTTCCTCAGCGTTCCGATCTCGCTCTCCATGCCCTTGACCCGCTTCTGCAGCTCCGAGAGTTCGTCCATCACCATGATGGCGGCCATGATTGTCAGCCGCTGGTCGCCGATCTCGCCGAAGGAGCTCTTGAGATAGGAGACGTAGCGGTCAAACTTCTGGCCCATCTCCATGAGGTGCTCTTCCTGCCCCTCGTCGCAGGCCATGCGATATTGCTTGGCGTCGATGGTAATCGTGACTTGCGCCATGTCGCACCTACCTGTCCAGCACGGCGCGGATGGTCTCCATCGCCGTCACCAGCCTTCGCGAGACTTCCTTGTTGGCCTCCTCGAGCCGCTCGGCGCGCGATTCAGAATTGTCGAGTTCCTGCGCCAGTCGGCTGCGGTCGGCATTCATCCGCTGCACCTCGGCTTCGGCTTCGGAATAATCCTGTTCCTGCTCGAGGCGTGCGGCGACGGCATTTTCCAGCCCTTCGATCGCCTTGGTGAGGCGCGAAATGGCCTCCCTGAGTGTGGTTTCGCCGGTCATCGTTTCCGTCTCAACCCGCCCGCCGTGGAATCTCCGCGTTCAGAACGCGTTACACGGAAAACATTAGGCAGCGCTGGAAGCGCACGTCAACAAAGCTGTTCATCTGTCCCCTGCTAATGCGCCGGCGGCCTTTCAGCCGGGGAGCCGAGTTCGGCCAGGGAAACGCGCGGACGCGCCTTTTCGCCGCGTCTGCGCGTTTGTTGACACCCGGACGGCACCTGCTATGTGTCCGCTGCCTTTTTGGCCCGAGCCACCCCAACTGCGAGCGATCCATGAGCAACAGCGAAAAGCACGACCGCATGGCCAACGCGATCCGCTTCCTGTCCATGGATGCGGTGGAGAAGGCGAATTCCGGCCATCCCGGCCTGCCCATGGGCGCTGCCGACATCGCGACTGTGCTGTTCACCCGCTATCTCAAGTTCGATCCGCAGAACCCCCACTGGGCCGACCGCGACCGCTTCATCTTGTCGGCCGGCCACGGCTCGATGCTGCTCTACTCGCTGCTCTACCTGACCGGCTACGAGGACATCACCCTCGACGAGATCAAGAATTTCCGCCAGCTCGGCTCCAGGACCGCCGGCCATCCCGAATACGGCCACGCGGCCGGCATCGAGACGACGACCGGCCCGCTCGGCCAGGGTCTGGCCAACTCGGTCGGCTTCGCGCTCGCCGAGCGCATCATGAACGCCGCCTATGGCGACGACCTCGTCGACCACTACACCTACGTGCTGGCCGGTGACGGCTGCCTCATGGAAGGCATCAGCCAGGAGGCGATTACGCTCGCCGGCCACCTGAAGCTGAACAAGCTGATCGTCTTCTGGGACAACAACAACATCTCGATCGACGGCGCCGTGTCGCTGGCCGATTCGACTGACCAGCAGGCGCGCTTCGCCGCCTCCGGCTGGTCGACGATCGCCTGCGACGGCCACGACGCGGAGGCCATCGCCAAGGCGATCGACTTCGCCCGCGCCTCCGACCGCCCGACGCTGATCGCCGCCAAGACCACCATCGGCTTCGGCGCGCCGACCAAGGCCGGCACGGCCAAGGCCCACGGCTCGCCGCTCGGCAAGGACGAGATCGCCACCACCCGCAAGACGCTCGGCTGGGACTACGCGCCGTTCGAGGTGCCCTCCGACATCCTCGACGCATGGCGTCTCGCCGGCCTCAACTCGGCCAAGAAGCGCCAGGACTGGGAGAAGCGGCTCGCCGCTGCCGGCTCCGACGTGCGCAGCGAGTTCGAGCGCCGCATGCGTGGCGAGCTCTCCGGCGGCCTCGACGGCGCCATCGCCGACTACAAGAAGAAGCTCGCGGCCGACAAGCCGAAAGTCGCCACCCGCAAGTCGTCCGAGATGGCGCTGGAGGTCATCAACGGCGTGCTGCCCGAGACCATCGGCGGCTCGGCGGACCTGACCGGCTCCAACAACACCAAGACCAGCCAGACCAACCCGATCCAGGCCGGCAGCTACGGCAACCGCTACGTCCACTACGGCATCCGCGAGCACGGCATGGCGGCTGCCATGAACGGCATGGCGCTGCACGGCGGCATCATTCCCTATGGCGGCACCTTCCTCTGCTTCTCGGACTATGCGCGTCCGTCGATGCGCCTTGCCTCGCTGATGGGCATCCGCTCCATCTTCGTCATGACGCACGATTCCATCGGCCTGGGCGAGGACGGCCCGACGCACCAGCCCGTCGAGCATGTGGCTGCGCTGCGCGCCATCCCGAACCATCTGGTCTTCCGCCCGGCCGACGCCACCGAGGCGGCCGAGTGCTGGCAGCTCGCGCTGGAAAGCGCCAAGGCGCCTTCGACGCTGGCGCTCACCCGCCAGAACCTGCGCGCCGTGCGCACCGAATATGTGGAGGAGAACCTCTGCTCGTTCGGCGCCTACGAACTGGCGACCGCCGACGGCGAGGCCCAGGTGACGATCTTCGCCACCGGCTCCGAGGTCGAGATCGCTCTCGACGCACGTACGGCGCTGCAGGCGCACGGCCACCCGACGCGCGTCGTCTCGGTGCCCTGCATGGAACTGTTCGAGGCGCAGCCGGCCGCCTACCAGGAAGCGATGATCGGCGTCGCTCCGGTCAAGGTCGCCATCGAGGCCGGCATCCGCATGGGCTGGGACCGCTTCATCGGCGCCGACGGCATCTTCGTCGGCATGCATGGCTTCGGCGCTTCCGGCACGATCGAGCAGCTCTACAAGCACTTCGGCATCACCGCCGAGGCCGCGGCGCAGGCCGTCGAGGCGCGCCTGCACCCCGCCAAGCGCTGATCGGCGCGACACGCGAACGCGCCCGGCTCCCGCTTCGGGGCCCGGGCGGCACGCCCTATCTGGATCGGGACCGCCGATGATCCGCCACATCGTCTTCTTCAGTGCGCCGCCCGGCGGCGATGTCGTCGCCATCCGCGACGGCCTGATGGCGCTGGCCGAGATTCCGTTCTCCACCCATTTCGAGGTGGCGCTCAACCGCAAGGTCGATCCGCTGTGCGACCAGATCGACGTGGTGGTCTACGCGGAATTTCCGGACGAGGCGGCGCTTGCCGCCTACAAGGCCCACCCAACCTATGACGCCACGACCCGGGCGGTGCGGCCGCTCCGCGAGCTGCGCTTTTCCGCGGATTTTCCGGCACAGCCCTGATCGAGACCGCCAAGGCGCCGTCTCCCGGTGCGCCTTTCGCCGCCCCGCGCCGAGATGTCGCGTGGAGCAACCGGCGTTAATCGATTTGACCAGACGGCATCGCCGCTGGATTCCTGACCACGTCGCGTTTAAGAAGCGGCTGCACGCGCGGCGCCTCCCAGGCATCGCAGCAGCCGCGCCGAATTGACCCCGGCCGCCTTGTCTTGGTCGGCTTACGCTCCGCAGGAGGACTATTCATGACCGTAAGAGTCGCAATCAACGGATTTGGCCGCATCGGCCGCAACATCGTACGCGCCATCTACGAGTCGGGTCGGACCGACATCGATGTCGTCGCGGTGAACGACCTCGGCCCGGTCGAGACCAACGCCCACCTGCTGCGCTACGACAGCGTGCATGGCAAGTTCCCGCATGAAGTCGGCGTTGACGGCGACACCATTTCGATCGGCAAGGAGAAGTTCAAGGTCCTGGCGATCAAGGATCCGGCCCAGCTCCCGTGGAAGGATCTCGGCGTCGACATCGCGCTCGAGTGCACCGGCATCTTCACGTCCAAGGACAAGGCCTCCGCGCACCTGACCGCCGGCGCCAAGCGCGTGCTCGTGTCGGCGCCTGCCGACGGCGCCGACCTGACGGTCGTCTATGGCGTCAACCACGACAAGCTGACCAAGGACCACGTCGTCGTCTCCAACGCCTCCTGCACCACCAACTGCCTGGCCCCGGTCGCCAAGGTCCTCAACGACGCCTTCGGCATCGAGAAGGGCTTCATGACGACGGTCCACGCCTACACCGGCGACCAGCCGACGCTGGACACCATGCACAAGGACCTCTACCGCGCCCGCGCTGCGGCCATGTCGATGATCCCGACCTCGACCGGTGCGGCCAAGGCCGTCGGCCTCGTGCTGCCGGAGCTCAAGGGCAAGCTGGACGGCGTCTCGATCCGCGTGCCCACCCCGAACGTCTCGGTCATCGACTTCAAGTTCGTGTCCAGGAAGACGGTCACCGTCGACGAGGTCAACGCCGCCCTGGTGGCCGCCGCCGACGGCCAGCTGAAGGGCGTCCTGGCCTACACCAAGGAGCCGCTGGTCTCGATCGACCTCAACCACAACCCGGCTTCCTCGACCTTCGCGCTCGACCAGACCAAGGTCATCGACGGCAACCTCGTGCGCGTCATGTCCTGGTATGACAACGAGTGGGGTTTTTCCAACCGCATGGCCGACACGGCCGTCGCTTTCGGCAAGACCATCGGCTGATCCGAGCCACATTCTCATCAGCGAAAGCGCCCGGCATCGTCCGGGCGTTTTTCGTTTGCGGTCAAGGCAGCGTGGCGCCACCTGCAGCGAGTGTGGCAGCCCGGCAGGCGGCGGCGTCGGGTCCATGCCCGCACCACTGGGCGGGTATCCGAACGTAACGGCATGGGTCCCAGGGTCGCGCTCCGCTTCGCTGCGCTTGCCCTGGGATGACGAAGTAGGGGTGTCAGCGGCCAATCATCGAAGTTGGACTGCTAGCGGCCAATCATCAACGTCGGCGCTGTCGATTGGCGAACTCACTTCCCCCCTTCGTCATCCTGGGCCGAAGCAGGAGCGAAGCGAACTGCGGAGAGCCTAGGACCCATGCCGTGACGCCCCGGCAGCACGCCGACGGCGCAATGCAACACCCCGTCGCCAAACGGAACGCCCGCCCAGAGCGCGAAAATGGGAGTTGCGCAGGGAGAAAAACGCCCCCTTTCGCAGCCACTCGCAGCGCCGAGCTTCTCCTAACATATTGTTATCGCTTGCATTTCAGAGCGCCGACATCTCCCGCTCGAAAAAAGATTCTCCCCACCCCAAGAACCGCCCTCATAATCCGTCTCGCCCCTGCACGGGAAACGGATGGCCACCGACCCTCCGGGCAGGCGACGGTGCCGGATCGGCAGCGCTACGGTGGCGCTGCTGGGTGATGAGCCCCCAGGTCCGGGCCCCGACCGCCGACCGCGACCCGATGGGCCGGGCGGGACAGGTGGGGCAAGACCACCGGACGGGCGGCCGCGAGGCCGCATATTCTATGTTACGAGCGACCGGACGGCCGCCCGTCTTCCCGGTCGGGTCCCCCGACCCCCATCGGGACCGTTCTTTGACAATGGCCAGACGCGACAAGCGGGCGTGGCGATGCGAACTGATGGGGAGGCTTCATTCTCTGCGGGGGGAATGGCAGTCGCTTCCGGGCGGAGGCGATAAAAAGCAAACTGCTCCTCGGAACTGTGGCTTGCGCGGTTCCCGTCTTCGCCGCACTCTGTCGCAACGAGGAACGGAGATCGGAAAGGGGGCAGGCGACGGATGGATCATGCGATCTACCTCGTGACGCTGATCGGCACGGCGCTCGTGCTGGTCGCGTCGTTCTCGAGCCTGATCGCCTTTCGCTTCGGTGCTCCGCTGCTTCTCCTGTTCCTGAGCATCGGCCTGCTCGCCGGCAACGACGGCCTCGGCGTCGATTTCAACAATGCCAGCCTGGCCTATTTCGTCGGCTCTCTCGCGCTGGCCGTCATCCTCTTCGATTCCGGCTTCGGCACGCCCTACAATGTGCTGCGACAGGCGGCACTGCCGGCTTTGTCGCTGGCGACTGTCGGCGTTGCCCTGACCACCATCATCTTCGGCATCGCGGCGCACGCGCTGGTCGACTTGTCCTGGCTGGAATCGTTCCTGCTTGGAGCTGCCGTTGCCTCGACCGACGCCGCCGCCGTCTTCTTCCTGTTGCGCGCCGGCAACCTGCATCTGCGCGACCGCGTCAGGTCCACCCTCGAGATCGAATCGGGCACCAACGACCCGATCGCCATCTTCCTGACCATCACCCTCGTCGAGGTCATCGCCGCTGGCCAGAATCCCGAGGCCGAGATCCTGCTGATCGACATTCTGGTCGGCTTTGTCACGCACATGGTGCTGGGAGGCCTCGTCGGCATTCTCGGCGGCTTCGCCATCGTGCGCCTCATCGAGCGGCTCGACCTCGACCACGGGTTGGTGCCGATCTTCGTTCTCGCGTTGTCGCTGATGGTTTTTGCTGGGGCCGGGGCCATCGGCGGGTCCGGCTTCCTTGCCGTCTACGTGGCCGGCCTCATTGCCGGCAATTCGCGCGTTCGCTCGACGGCGGTGCTGAGGCGCTTCCAGGCGGGCGTGTCCTGGCTGGCGCAGATCATCATGTTCCTGGTGCTCGGGTTGTTCGCCACGCCCTCCCAGTTCCTCGGCATCCTGCCTGCCGCAGTGGCGCTCGGCCTCGTGCTCATCTTCATCGCCCGGCCGGTGGCGGTGTGGCTCTGCCTGGCGCCTTTCCGCTTTCCCCGCGCGGAAACAGCTTTCATCGCCTGGGTGGGCTTGCGCGGCGCCGTGTCGATCCTGCTGGCGATCACGCCTCTGCTCGGCGGGCTGGAGAACGGCCGGTACATCTTCAACGTCGCCTTCATCGTGGTGCTGGTCTCGCTGCTGGTGCAGGGCTGGACGGTGGGCCCGTTCGCCCGGCTGCTCGGCCTCGTCGTGCCGCCGCGCATCGGGCCGCTGGACAAGTTCGAGCTGGAGCTTCCCGGTTCCGCCCACCACGAACTGCTCGCTTACCGCATCGTGGCCGACAGCCCGGTGGCGCGCGGCGAGCGCATTCCGCGCTGGGCGCGACCGTCGCTGATCGTGCGCGACGGGCGTTCCATGCGCTTCCAGGATGCCGGCCGGCTGGTCGCGGACGACCACGTCTACATCTTCGTGCCCGACCGCTATCCGCGCCTGCTGGACAAGCTGTTCGCCAGCCGTGCGGCCGTGGACCCGGAGGACGCGGATTTCTTCGGCGCTTTCGCGCTCGACCCGCAACGCCCGGCGGAAGAGCTGGAGATGGCCTATGGGCCCGGCCTCACGGAATCCGAGCGCCGGCTCACCATCGGCGAACTGGTGCGGGCGCGCGTCGGCGGTCATCCGGAATATGCCGACCGCGTGGCGCTCGGCCCGATCGAACTCATCGTGCGCGACGTCGACGAGAAGGGACGCATCACGGAAGTGGGCGTTTCCTTCGAGCCGCAGGCCGCGCACGGCCACGGGCCGGTCGTGAGCGCCGGGGATATTTTCGAGCGCCTGCAGAAGGTCATTCGCCGCATCCGGAGGAAACCGGGAACGGAGGAGCCGACGTCGGATCTCTGAGCTGGACGAGCGACCCAGAATCCTGCCGGAGGGGTCTCGAAATGCCTTGCATCGGAGCCTTCGCGCGATAATGTCCGCCGCGATTTGCACACAGGAGACGCCGGTGACCAAGTTCAAGACACTCGATCTGATCGGCGACGTGAAAGGCAAGCGCGTGCTGGTGCGCGTCGACCTCAACGTGCCCATGGCCGACGGCAAGGTCACCGACGCCACGCGGATCGAACGTGTCGCGCCGACCATCATCGAACTCTCGGACAAGGGCGCCAGGGTCATTCTGCTGGCGCATTTCGGCCGCCCGAAGGGCGGGCCGGACCCGCAGTTCTCGCTCGAGCCCATCGCCCGCGCCACGTCGGACGTCATCGGCCGCACGGTCACCTTCATCCCGGATACGATCGGCGAGAAGGCCCAGGGCGCCATCTTCGCCATGAACCCGGGCGACATCGCACTTCTGGAGAACACCCGGTTCGACAAGCGCGAGGAGAAGAACGATCCGGCCTTCACCGAGGAATTGGCCAAGGATGGCGACGTCTTCGTCAACGACGCCTTTTCCGCAGCCCACCGTGCCCACTCGTCGACCGAAGGGCTGGCGCATTTCCTTCCGGCTTTCGCCGGCCGCACGATGCAGGCCGAGCTCGAGGCGCTGGAGAAGGGCCTCGGCAGCCCGGTCAAGCCGGTTGTCGCCATCGTCGGCGGCGCAAAGGTGTCGACCAAGATCGACCTGCTGATGAACCTGGTGAAGAAGGTCGACGCATTGGTGATCGGCGGCGGCATGGCCAACACCTTCCTCGCTGCGCGCGGAACCGACGTCGGCAAGTCGCTCTGCGAGCACGATCTCGCCGACACCGCAAAGCAGATCATGATCGAGGCCGCCTCAAGCGGCTGCGCCATCGTCCTGCCGGTGGACGGCGTCGTGGCCAAGGAGTTCAAGGCCGGCGCCGCAAACGAGACGGTGGCGATCGATCAGGTGCCGGCCGACGGCATGATCCTCGACGTCGGTCCGAAGACCGTCGAGGCGGTGAATGCCTGGATCGATCGCGCGAAGACGCTGGTCTGGAACGGCCCGCTCGGCGCTTTCGAGATCGAGCCCTTCGACAGGGCGACGGTCGCGGCGGCCAAGCATGCCGCCAAGCGCACCAAGGCCGGCGAGCTGGTCTCCGTCGCCGGCGGCGGCGACACGGTGGCCGCGCTCAACCATGCCGAGGTCGCCGACGACTTCACCTACATCTCGACCGCCGGCGGAGCTTTCCTTGAATGGATGGAAGGCAAGGCGTTGCCCGGCGTCGAAGTGCTCAAGGCCTAGGCATCGGCGGGGGGCGCGGTGGCGAGGGACAAGTTCAATCCGGCCGCGCTGCTCACCTGGCTCGCCTCTTCGATCTACGTCTGGCAGGGCGTCGGCGTCAGGCTGCGCACCGAGCGGCTGGCGCCGGCGAAAGGCCCGGTGCTGCACCGGATCGACGGCGCTGAGCCGCCGATCGGACTGCTGGTGCTTGGCGACTCCTCAGCGGCATCCGTCGGCGTCGGCAATTCCGAGCAAGGCCTGGCGTCGCAGCTCGCGGCGATGATGGCCGAGCGGACGGGCAGGGCGGTCAACTGGCGCGCGGCGGGTTTCAACTCGGCGACCGCTGGCGGCATCCGGGACCAGGTCGTGCCCAATCTGCCGCACGAGCCGTGGACCCATATCGTGCTGTCCATCGGCACCAACGACACCAAGAATTTCCACTCCGTGTCGCGCTGGGGCAGGGAGTTCGGCACGCTGCTCTATGCGCTGCGTGCAAAATGGCCGGAGGCGCGGCTGATCTGGTCGCCGGTCGTCGACATGACGCGCGTGCCCGCTTTGCCCAAGGCGCTCGGCAGGATCCTCGAGGTCCGGGCGCAGGCGATCAACGGCATGGGCGTCCGGCTCTGCCGCGAGCGCAGCGCGCTCGGCGCGCCGCGCCTGCCGATCCTGGATCCGGCCGCCGGCTTCTCCACCGATGGTTTTCATGCGTCGGAAGCCGGATATCTCGCCTGGGCGGAACACCTCGTCGAGCTGTTGCTGGCGGAAGACTGAAGATGGCCGCGGCGCAAGGCGGCGTGCCTTTACTGGCCGTGGCCCAGCAGCGCCGTCGCCGAGATCGCCGCGAGTGCCGCGACCGCCAGCTTCCAGAAATCGCGCCGCTGCTTCAGACCCGGCAGGCCGAGGGGCCTGATGATCTGAATCACCATCATGCCAAGGATGAGAAGCGAGAGTATCTTGGTCATGCCGCCTTTGATCAGGCCGGATGCGTCCTGTCAAAGCATCAGCCTTTCGTCACATGGACTGACTGGCGACAGACCTTTAAAGCAGCGCCCAAGACCGGGAGAAAAGACATGGCGTCACGCTATCGCGAAGTCTACGCGGCATGGAAAAGCGACCCAGAGAAGTTCTGGGCGGATGCCGCCAGGGATATCGATTGGTTCAAGCCCTGGGAGAAGGTCTTCGATGCGGATGCGGGCGTCTACGGACGCTGGTTCGCGGGCGCTGAATGCAACACCTGCTACAACGCGCTCGACCGCCACGTGGCGGGCGGTCGCGCCAACCAGCTTGCGCTGATCTACGACAGCCCGGTCACCGGCAAGGTCAGCAAGTTCACCTATGCCGAGGTGAAGCAGCAAGTCGTTGCACTCGCTTCCGTCCTGAAGAACCAGGGCGTCGGCAAGGGCGATCGCGTCATCATCTACATGCCGATGGTGCCTGAGGCGGTGTTTTCCATGCTGGCCTGCGCGCGGCTCGGCGCCATCCATTCGGTCGTGTTCGGCGGCTTTGCCGCGCGGGAACTCGCAACCCGCATCGACGATGCGCAGCCCAGGATGATCATCTCGGCTTCCTGCGGCGTCGAGCCGGGCCGCATCGTCGCCTACAAGCCGCTGCTCGACGGCGCCATCGAGATCGCCCACCACAAGCCGGAGCGCTGCCTCGTCCTGCAGCGCGACGAACAGCGCTGCGACCTGGTCGATGGGCGCGATCTCGATTATGCCGACCAGGTTGCGCGCGAGCGCGCCGCCGGCGCGAATGTGGATTGTGTTCCGGTTGCCGCCACTGATCCGCTCTATGTGCTCTACACCTCCGGCACGACCGGCCAGCCCAAGGGCGTGGTGCGCGACAATGGCGGCCACATGGTCATGCTCAAATGGTCGATGGAGAACGAGTTCGGCGTGAAGCCGGGCGAGGTGTTCTGGGCGGCATCGGACGTCGGCTGGGTGGTCGGGCACTCCTACATCGTCTACGCGCCGCTGCTGCACGGCTGCACCACCGTCCTGTTCGAGGGCAAGCCGGTCGGCACGCCTGACGCTGGCACCTTCTGGCGGGTGATCGCCGAGCATGGCGTCGTTGCGCTGTTCACCGCCCCGACCGCCTTCCGCGCCATCAAGGGCCAGGATCCCGAGGGCACGTTCGTGCCGAAATACGACCTGTCGCAGTTCCGCACCCTGTTCCTGGCCGGCGAGCGCGCCGACCCGGAAACCATCAAGTGGGCGGAACGGCAGCTGAAGAAACCGGTCATCGACCATTGGTGGCAGACGGAAACCGGGGCTCCCATCAGCCAGAACCCGATCGGCCTCGGCCAGCTGCCGGTGAAATACGGCTCGCCCGGCGTGCCGATGCCCGGCTACGACATGCAGATCCTCGACGATGCCGGCCATCCGGTTCCGCGCGGCACGCTCGGCAATGTGGTGATCAAGCTGCCGATGCCACCCGGATGCCTGCCGACGCTCTGGCATGCCGACGAGCGCTTCCGGCAATCCTACCTCGCCGAGTTCCCCGGCTACTACAAGACCGCGGACGCCGGGATCATCGACGACGACGGCTACCTGTTCATCATGGCGCGCACCGATGACATCATCAACGTCGCCGGCCATCGCCTCTCGACGGGCGGCATGGAGGAAGTGGTCGCCGAACATCCTGATGTCGCCGAGTGCGCCGTCGTCGGCATTGCGGATGCGATGAAGGGCCAGATCCCGTGCGCATTCGTGGTGCTGAACGCCGGCGTGGCGCGGGAACTGGTGACGGTGGAGAAGGAGATCATCCAGCTCGTCCGCGACCGCATCGGCGCGGTAGCCGCGTTGAAGACGGTGGTCACGATCAAGCGGCTGCCGAAGACGCGCTCCGGCAAGATCCTCCGTGCGACGATGCAGAAGATCGCCGACAAGGAGGAGTGGAAGATGCCGGCGACCATCGACGATCCCGCGATCCTCGACGAGATTACGGCGGCGCTGAGGGATCGGGGCATCGGGGAGTAGCGGGCCCCGCGCGTCGGACCGGCGCGGGACAATCGCTTGAAGAGATTACCCCCACCCCTCACCCCTCCCCACAAGGTGGAGGGGACGTGCCTGCCGCCATGCCCGGCCAACATCATCATCGTTTCGCGCTGAGCGAAGCCGCTGCAGGATTCCCCCTCCCCCTTGTGGGGAGGGGTTGGGGTGGGGGGTACACCCGGGTGGTCCTTTAAGCGATTGCCCCACGGACTCACGACGCCGTGTTGCGAACATATCGGAAACGATGCTTCATGCCCGGCATGAACGTCGCCGTCCGTGATTCGACCGTCCATCCCGAGCCGATAGACCATCTCGCCCGCCTCAATGCCGAGCAGCGGGCGGCGGTGGAGCATGGGGGCGGGGCGGTGGCCGGACCGCTGCTGATCATCGCCGGGGCGGGTTCCGGAAAGACCAACACGCTGGCGCACCGCGTCGCGCACCTGATGGTCAAGGGCGCCGATCCGCGCCGCATCCTCTTGATGACCTTCTCCCGGCGCGCTGCATCGGAGATGACCCGGCGGGTCGAGCGGATCGCCGGGGAGGTGCTGGGCGACAAGGCGGCGGTGCTGAGCGAGGGACTGTCCTGGGCGGGGACGTTCCATTCGGTCGGTGCGCGCCTGCTTCGCGACTACGCGCTCGAGATCGGCCTCGACCCGGCGTTCACCATACACGACCGCGAGGATTCCGCGGACCTGATGAACCTGGTCCGGCACGACCTCGGGCTGTCGAAGACCGAGAGCCGCTTCCCGGCCAAGGGCACCTGCCTCGCCATCTATTCGCGGGCGGTGAACGCCCAGGCGGAACTCGGTCAGGTGCTCGGCGCCTACTTCCCCTGGTGCATCGGCTGGGCCGACGAGCTGAAGTCGCTGTTTGCCGCCTATGTCGAGGCCAAGCAGGCGCAGAACGTGCTCGATTACGACGACCTGCTGCTCTACTGGGCGCAGATGGCCGAGGAGCCAGGCATCGCCGCGCATCTCGGCGGCCGCTTCGACCATGTGCTGGTCGACGAGTACCAGGACACCAACCGACTCCAAGCCTCTATCCTGACGGCGCTGAAGCCGGACGGGCGCGGACTGACGGTGGTCGGCGACGACGCACAGTCGATCTATTCGTTCCGTGCCGCGGAAGTGCGCAACATCCTGGACTTCCCAAAACTGTTCCCGGCGCCGGCGGACGTCGTCACCCTGGATCGCAACTACCGCTCTACCGAAACCATCCTCGCCGCCGCGAACGCGGTGATCGAAGAGGCGGAGGAACGCTTCACCAAGAACCTCTGGACGGAGCGTCGTTCTCTCGAGCGGCCGCAACTTGTGACGGTGCGCGAGGAGGCCGAACAGGCGAACTACGTCTGCGAGAAGGTGCTCGAGGCGCGGGAGGAGGGTATCGCGCTGAAGCAGCAGGCGGTGCTGTTCCGCGCGTCGCACCACTCCGGTCCGCTGGAGATCGAGCTGACGCGCCGCAACATCCCCTTCGTGAAGTTCGGCGGCCTCAAGTTCCTGGATGCCGCGCATGTGAAGGACGTGCTGGCGGTGCTGCGCATGGCGGAGAATTTTCGCGACCGCGTGGCAGGGTTTCGCGTTCTCCAGCTGCTGCCGGGCGTCGGGCCGTCCAGCGCCGCCCAGGCGCTGGAGACCATGGAGCGCTCGCTTGACGCGGCGATGGGACTTGCCGGCTTTTCCCCGCCGGCGCGCGCCGCGCCCGACTGGGCCGCCTTCGTCGACCTGTTCACCGGATTGCGGCAGAAGGCGGCGGCGTGGCCGTCGGACTTGGAGCGGGTGCGCCTGTGGTACGAGCCGCACCTTGAGCGCATGCATGAGAACGCCGCCGTGCGCCGCGCCGACCTGCTGCAGCTGGAGCAGATCGCGGCGGGATATGCGTCGCGCGAGCGCTTCCTGACCGACCTGACCCTCGACCCGCCCGACGCGACGAGCGACGAGGCCGGCCCGCCATATCTGGACGAGGACTATCTGATCCTGTCGACCATCCACTCGGCCAAGGGTCAGGAGTGGGCGAAGGTTTTCGTGCTCAACGCGGTCGACGGCTGCATTCCCTCAGACCTTGCCGTTGGCGAGCGCGAGGAGATCGAGGAGGAGCGGCGCCTGCTCTATGTCGCGATGACGCGGGCGAAGGATTCGCTTCACCTGATCACGCCGCAGCGCTTCTACGTGCACGGCCAGGCGTCGCGCGGCGACCGCCACGTCTACGCGTCGCGCACGCGCTTCATCGCGGACCACATGCTGGACAGGTTCGAGCGCGTTTCCTGGCCGCCGCCTGCGGCATCCGGCGGACGCGCGCCCCGGCCGGACGTCCGCGTCGACCTCAAGAGCCGCATGCGCGGCATGTGGCGCTAGGCGACGCACCGGGCGGCCGGCGTGCACCCTCGGCGGCGATTACGCGCCGTCAGGACGCCGGCACGTTGATTTCCGTCCGCCGTTTCGCCACTGTCCGCATCGAAAATCCGGCAGGACCGGCGAAAAAATGGAGATCAGCATGGCACTGGATGGCAAGACGGCGATCGTGACGGGAGCGGCGAGCGGCATCGGCTACGCGATCGCGGAGCGCTTCGTGCGCGACGGGGCCAAGGTCCTGCTGGCCGACCTCGACCAGGCGAAGGGCGAGAAGGCCGAGAAGGACCTGTCCAAGCTCGGCGAGGTGCGCTTCCTCAAGACAGACGTGGCGAAGCGCCTCGATGCGCACAACCTGGTCGCCGCGGCCATCGACGCGTTCGGCGATATCGATGCGCTGGTGAACAATGCGGGCATCGTGCACGGCGCCGATTTCCTCGATCTGAAGGAGGAGGATTTCGACCGTGTGCTCAGCATCAACCTGAAAGGGTCGTTCCTCGTCGGCCAGGCGGTCGCGCGCTACATGGTCGACAAGGTCAACAAGGGGGGAACGCCTGGGGTCATCGTCAACATGTCGTCTGTCAACGCGGTGTTCGCCATCGCCAACCAGGTACCGTACTCGGTCTCCAAGGGCGGCGTGAACCAGCTCACCAAGGTGATGGCGCTGTCGCTCGCGCCCTACGGGATCCGCGTCAACGCCATCGGGCCTGGCTCGATCATGACGGAGATGCTGGCATCGGTGAACTCTGACCCGGCCGCCAAGAACCGCATCCTCTCGCGCACGCCGCTCGGCCGCATCGGCGAGCCTTCGGAAATCGCCTCTATCGCGGCATTCCTGGCGTCCGACGATGCGAGCTACATCACCGGCCAGACGATCTATGCCGACGGTGGACGACTGCCGCTGAACTACACCGTCCCCGTGAAAGGTGCATGATACGATCCGCTGCTGACGGGCTGTTGTCAGGAGGCATGTGAGAGACTGGGTTCCCAGGAATGAAGAGGAACCCGTCATGAATCTCACCACGCCGTTTCGCACCGTCCAGCGCTACATCGGCAAGATAAAGACTTTCCGCGACGAGATTCGCACGGAACGTTTCATGAACGCCTTGCCGGACGAACTGCGCAAGGACATCGGCTGGCCCGACCGTTACACGAGCCGGTTCGATTGACGATTTGGAAGCATCGATTGTGCCACGCGTTTGTCTCGCGAGGCCCGCGACACTACTTGAAGCGGAGTCGCCACGGAGGACGACCAATGAACGCTCCGGCCAGGACCATCGGTTTCGTGTTCATCGACCGCTTTGCCGACTGGGAGTACGGCCTTCTGTCCGCATCGGCGGTCGAGTGGTTCGGCGCCAGCGCCGTGGCCCTGACGCCGGACGGCGAGCCGGTAACCTCCTGCAGCGGCTTCGGCCTCACCCCCGCCAGATCCACCCGGGTCGCTGACAACGGCGACCTCAATGCCGTCGCAGTCATCGGGTCGGACGCCTGGGCGAGCGAAACGCCGCCAGACGTCGCCGACCTGCTGACAGCCGTCAACGAGCGTGGCGGGGTCGTCGGCGGCATCTGCGCCGGCACCCTTGCGCTGGCCCGGGCCGGCCTGTTCGAGAATGCCAGGCACACCAGCAACGGGCGTGACTGGATCACGCACCACATGCCCGACTATGTCGGCAAGGCGCATTATGTGGACGTGCCGCACGCGGTGGCCGACCACAGGATCGTTTCCGCCCCCGGGTCGGCTCCCGGCACGTTCGCGCACCAGTTCCTGCTGACGCTGTATTCCGACCAGGAAGCGGCGTTGGCCGAGATGCGGGCCATCTTCGCGAAGGAGTACGGGGAGGCGGGACAGGCCTCCTGACAATATGCTGTCAGTAGACCCATGGCATAAGGAGAGCGTCAAACAGCGGGAGTGAGACGATGACGCAGTCCGCAGCGCCCCAGCGCGCCGCCGTCTGGTTCGAGATACCGGTTTCCGATCTCAAGCGCGGCATGGCCTTCTACGGCAGCGTGCTCCAGGCGGAGCTGAGCCTGGACGAGACGGGAGCCAACCCGACCGCCGTGTTCCCTTCACTGGATCCCATGCAGGCGGGGCACCTCTATCCCGGCAAGCCGGCCACCGGCGGCATCGGACCAACGGTGCATCTCGCCGTCTCCGATCCGATCGAGGCGGCGCTGGAGCGCGTCACGGAAGCCGGCGGCAAGGTCGTCTCGCCGGTGATCACCATACCGCCCGGCCGCTTCGCCTATTGCGTCGATCCGGACGGCAACAGTTTCGGCGTTTTCGTCTGAGGACGCGATGAAGAGCTGGACCGACAAGCTCGACGCAGGGCATTCCGTGGTGAAACCTACGCCGCGGACTGTGGGCGACGTGGTCGAGGGCCAGACGATGCTGGTTCCGACCGCACGCCAGGTCGACGACTTCATCCGCTCCATTCCTGCCGGCGTGAAGATCGACGTGCGCGCGCTGCGCACGGCGCTCGCCGTCGAGCACGGCGCCGAAGTCTCCTGCCCGGTCTACACGGGCTACCATCTGCGGACCGTCGCCGAGGCTGCGCATGAGGCGCTGGAGCGCGGCATGCCGCTGTCCGACATCACGCCGTTCTGGCGGGTGCTCGACGACGAAACCCCGACAACCAAGCGCCTCACCTTCGGCACCGAGCTGCTGAAGAGCCAACGCGCCAAAGAAGGGCTGGACTGACCAATGCGCCGCGCCGACCGTCTATTCCAGATCGTGCAGCATCTGCGTGGCGGCCGGCTGGTCACCGCCCAGAAGCTCGGCACATGGCTCGAAGTTTCCGAGCGAACCATCTACCGTGACATCGCCGACCTGCAGTCGACCGGCGTGCCGATCGATGGCGAGGCGGGTGTCGGCTACATGATGCGGGAGGGCTACGACCTTCCGCCGCTGATGTTCACACGGGACGAGATCGTCGCCCTGGTCGCCGGCGCGCGCATGGTGCGCGCGTTCGGGGGCGCCACCATGGCGCGCGCTGCGGAAGAGGCGCTGGTCAAGATCGGCGCCGTCCTGCCGGAGCAGGAAAAGGACCGCATCGCCCGCACCGAGATCCATGCACCGATGTATGTGGTCAGCGACGCGGCGCGCGCCGCGATCGACCTGATCGAACGAGCCATCGAGAAGCGGCAGGTGCTGAGCCTCGACTACCGCGACGAGGCCGGCCGCGGCACGATGCGCGACGTGCGTCCGCTCGGCCTGTGGTTCTGGGGGCGCGTCTGGACGCTGGTCGGATGGTGCGAGATGCGCGCAGACTTCCGCGCCTTCCGCATCGACCGTATCGCCGAAGTGCGCTGCGCCGAGCGCCAGTTCAAACCCGAGCGTGGCAAGCAACTCGCGGACTTCTATCGGGCCATCGAGCGCAACGAGGACATGCTGGAGACCGGTGTGCGTACGCAGGGGCGCTGACCCCCGCGTCGCCACGCGGAGTCCATTCCATTGACGATCACAACGATTGCGCGCGGGAAGGGCGTGGCTGAACGCTCTCCATCCCCTTGCACGGGGCTTACTTTCCGCGGCCTGCAATGATGCGCTGCACCATCAAAAGCGGCGGCGGCGGCCGGCATTCGCCTTGCGCAAACGTTTGCTGTTGGTTAGGTTTTTCGAGCCGGCGCTTGTGGAGGACAAGAGGCGCCAGGCCATTGGGAGGAGAGTTCCATGAACAGACGTGAATTCTTGTTGTCGTCTGCGGCAACCGGCGCGCTGATGCTCGCCCCCGCGGCATTCGCCCAGGACAAGCTGACGGTTCTCGGTTCCGTGCCGAGCCTGAGCTTTCCGTTCTTCGTGCACATGTTGAACCAGATCAAGGTGGAGGCCGGGGCTCAGGGCGTCAACCTCATCGAGAGCGACGGCCAGAATTCCGCGCCCAAGCAGACTGCCGACATCGAGTCGGCCATCGTGCAGAAAGTCAACGCCATCGTGATCTCGCCGCTCGACGTGAACGCGCTGGCGCCTGCGGTCGAGCAGGCGGTGCAGGCGGGCATTCCGGTGGTGACGATCGATCGTCGCGTCGACGGGGTCGAAGGCATCCTGGCGCATGTCGGCGCTGACAACGTGAAGGGCGGCGAGGCCGAGGCGCAGGCCGTGGTCGACGCATTCCCGAACGGCGCCAAGCTGTTCCACCTGCAGGGCCAGCCGGGCGCGGGTCCCGCGATCGACCGGAACAAGGGCGTGCACAACGTTCTCGATCCGGTGAAGGACAAGTACCAGATCATCTTCGAACAGACCGCCAATTTCGCACGCGCCGAAGCGCTGTCGGTGACGGAAGCCGGCCTTGCCGCCAACGGCAAGCCGGACGCCATCATCTGCGCGAACGACGACATGGCGCTGGGCGCAGCCGAGGCATGTGCGGCGCGCGGCTACAACGACGTCAAGATCTATGGCTTCGACGCGCTGCCGGAAGCCCTCGTGGCGGTTCGCGACGGCAAACTCGCGGGCACGGTCGAGCAGTTCCCGGGCGAGCAGTCGCGCACGGCGGTCCGCATCGCGGTCGCCTACGCCAAGGACAAGACCGAGCCCGCCGAAAAGCTGGTGCTGCTGACGCCGGTCGTCATCGGCAAGGACAATCTGGACAAGGCCGAGCGCATCGGCGAAGCCACCTGAGCTGCCTCCCAGGGCGAAAGCGATGCGCGGCGGGTCCCTTGCCCTTCAGCCCGCGCATCGCAACCGCCCGTGGTGGCTGCACCGCCTTCCTGCTTGACTTTACCGCGCAAAGATTCTGCGTTGGTGATGGCGGCCGGATGTGGACCCGACAAAACACATGACCTCCGGGAGGGAGCGAATGTCGCCAGCGCAGGTGGAGGAGCCGGCGCCGGACGACGTCCTGTTGGCCGTCGACGGCGTGACGAAGCACTTTGCCGGGGTGACTGCCCTGAACGACGTCTCGCTCGACGTGCGGCGCGGCGAGATCCTTGGCCTGCTGGGCGAGAACGGCGCCGGCAAGTCGACCCTGCTCAAGATCCTGTCCGGCGTGCAGCCGCCGACCAGCGGGCGCATGGTCTTCGACGGACAGGATTACGCACCGTCGAGCCCGCAGGACGCCAAGCGTCTCGGCATCGTCACCATCTACCAGGAACTCAGCCTCATCCCGACGCTCACCGTCGCCGAGAACATTTTTATCGGCAGGGCCCCGACCGGCCCGCTGGGCCTGGTCAATTGGCGACGCATGGAGCGCGAGTCGCGCGACATCGTCGCGCGGGTGGGCCTTAGGATCGATCCGCGCACGCCTGTTTCGGCGCTGTCGGTCGCCGAGCAGCAACTCGTCGAGATCGCCCGGGCGCTGTCGCTCCAGAGCCGCCTCATCATCATGGACGAGCCGACCTCGGCGCTCACCGAGACCGAAGTGCAGAAGCTGCTCGGCATCATGGACCAGCTCCGCAGGGACGGCGTCTCCATCATGTTCGTGACGCACCGGCTCGAAGAGGCGTCACACATCTGCGATCGCATGACCGTGCTGCGCGACGGCAAGCTGGCCGGCCATCTGAACCGCCGGGGCGGGCCGATCGAAATTCCGCGCATCATCGAGCGGATGGTCGGCCGGGCCGCGTCGGAACTCTACGCGCGGCCGACGGAACGCCACCAGGCCGGCGAGGTGGTGCTGTCGGTGCGCGGACTGCGCACCGCGCGCGATCCCGAGGCGCCGCATGCGATCGTGCTGGAAGGTGTCGACCTCGACCTGAAAGCGGGCGAGATCCTGGGCGTCGCGGGCCTCGTTGGTTCTGGCCGCACTGAGTTGGCGCGCGCCATCTTCGGCGCCGACCGCATTGCGGCCGGGACGATGACGCTCGAAGGCAAGTCGATCGCCCCGGCCTCACCTGCCGACGCCATCCGCCTCGGCATCGGGCTCGTGCCAGAGGACCGCAAGCACCAGGCGATCTTTGCGGCGCTGGGGATACTGAACAACTTCTCCATCGCGGCGCTGGGCTCCTACAGCACCGGGTTCGGCTTCATGTCCGAGAAGCGCGAGCGGGAAGCGCTGGCCACCTATAGGAAGATGCTGTCGATCCGCATGGCATCGCCCGAGCAGGCCATCGAGGGGCTGTCAGGCGGCAACCAGCAGAAGGTCATCCTGGCGCGCTGGCTGGCGCGCAACCCGAAGGTGCTGATCGTCGATGAACCGACGCGGGGCGTCGACGTCGGCGCGAAGGCGGAGGTCCACCAGATCCTGGTGCAGCTCGCCTCGCGCGGCATCGCCGTCATAATGATCTCGTCGGAACTGCCCGAGGTGCTCGCCGTCAGCGACCGGATCGTCACCATGCGGCGCGGGCGCATAACCGGCGAGATGCCGGCGACAGAAGCGAGCGAGGAGGGGCTGATGGCGCTGATGGCGCTGGACCAGCGGCAAGGGGAGGCTGCATGAGCACGACAGTTGCGGATGAGGCACGCGGCATCAACATAGCGCGGCTGCTGGTCAGTTTCGGGCCGCTGCTCTTCCTCGTGGCGCTGATGATCGTCTTCACCATCATGAAGCCGAGCTTCATTGACCCGATCAACATCTTCAACATCCTGCGCCAGATCTCGATCACCGGGTTGATCGCGCTCGGGATGACCTTCGTCATCCTCACGGCGGGCATCGACCTGTCGGTGGGTTCGCTTCTCGCGTTTTGCGGCATGGTGGCTGCGGTGGTCGCCAAGGGCGGCACAGCGAACACGCTCTCGCTCGATCCCTCCCAGGCAGCCGGCTACGGATGGTTCGCCGCGCTGATGGCGGCGATCACGGTCGGCGCTGCGGCCGGCGCCGTGCAGGGGATCGCGATCACCAGGCTCAAGGTACCGCCCTTCGTCGTCACGCTGGGCGGGCTCACCATCTTCCGAGGCCTGACGCTGACCATCTCCAATGGCGGCCCGATCTCCGGCTTCGACGCTTCGATGCGCTGGTTCGGCACCGGTCTCGTCGGGCCGGTTCCGGTGCCGGTGATCATCTTCGCCATCGCGGCGGTGCTCTGCCATATCGTCCTGCGCTACACGCGCTACGGGCGGGCGGTTTACGCGGTCGGGGGCAATGCCGAGGCGGCGCGGCTCTCCGGTCTGCGGGTCGACCGCATCCTCGTCTCGGTCTACGTCATCGTCGGCTTCTTCGCCGGCCTTGCCGCCTTCGTGCTCTCCGCGCGGCTCAATTCATCCGAGGCGGTGGCCGGCATCGGCTACGAGCTCAACGTCATCTCGGCGGTCGTGATCGGCGGCACCTCGCTGTTCGGCGGCGTCGGCTCTATCAGCGGCACGGTGGTGGGGGCGGCGCTGATCGGCGTGCTGCAGAACGGGCTGCAGTTCAACAACGTCTCTTCCTACACGCAGAGCATCGTCATCGGCCTGATCCTGATCTTCGCGGTGGCCTTCGACCGGTGGCTGAAGTCGCGGGTGAGGCGCTAGGCGCATGCAACAGAGCTTCCCCTGATGGTGACCATCAAGGACGTTGCCCGTCGCGCCAACGTCTCCTTCACGACGGTCTCGCATGTCATCAACAAGACGCGACCGGTGAGTCCGGAGACCGCCATTCGAGTGCAGGAGGCGATCGTCGACCTCGGCTATCTTCCGTCGGAAGTGGCGCGGTCGCTGAAATCCAACCGCACGCGCACGATCGGCATGATTGTGACGACGACCTCGAACCCGTTCTTCGGCGAGGTTATCCGCGGCGTCGAGCGGGCCTGCTTCGAAGCGGGCTACGCGCTGATGATCTGCAATACGGACGACGTGACCGAACATCTCGTTGCCTACATGCAGACGCTTTTCGCCAAGCGCGTCGACGCGGTGATCGTGATGACCTCCAATGCGAGCCCGGAATTTTTCGGCAGGCTCGGCCAGATCAAGCGGGTTCCGGTTGTGGCGATCGACGCGCCGTCTGGTTCGGTCGCCTCCGTCGTCTCGGACGATTCGTTCCTCGGCGGCCGCATCGTTGCTGATTTCCTCATGGACGGAGGGTTCACGCGCATCGCCTGCGTGTCAGGTCCGGTCGAGCATCCGCGCATGAAAGATCGGCTGGAGGGCTTCGCGAGCGCATTGCGCACGCGAGGGTTGGCGCTGGAGCCGGCGCTGCTGTGCCGCACGGCGCTCACGATCGAGGGTGGACGCGACGCGGCACGACGGCTGCTGGAGGCGACGCCTGAACAGCGCCCGCAGGCGATCTTCGCGCTCAGCGACATCATGGCGATCGGGCTGCTCCACGGCATCCGCGAGCTGGGCCTGACCATCCCGGAGGACGTCTCGGTGGTCGGCTATGACGACATCGAGTTCGCCGCCTATACCTTTCCCCCGCTCACAACGGTGCGCCAGCCAGCGGCGGACCTCGGAGCGGCGGCGGCGCACTCGGTCATGAACCATCTCGACCACGACCTGCCGCTACCGCCGACAGTGGCCCTGCATCCGACGCTCATCGTCAGGCAGTCCGTCAGGACCGGAGGGCCGGGACGTTCATAGGCGATGCCCGCCGGGACGCCTTTTCGTCAGGCCCGCACGTCGTTCCATTTCGGGGCGTGGCGTTTGAACTCGTCGGCCACGAACCAGCATGTCGGGGTGATCTTGAGCCCCTGTTGCCGAGCGTCGGCGAACAGCCGCTCCACCATTGCCTCGCCGATGCCGTCGCCACGATAGGGTGGCGGCACGAAGGTGTGGTCGGCGATGATGTGGTTCTCGCCCTCCTTCACGAAAGTCAGGCGCGACTGCTCGCCATTGGGCATGACCAGAAAATATCGGCCGCCCTTCGGTGTCGCCTCGAATTGAATCTGGCTGGCGATGTCGTTCATGCGATCCTCAGCAAAGCAAATGTGGCAGGCTACTGGTTCAGAACGTCCGCCCATTCGGGGTGGCGCTTGAACTGGGCGTTCGCGAACGGGCAGAGCGGGATGATCTTCTTGCCGGTGGCGCGCGCGTCCTCCACGGCGCGCGTCACCAGCCGCAGACCGACGCCCTGGCCGCGAAAGGCGTCCGGCACTTCGGTGTGGTCGATGATGATGCGCTGCTCGCCGACCCTGGTGAAGGTCATCTCGGCCTGCGCCCCATCGGGACTGCGGACGAAGTAGCGGCCCTTGGAGCCGCCGTCCTCGAGTTCGATCGCAAGGGGTGTGTCGTTCATGATGCCGTATCCGTCGCCGCGTTTTCCAGGAAGCGTTTTGCCGCCGCGACCTCGTTCGGCCGCAGTTCGTGCCCGCCCTCGTGCCACTCCAAGGTAGTGTCTGCGCCGTCGTCGCGCAAATAGGCTTCGAGGCGCGACGTCAGGCTCGGCGGGCAGATCGGGTCGCGCCGCCCGGCGGTGATCAGGATGCGCTTGCCGGCAAGGCTGCCCGCGATCTTCGGCTCGAACGGGATCAGCGGGTGCATCAGCACGGCTGCGTTGAAGAGGTCCGGCGCGGCGAAGAGGGTCGAGGCGAGGATGTTGGCGCCGTTGGAATAGCCGAGGCCGAACACCTTCCCGCCACCCTCGACGTGGGCGCGCACGAAGGCGGCCATCCTGGCGGTGGCGCGGGCCAGGTCGTCCATGTCGTAGACGCCTTCGCCGGTACGGCGGAAGAAACGGGCGGCCCCCATCTCCGAGACGTCGCCGCGCGGCGAGATGATCGCAGCATCGGGCAGCAGTTCGCGGCCGAGCGAGACGAACTGGTGCTCGTCTCCGCCGGTGCCGTGGAACAGGAAGAGAAGCGGCGCGCCGGGCGAACCCGGCAGCGTCTCGTGGATGTATGCGTCCTTCGACATCTCAGTCCTCCAGCGGTTGCAGGTGCTGTTCGAGATAGGACCGCAGGTGCGCATGCTGCTTCGGCAGCTTGAGCGCCTCGCCGAGATGGGCGGTGTCCTCGTCGCGGTCGAAACCCGGCTCGTGGGTGGCGACCTCGAACAACACGCCACCCGGCGTGCGGAAGTAGATGGCCCAGAAATAGTCGCGGTCGATCACTGGCGTCACCTGGTAGCCGGTGTCGATCAGCGCCTTGCGCACATCGAGCTGCTTTGCCTTGTTCTCCACGGCGAAGGCGACGTGGTGCACGGAACCTGCGCCGAGATCTGCGAAGGGCGCGCCCGGCAGCGTCTCGATGTCGACCACATTCGCCCCGTTTCCGTGCGGAGCTGCGAGCCGGGTGATGTTGCCCGCGATGTCGACCTCTTGGTAGCCCATGAACTTCAGCAGTTCCTTGGTGCGGTCGGCGTCCCGCAGGCGCATCGAGACGGAATGGAAGCCGCGTATCGCATCGTCGTCCGGCACGCCTCCCTTCACCCAGGCGGCGCGCTGGTCTCCCTTCGCCTCGATGAGGGCAAAACCGTCGCCGTCAGGTCCGTCGAAGTGCAGGCGGTTCTCGCCAAATCGGCTTTCGGGGTAGAGGCCGCCGACACCTTCGTCCGCAAGCCGCTTCGACCAGTAGCCGAGCGAGCCTTCCGGCACTGCGAAAGCTGTCGTGCCGACTTCGCCTGTCCCGTGGCGCGCCGCGCCGATGTTCGGGAACGGGAAGTAGGTCATCACGGAGCCCGGGGTCCCGAACTCGTCGGCATAGTAGAGATGATAGACGTCCGGCGCGTCGAAATTCACGGTCTTCTTGACCCGCCTCAGCCCCAGCGTATGGGTAAAGAAGTGGTTGTTCTGGCGGGCGTCGCCCGCCATCGATGTTACGTGGTGCAGTCCCTTGATCTGGTCGAGCATGGATTGGCTCCGTTCGTTGCGGACGACCTGGCCGTCCGTTCGCTTGGCCCCAATGTCGTGCGGCGAGCCTATCATGAAAAGCGCCGCTCCTCAGAATTGACTGTTCACACTGCGGAGACAGTGACGAGATATCGTTCAGGTCGGAGTGACGAGCCTCGGTTGCGCGGCGACCAAAATTCGGCTCCATGGATGGACTGACCTGAGGGGAAACAGATGGCCGAAAAGCGTAGGAAGCCGAACGTGTTGCTGATCACCTGCGACCAGTGGCGCGGCGAGTGCCTGTCGTCGGCGGGACATCCGGTCGTGCAGACACCGAATGCCGACCTTTTGGCAAAGGGCGGGGTGAGCTTCCGCCGGCACTATGCCGGAGCAGCGCCCTGCTCGCCCGCCCGCGCCTGCCTCTACACCGGCCTGTACCAGATGAACAATCGGGTCTGCTCGAACGGCACGCCGCTCGACGGACGCCACCTGAACATCGCACTTGCGGCGCGTGCGCTGGGCTACGACCCGACCCTGTTCGGCTACACCGACGTATCGCCCGACCCGCGACGGCACCATCCGAACGACCCGCTGCTCAGGAGCTATGAAGGCATCCTGCCCGGGTTCTCGGTGCGGCGGCAGCTCTTTGAGCATCACAGGCCCTGGCTTTCCTGGCTGTTGGCGCGCGGCGTCGATTCCAGCGCCGGTTATCCCGACATCCATCGGCCGGTGGGCGGCGCGTCCGAGCCGGTGACGTCCGCGCCGCCGATCTACTCGAGCGAGGAAACGCCGGCTGCTTTCCTGACCGACGAGTTCATCCGCTGGCATGGCGAGCAGAGCGATGCCGGCGCCTGGTTCGCGCACATATCCTTTATCAGCCCGCACCCGCCCTTCATCGTGCCGCCCCCCTTCAACACGATGTACGATCCCGCGGACGGGCCGGCCTTCAGGCGGGCGGGAAGCGTGAAAGCGGAGGCGAGGCAGCACCCCTTCGTCGAATACATGATCGACCGCCAGCGACGCGACAGCTTCATTCCCGGCGCCGAAGGAAGGGTCGCCAAATGGGACGAGGCCACGTTCCGCCAGATCCGCGCGATCTACTACGGCATGGTCTCGGAGGTGGACGCCCAGATCGGCCGCATCTGGCAGGCAATTAAGGCCGCGGGCGAATGGGAGGATACGGTGATCGTGCTGACCTCCGACCACGCCGAGCTGATGGGCGACCACTTCATGCTGGGCAAGGGCGGCTATTTCGAGGGTAGCTATCACATCCCGCTGATCGTCCATGCCCCGAACGTCACCGCGGCCGGCAGCACCGTCACCGCGTTCACCGAGGCCGTGGACGTCATGCCGACCTTGGTTGACCTGCTGGGCGGCGAGCCGCCGGCCTGGGTCGACGGCCGCTCGCTAAAGCCGTTCCTGAAGGGCAAGAAGGCGAAGAAGTGGCGCGACGCCGCGCATTGGGAGTTCGACTTCCGCAGCGTGGAACGACAGAAGCCGGAGGCCCATTTCGGCTTGCCGACGCAGCGCTGCAATCTCGCCGTCATCCGTGGCGAGCGCTACAAGTACGTCCACTTCGGCGGTCTGCCACCGGCGCTCTACGACCTTGCGGACGATCCGGACGAGACCCGGAACCTTGCAGACGACGCCGGCTACCTCGGCGTCCGCCTGGAGATGGCCGAGCAACTGCTTGCCTGGCGCGCCGAACACCTGGACCAGTCGCTGGCGCTGTCGGAACTGACGGAGAAAGGCGTGGCGGGGAAGTACGCGCCGCGGCTCTAGGAAGTCCCTAAAGCGTTGCGATCGTCTTCAGTGCGCCGTCCAGCATGTCGCCCTTCTCGTCCTTCAGCGCCGCCTCGCGCAGGCGGCGCAGCCAGTCGGCTGCGTCGGGGCGGCCCCGGAGCATGGGCAGCGCCGACAGCACGCGGTCGAACTTCGACTGCGCGCGGAGGTGCGTGTCCGAATAGCCCTTGATCAGCCGGCGGCAGTTCAGGATCTCGACGCCAAGCGCGTAGTTCTCTGCCGCCTCGTGGAGGGCCAGCCGATACCAGCGGTCGAGATGCGCCGCCTCGACCTCATGCCGGAGCAGTTTTCTGCGCCACTTGCGCAGGCCGCCGATCACCCAGAGCATGGCGAAGCCGGTCATGCTGTCGGTGCGGATACGGCGGCCGCGGTTGATGCGGCGGTCGAGCCAGGCCGCCAGCTTCGGACGGTCCTCGATGTAGTGGCCGAGCCGGGCCGGCAGGGTGCCGCAAAACTCCTCGATGCGCGGGTGGAAGAACTCGGTCACCTGCAGCACTGAGCCGTCCTTGACGCCCACCTCGCTGCGGACGCGGCGGTCGCGCGCCGAGCGCGTCTTCAGGTCGGCGACGCGGATCATGTCGTCGTAGCACATGGCGTTGGCGAGGTGTTTTGCGGCTGCGAGCGAGAGCGCATGGCCATGCTCATCGCCATCGACAGCCACGGCCCGGTCCAGCCGGTCCAGATATTCCCGCCCGTAGGCGATGTCCTGGTAGTCGACCACCTTGCGCACGCCGCGCAGCGCCATGTCGCGCACCGGCTCGGGCAGGGCGGCGACGCGCGCCGCGAGCGCCTGCCAGCAGTCGAGCAGGGACTGGGGTCCGACCGCGCCCACGAGGTCCGCGCCGCCTTTCATGGCATCGTGTGCCGAGGCCGCCCCACCCGCCTCGCTTCGCTGGGAGGGGGTGGCATGGGGCGCGATACCTGCCGACATTGCCTTCGCGGCGTCATGGGCCGCCGCGAAGGCCGCGAGGCTGGCCTTGACGCCCCGCTCGGAGGCCTTGACCGTTTCCTCGTAACTTTCACGGGGGAAGGGCAGCACGCCGGAGCCCGCCAGCGCGCCGAACAGGCTGGCGGAGATGACGGTTCCGTTGGCGGCGGCGATCTTTTCCATGTCGAAGGCGACGAAGCGCTTCGATGTGGCTTCCGCGGCTTCCCAGACTTTCTCCGACGAGGCGCGGCCGTCGCCCGGCTCGATCTTCTCCGACACGGCGGCGATGCGGTGCGACGAGGCGATCAGCGTCGTGCGCTCGGGCGTGACAAAGCCGCGCATGATGGCGCGTCCGGCCTCCATCAGTTCGGCGGCGATCAGAATGTCGACGTCGCCCTGTGACGGCGACAGCGCGAAGATGGGCAGCCTGCCGGTGTCGGGCGCCATCTCGACATAGTAGATCGTCGCCCCCGTGCGCTGTGCGACGCCTGCGACCGATGTCGACTGTGCGACGTAGCCGCTGCGCTCGGCGGCCTCCACGATCCAGTCCGACAGCACCCCGCCGCCTTGCCCGCCGACTGCGAGCACCGCGAGCTTGATGACGTCGCCCTGGCCGGGCGCGACGGGGCGGGCGGAGAGAGGGGGCGTCTTGTCAAGCATCGGCAAAGTTCAACCGGCGGCTCTCCCGGCGGCGCTGGAGGAAGCCGATCGCCCTGCGGCGAACGCCTTCGATGAAACGATCCCACCCGGTCGGGTTGTGCACCACGTCGGCGCGATAGAAGGACGGGCAGAGCACCGCCGCGTCGGCCACCTCGCCGCAGTTGCCGCAGCCGACGCAGGACTGGTCGATATGCGCCACCGGATCGTCGCGCAGCGGATCATCGAGCGACTTCACCGACAGCGAAGGGCAGCCGGAAAGCCGCATGCAGGCGTGGTCGCCAGTGCAGACGTCCTCGTCCACGCCGAAGCGCGGTTTTACCACGCGCTCGCCCTTCTTGATGGCCTCATTGACGAGGGGGCGCTCGCGGCGCTGGCGGTTCAGCATGCATTCCGACGAGGCGACGATGACCTTGGGCCCGGTCTCCCCGGTGGTCAGCGCCTCCTTCAGCGTGTCGCGCATCTTCGGCACGTCATAGGTGCGGTCGAGATGGCGCACCCACTTCACGCCCATGCCCTTCACCGCCTCGGTGATCGGGTGCTTGGTGGATTTGGAGCGGTTCGAGGCGCGCGACGAAAGGATGTCCTGCCCGCCGGTGGCAGCCGAGTAAAAATTGTCGACGATGACGATGACGCCGTCGTTCTTGTTGAAGACGGCGTTGCCGATCGAGGAGGTCAGGCCGTTGTGCCAGAAGCCGCCGTCGCCGACGAAGGAGATCGAACGCCTGGTGGCCTCGGGCGAGTTGAACGCGGAGGCGGAGGCCGGCCCCAGGCCGTAGCCCATCGTTGTCGCGCCGAGCTCGAACGGCGGCATGATCGAGAACAGGTGGCAGCCGATGTCGGACGCGATGTGGTGTTTTCCCAACTCCTGCTCGACCAGCTTCGTCGCGGCAAAGATCGGCCGCTCCGGGCAGCCGGTGCAGAAGCCGGGCGGGCGCCCGGGCACCACGCGCGACAGGTCCGGGATCTCGTCGACGTCGCCCGCCTTGTTCGGCGCGCGCACCTCGCTCGGCAGGAGCTGCGGCGCGTTCTGGCGCAGGAACGCGCCGATCCCGTCGAGCATCACCTGGCCGGTGTACTCGCCGGCCATGGGCAGCACTTCCTTGCCGACGATCTTCGTGCCGCGCCCGGCCTTGTGCAGCATGGCGGCAAACGCCTGCTCAATGTAGTTGGGCTGGCCTTCCTCGACCACGAGCACCGCATCCTTGCCCTCGCAAAAACCCAGGAACTCGTCGTCGATCAGCGGATAGACGGCGTTGAGCACGTAGATCGGGATCTCGGTGTCGCCATAGGTATCGGCGAGGCCCAACCGCTGCAGGGCGCGGATGACGCCGTTGTACATGCCGCCCTGGCAGACGATGCCGACCGTACCGCCGTCCGCACCGAAGAACTCGTTGATGCGGTTGCGGCGGATGAAGTCGACCGCCGCCGGCCAGCGTTTCGCCACCTTCTCCTTCTCATGGAGGAAGGAGGCGGGCGGCAGCACGATGCGACCGGTGTCGCGGCGGGGCGACGACAGCGCGTCGGCCACCGTCATGGCGGGCCGCTTGTTGTCCTTGGCGGTGAAGCGGCCATGCACATGGCAGCAGCGGATGCGCACCTGCAACATGACCGGCGTGTTGGAGACTTCCGACAGCTCGAATCCGTCCTCCACCGCCTTGACGATCGACGGCAGGTTCGGTCGCGGGTCGAGCAGCCAGACCTGGCTCTTCATGGCGAAGGCGTGGCTGCGCTCCTGCATGATGGAGGAGCCTTCGCCATAATCCTCGCCAACGATGATCAGCGCGCCGCCAGTGACGCCGCCGGATGCGAGATTGGCGAGCGCGTCGGACGCGACGTTGGTGCCAACCGTGGACTTGAAGGTGGCGGCGCCGCGGATCGGGTAGTGCACCGATGCGGCGAGCATGGCGGTCGCCGTGGCCTCGGAGGCGCTTGCCTCAAAATGCACGCCGAGTTCACCGAGGATGTCCTGCGCGTCGGCCAGCACGTCCATCAGATGGCTGATCGGCGCGCCCTGGTAGCCGCCGACATAGCCGACGCCGCATTCGAGCAGGGCCTTGGTGATGGCGAGAATGCCCTCGCCGGAGAATTCTTCGCCGGCTCCGAGGCGAAGTTTCTCGACTTCCTTGGCGAATGATCTCTCAGCCATGAGGCGTCTCCATTCGAGTGTCGAGCGCCCCCTCCACCACGCTTCGCGTGGGCCCCCTCCCCCGCTTCGCAGGGGAGGATCCGAGATTGCGGCCGTCAACACCGTGGGTCCTCCCCCGTTTACGGGGGAGGGGGATCGCCGAAGGCGGTGGAGGGGGCGCGCTTCTCATTCCCTCAAATCTCGTGCATGCGGATGTTGTTCAGCATCTTCTGCAGCGTGCCGATCAACGCGGCGTATTCGGCGTCGTCGATGCCGTCGAACATGCGTTCGAACGCGTCGTGCATGGCCGGCCAGGCGCGGTTGAACTCCGCGCGGCCCTTGTCGGTCAGGTACACCTTGCGCACACGGCTGTCGGACGCGTCGGGTTCGCGGCGCACGAGGCCGTGGCCTTCGAGCGCGTCCAGCGTGCGCGAAAGGGTCGACTGCTCGATGACAGTGTAGACCGAGAGGTCGCCGACCGTGACGCCGTCCATCACCGAGAGCACCGCAAGCGTGCGCACCTGCGGGATCGTTCGGTGCTGCCGCCGGAAGTTGTCGCGCAGCGTCGCGTTGTAGCGTCCCATGATGCGGTTCATGAGATAGGGCGCGAACTGCTGCAGCCCGATCTGTCCGAGGGTGGAGATGCGCTCGCGCTTGTCGGGGGCCTTCTGCTCCATCACAGCCTCTGCGCCAGGAGGAAGCCGGAGCCGCCGCCGAGGCCAGCCCCGGGATGGGTCGACGCGCCGATGTGATAGAGGCCGGGGATCTCCGTCTGGTGGTTGATGCTGCCCTTGAACGGCCGCCACAGGAACGACTGGTCGATGGTGGACGAGCCGCCATAGGGATCGCCGCCGACGAGATTGATGTTCATCGCCTCGAGGTCGGCCGGCGAATGGGCGCGTCGCGCCAGCACCGTCTCGCGGAAGCCGTCGATGTGACCGGCAAGGATCTCCTCGACGCGGTCGGCATAGGCTTCGCGCAGCACCTCGTTCCACTTGCCGTCAGCGGGCGCCGGCAGCTTGCCGGCAGCGTCGCCCCGGATATGGCGCGGCGCTTCGGGCAACTGCAGCCACAGGATCGCCCTGCCGGGCGGGCAGCGCGACGGATCGAGCGCGTGCGGCTGGCCGACGCAGATGGTGGGCGTCTCCGGAAGCAGGCCGCGCAGCGCCTCGTTGCAGGCCTTGGAAACGCCGTCGAGGCCGGGCGTGAGGTGCAGCAGGGCGACCTGCCCGAGTTCGGGATTGCGCCATGCCGGCGGACGGTCGAGCGCGTAGTGGACCTGGAAATTGCCCTTGCCGTAGCGATACGTTCTGGCGGGCTCGTCGTCCTTCCTGGGAGCTTCGCCCGCGAGCAGCCTGTCATAGAGCTGTGTCGGCGTGACCGAGCAGATGACGCCCTTCGTGGCCGAAATCTCCTCGCCGGAGGTGAGCCTGACGCCGGTTGCGCGCTCTCCGAATCGCACGACGGAGGCGACGTCCGCCCCCGTGCAGATTTCGCCTCCGCGTTCCTTGATCAGGGCTTTGAAGGCGGAGAGCAGATTGTCGGCGCCGCCCTTCACGATCGGTGCGCCGGCAGCCTCCAGCGCGAAGCCGATCACCTTGCCGATCTGGCCGGAGAAGGCGTCTTCGGGGCCGAGACCGGCGTGCAGCACCCACGGCGCCCATAGCGCGCGCGAAACGTCCGACTGGTAGCTTCCCTCCAGCCAGCTGCGCGCCGGGGTGAGCATGTCGCCGGCAAATGCCTTCAGGCCACGCGGCCCGCGCCGCCAGCCTTCGGCCAGCAGCAGCTTCAGCGTCGGCCAGCTCCACAGGCCGCCGCCGAGCAGCCCGAACAGCAGGCCGGCGTTCTTCTCGATGCCGCCGACGTCGCGGCCATACTGGTCGCCGTCGCCAGCCGCGAGGGCGTTGAGCGCCGCGATGTTGGCGGACCGGTCCATCCTCAGGATGGCATGGCTGCCGTCCGGCCGGAGCACGCCGGTCGGCGCCTTGGTGTGGCAGAACTGCAGGCCGTGGCGTGCGAGATCATTGCCGAGCGCGGCGAAAGCCGGCCCGGTGACGAACAGAACGAAGGTCGTCGCCATCACGTCGTGGGCGAAGCCCGGCGCCGTCACCTCCTCGGTGCGGATGCAGCCCCCGATGCGGTCGTTGCGCTCCAGCACCAGCACCTTGCGGCCCTTGCCGCCGAGAACGGCGGCGCAGACCAGGGCGTTGATGCCGCTGCCGACGATGATGTGGTCGGGGGAGGTCATGGTTGTCGAACGGCTCTGCACGTCTTCCCCCAGACCTTCGACCTACCCTATCTCTTCGCCACCAGCGCGAGCGCGCGCAGCGGGCTGCCGGTGCCGCGCTCGATCTTGAGCGGGGCGGCGACGAGGATCGCGCCGCGCGCCGGCAGCCGGTCGAGGTTGCACAGGCTGGCGAGCCCGTACTTGTTCGCCTTGTGCATCAGCGTGTGGGCGGGGAAGGGAGGCTCCATGCCGCCGGCCATGCCCGCGTCGGTGCCGATGGTCTCGCTGCCCCAGCCGCAGACGTCCCTGGAGATCAGGTAGTTGATCGCCTCGGCGGTCGGGCCGGGCGTATGCGGGCCGGTCTCGTTGGCGTTGAGGAATTCGGCCTCCGAGCCGTTGCGCTTGTACCAGTCGGTGCGCATGACGACCCATTCGCCGGCGTTGATCTCGCCGTGCTGCTTCTCCCACGCCTTGATGTGGTCGACGGTGAGGAGGAAGTCGTGGTTAGCCGCCGCTTCCTTCGAGCAGTCGATGACGTTGACGGGCGCGACGAACTTCTTCGCCGGGATCGTGTCGGTGGCGCCGTCGGCGTAGTCCTTGCCCGAGATCCAGTGGATCGGGGCGTCGAAGTGGGTGCCCGAATGCTCGCCCAGCTTCAGCCAGTTCCAGGCCCACCATGGGCCGTTCTTGTCGTAGTGCGAGATGGTGTGGATCTCGACCTTGGGCGTGTCGACCGCCAGGTCCGGCGGCAGCTTGATCAGCGGTGTGTCCGGCCCGAGCACGGCCGTCAGGTCGACCACCTCGATGCCACCAGAAAGCAGTTGATCGGCGAGTTCGCCAAGAAGTTTCTGTGCGTCCATCCTCGATTGTTCCCTTATAGCTCCATCCCAAGGCTCTAGCGGCCCTCACTATCCTACTAGACGAAAACATATGCATCTGCAATTATCTTTAAGCCTAAAGCAATTCGAGGGGGAGGCGTGAGCGAGTTCGACGCCATATGCATAGGTGCCGGCCACAACAGCCTGGCCTGTGCAGCGCATTTGGCCCGGAAGGGTTGGAAAGTAGGGGTTTTCGAACGAAATCCCGTACCCGGCGGCGCGGTCCAGACCCGCGAACTGACACTCCCTGGCTTTCGCCACGACTTCGGCGCGATGAATTTGAGCCTGTTTGCCGGCTCCGCGTTCCATCGGATGCATGCAAATGAATTGAAAGCGGCGGGGCTGGAGTTCGCTCCCGCCACGGACTGCTTCGCCAGCGTGTTCCCGGACGGCCGCTGGTTCGGCGTGAGCACCGATATCGAGAAGACGCTAGCGCGGCTGACCGCGTTCTCGTCTGATGACGCCGAGACCTGGCGCAAGCTCGCAGGCGGCTTCATGGACCGGGCGGAGCATCTCTTCCGCCTGCTCGGCTCGCCGATGAGCGGTCGCGCCCTGGCCGGCACTGTCTGGAACCTCTGGCGCAAGAAGGGCGCAGCAGGCGCTCTCGACCTCACCCGGCTCTTGCTTTCGTCGCCGCGCGAGTGGCTCGACGAGACGTTCCAGTCGGCTCATGTCAAGGCGACGCTCGCAGCCTGGGGCATGCATCTCGACTTCTCGCCCGATATCGCCGGCGGCGCCGTGTTCCCCTATCTCGAATCCATGGCCAGCCAGAGTTTTGGCATGGTCATCGGCAAGGGTGGAGCCGACACCATGATCCGCGCACTGGAGCGCATGGTGAAGGACGCCGGCGGCGAAGTGTACACAGGCGCGGAGGTTGCCGAGATCACGGTCGCGAACGGGCGGGCGACCGGCGTGCGCCTTGCCTCCGGCGAGACGCACAGCGCTTCCAAGGCGGTCATCGCGGGCGTCGCCCCTCGGGCGCTTGCGGACAAGCTTTTGCCCGGCGGTTCCGGCGACGCCCGCTTCGACGGGGCGATGAAGCGGTTCCGGCATGCGCCCGGCACCATGATGATCCATCTGGCGATGGACGACCTGCCCGACTGGAGCGCGGGCGAGGAGCTGCGGAAATTCGCCTATGTGCACATCGCACCCTCCCTCGACGCGATGGCGCGCACCTACCAGCAGGCGATCGAAGGGCTGCTGCCGACCGAGCCGGTGCTGGTCGTCGGCCAGCCTACGGCCATCGACCCGTCGCGCGCGCCGGAAGGCAAGCACGTGCTGTGGGTGCAGGTCCGCGTGCTGCCCGCCGACATCGTTGGCGACGCGGCCGGCGGGATCGAGCACATGCACTGGGACGAGGTGAAGGAGCTCTACGCCGACCGCGCGCTGGCGATCGCCGAGACATACGCCCCCGGGCTTTCGCGGAAGATACTCGCGCGCACGGTGTTCTCGCCGCGCGATCTGGAGCGCGAGAACCCGAATCTCGTCGGCGGCGACCAGATCTGCGGCAGCCACCACCTCACCCAGAATTTCCTGTTCAGGCCGGCGCGGGGCTTTTCTCGCGGCGAGACTCCGGTCGGGAACCTGCATCTCGTCGGCGCGGCTACCTGGCCCGGCGCCGGCGTCGGCGCGGCCTCGGGCTTCCTGCTCGCACAACGACTCGGCGGGAGGTGAGCGCCGACGTCCAGACGACATCCAGGGAAACCGGGATCGCATCTCCCGGCTGAGGAACATCAGACAAACCAAGAAAAAAGGGGAATGACGATGACACTCAACAGACGACAGATCCTGGGCTACGGCGCATCGACCATCGGCGCCGCCGCGCTCGGTATGCCTGCCATCGCCCGGGCGCAGGCTAGCAACGAACTGACCATTGCCTACAACGTCAACCTGCCCTCCTGGGACCCGACCACCGGTCCGTCGGCGGTGAACCCGACCATCCAGGGCTTCTACCAGTCGGTGTTCGACCAGTTCATCCCGCAGAAGCCGGACCTCTCCTTCGCGCCGGGGCTGCTGACCGAATGGGGCTGGAACGAGGACCGCACCAAGGTGATGATGACGGTGCGCGAGGGCGTCACCTGGCATGACGGCTCGCCCTTCACGCCGGAGGACATCGTCTGGTCGCTGGAGCGCGCCGGCAAGGAGGAGACCGGCAACCCGATCCAGTTCGTCTGGAAGAACGTCAACAACTTCAAGATCGACGGCAACAAGATTACCGGCGACGTCGTCCAGTTCGATCCGGTCTACTTCAAGTGGATGTCGTTCCTGACCGGCTACGTGATGCCGAAGGCCTATTACGAGAAGGTCGGCGCGGAAGGCTTCGAGGCCAAGCCGATCGGCACCGGCCCGTACATGGTCGACAAGTTCGAGCGCAACGCGTTCCTGCGCCTGAAGGCCAATCCGAACTACTGGGGCGGCAAGCCGGCCTTCGAGAACGTGACGATCAAGTTCGTCACCGACGCCGCGAGCCGCGTGGCGGAGATCGAGTCCGGCTCCTCGCAGGTGACGCTGGAGATCCCCTACGAGGAGTACGACCGCCTGATCGCCAAGGACGGCCTTGCCGGCTCGATGACCAACATCTCCGACATCGGCATGATCTTCTTCAACGACATCGACGTCATGAAGGACAAGAACGTGCGCCAGGCGGCCGTGATGGCCGTCGACAAGAAGCTCTTGGTCGACCGCCTGCTGCGCGGCTATGGCCTGCCGCTCGACACGCTGGAGACGCCCGAATACGCCGCCTTCGATCCGTCGATCAAGGTCGAGTACAATCCCGACAAGGCGAAGGAGCTGCTTGCCGCCTCGGGCTTTTCGCCCGACAAGCCGGTAAAATTCACCATCCAGACGACCAAGGGCTTCAAGCCGAAGGACTACGAGATGGTGCAGGCGATTGTCGGCATGTGGCGCAAGGTGGGCATCGAGGCCAATATCGAGGTCTACGAGATCGCCAAGCACTACGAGCTGCGCGCCGCCGACCAGCTTGCTCCGGCCGCCTTCTACAACTGGGGCAACTCGATCGGCGACCCGACGACCTCGACCGGCTTCGCCATGTATGGCCCGAGCCCGCACTCGGTGTGGGACGGACAGGACGTCATCGACGCCATCAACCCGCTCTGGGGCGAGAAGGACGAGGCCAAGCGCATCGCCGGATGGAAGGCCGTCAGCAAGCTGATCGCGGACGAGGCCTATGTGCTGCCGCTGATCCAGTACGCACAGCCGATCGTGCATGCGAAGAGCGTCAATGTCGTGCCGCATGTATCGGGCGCGCTGCTGCCGCACCTGATGACGCCGGCGTCCTGAGAACTTCGTGGTGAGGGGTGGCGCTGACGTGTCGACCCCCTCTCCGTCTCGGCTTCGCCTCGACACCTCTCCCCCGATCGACGGGGGAGAGGATGGGCGCCAGAATCGCGGCCGTCCATCCTCTCCCCTCACGAAGTGGGGGAGAGGTGTCGTGCGCAGCACGACGGAGAGGGGGCTGCCGACCCGAGTCCAGATGCGGGCGATGTTTCCGGATCCCGCCGTGCACCATGCAGTCTCAGTTCCATGATCCTCCAGCGCTTCCTCGTCCGCCTGCTCACCATGCTGGTCACGCTGCTCGGCGTGTCCGTGGTGGTCTTCGTCATCATCCGCGTGGCGCCGGGTAACCCGATCGCCATGATGCTGCCGCCCGGCGCGAGCCAGGCCGACATCGACCGCCTGCGCGCGCTCTACGGCTTGGACAAGTCGCTGGTCGAACAATACGTCATCTGGCTTTCCGGCGTGCTGCGCGGCGATTTCGGCACCTCCATCTCGCTGCGCCAGGACGTGATGTCGCTTGTGCTCGGCCGTCTTCCGGCGACGCTCGAGCTGAGTTTTGCGGCGCTGCTGATCGCCGTCTCGCTGGGTGGCACGCTCGCGGTGCTCGGCGCGCGGGCGCAGGGCACGGGCGTCGAGGCCGGCATCGACGTCGCCAACGGCGCGGCGCTGTCCATTCCGGACTTCCTGTGGGGCCTGGTTCTGATCCTGCTGTTCGGCGTGCTGGCCCCGATCTTCCACATATCAGGACGCGTCTCGCCGCAGCTCGACCTGCCCTTCGCGACCCAGTTCTACCTGTTCGAGAGCATCTTCCGGCTGCGCTTCGACCTGACCAAGGATCTCGTCAGCCACATGTTCATGCCGGCGCTGGCGCTCGCCCTGCCGCTCGCGGCGATCATCTCGCAACTCCTCAAGCTGTCGCTGAAGGAGGTGATGACGCTCGACTACGTCGTGCTCGCCCGGGTGAAGGGATTTTCCGAGACACAGGTCATCCTGCGCGAGGCGCTGAGGAACGCGGCGCTGCCGACGCTGACACTGATCGGGGTGCAGTTCACCTTCCTCATCGGCGGAACGGTCATCGTCGAGCGCCTGTTCTCCTACGAGGGGCTCGGCAACATGGCGATCGACGCGGTGATCAACCGCGACCTGCCGCTGATCCAGGGCATCGTGCTCGTCTTCGCGCTGCTGTTCGTGCTGATCAACCTGGCGGTCGACCTCATGTATGCGCTGCTCAATCCGAGGCTGCGTCATGGCTGAGGCTCGCATCGCGCCGCGCCGCGTGGACACGCGCCTGTGGCTTGCCGGCGGCTGGCTGCTGATAGCCATGCTGGCGGCGCTGTTTGCGCCGCTGATCGCACCCCAGGATCCGCTGGCGCAGGACCTGCTCTACGAGCGGCTGCCGCCGTTCTGGATGCAGGGCGCAGAACCCGGCTTCTGGCTGGGCACCGACAGCCTCGGGCGTGATCTGCTGTCGCGCATCATCTATGGCGGGCGCGTCGCCTTCGTGGTCGCCTTCGCCGCGGCCTTCGCCGCCTGCTTCGTCGGGTCGGCGCTCGGCCTCATCGCCGGCTACTTCGGCGGCTGGGCGGACCGGATCATCTCGCGCATTGTCGACATCTGGATGGCGTTCCCGCCGGTTCTGTTCGCCATCCTGCTGGTCGCCGTCTTCGGCACCGGGCTGGGCTCGGTCATCATCGCGATCGCGGTGATCGACTGGACGCGTTTCTGCCGCGTCATCCGCGCCGAGGCGATGAGCCAGGCTCGCATGGACTATGTCGAGAACGCCCGTATCGCCGGCTTCGGCCGCATCGCCATCATGCTGCGCGAGGTGCTGCCCAACGTGCTGCCGACGATCGTGGCGCTGCTGTCGCTCGAGATGGGCATCGCCGTGATCGTGGAGGCGATCCTGTCCTTCGTGAACTTGTCGATCTCGACCGACGATCCGACCTGGGGCGGCATCATCGCCGAGGGGCGGCTGTCGATCCACCAGGCGTGGTGGGTGCTGGTGTTCCCGCTGATCGCGCTGTTCCTCACCGTGCTTTCATTCAGCCAGTTCGGCGAAGGGCTGAAGGGGCGCTTCGATCCGGTGCTGAGATGAGCGAGCGGGGAGACGACTTCAGAATACCCCCTCTCCGTCGCGCCTTTGGCGCGACACCTCTCCCCCGTTCCGGGGGAGAGGATGGGAGCCAGGCTGGACGCCCATCCTCTCCCCTCACGAAGTGGGGGAGAGGTGTCGAGGCGAAGCCGAGACGGAGAGGGGGTGCCTTCGCTGACCGACCCGACACAGTGGGGCCATCATTTTGACCCCCGCTCTCGAGATCTCCAACCTCAGCGCCGTCCTGCCCAACGGCCTGCGGGTCCTGCGTTCCGTTTCCCTGGCGGTGAGGCCGGGAGAGGTGCGCGCTCTGGTGGGGGAGAGCGGTGCGGGCAAGAGCATGATCGGCAAGGCCGTGCTGGGCGTCCTGCCGCCCAGCGTGCGCATCGTCGAGGGCACGATCCGGATGGAAGGCGACGACCTCGGCGCATTGGCGCCGAAGCAGCGCCGCGCGCTGATCGGGGCCAAGACCGCGCTCATCCCGCAGGATCCGCTCACCGCGCTCAACCCGTCGCGCCGGATCGGTCCGCAGATGACTGACCGGCTGGTACATATTCTCGGCTGGGAGGCATCGCGAGCGGAGGCGCGCATCCGGCAACTGCTTGACGAGGTGCAGATCCGTGACCCCGAACGCGTGATCCGATCCTATCCGCACGAGCTCTCAGGCGGCATGCGGCAACGCGTGCTGATCGCTGCAGCGTTTGCGGCCGAGCCGCGCCTGATCGTCGCCGACGAGCCGACGACCGCGCTCGACGTCACCGTCCAGAAGCAGATCCTGCGGCTGATCGCCGACATGCAGCGCGAGCGCGGGACCGCGATCCTGTTCGTCACCCACGACCTCGGGGTGGTCGCGAAGATCAGCCAACGGGTCTCCGTGCTCTATGCGGGCAAGGTGGTGGAGGAGGCGGAGACGCCAGCCCTCTTCGCGCATCCCAACCATGCCTACACCAAGGCCCTGATGGCGGCGACGCCACGCTACACCGATCCGCAGGCGTCGCTGAAGCCGGTGGACGGGACTGTGCTCGCCGGGCTCGCCGCCGAGATCGACGCGGCCGACCGGGAATGGAAGTCGCCGCATGTCTGATCCGCTGTTCAAGGTCACCGGCCTCAAGGTCGCGCTGCCCGATATGGCGCGCAAGCCGATGATCGGCCGTGCGCCGATGGTGGAGATCCTGAAGGGGCTCGACTTGGAGCTTCCGCGCAACTCGGTCACCGGCATCGTCGGCGAATCCGGCTCCGGCAAGTCGACGCTCGGGCGCGCCCTTGTGAGGCTGCTCGAGCCGTCCGCGGGCAGCGTCGTCTTCGACGGACGCGACATCACCCACCTGACCGACACGGAGCTTCGGCCGCTGCGGCGCGACGTGCAGATGATCTTCCAGGACCCGATGTCGTCGCTCAATCCGCGCCGCACCATCGCTTCGATCATCGCCGCGCCGCTGAAGCACAACGGCCTCGGCGACCGGTTGAAGGAGCGCGTCGCGGAGGCGCTGGACCGCGTCGGCCTGCCGCAAAACTTTGCGGGCCGATACCGGCACGAGCTCTCCGGCGGCCAGCGCCAGCGCGTTGGCATCGCACGCGCCTTGGCGCTGTCGCCGAAATTCGTGCTGGCCGACGAGATCGTGTCGGGCCTCGACGTGTCGACCCAGGCGCAGATCCTCACTTTGCTCGAAAGGCTCGCCGCCGAGATGGGCCTGACCGTCGCCTTCATCAGCCACGACCTTTCGGTCATTCGCCGCCTGTGCCGGCAGGTGATCGTCATGCGCCACGGCGAGATCGTCGAAGCCGGCCCCACGGACGCGCTCTTCGCCGCGCCGCGGGAGACCTACACGCGCGAGCTCATCGCGGCGATCCCGCTGCCGGAGATCGACGAGGAATGGCTCGCCAGAGGCGTCAAGGCAGAGACCGGCTGAGGGAGCCGGTTCCGCGCCGGGCCAGCGGGCGCCCGGCACGGCAAAACGACCGCCCGCCATGGGAGAGGTCACATGAGACGCATGCTTCGCAGTGCAGTTCTGACCATCGCCGCATTCGGCAGCGCAGCCACGGCATACGCCGACTCCATTCCCGGCATGCGCGGACACGACCATACCGGCGTGACCGTGCCTGACATGAAACAGGCGGTGGACTTCTTCACCAACGTCATCGGCTGCCAGAAGTCGATGTCGTTCGGGCCGTTCGCCGACGACAAGGGCACGTTCATGCAGGACCTCCTGGGCGTCCATCCCAAGGCGGTGATCGAGGAGATCACGCTGGTGCGCTGCGGCTTCGGCTCCAACGTCGAGCTGTTCAAGTACAGTGCGCCGGACCAGAAGGACCTGCAGGCGAAGAACAGCGACATCGGCGGCTTCCACATCGCCTTCTACGTGGACGATGTGGCGGCGGCGAAGACCTATCTCGAAGGCAAGGGCGTGGCGACGCGCATGGGGCCGCTGCCGGTCAACGAGGGTCCGGCCGCCGGCCAGACCATCCTCTACTTTCAGGCGCCGTGGGGCCTGCAGTTCGAGGCTATCAGCTACCCGAACGGCATGGCCTACGAGAAGGACGCGGAGACGGTTCTGTGGAGCCCGAAGGACCCGGCGAAATAGCGGGTCAGTCGGGGACCACGGCTTCCGCTTCGATCTCGACCTCGTAGTCGCCGATCAACCCGCCGGCCGCGATCATCGTGTTGGCGGGCATGATCTCGCCGAACACGCGTCCGTGCGCCCGCGACACCGGCTCCCACTGGCTGGCGTCGCGCAGGTAGATGCGGGTGCGCACCACGTCTTCCGCGCGGCCTCCGAGTGCCGATATGGAGGCGAGGATCTTGTCGAGGATGTAGGTGGCCTGCGCGCCCGGATCGCCCGGCGCCACGCAGCGGTCGCCGCCATGCGTGGCGGTGGTGCCCGAGACGCGGATGGTGTCCTTGACCCGCACCGCGCGGCTGTAGCCGGCAATCGGCTCCCAGACGCTGCCCGAGGAAACGCGCTGGCGTTCGCGCGCACCCGGCACGGGCGCCGCCTTGAACACCGACGGGATGGCGTCGAGATGGTGGCTGAGATCGCCGGAAGCCGTGAGATAAGGCGGCTTGCGGTACTCGTCGCCGCAGTCGCCGGGGATGGGCTTCGTCACCGCGAAGGCCGCGTCGAGGCGAGCCAGATCCTCGGCGTCCAGGGCGAAGTCGAAGACCTTCAGGTTGTCGTCGCGATGCTCGCTCTCGCCGAGCCGCGCGCCGACGATGGTCGCCGCCACCGCCGGATGCTGGAGCACCCAGCGCGAGGCGACATTCGAGATCGAGACGCCGTGCTTCTTCGCGATCTCGCCCGCAGCCCGCAAAATGCCCTGGAACGCCGTCCAGCCGCCGGCGACGTCGATGAAGCGCTTGTACTTCATGCGGCTCCAGTCGGCGATGTCCGTCGGTTCCGGCTTGCCGACCCATTTCTCCGAAAGGAAGCCGCCGCACAGCGTGCCGTAGGCGAGCAGCCTGACGCCGGTTTCGGCGCAGAGAGCGGACAGGTCGCCGGCGGCGCGGCGGTCGACCAGCGAGAACGAAACCTGGTTGCTGACGAGCGGAATGCCGTCGGCGATGGCGACGCGCAGGTGCGCGGAGTCGAAATTGGTGACGCCGATCTGGCCGATCAGACCCTCTTCCTTGAGGCGTTTCATCTCGTGCAGCGCGTCGAGCCACGCCGGATGCTCGAACGTCCACCAGTGGAACTGGAGGAGGTCGACCTTGTCCACGCCGAGCCTGTCGAGGCGCTCCTGCACGCCCTTGCGGACGATCTCGGCCGTCATCGGGCCGGGCTCCGGGCACCATTTCGTGAAGGCCAGCGGCCGGGCCGGCTTGCCCTTCGACCGCGCCAGCAGGCGACCGGTGATCAGCTCCGCGCTGCCGTAGTGGTCGGCCATGTCGAAGGTGTCGAAGCCGGCCCGCGCATAGGCGTCGAGCGCGTCGGCACCCTTCTCCGGATCGAGCGTCGTGCCGTCCTTCTCCAGGTCGGCGACCTGCCACAGCCCGCAGACGAGGCGGCTGATGTCGAGCCCGTCGGCGAGGCGGATGCGGTCAGGTGTTCTGGACATTCGATGTCCCTTCTTGTGCTTGAGGGGTGGCCGGCGCGTTCGGGCGGGCGGAGAGCTTGCCGAGGTGGCGCGATACCACGCGTTCCTCGCCGAGGATGCCGCGCGGTCGGAACAGCAGGATGGCGCAAAGCGCGACGCCGATCATGACGATCTGCAGCGCGGCCGCGCGGGCCTGCTCGCCGGGCGGGAACAGGGCCGAGATCGCGCCCGCGGACCCTGCCCAGATGCCCCACACCAGCACTGCACCAAGGATCGCGCCGCGATTGTTGCCGGAGCCGCCGACGATCAGCATGGCCCAGACCTGGAAGGTGAGCATCGGGATGTAGTTCTCAGGCGCGATGAAGCCGATGAAATGCGCTTGCGCCGCGCCTGCCAGGCCCATGATGCCGCCGCCCAGCGCAAAGGCCTGCAACCGGAATTTCGTGGCGCTCTTGCCGAGCGCAAGGGCGGCCTGCTCGTCCTCGCGGATGGCGCGCAGGACGCGGCCCCACGGGCTGCGCGCCAGCCGTTCGAGGAGCAGGTAGGTGGCGGCGACGGTGGCGACGAGGATCGCCAGGTTGAGGAGGCTGAACAGCAGCGGGTCGCCCGCCAGCTCCGCGAAGGGGCGGGGAATGAAGCCGATGCCGAAGGGGCCGCCCGTGAGCCATTCGAGGTTGAGCGCGCAGAGCTGCACGACGACCGCGACGCCGAAGGTTGCGATGGCGAGGTAGTCGGCCCTCAGGCGTATCGTCAGGGCGCCGATCAGGAACGAGGCGACGCTCGCCGCAAGCGCCCCTCCGATCCAGCCGACGACGATCGGCAGGCCGAAGCCGCCCACGCGAGCGGGATCGTCCGGCGTGGTCAGCAGGGCGGAGGCATAGGCGCCGATGGCGACGAAGCCGGCGATGCCGACGTTGAAGAGGCCCGTCTGGCCCCACTGCACGTTGAGGCCGAGCGCGATGATCGCGTAGGTCAGCGCCATGGTGAGGAAGAAGGCGCCGTATCCGATCAGCTCGACGCTCATTCCGCTCTCCCGAACAGGCCCTGCGGACGCAGCAGGAGCACCGCGACGAGCACGACGAAAGCGACCGCGGCGCGCCATTCCGCGCCGATGAGCTGCACGGCCAGCGCCTCGGAGAAGCCGACGATCAGTCCGGCGATCATGGCGCCCGGAACGCTGCCGATGCCGCCGAGGATCGAGGCGGCGAACAGAGGCAGCAGGAGGTCGAAGCCCATCTGGGGGCGGATCTGCACCAGCAGTCCGGCGGTCACGCCGGCCACCGCGGCGAGCCCCGCACCCAGCAGCCAGACGACGCGGATCACCTGCCGCACCTCGATGCCGACGACGCCGGAAAGCTGGGGATTCTCGCTGACCGCGCGCATCGAGCGCCCGATGGCGGTGCGGGTGAGCAGGAGGTGCACGGCCACGACCAGCACGGTGGCGACGCCGAGCGACAGAAGCTGGTCCGGGGTCGCACGGATGCCGCCGCCGAGCGGCATCGCGATCTGCAGCGCCTTGCTGTAGTAAGCCGGGTTCGAGGTGAAGATGAACTCCAGCAGGCTGCGCAGCGTCAGCGCTGCGCCAAAACTCGCCATCACGAGGATGATGATGGTCGAGCGTTGGCGGCGGAGCCGTCCGAACAGCAGCCAGTCGATCAACAGCGCAAGCCCGCCGTTCAGCGCTACCGCGGCGATCGCTGCGATGGGCACGGCCCAGCCGAAGGAGAACGGCCCGATCGGGGTCGTGAGCCCGCCCGCCAGCGAGCCGAGCAGGCCGGCGACGGCGAGCGCGAGGTAGGCGCCCCAGGAAATCAGCTCGCCATGGGCGAAGTTGGCGAAGCGCAGGATGGAGTAGGTGAGCGTGATGCCGACCGCGCCGAGGCCGATCATCGAGCCGGCGACCAGACCGTCCATGATGACTTGCGGGTTCATCGCGCGCCCCCCTCGCGCCGGGCGCCGAGATAGAGTTCCGCAACGAGCGGATTGTCGGCGAGCCCTGCCGCCGTCCCTTCGTGGCGCAGCTGGCCCTCGACGAGGATCACCGCGCGATCGGCGATGGCAAGTGCGGCCTTCACGTTCTGCTCCACGAGGATGATGGTGACGCCGGTGGCGTTGATGGCCTTCAGGCGTTGGAACACTTCCGAAACGATCTTTGGGGAAAGGCCCGCCGACGGCTCGTCGAGGATCAGCACGGACGGCTCCACGATGAGCGCGCGCGCGACGGCCAGCATTTGGCGCTGCCCGCCGGAAAGGGCGCCCGCACGCCGCGACGGCTTTGTCGCGAGATCCGGGAACATCGCATAGACGTCAGCGATGCGCCGGCTGCGGGCCGGCTTGGGCAGGATCTGCGCCGCGACCTGCAGATTGTCGTGGATCGAGAGCGTGGCGAAGATGTTTTCGGTCTGCGGCACGAAGGCCAGGCCATGCCTGATCTTCTCGTGCGTGGGCACCTCGGTGACGTCCCTGCCGGCCAACGAAACGGAACCGGAATGAATGGGCACCAGTCCGGCGACGGCCTTGACGAAGGTGGACTTGCCGGCACCGTTCGGGCCGAGGACAATCACCAGCTCGCCCTGGCGGACGGCCAGGGCGACGCCGCGCACGATCGGCAGGTCGCGCTCGTAGCCGGCGACGAGGGCGCTGGTCGAGAGCGCGATGGGAGCGGCGGCGGTCATCAATGAATGCCGCCGAGGTAGGCGTCGATGACTGCCGGGTCGCGCGCTACCTCGTCCGGCAGCCCTTCGGTCAGGTGGCGGCCTGCCGCCATCACGACGACGCGTCCGCAGAGCCTCGCCACCATGTCCATGTTGTGCTCGATGAGCAGGATCGACTTTCCCTGCGCGTTGAGGTCGAGGATGCGGTCCATGATCAGTTCGAGCAGGGTCGGATTGACGCCCGCGGCCGGCTCGTCGAGCAGGATGGCCTTCGGATCGGCCATCAGGATACGCGCAAGCTCGAGCAGCTTGCGCTGTCCGCCGGACAGGACGCGCGCCGGCTCGTGCTCCAGCCTGGAGAGCGTCACGAAATCGAGCAAAGCGCGCGCTTTCTCCACCGCTGCACGCTCCTGGGCGGCGACGCGCCCAGGGCGCAGCACGTTCATCCAGATGCGCTCGCCGAGCTGGTTCTGTTCGCCGGTGAGCACGTTCTCGAGCACCGTCATCTCCGCGAATGGCCGGGGAATCTGGAACGTGCGGCCGACGCCGGCGCCGATGCGCCGTTCGGCGCCGGCGTTCGTCACGTCGATCCCGTCCAGGACGATTGAGCCGCTGGTGGGCTTCAGGCTGCCGGCCAGCAGATTGAAAAGGGTCGTCTTGCCGGCGCCGTTCGGACCGATCAGGCCCAGCATCTCGCCGCGGCGAAGGTCGATGGACATGCCGTCGACGGCGCGCATGCCGCCAAATGCCTTTACCAGGCCGCGCGCCTCGATGAGCGGGCCTGCGCCGCCGGATTGATGCGGTCGTGGAGAAGATTCAATATGCACGCTTGACCCAGCAAAGTTTGATTGCTGATGTTTGATCAAACTTTACATCCGCAGTCTTTGCAAGTACCAATTTTCCCATCGCCCTGGCGGCGAGGCAAACTCTGAACGGCGGCCCTGCATGTCCGATCGGGAAGTCCAGATCTTGCGAATGGGCGCGGCCGCATGACCCGGCAGGCCGCTCTGTCCCCCGTCACCCGCGAGACGCTGCAGGAACGCGTCTATGCCGAGCTGAAACGCTCCCTGATGCACGGTATGTTCGATGCCGGGGAGATGCTGCGCATCCAGGACATCGCCGCGCGGCTGCAGACGAGCACCATGCCGGTGCGCGAGGCCTTGGGCAGGCTGGTTTCCGAACAGGCGCTGGAAGCGCTTCCCAGCCGAAGCATGAGGGTTCCGCTCATCGACCGCGAACGGCTCGAGGATCTCGCCCGGGCGCGCTGCCTGATCGAAGGACAATTGGTGTCGCTCGCGCTGCCGCGGCTCTCCGCAAAGGATTTCGGACAGCTGAGGTCGCTCACCCATGCCTGCGAGGCGGCCTTCGAGAGCGACGAAAGCGTGCGGGCGCACCGCAGCTCCGAACTCAACCATGCTTTCCATTTCTACATCTACCGGGCGGCCGATTCGGCCGTGCTGATCCCCATCGTCGAAAGCCTGTGGCTTCAGTCGGGGCCTTACGTCCGGGCGGCTGCACGCATCCATGACCAGAGCCGCGACCTGTCGGCGACCCACTTCCACTGGGCCCTGATCGAAGCGCTGGAGCGCGGCGATCAAGCAGCCGCGCTGGAGGCGTTGACGGAGGACATCACCCGGTCGTTCAATCTTATCCGGGCGCGCCTCGATGCGCCCGAGACGAAGGCGGCAGGCTATGGCTGAGAAGCGGGACGACACATTCGAGCTTTACGATCTCCGGGTCGAGGTGGTGGCGCCGGAAGGCGCGCCGATCTATTGCGGGGCCAAGGTGGGCGACCAGTTCGAACTGCGCGGCGAGATGCTTCACCTGCCGCCGGGCCAGGGCATGTCGATCTACTCGCTGGCCTCGGTGCTGCCGCTGCTAGCGGCCAAGCAGCGGCCTACTCACAGGAACGACTGGATGACGACGGACGCCGAGATCGCCTGCCCGGATCCGAACTGCGGGTCCCGGCTGAGAATCACGCGGCTCGGACTGCGCCGCTTCAGCCATGCCGAGACGACGGCGGTACCCCTCGATGAGTGAGACGATGCAGAGAACCAAGCTTGCCCCCGACTACGAAATCTCGCGGGTGATCCGCGGCGGCTGGCAGCTTGCAAGCGGCCACGGCTCGGTGAAGAGCGAGGACCCGGTCGCCGACATGATCGCCTTCGCGGATGCGGGCATCACGACCTTCGACTGCGCCGATATCTATACCGGTGTCGAGGAGACGATCGGCCGGTTCCGCCTGCGCTATCGCGACGAGCGCGGCCAGGAGGCGCTGGATCGCATCAAGGTCCACACCAAGTTCGTGCCCGACCTCGACATCCTGCCGGTCATCACCAAGGCGCATGTTGAGAGCGTCATCGACCAGTCGCTGCGGCGGCTGAAGCTGGAGCGGCTCGACCTCGTGCAGTTCCACTGGTGGGATTATTCGCACCCACTCTGGCTGCAGACGTCGGTGTGGCTGGAGGAACTGCGGCAGGCGGGAAAAATCCACAAGGTGAGCGGCACCAACTTCGACACCGACCGCATGCTGGAGATGGTGAAGGCAGGCGTACCGCTCACCTCGATGCAGGTGCAGTACTCGCTGCTCGACGCGCGGCCGGCGAAGCGCATGGCTGCGGCCGCGGCCCAGCACGGCGTGTCGCTGCTTTGCTACGGCACGGTCGCCGGCGGGTTCCTGGGCGACCGCTGGCTCGGCCAGCCCGAGCCGACTGATGCGCTCGAGAACCGCTCGCTGGTCAAGTACAAGCTTATCATCGACGACCTCGGGGGCTGGGACTTCTTCCAGGCGCTGCTGCGGACGCTGCGCACCATTGCGGACAGGCACGGCGTCGACATCGCCACCGTCGCCAGCGCGGCGATGCTTTCGAGGCCGAGCGTGGCCGGCGTCATCGTCGGCGCGCGAGACCGGTCGCACCTGGCCGCGAACCTTGCAATATCCAGCGTCGAGCTAACCGAACGGGACGAGGCCGAGATGGCCTCCGCGCTCGGGATGGCTCGGGAACTCGAAGGCGACGTCTACACGCTTGAGCGCGACCGCACGAGCCGGCACGGCTCGATCATGAAATACAACCTGAACAAGGGGGCCGCCTGAGGAGTCGGGGGCTCCGGTCACTGCGTGGCCGCGGTGACGGGAATTTACGTCTAGCCAGGCCGCACGAGCGGCGAACAAACAGGGGAATGCCATGAGGAACATTTTGCTGACGACCACCTTTCTCGCCGCGATCGGGGCCGCCGCCCCGGCTGCGGCGCAAGGCTGCGACATCACCGTCGGCCTGGTCATGGAACTGACCGGTCCGGCCGGGGCCTACGGGCAGGCGGGCGCGAAGTCCGTCGAAATGGCCTTTCGCGACTTCAATGAGGCTGGCGGTGTCGACGGCTGCAAACTGGTGATGGACACGCGTGACAGCCAGAGCCAGGGCAACGTCGCCGTCGACCAGGCGACCCAGCTCGTCAACATCAAGAAGGTGCCGGTGATCATCGGCGGCATCATCTCGTCGGTGTCGATCCCGATCCTGACGTCGGTGACCGCGCCGGCCGGCGTGGTCCAGGTCTCGCCCGCCTCCTCCTCGCCGACGCTGACGGCGCTCGGCCGCGACGGCAAGACCAACGGCGTCTTCTTCCGCACCATCACGTCGGATGCGCTGCAGGGCACGGCCGCCGCCAAATACGCTGTCGACCAGAACATGAAGAAGCTGGCCATCATCCACGTCAACAACGATTTTGGCGTCAACATGGCCCGCGAGTTCGCGGCAGCCTACGAGAAGCTCGGCGGCACCATCACCTCGACGACGCCCTACAACGAGAAGCAGGCGAGCTATTCCGCCGAGGCGAGCGCCGCCATGGCTGGCGAACCGGAAGCGCTCTACCTGATCAGCTATCCGGTCGACGGCGCCACCATTGCGCGCGCCTGGATCTCCGGCGGCGGCGCGGCAAAGTTCCTGCTCAACGACGGCATGAACGCCAGCGAGTTCATCGACGCGGTGGGAGCCCAGTACCTGAACGACGCCTATGGCACCTCGTCCGGTACCTCGAAGACGGCATCGACCGAGTATTTCTACGGCAACTACGAAGCCTTCTCGGGCGGGATCAAGCCGGATGCGCCGGCCGCCGACCGTTCGTATGACGCGGGCGCCATCGTGGCGCTTGCCATCGCCAAGGCAGGCAAGGGCGACGCTGCGGCCATCAAGGCGGCGATCCCGCAGGTCGTGGCGGCCGATGGCGAGCCGATCTATGCCGGCAAGGACGAGTTCGCGAAGGCGCTGAAGCTGATCAAGGAAAGCAAGCCGGTCAGGTATGAAGGCGTGATCGGCCCGGTCAGCTTCGACCAGTATGGCGACATCACCGGCCCGTTCCGCCTCTGGCGCGTGCAGGAAGGCAAGGTCACGACAGTCGGCGAAATGAGCGCGGCCGACGTCGAAAAGATCAAGACCGAGACGTCGAAGTAAGCAGCCGCAAGACATGAAAAAGCCGGTCGGCGGGGTTCCGCCGACCGGCTTTTTCGTCGGTTGGGGCTGTATCAGCCGATCTTCTGGCCGGTCTTTGCCCAGTCGGCCAGGAACGCCTCGAGGCCCTTGTCGGTGAGCGGATGCTTCACCAGCGCCTTGAGCGTGGCCGGCGGTACGGTCGCCACGTCGGCGCCGAGCATGGCCGCCTGCTTCACGTGGTTTGCGGTGCGGATCGAAGCGGCCAGGATCTCGGTGTTGAAATCGTAGTTGTCGTAGATGGTGCGGATCTCGGAGATCAGCTCCATGCCGTCGATGTTCATGTCGTCCAGCCGCCCGATGAAGGGCGAGATGAAGCTCGCGCCCGCCTTGGCGGCGAGCAGCGCCTGGTTGGCCGAGAAGCACAGGGTGACATTGACGAGGCGGCCTTCCGAGCGGATTGCCCTGCAGGCCTTCAGGCCATCGAGCGTGAGCGGCACCTTGATGCAGACGTTGTCGGCGATCTTTGCGAGCGCACGGGCTTCGCGCATCATCTCGGAATATTCGGTTGCGGTCACTTCGGCGGAAACAGGCCCGTCGACCATCTCACAGATCTCGCGGGTCACATCCTCGATCTTGCCGCCCGACTTGAGAATCAGCGACGGATTGGTGGTGACGCCATCGAGCAGGCCGAGATCGTTCAACTCGCGGATTTCCTTGACGTCGGCGGTATCGACGAAGAATTTCATGATGGACTCCTTCTGATCTCACTCGCGGGGGCGCCCGCTTATCGTTGGCCTTTGCTCTAGACCAAGATCGGGATTACGTCACGGGGAATGACGAGCGAATCGAGGAAGTGCGGCGCGGTGCCGGTGCTGGTGCCGATGCCGGCGGACCGTCCCTACAGTTATGCGGTGCCCGACGGCATGTGCGTCGTGCCGGGTTCGATCGTGCGCGTGCCGCTCGGGCCGCGCGAGGTCGCGGGCATCGTCTGGGACGGAGAATGCGAGCAGATCGACGCCAAGCGGCTGCGTCCCATCAGCCAGGCATTCGACTGTCCGCCGGTCTGCGCCGACATGCGCCGCTTCGTCGACTGGGTCGCCAGCTACACGCTGTCCGCGCCCGGCATGGTCGCCCGCATGATCCTGCGGGCGCCGGAAGCCTTCGATCCCGAGCCGTGGATCGAGGGTATCCAGCTGACCGAGGCGCGGCCCGACCGCATGACGGAGGCCCGCCAACGTGCACTTGAAATGGCCGCAGACGGTCTTGCCTGGACGCGGTCCGGGCTCGCACACGCCGCCGGCGTTTCCCTCTCCGTGATCGATGGCATGAAGGCGCAAGGGGTCTTTTCAACGACCATGATCCCGCCGCGTCCGGTGGTTCCCCTGCCTGACCCGAGCTACGCGACGCCCGAGCTGACCGCCGATCAGGAAGCTGCCGCAGCACAGCTGCGCCAGGCGGCAGCCGCCGGCAGGTTTTCGGCGACGCTCATCGACGGCGTGACCGGCTCCGGCAAGACGGAGGTGTATTTCGAGGCGGTTGCCGAGGCTGTGCGGCGCGGCCGGCAGGTGCTGATCCTGCTGCCGGAAATCGCGCTGACGCAGGCCTTCCTCGCCCGCTTCCACGACCGCTTCGGCACGAAGCCCGCGGAATGGCACTCCGACCTTCCGCCCCGCATGCGCGAGCGGGTCTGGCGGCAGGTGGCTGAAGGCACGGTGCGCGTCGTGGCCGGTGCGCGGTCGGCGCTCTTCCTGCCGTTCAACGAGCTTGGCCTCGTCATCGTCGACGAGGAGCACGATCCCGCCTACAAGCAGGAAGACCGCGTCTTCTACAACGCCCGCGACATGGCCGTGGTGCGCGGCCATATCGGCGGCTTCCCCGTCATGCTGGCTTCCGCGACCCCTTCCGTCGAAACCCAGGTCAACGCGCTGCAGGGGCGCTACGAACGCGTCGATCTGCCGTCGCGCTTCGCCGGCGCCGCCCTGCCCGAGATAAGGCCGATCGACATGCGCCGCGCGCCGCCGGCCCGCGGAGGGTTCCTTTCGCCGCAGTTGATCTCCGGAATGCGGGAGACCCTTGCACGCGGGGAGCAGTCGCTGCTCTTTCTCAACCGTCGCGGATACGCGCCGCTGACGCTCTGCCGCGCCTGCGGCCACCGCTTCCAGTGTCCCGACTGTTCGAGCTGGCTGGTGGAGCACCGCTTTCGCGGCCAGCTCGTCTGCCACCAGTGCGGGCATCACGAGAGGCGTCCCGACGCCTGCCCGGAATGCGGCACCTTCGATCACCTGGTCGCCTGCGGGCCGGGCGTGGAGCGCATCGCGGAGGAGGTCGTCGGGCATTTTCCGGAGGCGCGCACGATCGTGCTGTCGTCGGACCTGCTTGGCGGTGTGAAGCGCATGCGGCTGGAGTTCGAGGCCGTCGCCAAGGGTGAGGCCGATATCGTCATCGGCACGCAACTAGTCGCCAAGGGACACAATTTTCCGGGCATGACGCTGGTCGGCGTGGTCGACGCCGACCTCGGCCTGGCAAACGGCGACCCACGCGCCGCCGAGCGCACCTTCCAGCTGCTCAGCCAGGTGACGGGGCGGGCGGGGCGCACCGGCAGGAAGAGCATCGGCCTGCTGCAAACCTACCAACCCGACCACCCGGTGATGCAGGCGATCGTGTCGGGCGATTCGCAGGCATTCTACGAGCGCGAGATCGCGGAGCGGGAGCGTTCCGCCCTGCCGCCCTTCGGACGGCTCGCGGGCGTCATCGTCAGCGCCGACAACCGGGCCGACGCGGAAGGCCATGCGCGCCAGCTTCGCCGCGCCGCGCCGCAGGCGCACGACATCGCCATCCTCGGGCCGGCAGAAGCGCCGCTCGCGCTGGTCGGCGGACGCCACCGCTTCCGCCTTCTGCTGCACGGCGAGCGCAAGGCGGACATGCAGGGTTTCGTGCGGCGCATGCTGGCGGATGGACCGAAGCCACGCGCCTCCATCAGGGTGCAGGTCGACATCGACCCGCAGAGCTTTCTGTGAGCGAAGAGGAGGAGCGCGGATGAGGACACTCGGTCTGATCGGCGGAATGAGCTGGGAATCGACGGCGATCTACTATGGCCTGATGAACGAGACGGTGCGCCAGCGGCTGGGCGGGCTGCATTCGGCAAAGCTGCTGCTCTGGTCGTTCGACTTCGCCGAGATCGCGGAGCGGCAGCACGCGGGCGACTGGGAAGGCGCAACAGCGATGATGGTCGACGCGGCGCAGAAGCTTGAGGCCGGCGGCGCCGAGGCGCTGGTGATCTGCACCAACACCATGCACCGGATGGCCGAAGAGGTGCAGGCATCCGTTTCGATCCCCCTCATCCACATCGCCGACGCCACCGCCGCCGCCATGAAGTGTGCTGCCGTGTCGAAGCCGATCCTGCTCGCCACACGCTTCACCATGGAGCAGGATTTCTACAAGGGCCGGCTGGCCAGCCGGCACGGCATCGACGCAATGGTTCCAGACGAGGCCGGACGCACGGTGGTGCACGACATCATCTACCAGGAACTGGTGCGCGGCGTCGTGACCCCGTCCTCGAAGGCGGCCTACATCGCCGAAGTGGAGCGCCTGCGCGCTGCCGCGGATGTCGACAGCCTGATCATGGGCTGCACCGAGATCACCATGCTGATCGGCGAGGGTGATTTCGACATACCGGTGTTCGACACGACCCGGATCCATGCGGAAGCAGCGGTGGAGTTCGCCCTGGGGTGACGGTTGGTTCTGTGAGCAAGGTCACATCCTCACAATTCAGCGGTTGCGGGATCCAGGTGCCTGACCTTCAGAACGTCGAAATGCCGGCTGTTTGACGTCAAGACGACAAGATCGTTCACGAGCGCAGTCGCCGCAATGACGATATCGGCGAGCCCCGGATGTCGCCCGCCCGCGACCAGGGCATCCTCAAGGATGCCTGCCTCGCGAGCGATGGTCGTATCGACAGCCAAGGTTTGCTCGGAGAAATCGTCCAGTAGAGACATCAGCCAGCCCTCCAGCCGGGCCGCCCTTGTCGCCCCGCCCGAACGGTGTAGCCTCGATATTCCCCTCTGGATTTCCAGGACAACGATCGAGGATGTGAACAGCGTGTTCTTCGCGCCCTGGTCAATAATCCAGCGCTGCAGGTGGGGCGGGACGGGAGGCCGGTCGGGGGCAAAAGTCGAAAGCACGGAGGTGTCGAGGAGGAAACCGCTCATAGATCGACATCGCGCGACGGCGATTGGTTGCGCTCGAGTTCAATTCCTCCGGGATAGGTCAGCAGAAACTCGCCAAAGTTAAGCTTGCGATTAGGGTGCAGCTTGCGGAAATCCTCAACCGAAACGAACGCTCCGGCAGGTTTCCCGTGCTTGGTGATGATGGTCGGTTCGCCTTTTTCGGCCGCCTCAAGGACCGCTGAAAAGTGGGCCTTTGCCTCACGTGCCGGCATCGTTTTCACGGCAGACTCCGTTGTGGTCTCATGAGGTCATAATATAGAAGCTCATGGTGTGCGAAGCGAGTAGCTCCGAAAAGAAAACGGCGGGCCGAGGCCCGCCGTTCGCGTTGATCAAGCGGCTGCTGCCGGCAATCAGCCTGCGGCTTCCTCGGTGGCGCCGGCGGCTGCTGCTGCTGCGGCAGCTTCCTCGGCCTGCTTCTGCAGGGCGAGGCGCTCCTGGGCCTTCTTGCCCGGCTCACCCTTCTTCGGGTTGGAGCGGGCGTCGCGCTTGGAGATGCCTGCCTCGTCCAGGAAGCGCAGCACGCGGTCGGTCGGCAGCGCGCCGTGCGACAGCCAGTGCTTGACGCGGTCGGCGTCGACCTTCACGCGGTCGCCGTCGCGCGGCAGCAGCGGGTTCCAGGAGCCGACCGTCTCGATGAAACGGCCGTCGCGCGGCGAGCGCACGTCGGCGATGACGATGTGGTAGTAGGGACGCTTCTTCGAGCCGGCGCGGCTCAGTCGGATCTTCAGGGACATGGTTTTCTCCTAAGGTCTGGTTTCGTGGCTGAGGTCAGCCGGTTGTGGCGGCGCCCTCAGCGCCGGTTGCAGTCGCCCCGTTGGTGGCGGCGATCTGTTCGTGGTGGCGGATCACTTCCTTGATGACGAAATTGAGGAATTTTTCCGCGAAATCGGGGTCGAGATGGGCGTCCTGCGCCAGGCGGCGCAGGCGTTCGATCTGCTGGGTCTCGCGCGCCGGGTCGGCCGGCGGCAGTCCGTAGGTCGCCTTCAGCACGCCCACCGCCTTGGTGCAGCGGAAGCGCTCGGCCAGCATATGTATCAGCGCTGCGTCGATGTTGTCGATCGAGGCGCGGTATTCCGCGAGTTGTGCGCGTGGATTCTCGGTCATCTCCCCCTCACTTCTTCTTGCCGAGGCCGGGCAGTCCGCCAGAACCTCCGAGACCCGGCAGCTTCATGCCGCCTGGCAGGCCGGGCAGTCCTCCTCCCGGCATGCCGGGCAATCCGCCCGGAAGCCCACCCGGGAGGCCTTTGCCCAGGCCCGCGGCCTGCGCCTGCTTCTGCAGCGCCTCGAGCTGCTTCGGATCCATCTTCGAAAGATCCGGCATACCGCCCATGCCGCCCGGCATCATGCCGCCGAGCCCCATCTTGTTCGCCAGGCCGCCCATCAGGCCGCGCATCATGCCGCCGCCTTTGCCCTTGCCCCCCATCGCTTTCATCATGTCGGCCATCTGGCGGTGCATCTTGAGCAGCTTGTTGATGTCGGCGGCGTCGGTGCCGGAGCCAGCGGCGATGCGCTTCTTGCGGCTGTGCTTCAGGATGTCCGGGTTGGCGCGCTCGGCCTTGGTCATCGACGAGATGATGGCGAGCTGGCGGCCGAAAATCCTGTCGTCGAGGCCGGCGGCGGCCATCTGGTCCTTCATGTTGCCCATGCCGGGCATCATGCCCATGATGCCGCCCATGCCGCCGAGCTTCTGCATCTGCTTCAACTGATCGGCCAGGTCGTTCAGGTCGAACTTGCCCGACTGCATCTTCTTGGCCATCGCCGCGGCTTTTTCCGCGTCGAGCGTTTCGGCGGCCTTCTCGACCAGCGAAACGATGTCGCCCATGCCGAGGATGCGGTCGGCGATGCGCTTGGGATGGAACTCCTCCAGCCCGTCCATCTTCTCGCCGGTGCCGATCAGTTTTACGGGCTTGCCGGTGACGGCGCGCATCGAAAGCGCGGCGCCGCCGCGTCCGTCGCCGTCCATCCGGGTGAGGATCAGGCCGGTGATGCCGACACGCTCGTCAAAGCTCTTGGCGAGATTCACGGCGTCCTGGCCGGTCAGCGAGTCGGCGACGAGCAGGATCTCGTGCGGGTCCGAGACGCGCTTGATCTCGGCCATCTCGGCCATGAGCGGCTCGTCGATATGGGTGCGGCCGGCGGTGTCCAGGATGACGACGTCATGCCCGCCGAGCTTTGCTGCCTGCACCGAGCGCTTAGCGATGTCGACCGGCGATTGGCCGGCGATGATCGGCAGCGTGGCGACCTTCACCTGCTCGCCGAGCTGCCTCAGCTGTTCCTGTGCGGCCGGGCGACGCGTGTCGAGCGACGCCATCAGCACCTTCTTGCCCTGGCGCTCGGTCAGTCGCTTGGCGATCTTGGCGGTCGTCGTCGTCTTGCCGGAGCCCTGCAGGCCGACCATCATGAGGACGACGGGCGACGGCGCATTGAGGTCGATGGTCTGACCCTCGGCGCCGAGCATCTCGACCAGCTCGTCATGAACGATCTTGACGACCATCTGGCCGGGCTTGATCGACTTCAGCACCTCGGCGCCAACCGCCTTGGTGCGCACGCGGTCGGTGAAGGAGCGCACGACCTCGAGCGCGACGTCGGCCTCGAGCAAGGCGCGGCGCACTTCGCGCAGCGCGGCGGAGACGTCCGCCTCGGACAGCGCGCCGCGGCCGGTCAGGTTGTTCAGGATTGCGCCAAGGCGTTCCTGGAGGCTCTCAAACATTCGCTTTCCTTCGGTCTCGGAATCGGTCCCGGTCCGAGAAGTAGTCGTTCAGCCGAGCCCAACCAAGCGCCAAAACCAAAAAGCACCCGGGGGCGCATCGCGCTGCCGGGTGTTGGCCTCCGGGATCGATTTATACCACTAAGGGTCCCGGTCGGCGGCTCGGAGTGTTCAACTCGTCGCTGAATTGACGCGCTTACAGCCCAAAACAGGCGTAAAGTCAAGCTATGGCGGGCCGTAGTGGCCAAAACGCCGCCCGCCAGTCTGTGCAGGGAGGCTAATCATGACCAGCGCGATGCTCGCCGAACCCGCCAGGGAGGGTGTGCCGCTGCCCCAGACTTCAGGTGAGCGGATCACCGTACTCGCCCACTTCCACCGCGCCGAGGTCGGGCGGATGGCCGGCTGGCGCGACCGCATCGACCGCACCAGCAACTGGGCGATCACCGTTGTCGCCGCCATGCTTTCCGTCTCGCTGTCGACCCCCAATGCACATCATGGCGTGCTCTTGTTCGCCATGCTTCTGGTGTTCCTGCTCCTTCGCATCGAGGCGCGGCGCTATCGCTTCTTCGACGTCTACCGGTCGCGGGTGCGGCAGTTCGAGCGCTACTACTTCGCCCAGATCTTTGCGCCTGCCGCGGATTTTTCCGCCAACTGGCAGCAGATCCTCGGGCAGGGGCTGCGCGAGCCGCGCTTCCGCATCTCCTCGGCTGACGCTTTCTCCCGGCGTCTTCGCCGCAATTACATCTGGATGTTCCTGATCCTGCTGCTTGCCTGGGTGCTGAAAATCACCACGCCCGCCCTGCAGGGTGGCGGCAACAGCCTCGAATTGGTGCATTCCGCGCAGGAAGCCGTCGCTAACGCCAGCCTTGGGCCTATTCCCGGAACTCTGATCCTGCTCGGGGTACTGCTCGTCTACGCCTTCCTAATCTACGCCTGGTTCCGGCCGATGGACGATTCCGACGAGAGCGCCTACGGCGAGGTACATGTGTGAAACGCAACACGGCTGCCGGGTCGGTCAGGACCCGGCGGCCTTCCGTTCAGTGAGCCAATCCGCCTATCGGTAGACGTAGACGATCCGGCGCGTGCTCGGCTCCACCAGCGCAGGCTGGCCGTTCACGTAGACATAGCGGTAATCGTATTCGGGAATGTCGACCAGCTCGACGGTGTCGGGCAGGCCGGCGCCAACCACGACCTCACCTTCAAGATAGACTGGCTCAACCCTGTTCGAGGTGACGTAGGTCCGGACGGTGTCCGGCGGGTCGATCATATCGACATGACCGACAGGGCCGATCAGTTCGCCCCTGATCGAGCCGGTTGCGCCCTCCATCACCTTGATCGAACCCTCTGCGGGCGGATCGATGTAGACGACGCCAGCCTCGGCCGGCCGCTCGGTGATGACGACCTGCGCACCGCCAATGTCGGCCGTCAGGTAGCTGGAATAGACGAAACCCGGCTTGCCGCCTTCGTCGACAGCGCACCATCTGCTGTTCTTGACGCAGCCCGTCAGCATGGCGTTCTGGCCGGCGCCGATCACGCCGATCACCGGATACTGCGTTCCCGGCCCGGCGCGCACGTTCAGGTCCGTGGTGGCTGTCACGGAAGTGTCCGCGGCCGCGACGCCTACGGTGACCAGCAGCGCGCCGGCCGCAAAGGCAATCATTCGGCTGCTCTTGTTCAAGCTCATGTGGCTCTCCTGTCGTTGGTTCCTCACGGCCGAAAACGAGCTCAGCGGAGCAAGGTTCCGAAGTTGAGAGCCGCCGAAGGGGAATGAAAGCAACGTCGACGCGCAGTTTGCGGATCGGCTGAGGCTGCGTCCCGGGGGCCAGTCGCGACCTCTGCTCAGCCTCCGGCGAGTGTGGCGATAACCTTCGTGGCGACGGATTCGCCGGAGATCCGCGCCCCGCCACAGGTCTGCACCAGTGGTCCTGCAAGATGCTCGCCCGCGAAGAAGATGCGATCCGCCACCGGCATCGCCAGGATCTGCCGGGCGCTGGCCTTGCCGGGGCGCGCCGCGGCGTATGCGCCCCGCACGAACCGTTCGGCGCCCCAGTTGGTCATCATGGCGCGGCCGATATGCTTGCGCAGGTCGCTGCCGAAGATGCCGCACAGGCGGTCGGCAACGAAGTCGATCCCGGCGGCCTCGCCGGCTGCCGACAGCTCCCAGGCGAAGTCGCCGCCGACGAAGCCCACCATCAGGTCGGTGTCGAAGGGAAAGCAGAGAAAGTAGATGTCGTGCTGGGCCGGCCTTTCGATCAGGAGGTCGTCGAACGGATTGAGGCCGAGCCGCGTGCCCCGGATCTCGATGGGCAGCTTGGTCAGCATCCCCATCGGCAGGTTGAAGAACGACTCGATATGGTCATCCGGCAAAGCCGGGGAGAAGGCGATTTCCTCGAAGGCAAGCACTGCGGGGGAGGCGGTGACGATCACCGCGCGTGCGCGGATGGTCCCGCGGTCGGTCACGCAGGCAACGCCTGGCACGTCCCACAGGATCTTGCGCACCGGTGTCGACAGCTCCACCGGGACGTCGGCGCCGTATTGCGCGACGAGCGCCCCGAAGCCCTCGCGCGTAAAATAGTTCGGGTCGAGGTCGGCGGCGTTGCGAAAATCCTCGACGGACATCTCGTCATAGTCGGCGCCGAAATCCATCGGACCGGCAAATGTCGCCGCCGCCCGCGCCGCGTGTCCGCGCGCCAGAAGGGTGGAAACGCGGTCATCCTTGCCGTCCCAGCCCTCCATGAGTTGCGCAAGTTCGGAGTCGGCGAACTTCATCGCGGTCTCCTCGGCCTCGCTCGCCTTGCGCTTGCCGTAGTAGAGATGGTCGATGTTCATGTCGTGGTGATGAATCGTCCAGCCGGACGTCTGGGCCTCGGGGAAATAGGGGTTGCGGTCCGCAGCGTGGAGCCAGGCGCAGCCGATGTCGAAGGGGAGGCCGAAGTGGTCGCTGCTGGTCCAGGCCCGGCCGCCGATGCGGTCCATCGCCTCGAGGACCCGGAACGACAATCCGGCGCTCCGGAGGGTCTTGGCGGCGGCCAGACCGGCCGATCCGGCTCCGACGACGACGACATCGACATCCCGCATGCAACCGACCCCCGAATATACCCCGAGTGGCAACAATGCTGCAGAAACTAGGGAATTTCCGCGACTCAAGCCAGCGTGACTTGCTTTGGCCCCAAACATCCCATTAACGGTGGCGAATTAGGTGATCATCTGCAGACTTCCGTAGGGAAGTGTATTTCAAGGCAACCAGGAGAACTTCATGGCACGCACGGCCAAGGGACTGGCATTCGCCGCGGCCTTCGCGGTTTTCGCATTCGGATCGGGCGCCGCGCAGGCCGCGACCTGCGGCAACAATTCCGGCGGGTTCGAGGCATGGAAGCAGGAGTTCATGGGCGAGGCGCGGGGGAACGGGATCGGCAAGAAGGCGCTGTCGGCGCTCGCCAACACCAACTACTCCTCCAAGACCATTTCGGCGGACCGCAACCAGAAGAGCTTCAAGCTCAGCCTCAACCAGTTCATGGCGAAGCGCGGCGCAAACACCATCATCTCCAAGGGCAAGTCGCTCAAGCGGCAGAACGCGGCGCTGTTCGACAGCCTGGAGCGCCGCTACGGCGTGCCGGCCGGCCCGCTGATCGCCATCTGGGGCATGGAGACCGGCTTCGGCAGCTTCATGGGCAACTCCAACACCCTGTCGGCTGTCGCGACGCTGGCCTATGATTGCCGCCGCAGCGAATACTTCACCGAGCAGCTCTATGCGGCGCTCCAGCTCGTGCAGAACGGGACGCTCAGCGCGCAGTCCGTCGGAGCCATGCATGGCGAGGTCGGCCAGACCCAGTTCCTGCCGGTGAACGTGCTGCGCTACGGCGCCGACGGCGACGGCAACGGCCGCGTCGACCTGCGCAACAAGGCGGACGCGCTGGCCTCCACCGCAAACTTCCTGCGCGGCCACGGCTGGCAGCCGGGCGGCGGCTACCAGCCGGGCCAGACCAACTACGGCGCCATCCAGGGCTGGAACGCCGCCAGCGTCTACCAGCAGGCGATCGCCATCATCGGCGCCGAGATCGACGGCTGAGTTCAGGCCCCGATATTATCTGACTTGCTGCAAACCCGGCCTCGTGCCGGGTTTGTCATTTGCGGAACTACGGTCCCGATCCTACTTCACCTCGACGCTGTAGGAGCAGCCGGCGAGAGTGGCGCCGGGATGGGTGTCCACCGTCGAAACGTTCAGCACCACCGTAGTCTCGATCGTCGTTCCGCCGACGTCCTCGGTCTTCTCTTCCAGAATCTTTTGACCGAGGAATTTTTCAGGCGTGTCGATCATCGGGTCCACACCAAGCGTTCCGGCCAGCTCTCGCGGCGCGACATCCTTCAGCACGGCAAGCGGGCCGGTCGAGGTGAAGGCGATGTCGCGCGTCGCATGGCCGAACACCTCGACGGGCGTTTCAATGGAATACTGACCAAGGAAAGGGTTCTGGCTGTCGGCCGCCGACCAGCCGAGCCGCGCCGCCGCGTCGGGGTTGGTTGCGAACCACATGGCGAAGGCGTTGTAGTCGCGGGCATCCATGTCGCAGCGGATCATGGCTGCGAGGTCCAGCCCAGCCGGATCGAAATCCTGTGCGGCCGCCGGAGCCGAGCAGGCGGCGGCCCCAAGAACGGCGATGATGGTCCTGTGCATGCCCGTCCCCCCAATTGCCGGGGTCGGCTCCCGCAAAGTGGGGACGCCGAGACCCGTCGGTCGACGCAGCCTCAGGAACCGGCAGGCGGTGTCGGGGCGGCAAGCGCCCCGTCCGCCCGCGGGCACTCAGCCGTTGCGCTTGCGCGCGGCCAGCGTCCGCAGTCTCAGCCCGTTGAGGCGGATGAAGCCTTCCGCGTCCTTCTGGTCGTAGGCGCCGCGGTCGTCCTCGAAGGTCACCAGCGCATCCGAGTAGAGCGTCTTCTTCGACTTGCGGCCGGTGACGATGACATTGCCCTTGTAGAGCTTCAGGCGGACCGTGCCCTCCACGTCCTCCTGGCTCTTGTCGATCAGCGCTTGCAGCATCTCGCGCTCCGGCGAGTACCAGAAGCCGTTGTAGATCAGCTCCGCATAGCGCGGCATCAGCTCGTCCTTGAGATGCCCTGCGCCGCGGTCGAGCGTGATGGACTCGATGGCGCGGTGCGCGGCGAGCAGGATGGTGCCGCCGGGGGTCTCGTAGACGCCGCGGCTCTTCATGCCGACGAAGCGGTTCTCGACGAGGTCGAGGCGGCCGATGCCGTTGTCGCGGCCGAGGTCGTTGAGCGCAGCGAACAGCGTCGCGGGCGACATCTTCTTGCCGTTCAGCGCGACCGGGTCGCCCTTCTTGAACTCGATCTCGATCTCGGTGACGACGTCGGGCGCGTCCATCGGCGAGACGGTGCGCTGGTGCACGAACTCCGGCGGCTCGACCCACGGATCCTCCAGCACCTTGCCCTCGGAAGACGAGTGCAAGAGGTTGGCATCGACCGAGAACGGCGCCTCGCCCTGCTTGTCCTTCGGCACCGGGATCTGGTGGTCGCGGGCAAAGTTCAGCAAGTCGGTGCGCGACTTGAAGGTCCAGTCGCGCCACGGCGCGATCACCTTGATGTCGGGGTTCAGCGCATAGGCGCAAAGCTCGAAGCGAACCTGGTCGTTGCCCTTGCCGGTGGCGCCGTGGGCGATGGCGTCGGCGCCCGTCTCCTCGGCGATCTCGACGAGATGCTTGGAGATCAGCGGACGCGCGATCGAGGTGCCGAGCAGGTAGGTTCCCTCATAGACCGCATTGGCGCGGAACATCGGGAAGACGAAGTCGCTGATGAATTCCTCGCGCAGGTCGAGGATGCGGATGTCCTTGATCCCCATCATCTCGGCCTTCTTGCGGGCCGGCTCGAGCTCGCCGCCCTGGCCGAGATCGGCGGTGAAGGTGACGACTTCGGCCCCGAGTTCGGTCTGCAGCCATTTCAGGATGATCGAAGTGTCGAGGCCGCCCGAATAGGCGAGCACGACCTTCTTGACGTCTTTCCAATTGGACATCTTGCTTCCGTCAGTTTCGAGGAGTTCCGGCTGCCGCCGGACATTCTTTTTGCGACCGCACTCATAGCAGGAAAGCGCATCCGGACAAGCGATGCGCGGCCCGGCGGCGCGATTGTGTTGTCGCAGTGCGGGCGGAAAACGGCCGGCGGGCTTCCTCGAAGGGCGCGCCGCGCCACGGAGACGCTGCGCCGTCAGTTCATCGCCTCCCGCGGGCGCGCAGTTCCGTCCATATGTCGAAGGCGGCGAGCGCCAGAACGACGGTCACGATGACGGCAAGGTCGAGGCGCGGGACGCGCCAGGCCACCACGCCCAGGAACAGCGCGAAACAGAGATAGGCGATCACGGCGAACACCCGATTGCGCATCATGTGCGTGCCTCTCTGCGAGTCATCGTCCGTACACCAGGTTGGGCAGCCAGTAGACGGTTCCCGGCAGCAGGTAGATGATCACCATGCAGAGGATGACGATGCCCATATAGGGCATCATGCCGGCGAAGATGTCGACCAGCTTCACATGCGCCGGCGAGACGCCCTTCAGGTAGTAGGCGGACATCGCCATGGGCGGCGACAGGAAGGCCGTCTGCAGGTTTACCGCCACCAGGATCCCGAAGAACAGCGGGTCGATGCCGAAATGCGGGAGCAGCGGCAGGAAGATCGGAATGAAGATGACGATGATCTCGGTCCACTCCAGCGGCCAGCCGAGGATGAAGATGATGATCTGGGCGACGATCAGGAACATCAGCGGCGACATGTCGAGGCCGGTCACGAAGTTGCTGATCAACTGCTGTCCGCCGAGATAGGCGAACACCGAGGCGAAGGTGGCCGAGCCGACGAACAGCCAGCAGACCATGGCCGACGTGCGCGCCGTCAGATAGACGGACTCCTTCAGCCGCTGCCACGTCAGCGCGCGATAGGCGACCGCGAGCACCAGTCCCCCGATCGCGCCGACCGCCGCCGCCTCGGAGGGGGTCGCGATGCCGAAGAGGATTGCCGCCAGCACCGCGAGGATCAGGAACGCCATCGGCACGAAGGAGGTGAGCAGCATCCAGGCGACCTCGAGGACGCTGTGGTCGCCGACCTCCTCCTTGCTCGGCCGCGGGGCAACGTTGGGCTGCATCACGGCGCGGCCGACGACATAGACGAGATAGAGGCCGGCGAGCAGGAAGCCGGGGATCATGGCGGCGGCGTACATCCGAACGACCGAGACGCCTGAGGTCGCCGCGTAGACGATCAGCATGATGGAGGGCGGGATGAGGATGCCGAGCGTGCCGCCGGCGCAGATGACGCCGGACGCATAGCGGATGTCGTACCGGGCCTTCAGCATGGCCGGGAAGGCGAGCAACCCCATCAGCGTGACCACGGCGCCGACGATGCCGCTGGCCGTCGCGAAAAGCGTGCACGTCACCAGCGCGGCCACCGCCATGGAGCCCGGGATGCGGCGGGACGCTACGTATAGCGCCCCGAACAGCCGGTCGACGACGTTCGCGCGCTCGACGATGTAGCCCATGAACAGGAACAGCGGGATCGACGTCAGCACGTCGTTCGACATCACCGAATAGGTCTGGTTCACGAAGAGATCGAAGATCCGGTTGTTGAAGAAGCCGGCGACCCAGGTCTCCGTCAGCATCCAGCCATCGGCGCCGGATTCCAGCGCGCGCTCGTAGGGCCGCCACATCCGGTCAGCATCAAAATAGGCGTAGTAGCCGACGCCCACCCCCAGGGCCATCAGCGTGAAGGCTACCGGGAAGCCGAGAAAAATCGCCAGCAGAAGCACCAGCAGCATGCCCACGGCAATCATCGGATCGGTCATCGACGGCTCCCCTCGTCGTCGTTGCGGGTCAGGCCGGACGGCACGTCGACCGCCTCCGAGCCATGCTGGAGGACTTCGAGGCTCTTGGTTTCGAGGAGGACCTTTTCCAGTTCCTCGACATCCTGCGCGGCAGCAGGCCAGGCGCCGCTGCGCAGGCAGATGATGCAGCGAAACACCTGCGCGATGCCTTGCAGGAACAGCAGCACGCCGGCCGCGACGATGATCGACTTAAACTGGAAGATCGGGATGTTGGCGGGGCTCATGGTGCTGACCTCGAGATAGCGCCAGGAGCGGCCTGCATAACGCCATCCCGCGAAGATCAGCGCCAGGATGCCGGGGAAGAAGAACAGGAAGAACAGCACCAGTTCGACGCCGGCCTGCGTTCGCGGCTGCCACAGGCGGTAGATGAAGTCGCCACGCACGTGGCCGTCACGCGAAAGGGTATAGGCGCCGGCCATCATGAAGAGGGCGCCGTAGAGCATGTAGGACAGGTCGAACGCCCAGGGCGTCGGCGCGTTGAACAGGTAGCGGGCCACGACCTCGTAGCCGACCCCCAGCGTCATCGCCACGATCGACCAAGCGAAGACCTTTCCGAACCATGCCGACAGGCCGTCGGCGAACCGGATGTAGCTTTCCACTCTGTAGTCCCCAGCAGGCGATGGTCGACGTCAGCGGCCGCCGCGCTCGTGCGCGGCGCAACGTGCAACGGCCGCGATTCGAGGCAGCCTTTCCCGGCGGAAATCCGGAACCCGCCCGGTCCATCGGGGCGGGGCGGGTTCGAATGCACTCCCGGCAGGCAGGCGCCTGCGGCCAAAACGGCCGTCAGATCTTGCCCGGATAGTAGTGCTGGTAGGCCAGCTTGTAGTCCGGCGCGTTGAGCAGCGAGTAGTAGACCACCCGCTCGCACCAGACTTTCTGGCTGTCCACGACCTTCTTGAAGAAGGGTTCCTCCATCAAGGGCGGCAGGATCTTGTCCCAGGCCTCGAGCTGCGCCTTCAGCACGGTGTCCGGCGTGCGCTTGACGTTGACCCCGGACTCCGTCGCCAGCGACTGCAGGTCGGCGGAGTACTGGTTCATGGCGAGGGCGTAGTTGGAGAGATGCGCCGCCTCGACGCCATACTTCAGGATGGCCTGGAGATCGGGGTCCAGATCCTCGAACGTATCCCGGTTGAAGATGTACTCGAAGGATTCGGATGCCTGGTGGTAGGAGGCGAGCATGTAGTTCTTCGCCACGTCCTGCGCGCCGAACCGCTTGTCCGAGGTCGGGTTGTTGAACTCGAACCCGTCGATGACGCCGCGTTCCATCGCCGGCACGATCTCGCCGCCCGGCAGCTGCGCGACCGATGCGCCCATGGCCTGGAACAGGTCGGCCGCAAGCCCGACCGTGCGGTACTTCAGCCCGGTCAGCTGTCCGGCGTCGGTGATCTCGGACTTGAACCAGCCGAGCGGTTGCGCCGGCATTCCGAACGAGAGGAAGCCGACGATGTTGAGGCCGAGGACATCCTGGGTCAGCTCGCGATAGAACTCGTAACCGCCGCCATGATAGAGCCAGGCGATCATCTGGTTGGCGTCGCCGCCGAACACAGGGCCCGTGCCGAACAGCGAGGCGGCCTTGTGCTTGCCGTACCAGTAGACCGGCACCGTGTGCGCGGCGTCGATGGTGCCGTCATGGCAGGCGTCCTGCACCTGAAAGGCTCCCACCACGGCGCCCGCCGGCAGCAGGTCGATCTTCAGGCGGCCGCCCGACATTTCTTCGACGCGCTTCACATATTCCCTGGCCATGTCCTGGAAGACGTCGGATTCCGGCCAAGACGACTGCATCTTCAAGGTCTTGGGGGCCTGCGCCAGAACTGCCGGCGCGGCCAGCGTTCCGGCGGCAGCAGCGGCGCCCGCAATTGCTGCATTGTTGAAGAATTTACGGCGTGAAATGCTCTCCGTCATGTTGCTCCTCCCTCGCCACATGTTTTCGTTTTGGTGGCGAATCCACATTATTGGATGCGACACGGGATGCAACAGTCGTCGGTGAAAAGTCGTGATTTGTCGATAAGATGTTATGGAAGCTCTGCTTCCAGAGAGAGCTGTCGGTCAGCTTTCCCACGGAAGATGGGTGGATATCGGGGGCGAGGACGATTCGGTCACGACTGCCTGACTCGATGTCGATTCGCCTTGCGGAGTTTCCTCTACTGCAGGCATCTTCCGGGCGCGGCCGCGACTGCATCGCATCGATCAGGCGATCTCACGTGCGGACTGGCGCTTGCGCCGTCGTTGATGTAATCCGCGCCGTTGCTGCGCGAGGCCGACATGAATTTCATCCCGGAGACTTCCCTCATCCTGCAGTTCGCGGTGGCGGTGTTCATCATCGCGATCACGCCCGGGCCCGACATGACGCTATTCGTGGGGCGCGCTCTTTCGGAAGGCAGGGCGGCCGGTTTCGCCTGCATGTTCGGCGCGCTGACCGGCATCGTCGTTCACACCACGCTGGTGGCGGTCGGTTTGTCTGCGCTGATCGTCGCGTCGCCGGAGGCGTTTCTTGCCTTGAAGATCGGAGGAGCGGGCTACCTGGTCTGGCTCGCCTACCAGGCCATTCGCCATGGATCGGCATTTTCGCCGGAGAAGCGGGCCGGGTCGGGGCGCTCCCTTTTCCAGAACTGGCTGACCGGGCTTGGCATCAACCTGCTCAATCCCAAGATCATCCTGTTCTTCATGACCTTCCTGCCGCAATTCGTGTCGCCCACCGACCCGAACGCGCCCGGAAAGCTCTTCTTCTTCGGGCTGATGTTTATCGTGCTGGCGATTCCGGTCACTGCGCCGATGGTGATCGCGGCCGACAGGTTCGCTGGCCTGCTCCGCAAGAGCCCGCGGGTGACGCGCATTGTCGATTATCTGTTCGCCGGCGTGTTTTCTGCCTTCGCGCTGAAGATCCTCACCGCGCAGGCGAAATAGGCCGTTCCCCAAGCTGCATGCATGCAGGTGCGCCTACCAGGGCAGGTGCTTCCTCAGCCATTCGCCCGGCCTCTTGGCCAGCCAAGGGCCGACCGTCTTGAGATGGCCGATTGTCTGGCCGTTGATCAACGGAATGCAGGTGCCGTTCGAGCAGAACTGCCCCTGCTGGATCTCGTCGATGTGGAAGTCGCTCGCGGGGTAGTTCTCGTTGGAGAGTGCGCGGCCTGTCGCATTGGTGACGCAGATGTGCAGACCCGGGCCGCCTGACACGATCTCCCGCCACGAATCGCGCTCCCCGTGAACGTTCAAGGCATCCTTGCAGAATGGCGAGTCGGTCACCGAGAAGGCTCTGGTGATATCGCTCAGGTTGGGATTGGGGTGGTGGGTGGGTCCCGTGGAGAGCGCCTGCATGTGGGCGTAGGCCCTGGCATGGTCGTGCGGGTGGCAGAACATTCCGCGTGAGCCCTCACCCCAGACCACGCCGCGGATCGTGTTGATCAGTCTCCAAATCGCGAAGGGCCGCATGCGATTGTAGAGCTCGAGCATCAGCCCCCTTTCGCCGTTGAACTTCGCGAACCTCCTGCACAGTTCGTCGCTGTCGAGTGGGCCCTCATGATTGGACACGAAGGGATACATCGAGGGCGTGCCTTCGATCTTTGCGAGGTTGCTCCGCCAGACCACCTCCTGCATGTCCGCCGGCAACTCGGACAGTGGCGGCGTGAAGGCGCCGCGCACCGGCAGGCCGGCGGTGACGGCACCGGTGGTGGCGAACGCAACCATCTGTCGGGGATTGCTTGAAACCGGGCCAATGAGCACGCGATCCGGAAACTCGTGGAGCGGGACTGGCGGCACGTTGCGAACGGAGTCGAAAACGGCCATGTGGGCATCGAGCGAGGCGATCGTCATGCGGCCGACGATGTCGTCGGCCGTCCTCTGGTAGGTCCGGTTGACGATGTCAAACATCTGCTTGTAGCGCAGCACGGCGTCCGCGGTACGGGTGCCGTATTCTCCGGCCTCGGCGAGCCCATCTCCGGGCTCGAGAAAGCGAAGGCGGATCAGGGCTGCCTGGATCAGCTCGACGTGCTCGCCCTTACTTCCGTGCAGGACATGCGCGGAATTGTCGATGAGGCAGGCTTGCAGGCGACGGTTCGCGGAGAACAACTGCGAGACCAGTGGCATAGTCTCTCCACCATCGAGCGGGTACGGACATGCGGGATCATCTGCGCGCTTCTGCAGCGGCCGTGACCATAGCACCCGTCTGGCGGGACGTGAAGAATGAAGCTCCCTAGCACTTATGGCGAGGTGCATCCGTTGGATGTGAGAGACCGCCCGGCAGGCGGCTGCGATCAGTCGCCGTGGCCGGCGATCATCATGGCTTCGAGCGCGAGGCGCTCGTGCTTCTTCAGCCGCTCGGATTCCGACTTGAGCTGGCCGCAGGCGGCGAGGATGTCGCGGCCGCGCGGCGTGCGGATCGGTGAGGCATAGCCGGCGTTGTTGATGTAGTCGGCGAACTTCTCGATCGTCTCCCAGTCCGAGCACTGGTAGTTGGTGCCCGGCCAGGGGTTGAACGGGATCAGGTTGATCTTGGCCGGGATGCCCTTCAGGAGCTGAACCAGAGCCTTGGCGTCGTCGAGCGAGTCGTTGACGTCCTTCAGCATCACATATTCGAAGGTGATGCGGCGCGCGTTCGATAGGCCCGGATAGCCGCGGCAGGCGGCGATCAGGTCCTTCAGCGGAAACTTCTTGTTGATCGGCACCAGAAGGTCGCGCAGGTCGTCATTGGTGGCGTGCAGGGAAATCGCGAGCATGACGCCGATCTCCTCGCCGGTGCGCGCGATCTCCGGCACCACTCCGGAAGTCGACAGGGTGATCCGCCGCTTGGACAAAGACAGCCCGTCGCCGTCGGAGGCGATCAGCAGCGCCTTCTTCACCTCCTCGAAATTGTAGAGCGGCTCACCCATGCCCATCATGACGATGTTGGACACTTTTCGGCCTTCCGCTGGCACGATGGCGCCGTCCGGCGTGTCGCGGTCGGGGAAATCGCCCAAGCGGTCGCGCGCGGTCAGCAGCTGCGCGAGGATCTCCTCAGCGGTCAGGTTGCGCACCAGCTTCTGCGTGCCGGTGTGGCAAAACGAGCAGGTCAGCGTGCAGCCGACCTGGCTGGAGATGCAGAGCGTGCCGCGGCCTTCCTCGGGGATGTAGACGGTCTCGATCTCGACAGGCCTGCCGGCGCCGCGCGGCGGGAAGCGGAACAGCCACTTGCGGGTGCCGTCGTTCGAGATCTGCTCCTCGACGATCTCCGGCCGTGCGATAGTGAAATGCTTTGCCAGCGTGGCGCGCAGGTCCTTCGAGATGTTGAACATCTCGGCGAAGTCGGAAACGCCGCGCACGTAGAGCCAGTGCCAGAGCTGCTGGACGCGCATCTTCGCTTGCCGCTCCGGCACGATGCCGGCGCCGATCAGCGCCTCCGCCATTTCGGGACGCGAAAGGCCGATCAGCGACGGCTTTTCTGCTTGCGCGGCGCGGGGAGCAGGGCTTGGGCGCGGCTTTTCGGCGGTGAGGTCGAGGGAAAGGGCCATTATTTTCGTTCGGGTTCGAGTGGGGCGGCCAATAGCACGGATGCAGCCCTGACGTCACGTGGCGCGGGCAGCGGGCCGGCGGACCTTTGCCTTGCCTTAGAGATTTCGTGCGAAAGGGGCGTATGGATGCCGTCTATATCGTGCTGATGCTCGCAGGAATCAACGCTCTCACCTTCACGACGTGCTGGTGGGACAAGCGCCTTGCGCGCGCCGGAGCCTGGCGCATCCGGGAATCGACGCTGCTATGGCTGGCAATCCTCGGCGGCAGCGTAGGGGCCGTGACGGCCCAGCAGGTCCTTCGTCACAAGACGCGCAAGGAGCCGTTCCAGACGTTCCTTCACGTCATCGTCGCCGTCCAGACCGCCGTCCTGGCCGTCTGGCTGTTCGCGGCGGATCGGGTCGCCGGGTTGTTCGTGTGAGCGGTCAGACGCGCAGCTTGCGCCGCGTCATTTGCACTTGGCAATCGACGTCAGCGCGGCCGAGATGCCCTTGAGCGAGAAGACATAGGACGTTTGCGTGCCGCGGCTCGACTTTGCGTCGATCTTCATGTCGGCGCCTGCCTTCATCGCCGCGATCAGCGCTGGCTCCTGGGCGGCGTTCTCCATCCAGGCCGATTTGCCGCGGGTGAACATCGAAAAGCTCTTGCCGTCGACCGAAACCGAGACCTTCGAATTCTCCTGGAAATTGTAGGAGGCGATGAACTGAGGCTCGTAGGTGACGTTCTGGCCGGGCTTTTGGCTGACGAAGAAGAAGATGTCGCCGTGATCGACGCTGGTCGGCTTCTTGTCCGTGGGTACCGTGAGCACGTAGCAGACCTTACCGCCATTGGCGTTGTAGCTGTAAGTGCCCCAGGCGTTGTGCTGACCGATCTTGGTGGCCGACTGGGCCATGGCCGGCGCTGCAAACCCGATCAGCAGAAGGCCGGTGAGAGTCGAAATCAATCCGCGCATGTTGCTTGAGCTTATCCTGTACATCGTATGAGGCGAGCACGGGGCGGCCGGCGGCGGGCGCCCGTTCGCTTCATCTTGATTTAATCTGGGTTACCAAACGGTGAAGATATCCGTCAGAGAACGATTCCACCATCTGGGCCCCGCCCTAATGCCGCCCGCACCCGCATCCGGACACGGACTTCCGTCCCTGGCGAGTTTCAAACGCAGGAAAGCGGCGAGAGTTTGTCTTTTAGCCTCGACGGAATGCTGCCGATCGCCGCAGCAGTCGGGGCGGATAGCGTCTTTCCCGGGGGCTAATCCGCGCCGAGGCCATTGCCGTGCACGCGTCATGACGGCCTGCGGCTTGTCTTGGCGGCGTTCGGATGGCAAGGGTCCGGGCCATCGAAACTCCGGAAAATCCTGGATGCCGCTTTCCGTCGCCACCTGGAACATCAACTCCGTTCGCCTGCGCATGCCGCTTGTCGAGCGTCTGCTCGCCGAGCATCAGCCTGACGTCCTCTGCCTGCAGGAAACCAAGTGCTCGGACGATCATTTCCCGTCCGCCGCCTTCCGCAAGCTCGGCTACGAGCATGTCGCGATCAACGGCCAGAAGGGCTATCACGGCGTCGCTACGGTGGCCCGCCGTCCGCTTGAGATCGTCGAGAAGCGCGCTTTCTGCGACATGGGCGATTGCCGCCACATATCAACAAAAGTTGATGCAGGCGGCATGAGCCTGCTGATCCACAATTTCTACGTGCCGGCCGGCGGCGACGAACCGGAGCCGGAAATCAACTGGAAGTTCAAGCATAAGCTCGATTTCGTCGAGGAGATGCGCGCCGTGCGTGCCGAGCACGGGCAGAATTCGGCCTCCATTCTCGTCGGCGATCTCAACATCGCCCCGCTCGAGAACGACGTCTGGTCGCACAAGCAGCTGCTCAACGTGGTCAGCCATACGCCAGTCGAGACCGAGAATTTCGAGGCGATGCGCATGGCGGGCGGCTGGGTCGACCTGATGCGGCGCCAGATTCCGCCGAGCGAGAAGATCTATACCTGGTGGAGCTACCGCGCCAAAGACTGGGCGGCGAGCGACCGCGGCCGCCGGCTCGATCACGTGTGGTCGTCGGCCAATCTTGCACCGATGCTCAAGCGCATCGACATACTGCGCGACGCGCGCGGCTGGGACCGGCCGTCGGACCACGTGCCGGTGATCGCGCATTTCGATCTGGATTGACGAGAAAACGGCGGAAAACTTGCCCGTCGAAGCGACGCCCCATCTGGCCGGCAGGCCCTGGGAAGGGGTGGCTCCAAAAAACTGAGCCGACGGCGATACGCTATCGGCCCCTGGGCGCCGGACTTGGCACCAACTGACAGCTGTCGTGATGAACTGCGTCAGTGGGTCGTATGCTGCTCTACTTTCAGTCTTTCGATCTGGTCCTTGAGAGCTAGCTTGCGTCGTTTCAACGTCACGATGTCGAGGTCGTCCACGGATGGATGCAACATCGCTTCGTCAATTTCCCGCTCGACTTCGCTGTGCTTGCGCTGCAGCTCTTCAAGATGGGACGCAAGAGACATGAGGCTCTCCCTTCTTTGTTTCCTCGGAGGACCGTCACTCACTGCCGTCCACCGCAGGCTGGCCTGTGACGGTACGATGACAATGTGGCATCAAGTTCCGACAATGTCGAATGCCCGGTAGTAGCATTTCCCGAGAATGTGAAATGTGCTATGCGGCTTCGCCGGTGGAAACCCGAGACCGGTCCCACCGAAGCGCGGCGCCCCGGCGTCGAAAAATGTGCAGACGGAAAACGGAATGTCGGAACAGGAACAAGCCGAGATTCGTCTCGAGTTTGCGCGCCTCAAGCAGGAACATGCCGATCTCGACGCAGCTATCAACGCGATGATCGCCACCGGCTGCGAACCCTTGCAAATCCAGCGTATGAAGAAAAAGAAGCTAGCCCTGAAGGACAAGCTGAAGAACCTCGAGGACCGGATCATCCCCGACATCATCGCCTGAATCTGGCTCCGGCGGGGACCGCTTCTATGTCGATGCCTCAAGTTCGCGCGCCAGCGCCTCGAGCAGCCAGCGCGACCCTTCCTCGCGACCCTTGGCCGAATCAGGCCCGTCGAGAAAAGCGCCCTGCTCGGTGTATCTGAGCAAGGTCCCGCCGTCCGTCGGCGTCAGTTCGATCGTTCCCAGCGAGGCTGATAGCGGCTTGCCCGCGAGAGTCATGCGGTAGGCGATCACGATTCGTCGGTCGGGCACGATGTCCTGGATCACCGAGTGCAGCGTGATCTCGGGACCGTCCTGGTAGCGGAAGCGCGAGAACTCCACCCCGTCAACCCGGAAGTCGAGCCGGTATTCGTCGATCGTCCAGCCCTCGCCCTCGGCGAACCAGCGTCGCTTGGTCGCCTCGTCGGAGTGCGCGAAGAAGACGCGCGAAGCAGATGCCGGGTAAATGCGTTCGATGCTGAAGGTGCTGTGCACCGCATCCTGTGCGGCGGTATCGCCGTTTGTCTGGCTCATCTCCTTGCATCCTCTTGCTTGTGCTGAATTTCGGGGTTTTCCGGCTCCGCCAGGATCTGGCCCAGCCGGTCCAGACGACGCTCCGCCAATTGTTTTCGCTCGGCGATCCAGTCGGACAGCGGCGCCAGGCCGTCGGGCTCGATGCGGCAGGTGCGCACGCGCCCGACCTTCTCGCTGCGGATCAGGCCGCTGGCCTCCAGTGTCTGCAGATGCTGAACCACGGCCGCAAAGGTCATGTCGAACGGGGCGGCGAGTTGCGTCACCGTCGCCGGCCCGCGGCTAAGCCGCTCCAGGATTGCCCGGCGTGTCGGCTCCACCAGCGCACGGAGGCAGGCGTCGATGTCTTGTTGGTTTAGCATCGACTAAAGTATTGCGGACTCGCCCCGAATAGTCAAGTGCGCACTAAAGCGTTCGGTTGGGTGCGGTTCTTGCGGAGCCCACACGCCGCAGGCAAGTTTCCTTGAGGCGGCGGCGCATTTCCGCTAAGGCGCGGTAAAATTGCCTTCCGCCACCCGCCGACGAGGGACCATGAACAGCAGGCAAGCCGACGTAGCGATCATCATGGGCAGTCAGTCCGACTGGGCGACCATGCGCCATGCCGCCGAGACGCTCGACGCGCTGGGCATCCCGCATGAGGCGCGGATCGTTTCGGCACACCGCACGCCCGATCGGCTTGTGTCCTTCGCCAAGGGCGCCAAGGCCGCCGGCTTCAAGGTGGTCATTGCCGGAGCGGGCGGCGCCGCACACCTGCCCGGCATGGCCGCGTCGATGACGCCGCTGCCGGTCTTCGGCGTGCCTGTCGAATCGAAGGCGCTTTCCGGCCAGGATTCATTGTTGTCCATCGTGCAGATGCCGGCCGGCATTCCGGTCGGAACACTCGCCATCGGCAAGGCCGGGGCGGTCAACGCCGCGCTGCTGGCGGCGGCGGTGCTGGCGCTGGGCGACGCGGAGCTCGCCGACCGGCTCGACGCCTGGCGCGCCGCGCAGACGGAGAAGGTGGCCGAGACGCCGTCCGAGGAAGCATGAGCGATTCGCTGAAAGCCGGTCAGACGATCGGCATCATCGGCGGCGGCCAGCTTGGCCGCATGCTGGCCATGGCCGCGGCGCGGCTCGGCTATCGCACGTTGATACTGGAGCCCCAGTCCGATTGTCCGGCGGCGCAGGTCGCCGACGGCCAGATCGTCGCGGCCTATGACGATGCGGCTGCACTTGCCGAACTGGCCGCCCGCTGCGCCGTCGTCACCTACGAATTCGAGAATGTTCCCGTCGCCGCCGCGCACATGCTTGCCGAGCGCGTGCCGGTGCTGCCGCCGCCGCGCGCTCTCGAGGTATCGCAGGACCGGCTGGTCGAAAAGACCTTCCTGAACGGCGCAGGCGCGCATACGGCTCCGTTCCGCGCCGTCGGCAGCGAGCCGGAGCTTCTGGCCGCCCTGGATGCCTTTGGCGGCGAGGGCGTGCTGAAGACGCGACGGCTGGGGTATGACGGCAAAGGCCAGCACGTCTTCCGCAAGGACGCTTCATCCGACCAGGCTGCCGTCTTCGCCGCAATGGGCGGCGTGCCGTTGATCCTCGAGGGTTTTGTCGCCTTCGAGCACGAAATCTCCATCATTGCCGCGCGTGGGGCGGACGGTGCGCTCGCTGCCTATGATCCCGCCCAAAATGTCCATCGCAACGGTATCCTGCATACCTCGACGCTGCCGGCGGCGATAACGCCGGAGACCGCGGATGCGGCGAAGCGGTCCGCCTTCGCCATACTCGAGGCGCTCGATTATGTCGGCGTCATCGGCGTCGAGTTCTTCGTGCTTCCGGACACATCGCTCCTGGTCAACGAGATCGCGCCGCGCGTGCACAATTCCGGACACTGGACGGAGGCCGCCTGCTTGATCTCGCAGTTCGAGCAGCACATCCGCGCCGTTGCCGGCTTACCGCTGGAGGGCGGGCGTCGCCACTCGAATTGCGTGATGGAGAACCTGATCGGCGACGACGTGTTGCGCGCCGAAGCACTGTTGGCCGAGCCGAACGTGCTTCTCCATCTCTACGGCAAGTCCGAAGCCCGCCCTGGCCGCAAGATGGGTCATTTCACACGGCTGACGGGCCCGGCCAGCTGAGCCGCGGCGACGGGCGTCGTGCGGACGGGTTCTGCCGGCAGCCCCGCCCGCGGCCCTGTCGCCTTCCCCTTCCGGCTGTTCATTCCACGTCACTCTCGCGGTTGACAGTTCGCGTCTTCCTCGTTTATGAGCCAGCCATCTTGTCGGCGCGTCCTCGGGCGCGCCTTTCAATTCGGCCCGGACGGGCCAAATCCGACGGGTCAGACCAATGAAGATCAAGAATTCGCTCAAGGCCCTGAAGGGTCGTCATCGCGACAATCGTCTCGTGCGCCGCAAGGGCCGCATCTACATCATCAACAAGACCGATCCGCGCTACAAGGCGCGCCAGGGCTGATCGGCCCGCGGTTTCACGCGAAATTCAGTTTGACGTTCCGATGTGCGGGAATAAGTTCTCGCGCATGCGGAACGTTATTTTGCTTTGTGCCGTCGCCCTTGTTGTCGCCGCTCCAGCCGCAGCGGCGGGGGTCAATTCCGCCGACGTCCAGAAGCCCGAAGACGTCATGCCCGGCGCGCAACTTGACAAGCTCTTCGCCGAGCTTAAGCGCGAGCGCAACGAGAAGGCGGCGGAACGGATCTCCCATCGCATCTGGGCCGAATGGGGCGAATCCGGAAGCGCTTCCATCGACCTGATGATGGAATGGTCCCAGAAGGCGATCGAAGCCAAGAAGTTCGATGTCGCCCTGGATTTCCTCGATCAGGTCACGACCATGAAGCCGGACTTCGCAGAAGGCTGGAACAGGCGCGCGACCGTGCATTTCATGATGGACAACTACGCCAAGTCGATGGTCGACATCGAGCATACGCTAGAGCTCGAACCGCGCCATTTCGGGGCTTTGTCCGGCATGGCTCAGATACTCAAGAGCCGCGGCCGCAAGGAACTTGCGCTGCACGCCTATGAACGCGTGCTCGAGATCTATCCGATGATGCGCAGCGCGCAGTCGGAGGTTGCGACCCTTTCCGAGGATCTCGCGGGCGAGGGGATCTAGGCCCCGCGGCCGGCGCGCGTAGAGATCGAGTGACTCTTCACAATTCTCACGCCCATATGATATCGTTTTGATATCGGATGCGTGACATGGGCCAGATACTCGTAAGGCACCTCGATGACGTTACGTTGCAGCGCTTGAAGCAGCGTGCAATGACGAATAACCGGTCCACCGAGGCCGAGATCCGGGTGATTCTGAACGAAGCGGTGAAGCCGCCAATGTCAGCCCGATCGCTGGTATCCCTGGCAGGCTCCGCTCCAAGCGGGCGATCGCGCAAGGAGATCGTCGACTACGTCCGAGCCCTTAGGGATGAATGGGACCGATGAATTGAGCGGTCCGATCTATTTCGACACGAATGTCATCATCGCCATCGTTGAAGGCGCTACGCCGCTCTCGGGCGGGCAATCGGAACTCCTCGAAAGCATCGATGCTCGAAGAGTGCAAGCGGTCACCAGCGAGTTGACGATCGCAGAATGTCTGGTCAAACCGTTTGCCGAGCGCGACGCCAACGCCGTGGAAATGTTCCTCAGCTTTCTCGACGGACGACCATCGCTCCCCACCATCCCCATAGACCGCACCCTGCTGCTGGAGGCAGCTCGTCTCAGAGCGGACACAAAACTCAAGCTGGCCGATGCCATTCACGTGGCGACTGCCGTTCAGGCGCGCTGCTCGGCCTTCATGACGGACGATCGGAGGGTGAAGCCCATCGGCGAGATGGGCGTCGTGTCATGGAGTTCGCTGGGGACAGGGCAAGATGCTTCGATCTGAATGCATCTTGCCCCAGACTGGTCGGGATCAAAATGACTTGCCGTAGGGGGCGAGCATTCCCATCTTCGTAGCTTGAGAGTCCTCCACCCGGGAGCATAGAGGTGAAGAAGACAGACGAGAGCGGTCGCGAGACTTTCGTGCGCGAGAATTTCTGGCGGACGGCGAAGCGCGCTGCGCGGCACGTTCCCTTCATGCAGGAGGTGGTCGCCGCCTATTATTGCGCCTTCGACAGGGAGACGCCGCTCAAGGCGAAGGGCATCATCCTCGCTGCGCTCGCCTATTTCGTGCTGCCCGCCGACACCGTTCCGGACTTCATCTTCGGCCTCGGCTTCACCGACGACGTCGCCGTCCTCACCGCCGCCATCTCTGCGATCGCGGCGCACATGAAGCCCGCGCACCGCGCCGCCGCCAGGGCGGCGCTCGCCGACGAGAGCTGACGGACCGGCCGCCTCAGCGGTTCCGGTTCTTGCGGTTGACCTCGAGGTTACGCTTGTAGTCGATCTTGAACATGCCGGCGTCAAGCGCCACGCCCTGCTTCACGTTGAACACCATGACCGTGGTGTCCTTGCCCTGCGCATCGGTGATGGTCCACTGGCGCAGCTCGTATGTCGACGGATCGAACATCATCGTGATCTTCGAGTTGCCGAAGATCTGCTTGTCGCCGAGCTGGATCGTGGTCAGGTCGTCCTCCTCCCGGACACTCTTGACCCGATTGCCGGAAAGATCGATGCGTTCGTCGAGCAGCAGCTTCAACGGCGTCTTCGACAGCGGATAGACGTCCATGGTGTTGAGCTTGCGGTTGTCGATGGCGACGGACTTGCCATCGGCGATCACCTGGTAGGCGGACGGCGCCTCGTAGTTGAAGCGGACCCGACCGGGGCGCTGGATATAGAACTTGCCCCCGGTCTGCTCGCCGCGCGGGCCGAACTGCACGAACTCGCCCGACATCGTCTTGATGCCTGAGAAGTGATCGGCAATCTTCTGCGCAGCGTCGGAGGCGGCATCGGCTTCATTGACGAACTGGAGCGCCGGCGTCGTCTGGAGGGCGATCGCGCCGAGGCCGGTGAGGAACAGCCCTAGTGCGGCGCGACGCGTGATAAGGCCTGAAAGAGGGCCCTGGAGCTGGGTTTTCATGTCTCGACACTTTCTTGCGAATCCGGACCGGCCTATCGGGCCAGTGGGGCTGAAGTTTGACGACTGAAACGCATCGAAAACGCGGACGATGCGGGCGCGGTTCCGGAGCGCCCGGTCCTTGATGCGCTAGAACTTGTCGTCTTCTGTCGGCACCAGGATTTCACGCTTTCCGGCGTGGTTCGCCGGGCCGACGATGCCTTCGTTCTCCATCCTCTCGATGATTGACGCGGCGCGGTTGTAACCGATGCCGAGGCGGCGCTGGATGTAGCTGGTCGAGGCCTTGCCGTCGCGCAGCACTACCGCCACCGCCTGATCGTAGGGGTCCTCGGACTCGTCGAAATTGCCTGCGCCTCCGCCGGACGACCCGTTCCGGCCGGAGGGTTCGTCGTCGTCCTCGTCATCCTCGGTGATCGCGTCGAGATATTCGGGCGCGCCCTGCAGCTTCAGGTGCGCGACCACCTTCTCGACCTCCTCGTCGGACACGAAGGGACCGTGCACGCGCTGAATGCGCCCGCCGCCGGCCATGTAAAGCATGTCGCCCATGCCGAGCAGCTGCTCGGCGCCCTGTTCGCCGAGGATCGTGCGGCTGTCGATCTTCGACGTCACCTGGAAGGAGATGCGTGTCGGGAAGTTCGCCTTGATGGTGCCGGTGATGACGTCGACCGACGGACGCTGCGTCGCCATGATGACGTGGATGCCGGCGGCGCGCGCCATCTGGGCCAGACGCTGCACTGCGCCCTCGATGTCCTTGCCGGCGACCATCATCAGGTCGGCCATCTCGTCGATGATGACGACGATGTAAGGCATCGGCGCGAGGTCGAGTTCCTCGGTCTCGTAGATCGCTTCGCCGGTCTCTCGGTCGAAGCCGGTCTGCACCGTGCGCGAAATGCTCTCGCCTCTCTGTGCAGCCTGGCCGACGCGCTGGTTGAAGCCGTCGATGTTGCGCACGCCGACCTTCGACATCTTGCGGTAGCGGTCTTCCATCTCGCGGACCGTCCACTTGAGCGCAACCACCGCCTTCTTGGGATCGGTGACGACCGGGGTCAGCAGATGCGGGATGCCGTCATAGACCGAAAGCTCCAGCATCTTCGGGTCGATCATGATGAGCCGGCATTCGTCGGGCGTCATCCTGTAGAGCAGCGACAGGATCATGGTGTTGATCGCCACCGACTTGCCCGAGCCGGTCGTGCCTGCCACCAGCACGTGGGGCATCTTGGCGATGTCGACGGTGACCGCCTCGCCGTTGATCGTCTTGCCGAGCGCCAGCGCCAGCTTCGACTTTGTCTGCTCGAAATCGCGGCTGCCCAGGATCTCCCGCAGGTACACGGTTTCGCGCTTGGCGTTCGGCAGCTCGATGCCGATCGCATTGCGGCCCGGTACCACTGCGACGCGGCAGGCGATGGCGCTCATGGAACGGGCGATGTCGTCGGCCAGGCCGATGACGCGCGAGGATTTAATGCCCGGCGCGGGCTCCAGCTCATAGAGGGTGACCACGGGTCCCGGCCGCACCTGGATGATCTCGCCCTTGACGCCGAAATCCTCGAGAACGCCTTCCAGCAGGCGCGCGTTCTGCTCCAGCGCGTCCTTCGACAGCGACGGGTCCCTGGCGACGCTCTTCGGCTCGGCCAGGAAGTGCAGGGAAGGCATCTCGAAGCCGTCCGACCCGATCAGCGAGGTCTGGGCTTCGCGGCTGACGCGTGCGCTAGGCTGCGGCCGCGGGGCGGGCGCGGCGATGCGCTGGCCGGCCGGGCTGCGGAAGTTCTGGACGTTGACGTTCGGCCGCGGCGCGGAAACCGGCTCGTCGTCGAGGACGAAATTGGTCGGCTCGTCGTCGAAATCGACATCGTCGCGGGTGATCTGCGGCGCGCGGCCACCCGACACCATCGCCGCGAAGAACTCGGGTTCGACGCGCGCGCGACCGTTCCGACTGACGTGCGCCTCCTGACGTTCGGCGTGATCGACACGCTCGGCGGCCTGCCGCCAGACGGGAACCTGGTTCAGGTTGTCGAGATAATCGTCGTGCTGGCGCATCGCGCCAATGCGGCGGCGCACGAAGCCGCGCGCCGACAGGAACCAGTGCGTCACGGCGCCCATCGCGGCGACCAGCCTCCCCTCGCTCTCCTCGTCGTCGACGGCCTCCTCTTCATAGGCGTCGGGCGCGGCGAAGTCTTCCTCTGCCGGCGGCCGGGAAAGGATGGCTGCGCCATAGGCGAAGAGCCAGATGGCGGGGAGGGCAAAGAGGACGGCCAGCGCGGTGGCCAGGACGCCGGTCGGATAGCCGCCGGCGAAGGCGCTGGGTATCCGCAGCATGACGTCGCCGAACACTCCGCCGAGCCCGGTCGGCAGGGGCCATGTCGGAGGCGGGGTGACGCAGCCGGCGATTGCGGCAGCGAACAGCGCGCCGCCGAACCAGGCGAGGCCGCGCCGCGGCAGCCGATCGACGCGCCGGCCGCCCAGCAGGAACAGCGCCCAGATCACGGCAGGCGCCAGGGCGGCGACGGCGGAGAGGCCGAAGAACTGCATCGCCAGATCGGCGAAGACGGCGCCCGGATAGCCCATCGCATTGGTCACCAGCGCGTCGGTGGCATGGCTGAAGCTCGGGTCGGCGACGCTCCAGGATCCGAGCGCAGCAAGCCCGAAGGCCACGCCAGCGAGCAGCGCCAGGCCGACGGCGCGACCGAGCTGCCGCCGGACGAAGGTGCTGAACCCGGAGCCAGCGTCGATCAGAGTAAGTGGCGCTGTCACACCAGAACGCATGCCTGTCCCCATCCACGCGAAGCAAGCCGCCTTGGGGGAATCGGTCCAAGGGGCGGTCGCGGTCAGACTATCGGCAGGTTGGTAAAGGGGGCATTAACCATCAGAATTTTGGAGGCCTTGCCCCACAAGGCTTTGCGGTCGACGCATTACCGCGCGGTTCTCTGCGCTTCACATGCGCCTCGGCGAACTGATTCGTGGCCTCAAGAACAGCGCGGTCGTAGCGGCCGGTCGTCTTGGTCGAGGTGTGCCCGGCAACTTTGGCCGCGTCATCCTTCGACACATCGGAAGCTCGGTCCTTGAAGATATCCTATACGCGCCGCTCGCTCGCCCGCCATTCCGGTGCGGTGGGTGTCGCCTCGTTCGCCCGGCGCTGAGCGGGCTCTGTCAGCAAGCCGGCGATTGTGCGAGAATGGAGGTTGGCGGGGTCCGTGTCAGAGAGGAATCCGCAGATGACAAGAAAAACTCTAAAAATGCTGTCGTCCGCTCTTGCAGCAATGGGTTTTCTGGTCGCGCCAGCCGCCGCTTTGGATGTCGCCAGTTCCGCCACCGTGACGGGTGCGCCTGATGCCGTCTGGAAAAAAATCGGGGACTTTTGCGCGATTCAAACGTGGCATCCCGCAGTGTCAAAATGCGTGCAAACCGAGGAGGCGGGCGCGACTTTTCGCACGCTGACCACCACCGACGGCGGCGCGATCAAGGAAAAACTCGTGGAGCATACGGACACCAGCTACACATACGACATCATCGAATCTCCGCTTCCAGTCGAGAACTATCGCGCCACGATCGGTGTTTCGGCTGACGGCGATCGGACCAGAGTGGACTGGAAAGGCAGCTTTGAAGCGAAGGGCCAATCGGACGCCGACGCCAAGGCTGTGATCAGTGGCATCTACAAGGCCGGGCTCGACCAAATTGCAAAGATGAGCGGCAACTAGAGCGACGTGCACTCAGATATGCCCGGGGCCTTGAGGCCGTTCGGCGTCTGGTTGTTGGCCGTCAACGGCCCCGCAGACACCGTCGATGGTGCGAATGGAAAGCTCTTCGAGGCGCTCTCAGCTTTGAGCAAGCCTTTGCGGTCGGCGCATCATTGCGAGCGACGGCAAAGCCTTGAGCGGTTTGCTTTGGGCGTGGCAATCGATTCGTCACCTTGATGACGGCGCGGTGGCAGCCATCCGTCGACAACATGGGTGCTGTCAATCACCTTGCCCCACCCCCCTCGGGCGGGTGCACGGCATTCGGCCCTAGCGGAAGCCCGCCATTTCCATGGCTAGGATTTCCTGGTCGCCGGCTTCTTCTTCGCTGCGGTCGTGGCGCTGTCGGCTTGCCGCTCCGCCTCTTCCTTTGCGAGCCGCAAATTCCGGAGGCGTTCGGTCTTTGCCGCTTCAGCCTTGGCTGCAGCGGCATCCTCTTTCAGTACTTCCTGCCACGCGGCATCCCTGCGACGTGCCGCTTCCTCCTTGGAGGACACGACCGACACCTGTTTTTCTGCGCGTTGCGAGATCATGGCATTCATCCCCTGGACGAATTGCGCGCGCCCCCCGGCGTTGCAGGAGACTTCCGCTTGGGTCCGGGAAGGATGCCTTCCCGCTGCGCCAGCTTGCGGGCGGCCTTGCGTGAGCGCCGGATCGCCTCGGCCTTTTCGCGAGCCTTCTTTTCAGACGGCTTCTCGTAGGCGCGGCGAGCCTTCATCTCACGGAAGACGCCCTCGCGCTGCAGCTTGCGCTTCAAAGCGCGAAGCGCCTGCTCGACATTGTTGTCCCTGACTAATACCTGCAAACGTGCCTCCTAAGCTTGAAACAAAAAAGGGGCCGGACTCCCGACCCCTCCCAATGCTCGTGATGTCGCCCGTACCTCCGTGGTCGTCACCCGGAGCAATTTTCACGCAGTGCTTACGCCGCCGAGAGATTGGTGGCTGCGTTCTTGCCGCTGCGACGGTCCTGCTCGATGTCGAAGTTGACCTTCTGGCCTTCAACAAGCGTGTGCATGCCGGAACGCTCGACAGCAGAGATATGGACGAAAACGTCGGCGCCGCCGGTGTCCGGCTGAATGAAGCCGAAGCCCTTGGTGGAGTTGAAGAATTTTACGGTGCCTGTGGTGCTCATTGCGATTTCCTTTCAAACCGGCAGTTGAGTTTTTACGCGCAACGCGAACGTGCGTGCAGCGTGCTAGATCGATTTTGAACGGAAGATCGGCAGAGCGCCCGGGGGCGCGAGACAAGCTAAGCAGCAAGATCGATCGCCGGCATATAGGCGCGACAGGCCACTAAAGCAAGAGTTTTCAGGTCGATGGCCTGCGCATAGACGGACCCGGCGGCCGACGAGGAACGTGCTGGTCCGGATGAGGAAGTAGTATTCACTTCGCGCAAGCTGTTGAAAATAGTCAGGATGACGCAACGCTGCCGCGAGCGTTTTCACGCAAGACGCAATGGTTTGATACGATCAGGCGGCCGTCCTGACGGCAGCGCCGTCAGACAAACATCATGACGACGGCTGCGCCCACCGCAATCAGCAGAAGCCCCACGATCAGCATCGGGAGCAGTGTTCCTTCCTGGTTCGCGTTGGCCAAGTCCGTTCTCCGCTTCGCAATAGATGCAAAAGAACGTGTCCCGGACGCGCGCGACGTACTTTGCGCCGGCGCAAACAAATTCGCTTTTGTGGGATATTCTGGGGCAGACGCTGATCGCTGAACTCGCGCCGGCGCGAAAAGACAGCAGGCGCCGGGATCTCTCCCAGCGCCTCCCTGTCAGCTCGAGGTCCGCCTTCTGCGAGCGTGCCCTGCGGCGGCATCGCATCCTGGTGGCCTTTTGGTGACGGCGCGACATCCAGCGTTCAGGACGTGAACGCGTCTGCCGAACCCCGCTCATGCAAACCCGAAAGCTGCATGTGCGCACCATCAAAGGACTTGCCCGGCCTTCATGGCAGCAGCGGTCCGCCGTCTGCGCTTGCAATCGCATCCTGCGGTCCCGTCGGTCTCCTCCGTCCAGGTCACGGCCGGACTTGCGTCCTTCTGCGACCTTCGCGGCACGGGCTCAGTGTTGCGCCTCCGGGTTCATTCGCCGACCAAGCGGATCAACGTCCAAAGGCCTGAGATGGAGGAAGCTTACGTTACGTAAGCCGCAAGGGGAACGGCGTCGGACCTGTGCATAGCGGGATTAACGTGGATGACCGCGAAAAAAGAGGCCCGGGTCAACGGGCCTCAAGGTGCGACAGGCGTTCCTCTGCCTGTCGCTACGGGAGTGATATGCGCCCCTCCGAGGCAAGGCCGGGCGGTTTTGCCGCTCCGGCCGCTCTGCCTATGAGTGATAGGCCACCTCGCCATGCGAGGTCAGGTCGAGGCCCTGGCGTTCGGCCTCCTCCGTCGGCCGCAGGCCGATGATGGCGTCCACGACCTTGTAGAGGATGGCCGAGACGATGCCGCACCAGAGCACGGTCACGATCACCGCCATGATCTGGGTGGTCACCTGCCCGCCCATCGTCACGCCATCGGCGTAGCCTATGCCGCCAAGCGAGGAGGAGGCGAAGATGCCGGTGCCGACCGCGCCGATGATGCCTCCGACGCCGTGTATGCCGAAGACGTCGAGCGAGTCGTCGTATCCAAGCTTATTCTTCACGACGGCGACGAAGTAGTAGCAGACCGCGCTGGCGATGGCGCCGAGCGCGATCGCGCCGATGGGGCCGACGATGCCGGCGGCCGGTGTCACCGCGACGAGGCCGGAGATCATGCCGGAGGCGGCTCCGAGCATCGAGGCCTTGCCGCGCAGCAGGGATTCGAGCGCCGACCAGGCGATGATGGCGCCGGCGGTGGCGGTGAAGGTGTTGATCATGGCCAGCGCCGCGCCGGCGTTGGCTTCCAGGTTGGAGCCGGCGTTGAAGCCGAACCAGCCGACCCACAGGATCGAGGCGCCGACCATGGTGAGCGTCATCGAGTGCGGGGCCATGTTGTCACGCCCATAGCCGGTTCGCTTGCCGATGATGATCGAACCGACAAGCGCGGCGATGCCGGCGTTGATGTGGACCACCGTGCCGCCCGCGAAGTCGAGTGCGCCCCAGCCGAAGATCAGACCGCTGGCGTCCCAGACCATGTGGGCGATGGGGAAGTAGACGAAGGTCACCCATAGCGCCACGAACAGGATCACCGCCGAGAATTTTATCCGCTCGGCGAAGGCGCCGACGATCAGCGCCGGCGTGATGCAGGCGAAGGTCATCTGGAAGACCACGAACACGTATTCAGGCAGCACGACGCCTTCGGTGAAGGTGGCCGCCGTGGTTTCCGTGGTGACGCCGGAGAGGAAGAGCTTTCCCAGGCCGCCCCAGTACGGACTGGTGCCGCCGCCGAAGGCGAGGGAATATCCCCACAGCACCCAGATGACGATGACGACCGCACAGATCATGGTGCACTGCATCAGCACCGAAAGCATGTTCTTGGCCCGCACCAATCCGCCGTAGAAGAGGCTTAGGCCGGGCAGCAGCATGAACAGGACGAGAAGGCTTGACACGAGCATCCAGGCGGTATCGCCTTTGTTGATGGCCGGGGCCGCCGCAGGCGCGGCTGCCGCAGCGTCGGTCGCCGCCGGTGCGGCTTCCTGCGCGAAGGCTGCGAGTGTGCCGAGCGCGCCCAGCGCCAGCGTGCCGACCAGCGCCGTGCGCGCCGCCGACTTCAATGAGGTTGGAATGTTCATCGAGGTCTCCATGGAAATCGCGGCTCAGAGCGCGTCGGTGTCGGTTTCGCCCGTGCGGATGCGGACGGCTTGCTCGATCGGGTAGACGAAGATCTTGCCGTCGCCGATCTGGCCGGTCTTGGCGGCGGAGCCGATCGCATCGACGGCCTTGTCGACCATGTCCGTGGCGACCGCGATTTCGATCTTGATCTTGGGAAGGAAGCTCACCGCATACTCCGCGCCGCGGTAGATCTCGGTATGTCCTTTCTGGCGCCCGTAGCCTTTGACCTCAGAGACGGTCAGGCCCTGGATGCCTATGATGGTGAGCGCTTCGCGCACCTCGTCGAGCTTGAATGGCTTGATGATGGCCATCACTATCTTCATCAGGTTTCACCTCTTGCTTGCGGGTCCCCGCGTTGCACCGCTCGCCAGACGGCAAACGCCGATCGACCAGCACGGAACTTGATTCAAGCGCCGTGCCAAGTCGTGAGCAGAGATGTTAACTTGCTGAAAAACCGTCGAATTTCTGCCCGGACGGGCAGGCGTGCGCGTGCCGGAGGCTAGGCGAATGCACAGAATTCAGGCAAAATGGAAGAGATGCCTACTTTGTGGACTTCTGGCGCAGCCGAATGAGCCCTTCCTGCGCGACGGAGGCGATGAGGGTGCCGTCCTGTGCGTAGATCGAGCCGCGGGTGAAGCCGCGAGAGCCCTGGGAGGACGGGCTGTCCATCGTATAGAGCAGCCAGCTGTCCAGCGCGTGCGGGCGATGGAACCACATGGAATGGTCGAGGCTGGCGGCCTGGATGTCCCGGTCGAAGACGCCGCGGCCATGCGCGAAGGTCGAGGTGTCGAGCAGCGTCATGTCCGACAGATAGGCGAGCACGGCGTTCTGGATGCCGCGATCGGCGGGGACCTCTCCGGTGGTCCTTATCCAGACGTGCTGTTCGGGGGCCAGACGCTCGCGGCTGGTGTAATGCTCCAGGATCACCGGCTTCATCTCGATCGGCCGTTCGCGCTGCCAGTAGCGCCGGATGCCCTCGGGCACGCTGTCGCCGAAATTCGCGAGGATTTCCTGCTGGGTGGCGAGTGTCTCCGGTCCGGGCACGGCGATCGGCATCGGAATCTGGTGCTCGAGGCCGGTTTCATCCACCTGGAAGGAGGCTTCCAGGGAGAAGATCGCCTGTCCGTGCTGGATGGCGACGACGCGGCGGGTGGTGAAGCTGGTGCCGTCGCGGATGCGGTCCACCTCGTAGACGATGGGCACCTTTGGGTCGCCGCCCAGCATGAAGTAGCTGTGCAGCGAGTGCACATGGCGGCTCGGATGGACGGTGCGCTGCGCAGCCACGAGCGCCTGGGCTATCGTCTGGCCGCCGAAGACGCGCTGCCACGTGGTGTCGGGGCTGCGACCGCGAAACAGATTGTGCTCAAGCTGTTCGAGGTCGAGAATGGAGAGGAGCTCCTGCACGACGGTGGACATAGAGGTCTCCGGGTATGGATTGCTTGAAAAATGGGTTGGCTGGGTGCGTCGGTTAAGTCAAGACGCTGGCGCAAGATAAGGAGATGAGGCGATGGCGAACGATATGGAGAGGCGTCCGATCGACGTGCTGATCGCCGGCGCCGGCTATGTCGGTCTCGCCACCGCGGTGAGCATCCGCTCGGCCGCCCCGCATCTCTCGGTTGCGATCGTCGACGCGGCGCCCGAGGGCGTCTGGCAACGCGACACACGTGCCTCGGCGGTCGCCGCCGCGGCCTGCCGTATGCTCGATCAGCTGGGTTGCTGGGCGGAGGTCGCGCCGCAGGCGCAGGCGATGACCGAGATGGTCATCACCGATTCGCGCGCCTCCGATCCCGTCCGACCGGTGTTCCTCACTTTCGACGGCGAGGTCGCGCCGGGCGAGCCCTTCGCGCACATGGTCGCCAACAAGGTGCTGAACGGCGTGCTGCGCCGCCGCGCCGCGCAACTCGGCATCGACATCATCGAAGGTATAGCCGTCCACGGGTTCGATGTCGGGCCGTCCTGCGTCGTCGTCCACCTTGCCGACGGCGCGACCATCGACGCCCGCCTCCTGGTGGCCGCCGACGGCGTCAATTCACGGTTGCGCGACATGGCCGGCATCAAGACGGTCAGATGGGAGTACGGTCAGTCGGGCATCGTCTGCACGGTCGCCCACGAGCGTCCGCACAACGGCCGCGCCGAGGAGCACTTCTTTCCCGCCGGTCCGTTCGCCATCCTGCCGCTGCCGCCGGACGAGAAGGGCGGCAACCGCTCGTCGATCGTGTGGACCGAGCGCACCGCCGATGCCAACAAGCTGGTCGCGGAGGACGAGTTCGTCTTCGAGACCGAGCTCGAACAGCGCTTCGGCCTGAAGCTCGGCGAGATCCGCGTCGAGGGCAAGCCGCGCGCGTGGCCGCTCGGGCTGACGCTGGCGCGCGACTTCGTCAAGCCGCGCTTTGCGCTGTGCGGCGACGCCGCCCACGGCATCCACCCGATCGCCGGGCAGGGCCTCAACCTCGGCTTCAAGGATGCGGCGGCGCTGGCCGAGGTGGTGGTCGAGGCGGATCGTCTCGGGCAGGACATCGGCGCCATCGACGTGCTGGAGCGCTACCAGCAATGGCGGCGCTTCGACACGCTGTCGATGGGCGTCACCACCGATGTGCTCAACCGGCTGTTCTCGAACGATTTCGGCCCCGTGCGCGCGGTGCGCGATCTCGGGCTCGGTCTCGTCGACCGCCTGCCGAGGCTGAAGGAGTTCTTCATCCGCCAGGCGTCCGGGCTTTCGCCGCACACACCGCGGCTCCTGAAGGGCGAGGCGATCTAGCCTCGTCCCGCCTGGCTTCGTCTTGCCCTAATCCTGCTGCAGCTCGGGATCGCCGATGAAGGAGACGCCGCGCACCTCGATGGCGCCGGTCTTCGCCAGCGGGACCTCGGCGGCGATCTCCAGCGCCTCGTCCATGCTGCCGGCATTCACCAGCAGGAAGCCGATCGGTTGCTCCTTCGTCTTGGCGAAGGGGCCGTCCGTGACGTTTCGCTTCATCGCGCGGACCCGGACGCTCCTGGCGGTCTTCGGCCGCTTGAGGGGGCGGGCGAGGACGAGCCGGCCGGCTTTCTCCAGGGCCGTGTCGTGCGCCAGCGAATCCCGCTGCAGGGTCTGGATCTCCTCCGGCAACATCCGCTCGAAGACGCTTTCGTCGTGATAGACCAGGCACAGGTACTGCATCTTTCTCCTCCTTTCAGCCGCCGCAGGATGACGCGACGTTCCGAGGACGGCCGGAGAGCGGCCGGTTCGACATTCTGGTTCACAAGAATTCACGCTGACGGCGGGCCGACCATGACGCATTGTCAGCCGGACCGGCAACCGGTACTTGTGCCCGCATGAGCCTCTCCTCCGTCCGCGCCTTCTTCTCCGAATACGCCCCCGATATCGACGTGATCGTCACCGAACAGAGTTCGGCCACCGTGGCGCTGGCAGCCGAGGCGCACGGCGTGCGTCCGGAACAGATCGCCAAGACCATCTGCCTGCGCGTTGGCGACGCAACGATGCTGGTTGTGACAGCAGGCACGGTGCGGCTCGACAACCGCAAGTTCAAGGACCGGTTCGGCGGCAAGCCGAGGATGCTCGGCGCCGAGGAAGTGGTGGCGGCCACCAGCCATCCCGTGGGCGGCGTCTGCCCGTTCGGGCTGCCCGCGCCGCTGCCCGTCTACTGCGACGTCTCGCTGAAGGCGTTCGACGAGGTGGTGCCCGCGGGCGGGGCCACCAACGCCGCGGTTCGGCTCAGCCCGGAGCGCATGGCGGTCCTCACCGGCGCGCAGTGGGTGGACATCTGCCAGGCCACGGCGCCGGCCGAAGCCTGAGGCCTTGGCCGACTCGCACCTGGCTGCGCTGCAGACCATGCGACGCGCCCTTCCTCACGCCTGATCATCTTCAGCCGTCTTCGGGCGACCGCGCCGTTTCGCGCAAAATGTTTGCGATTCGGCAGAACTTTGATGAAGATCAAGGATCGATGCATCGATGGAGATCAAGCTTAGAATGCATAGGCTCGGGGCATCCCGGGCCAGCGAGCCGACCTTGTCGGTGGCAAGCACAAAGGAGATCACACGATGAAGCCGCGCGCCCTTCTTCCCCTCGCCACCTATCCGGACGCCAGCGCCGATACCGTTCCGGGATACGCAATCAGCGTCGCCAAGCAGCTTGACGCCGATGTGCACGCACTCGCCCTGGTCGCCGACATTCCGGATGTTGCGAACGCCTTGTCGCGCGTGCTCCTCAAGCTGCCTGAGATGATCCGGGAGGCGGAGGCGACCAGCGCCAAGCGGGCCGCCCACCTGCTCGACGCGGTGAAGCGGGAGGCGGCGGCATCCGGGGTGACCGCCACCACTGGCGAGATCCGGGGGGAAACGGCGCTCCTGGCAGATGAGGCGGCCGTGAACGCCCGCTATTTCGACCTCAGCATCATCGGCCTGGAGGCCGGCAACGACACGTCGCGCATGATTGCGGAAGCCGTCGTCTTCGGGTCCGGCCGGCCGACGCTCCTCCTGCCCGAACAGCGCAAGACCGGCGCAATCGAGCACGTCGCGATCGCCTGGGACGGCACGCGCGTAGCGGCCCGTGCGGTCGCTGATGCCCGCATGTTCCTGGCCCGGGCCAATCAAATTACCGTCCTCACCATCCTCGACGAGAAGCCGCTCAACGAGAAGAACGCCGGCGAACGGCTCGCGCAGGATCTTCAGAGTCGCGGCCTGCCCGCCAAGGCGGCATCGATCCACGCTGAAGACTGCCCGATCGCCGAAACGCTGCAGCGCAAGGCCGTCGAACTGGGATGTGACCTCCTCGTGATGGGTGGCTACGGACACTCGCGGCTGCGCGATTTCGTCCTTGGCGGCGCTACGGAAGGCGTCCTCGGAGATCTGCGGCTGCCGACGCTGATGGCACATTGATCAAAGGTCGTGCGGCTCCGGACCAAACGGACCGCACAACCCTCCCTGCCGCCCGTCAGGGTTGCCGCCTCGGCGAATGGTGCTAAGTTCTCGGATGAGGGCGGCCGCGCGCAACGGAGATCGCCATGTTCGAAGGCTTTGACGCCCTTCTTCTGGCACGCATCCAGTTTGCCTTCACGGTCTCGTTCCATTTCATCTTTCCGGCGTTCACGATCGGCCTCGCGAGCTATCTCGCCGTGCTCGAGGGCCTTTGGCTGTGGACCGGTCGCGAGGTCTTCCTCGACCTCTTCAGGTACTGGATAAAGATATTCGCGCTGAGCTTCGCCATGGGCGTCGTCTCCGGCATCGTGCTCTCCTACCAGTTCGGCACCAACTGGTCGGTCTTCTCCGATCGCGCCGGATCGATCATCGGTCCGCTTATGGCCTATGAAGTGCTGACGGCCTTCTTCCTCGAGGCCGGCTTCCTGGGCGTCATGCTGTTCGGCATGAAGCGGGTCGGCAGGGGGCTGCATTATTTCGCCACGCTGGCGGTGGCGGTCGGCACGCTTTTCTCCGCCTTCTGGATACTGTCCGCCAATTCCTGGATGCAGACGCCGGTAGGCTATTCGCTCAACGAGGCCGGCCAGTTCGTGCCCGACGACTGGTGGCAGATCGTTTTCAACCCGTCCTTCCCCTATCGCCTCGTCCATACGGTGCTCGGGGCCTACCTGACCACCGCGCTCGTCGTTGGCGCGGTCGGCGCCTGGCACCTGCTGCGCGACCGCGCCAACGAGGGCGCGCGGGTGATGTTCGCCATGGCGATGGGCATGATCGTCGTGACCGCGCCGCTGCAGGTGCTCGCCGGAGACATGCACGGGCTCAACACGCTGGAGCACCAGCCGGTGAAGATCATGGGCATGGAGGGGCATTTCGAGAGCCATCCCGAGGGAGCGCCGCTCTATCTCTTCGGGCTGCCGGACGAGACGACGGCGACCGTGCGCTATCCGATCGCCATCCCGCACGCGGGATCGCTGATCCTGCGCCACAGCCTCACCGCACCGATGCAGGGTTTGGACACCGTTCCGCGGGAGGAATGGCCGCCCGTCGCCATCATTTTCTGGTCGTTCCGCATCATGGTCGGGCTGGGGTTGCTGATGTTCGCGCTGGGGCTCTACGCCGTCGTCGCCGGGTTGCGCGGCAGGCTCTACGATACGCCCAATCTGCACCGCTTTGCGGTGGTCATGGGGCCGGCGGGCTTCGTCGCCGTCATTGCCGGTTGGGTCACAACCGAGGTCGGCCGGCAGCCATACACGGTCTACGGTCTCTTGCGTACAGCCGAGGCCGTCTCACCGCTCGACGCGCCGGCGGTCGCCACCTCGCTCGTCGCCTTTGTCGTGGTCTATTTCACCGTGTTCTCGCTTGGCGCCTGGTACATATTGCGGCTGATGTCGCATTCGCCTGCGCCGCACGAGCCCGGCCTCGAAACCAGCGACGCGCCGATCCGCAGCGCCGGCATCACGCCGGCGACCGCCGTGGACCCGGACCGGGCGCTTGGCGCGGAAACGGGAGGCAACTGAGATGGCATCGTTCGACCTCCCCACGCTTTGGGCGTTCATTCTCGCCTTCGCGGTGTTCGCCTACGTCGTTCTCGACGGCTTCGACCTCGGGATAGGCATCCTGTTTCCGACACTGGAGCCAGGCGTCGAACGCGACCAGGCGATGAATTCGGTTGCGCCCGTCTGGGACGGCAACGAGACCTGGCTGGTGCTCGGCGGCGGCGGACTGCTGGCGGCGTTCCCGCTCGCCTATGCGGTGGTCATGCCGGCGCTCTATGCGCCGATCATCGCCATGCTTTTGGCGCTGGTTTTTCGCGGGGTCGCGTTCGAGTCACGCTGGCGCGATCCCGGCCACCAGCGCTTCTGGGACGCAGCCTTCGCGGGCGGCTCGATGATGGCGGCCTTTGCGCAAGGGGTGACGCTCGGCGCGCTCCTGCAGGGCATCACCGTCGAGGGCCGCGCCTATGCCGGGGGCTGGTGGGAATGGCTGACGCCGTTCAGCGTGCTCACTGGCGTCAGCCTGGTCATCGGCTACGCGCTGCTGGGCTCCACCTGGCTCATCATGAAGACCGAGGGAGCCGTGCAGGACCACGCCTTCCGCCACGCTCGCATCGCCGGGATCGCCACCATCGTCTGCGTCGCCGCCGTGAGCCTGGCGACGCCTTTCCTCGAGGAAACCTACTACCAGCGCTGGTTCGCGTGGCCGAGCGTACTGTTCGCCGCCCAGGTGCCGCTGCTGGTCGCCATTGCCGCAGTGGCGTTCTTCGTGAGCCTGCAAAGGCGCTACGAGCGTCTGCCCTTCCTGCTCGCGCTGGGACTTTTCGCGCTCAGCATGGTCGGCCTGGGCGTCAGCATCTTCCCGGACATCGTTCCCGGCGCGATCACCATCCACGAGGCGGCAGCACCTGAATCCAGCCTCATCTTCATGCTGGTCGGAGCCGGCGTCCTGATTCCGATCATCCTCGCCTACACGGGCTATTCCTACTGGATCTTTCGCGGCAAGGTCGGTCACGAGGGGTATCATTGATGCAGGATGCGACAGGCCCGCTCTGGCAGCGCATCCTGTGGTTCGCGGCCCTCTGGGCGGCGGGCGTCGCCTGCGTGGCCGGTGTCGGCTTCGTCATCCGCTGGTGGCTGACTTGAGCGGGTACGCGGTGTCCGCCGCGGCGGGGCGATTCCTGCCTGAAAACGCCGCATCTGCGGCGATGGCCAACGCCAGGATCAGGCACAGGGCGAGCACCAGGCGCATCAACCCCGCGGGAGGACTATCGATTCCGGCGCGGACGTGATGCTTGAGGATACCCTTCCCGGTGCCTGCGTGGGGCAGAGGATACATGGTCCAATCTCCTTCGCGGGTTGCGTCGGAGCAAGGACGCAGGCTCTGCCGGAGAGCCGACGTTTTTGACGTGCGGTTTTTTTGAGCGTTGCGTGCACCAAAGATCAGCGCGCGCCACGGCTCAATACCCGGCGTTGCGGCGCATGTCATCGGCGCCCCGTATTTTCAGGGTATCTGAGATTTCCACCAGTCGCCAAATATGCGCTGTCTGCTACGATGACGGCAAAAGCCTGTGAGTGGGAGGATCGCCTTCGATGGCAGCCACGAGAATGAACGCCGCATCCAGGAAGTCGGCGCAGCCGACGGCTTCGGAGGATTCGAGCAGACTGAAGGACTACCTGCTCTCGCGCGCGCCGACCGAAGACGTAGCCGGATACGACGACGCCGCGCTGGAAAAGGCGGCATCGATCGCGTTTGCGGCCGTGTCGAGGCACCGGAAGGGCGAATCGGTCATCGACATCGCCGCCGAGCCGGAGGTCAGGCGCGACGGACGTCAGCTGACGGTCATCACCGTGGTCAACGACAACATGCCCTTCCTGTTCGATTCGGTGATGGGTGAGATCACCGAAACGGCGGGCGAACCCGCCTTGGTGGTCCACCCGGTGATCGCGGTGGAACACGGGAAGATCGGCGTCGCCGAGATTCTTGCCGACGGCCACCATGCGCGCGGTGAGCAGGCGGACAAGCTGAGCGTCATCCATGTCCATGTGGGCGCTCTCTCGCCCGACCAGCGGCTGGATCTCGCCACCCGGCTGAACGGGATCCTCGCGCAGGTGAAGGCGGCCGTGCACGACTGGAAGCCGATGCTCGCCAGGCTCGACCGCGCCATCTCCGACTTTCGCTATGCGCCCGCTCCGCTCGACCGCGACCATGTGGCGGAGGCGATCGCCTTTCTCGAGTGGCTGCGCGACGACAATTTCACCTTCCTCGGCATGCGCGAGTTTTCCTATTCCGGCGGCGAGAAGAGCGGCATGCTGGAGCCCAAGGCCAGGGGGCTCGGCATACTCGCCGATTCCAACATCCTGGTGCTCAGGCGCGACGCGCAAGGATCGAGCACGACGCCCGAGATCCGGGCCTTCCTCCACGGTCCAGAACCGCTGATCGTGACCAAGGCCAACGCCAAGACGGCCGTCCACCGGCGCGCCTACCTCGACTACATCGGGGTCAAGACCTACGACCAGAAGGGCAACCTCGCCGGCGAACTCAGGATTGTGGGCCTCTTCACCTCGACGGCCTACACGCGCTCGGTGATGAAGATCCCTTACCTGCGCTCCAAGGCGCAGACGGTGGTCCACAAATCCGGCTTCGATCCGGGCGACCATTCCGGCAAGGCCCTGATCAACGTGCTGGAGTCCTATCCGCGCGACGAGCTTTTCCAGGTGTCGGTGCCGACGCTGCGCAAGCATGCCGAGACGATCCTGGCGCTGGGCGAGCGGCCGCGCGTTCGTGCGCTGGTTCGAGTCGACCAGTTCGACCGTTTCGTTTCCGTCATCGTCTTCGTGCCGCGGGACCGCTACGATTCCGTGGTGCGGGAGCGTATCGCGCAATTCCTCAAGACGGCTTTCGACGGGAGGGTCTCAGCCTATTACCCGGCGTTTCCGGAAGGCGGCATGGCGCGCGTCCATTTCATCATCGGGCGTTCGGGGGGCAGGACGCCCAAGGTCGAACCAGCGACGCTGGAGGCCGGGATCCGCGACATCGTGCGCACCTGGGAAGACGGCTTGCGCGAAGCGGCCGCCCATAGCGGCGTCGAGGCCGAAATGGCGCGGATCGCCAAGCTGTTCCCGGAGAACTACCGCAACAGCTTCACGCCGGACACGGCGTTGCAGGATGCACGGCGCATCGCGTCGATCAGCACCGACAATCCGATCGCCATCGACTTCTATCGCGACGTGGCGCAAACACCGGAGCAGGCTTCGCTGAAGATCTTCCATCATGGCGAGCCGGTGGCGCTGTCGCGGCGCGTGCCGATGCTCGAGAATACAGGCTTCCGCGTCATCAGCGAGCGGACCTTCGAAGTCGGCGAAGCCGGCGGCAAGCATGTCTTCGTCCACGACATGGAACTCGAGAACGCCTTCGGCAGGCCCATCGACCTGTCGGACAACGGCGCGCTGTTCGAAGACGTCTTCCTCGCGGTGTGGCGCGGTCAGGCGGACAATGACGGCTACAACGCCCTGGCGCAGACGGCGGGGTTGAAATCGCGGGAGATCACGGTCCTTCGCGCCTATGGCCGCTACATGCAGCAGGTCGGCATCCCGCAGAGCCAGGACTTCATCGCAGCCGCGTTGAACCGCTATCCGGAGATCGCGCGGGCGCTGTCCCAGATATTCGCCGCTCGCTTCGATCCGGCGACGAAGGATGGCGATGTCGCGGTCAAGCACCTGAAGTCGCAGCTCCGCGATGCGCTGGACCAGGTGCCGAGCCTCGACGACGACACCATCATCCGCCGCTACCTCAACCTGCTCGACGCGTCGCTGCGGACCAACCACTTCGTGCCGTATCTGAAGGAAGGCGTGTCGCTAGCGATAAAGCTCGATCCACGGGCGATCGACGGCATGCCGGAGCCAAGGCCCTGGCGGGAGGTCTTCGTCTACGGACCCGAGGTCGAGGGCGTCCACCTGCGGTTCGGATCGGTGGCGCGCGGCGGCCTGCGCTGGTCGGACCGGGCGCAGGACTACCGCACAGAAGTGCTGGGCCTGGTCAAGGCGCAGCAGGTGAAGAATGCCGTCATCGTGCCGGTCGGGGCCAAGGGCGGCTTCTATCCCAAGCGGCTGCCTTCGCCCACCAATCGCGACGTCTGGTTCGAGGCCGGGCGTCAGGCCTACATCAATTTCATCTCCAGCCTGCTCTCCGTCACCGACAATCTGCACGGCGACAAGGTCGTGCCCCCGGCCAACGTCGTGCGGCGCGACAATGACGATCCCTATTTCGTCGTGGCGGCGGACAAGGGAACGGCGACCTTTTCGGACACGGCCAATGCGATCAGCCAGACGCATGACTTCTGGCTGGACGACGCCTTCGCCTCGGGAGGCTCGGCAGGCTACGACCACAAGAAGATGGGCATAACAGCCCGCGGCGCGTGGGAAGCGGTGAAGCGGCATTTCCGCGAGATGAACCGCGACATCCAGACCTCGCCGTTCACCGTCGTTGGCGTCGGCGACATGTCCGGCGACGTGTTCGGCAACGGCATGCTTCTCTCCGACTGCACGATGCTGGTCGCGGCCTTCGACCACCGCGACATCTTCATCGACCCGACGCCCGACCCGAAATCCTCCTTCGAGGAGCGGCAGCGCCTGTTCGCGCTGCCGCGGTCGAGCTGGCAGGACTACGACACGTCGAAGCTGTCGAAGGGCGGCGTGATCGTGTCGCGCTCGCAGAAATCGGTGACGCTGTCGCCGGAAGCCGCCGCCGCCATCGGCCTCGCCAAGGCCACGGCATCGCCGGCCGAGATCATCGGCGCAATCCTGAGGGCCGAGGTCGATCTGCTCTGGTTCGGCGGCATCGGCACCTATGTGCGTGGCTCGGGCGAGACGAACCAGGAGGTCGGCGACCGCGCCAACGACGCCATCCGCGTCACAGCCGCGGAGGTGCGCGCCAAGGTCGTCGGCGAGGGCGCGAATCTCGGCGTCACGCAGCGGGCCCGTATCGAGTTCGGGCTTGCCGGTGGCGCCTGCAACTCGGACGCGATCGACAATTCGGCAGGCGTCAATTCCTCCGACATCGAGGTCAATATCAAGATCGGCCTGGCGGCGGCCATGCGGAAGGGCTCGCTCACCAGGCCGGCCCGCAACAAGCTGCTGGCGGAGATGACCGGGGAGGTCGCCCGGCTGGTGCTCTCCAACAATTACGAACAGACGCTGGCGCTCTCCGTCGCGCAGAAGCATGGCATGACGGACCTGCCGCACCATGCGCGCTTCGTCACCGTCATGGAGCAGCGGGGATTGCTCGATCGCGCGGTCGAGGCGCTGCCATCGTCCGTCGGCTTCTCGCAGCGCGAGGCGCGCAGGGAGCCGCTGACGAGGGCGGAACTGGGAGTCCTGCTCGCCTACGCCAAGATCGTGCACTTCTCCGACATCCTGGCGACCGACGTGCCGGACGATCCGTACTTCTCGCACGACCTGTCGCTCTATTTTCCCGACCGGATGGAGAAGAAGTACGCCGCAGAGATCGCCGGCCACAGGCTGCGGCGGGAGATCATCACGCGGGTGCTGAGCAACGACCTCATCAATCGCGGCGGTCCGGCCTTTGTCACCCGGCTCCAGGACGCCACGGGGCGAACCGTGCGGGAAATCGTGCGCGCGTTCGCCATCGTGCGTGACGGTTTCGGCCTGCCCGCGCTCTATCGCGACATCGACGCACTCGACAACAAGATCGACGGCCAGGTGCAGCTTGACCTCTATGTGGCCGTCGGCCGCCTTCTCTACGCCGCGAGCGCGTGGGACCTCGAGAACGGGACCGGGGACCTTCCCATCGGCGAGCAGATCGCGGGGCTCATCGAGGCGCGCAAGGTCCTCGAGCCGAAGCTCGTCGAGCTTCTGCCGCAGTATACGAAGGAGCGCATCGAGGAGCGCCGGCATGGCCTCGTCAAGGCCGGCGCTCCGGACGCGCTGGCCGAGCGCCTCGCCATGCTGGATGTGATCGAACTGATACCCGACATCGTGCTGGTGGCCCGCGCCGGCGGAGGCGCTGCTGCCGCGAAGAAAGGGCCGGTGGACTTGCTGGCGGCCGGCAAGGCGTTCTTTGCGGTCAGCGACGCCTTCCGCATCACCCGCATCGAGGACGCCGCCCAGGGGATCGCCACCCCGGACTATTACGACAGCCTGGCGCTGGCGCGCGCGCTTGACATGATCGGGGCCGCCCGCCGCGGCATGGCCGTGCAGGCGCTCGCCACCTACGGCAAGACCGACGACCCCGTTGGCGAGTGGCTGCGTGTCGGCGGCGACCGCGTCGCCAGATCGCGCGAACGGCTGCTGGCTCTCACCGAAGGCGACATCAGCGTGTCGCGGTTGACCGTCGCCGCCGGCCTGATGAACGACCTGGTGGCGGTTTGAGAACAGGTAGCCCATTGAAAATAAACTGATATACGGGTGGTATATCATGGCCGTTGAGACGAGACTTGCACCGTTCCTGATGTTCGAAGGACGGGCGGAGGAGGCGATGACCTTCTACATCTCGCTGATCCCCGACAGTCGCGTCCTGAGCATCGAGCGCTATGGAGCGGCGGGACCCGGCAAGGAAGGGTCGGTGGTCGTCGCCAGCTTCTCGCTTGGCGGCACGACGGTCATGTGCAGCGACAGTCACGTGAAGCATGGGTTCACCTTCACGCCCTCGACGTCGCTGTTCCTCACCTGCGCGTCTGAGGAGGAGATCGGCCGCATGGCGGCCGCGCTCTCCGAAGGCGGACAGTTTCTGATGCCTCCGGGCAGCTACGGCTTCAGCCGCAGGTTTGCATGGGTGAACGACCGCTTCGGCGTTTCGTGGCAACTCAATCTGCCTTGAGGCAAGCTCGCCGTTCCAGTGGGGCGGGCGCGCGACCGTCGCGGCATTCAGGATGTTAGGCTACGCATTGCAGCGTCGGGTACGACCGGCGCAACGAGGGGGAGCGAATGACCGCAATCACATCCGAGGCCGCGCCGCGGCGCGGCGTCTACGGCTGGATGTTGTTCGACTGGGCCGCGCAGCCTTTCTTCACCGTCGTCACCACCTTCATCTTCGGACCCTACTTCGTCTCGCGCGTGGCCTCGGATCCGGCGCTCGGGCAGGCGGCGTGGGGCTACGCCATCGCGGCGGCCGGCTTCGTCATCGCGATTCTGTCTCCGGTGCTCGGCTCGATCGCCGACCAGACCGGGCCGCGCAAGCCCTGGATCGGCTTCTTCGCCGTCATCAAGATTGCGTCGCTCTGCATGCTGTGGATTGCGGCGCCCGGCTCCAGCCTCGTACTCGTCCTCTTCTTTTTCGCGCTGGCGTCCATCGCCGCCGAGTTCTCCATCGTCTTCAACGACTCGATGATGCCGCGGCTGGTGCCGCAGGAGCAGATCGGCCGGGTATCCAACATCGCATGGGGCCTCGGCTATCTCGGCGGCATGATCATGCTGATCTTCGTCATGGCGGCGATCTCGGCTTCGCCCCAGACCGGCAAGACGCTCCTCGGCCTCGATCCTCTGTTCGGCCTCGATCCCAGCCAGGGCGAGGATGCCCGAGCCACCGGCCCTATGGCCGCCATCTGGTATTTCGTCTTCATCCTGCCGATGTTCTTCTTCACCCCTGACAGCGGCAAGGGAATGCCGATCGGGAAGGCCGTGAAGGCCGGGCTCTCCGAGCTGAAGGAGACGCTCCGCGAGGCGCGTCGGCGCGGCGGTATCCTGCGCTTCCTGGTCGCGCGCATGATATATCAAGACGGCGTCAACGCGCTGCTGGCGCTCGGCGGCGCGTTCGCGGCGTTGATGTTCGGCTGGTCGATCATCGAGCTCGGCCTGTTCGGCATCATGCTCAACGTCGTCGCCATCTTCGGGTGCCTGATCGCCAGCCGGCTCGACACGAAGCTAGGCTCGAAGGCGGTGGTTCTGATGTCCATTGTATCGCTGACGATTGCGACGATCGGCATCGTGTCCACCGGCCCGGGCTTTACCTTGTTCGGGCTGCTGCAGTTCGGGCCGGCCGATTCCGGCGGGCTCTTCGGCACCGCGGCGGAGAAGTGCTACATCCTCTACGGAGCGCTGATCGGCATCGCCTTTGGGCCGGTGCAGGCCTCATCGCGTTCCTACATGGCGCGCAGCGTCAGCGCGGACGAGGCGGGGCGCTATTTCGGCATCTACGCGCTTGCCGGTCGCGCCACCAGCTTTCTCGCCCCCTTCCTCGTGGCGACCGTGACCGCGACAAGCGGATCGCCCCGCCTCGGGATGGCGACGATCATCCTCTTCCTGGTGGGCGGCTTCCTGATCTTGCTCCGCACACCCTATCCGGCCGACAATCCGAACGGCTGAGGGGCGGCGAGTGATTTTACGGGGAAGGGGCGGTCCATCCTCACCCAGCCCAGAGGGGAGGGACGGGGAGCGCGATAAGCGCGTTGGCTACGCCAAAAACTCCGCCTGCGGGTCCGCCGCCAGCGCTTCGACCGTATGCGCCTGAAGACGGGCGGCCACAGCCGCTGCGTCGCCTTCGAGCGCTGCGGCGGCAATCGGCTTGCCTACGGTGATCTTGTAGGCGCGGCCGGTCTTGTTCAGCAGCTCGTGGAACACGGTGATATCGCGCAGGTCGGTCGAGAAACGTGACAGGAAGTAGAACAGGCCGGAGTTGCGCGCCCGGATGTTGACCGGCACGACCGGGCAGGCGTAGCGACGCGCCAGCGCGACGATGGACGATTGCCAGGGCCTCTCGGTCAGTTTCCCTTCGTGCCAGTAGGCGATGCGGCCCGAGGGAAATAGCACCACCATGCGCTTCGAGGCGAACGCACGGGCGGTCATCTCGAGCGTGTCGCGGCCTTTCGCATGGCTCTTCTCGCCGGCGCGCCATTCCACGGGGATTACGAGGTCGCGAAATCCGGCCGCCACCCTCAGGGCGTCGCGATTGGCGAAGAAGACCATGTCGGCCCGCCGCGCCTTGAAGGCGTCGAACACCGCGATGCCGTCGGCGATCCCCGTCGGATGGCTGGGCGCGAGGATGACCGGACCCTCGGCGGGGACGTTTTCCAGCCCCTCCACCACCAATTCGAGTTGCAGCAGGCGGCTCAGATACTCCATCGCGGCAAAGCCGGACAGGTCGCGCACGTCGTCCGCCATCCGTACCGCCTTGCGGTAGTGGAAGGCCCGCATCAGAAGCGGCCGCACGAACGGCCAGACCGGATTCCGCGCCAGATTGAGCGAGCGCTCGGCGATGAGCTGATCGACGATGTGCGGATGCAGCTGCCCCTCTGCACTGTCCATCAGTCCGGCCGCGGCGTCAGCTTGGGCGCTGGGCAGCGGATTGGGCAGGGGCATTCTCCACTCCATCTGGCGCTGCTTGCGCCCGAACGATGACGGGCGCATGACGAACCGCCATACAGTGGCAAAGTTCCCCGCTATCTGCCACCATGTCGTGCGAGGTCCTGCGCGACCGCGAGACTGAGCAGCTGGGCAAGTTCGCGGGCTGCACGGTTCTCGGCGTCGCGTTGTGCACGATAGGCCGCGAATTCCTGCCGGGGAATGTCGTACTGCGAGGCGATCTGCCGGGATCCGGTGGCGATCGGCTTCTGGGTCGCGGCGTCGAACAGCGTGTAGTTGGAATACACGGTCACGGTGGCCGCCGTGGGCTCGCTCACCGACGTTGTCTGCGAGATGGTCGATATTTCGCGCTGCGCCACGACGCCGAGCTCAAGCTCGTATGTGGGCGTCGAGGTCTGCGCCTGGCCCCCGTTGAACAGGAAGATGAGCTGGTTGCGTACTTCCTGACCGTAGCGCGTCTTCGACGGCTTAATGAAGACCGAGGAAAGCGCGGCGTTGGTGGTTTCGCCGCCCGGCGTCAGTGCCGCATCCGAATAAAGCGGCCTCACCGTGCAGCCCGCGGCGCTCGCGCCGAGAACCGCCGCCAGCACCGCGATGGAGACTGCACGCATCATCCGCATTCCTTCGAGCCTCGTTCAGGCAACGACATTGACGATCCTCTGCGGGACGACGATGACCTTACGCGGCGGCTTGCCGTCGAGCGCCTTGATCACCGCGTCGAGCTCCAGCGCCGCCTTCTCGACGGCAGCTTGATCTGCGTCGCGCGCAATTGTCAAATCGCCGCGCTTCTTGCCGTTCACCTGCACAGGATAGGTGATGTCGTTGTCGACGATGAGCGCAGGATCGAACTGCGGCCATGCCTGGCCGGCCACCATGCCCTTGCCGCCGAGCGCCGCCCAGCATTCCTCGGCCAGATGCGGCATCATCGGCCCGATCATTACGATGAGCATTTCGAGCGCCTGCTTGAGCGCGCCCTTGAATGCCGCATCGGTGGTCGTTGGCAGGGATGCGACCGGCGCCTGCAGGGTGTTCGCAAGCTCGTAGAGCCGCGCCACCGCCCTGTTGAAGGCGAGCTTCTCGATGTCGTCGCCGACCGCCTTCACCGCCTTGTGCGCCGCCTTGGAGATCGCAGCCGCTTCGCTGTCGGCGCCTGCTGCCGCGGCAATGCCTGCCAGATGCGGCGCGGCCTCCGAAACCATGCGCCAGATGCGCTGCAGGAAGCGATGCGCCCCTTCGGCGCCGGCCTCGGTCCAGATCACGTCGCGGTCCGGCGGCGAATCGGACAGCATAAACCAGCGGGCCGTATCGGCGCCGTAGCTGGCGATGATGTCGTCCGGGTCGACCACGTTCTTGCGCGACTTCGACATCTTCTCGATCGAGCCGATCTCGACCGGGGAGCCGTCGGCGAGAAGCGAGGCGCGGCGCTGGCCGTCCACGTCCTCGATCCTGATCTCGGCAGGCGTGACCCAGCCGTTCGGGCCCTTGTACGTCTCGTGGACCACCATACCCTGTGTGAACAGGCCCTCGAACGGCTCCTCGACGGCGTTCAGGTGGCCGGTGACCTTCATCATCCGGGTGAAGAAGCGCGAATAGAGCAGGTGCAGGATCGCGTGCTCGATGCCGCCGATGTACTGGTTCACGGCGAGCCAGCCGTTCGGGCCATCGACATGGGCGAGGTCGGTCGGACGTTCCTCGTCGCACGGATTCACGAACCGCGCGAAGTACCAGGACGAATCGACGAAGGTGTCCATCGTGTCCGTGTCGCGGCGCGCATCCTTGCCGCATTTCGGGCAGGCGGCATGCTTCCACGTCGGATGATGGTCGAGCGGGTTGCCGGGCTTGTCGAAGCTGACGTCGGACGGCAGTTCGACCGGCAACTGGGCCGCCGGCACGGGCTGCGAGCCGCAATCGTCGCAATGGATGACCGGGATCGGGCAGCCCCAGTAGCGCTGGCGCGAGATCAGCCAGTCGCGCAGGCGGAACTGCACCTTGCGCTCGCCCTGCGGCCGGTTGCCGATGGTCTGCTCGCCGAGCAGTCGCGCAACTTCCTCGAAGGCTTCCTTGGGCTTCATGCCGTCGAGGAAGCGCGAATTGATCATCACGCCGTCGTCGACATAGGCCTCGTCGATGATCTGGAAGGTCTTGGCCTCGGCATCCTCCGGCATCACCACCGGAACGACCGGCAGGCCGTACTTGTTGGCGAAGTCGAGGTCGCGCTGGTCGCCCGACGGGCAGCCGAAGATGGCGCCTGTGCCATATTCCATCAACACGAAATTCGCGACGTAGATCGGCAGAGTCCAGGAGGGATCGAACGGATGCACGACCCGCAGGCCGGTGTCGAAGCCGCGCTTCTCCGCCGTCTCCAGCTCCGCGGCCGACGTGCCGACACGTTTGATCTCAGTGATGAAGGCCGCGAGATCCTCGTTGAGCTCGGCCGCCTTCCTGGCCAGGGGATGGTCCGCCGCAATCGCCATGAAGGACGCGCCGAAGATGGTGTCGGGCCGTGTGGTATAGACCTCCAGCTCGCTGGCGCCGGGCGGCGGGTTGGCGATCGCCCAGCGGACCAGCATGCCCTCGGAGCGGCCGATCCAGTTCGACTGCATCAGCTTGACCTTCTCCGGCCAGCGATCAAGCGTCTCCAGGCCGTCGAGCAGCTCCTGGCTCATCGAGGTGATCTTGAAGAACCATTGCGTGAGATCGCGCTGCTCGACCAGGGCGCCCGAGCGCCAGCCGCGCCCGTCGATCACCTGCTCGTTGGCGAGCACGGTCATGTCCTCGGGATCCCAGTTGACCTTGGCCGACTTGCGTTCGACAAGGCCGGCCTTCCAGAAATCCAGGAACAGTCTCTGCTGCTGCTTGTAGTAACTCGGGTCGCAGGTCGCGAATTCGCGCGTCCAGTCCCAAGAGAAGCCCAGCGTCCGCAGCTGGCCCTTCATCGTCTCGATATTGGCGTAGGTCCACTCGCGCGGGTTGACCTTGTTGTCGCGCGCCGCGTTCTCGGCGGGCAGGCCGAAGGCGTCCCAGCCGAAAGGATGCAGCACGTTGAAGCCCATGGCGCGCTTGTAGCGCGTCAGCACGTCGCCCAGCGTGTAGTTGCGCACATGGCCCATGTGGATGCGCCCCGACGGATACGGGAACATCTCGAGCACATAGTACTTCGGGCGCGGGTCGTCGTTCTTCGTCTCGAAGAGCTTGGCGTCGTCCCAGGCTTTCTGCCACTTGGGTTCGGACGCACGCGGATTGTATCGTTCGGTTGCCATCACCGGATTTTCACTTGATAAAGCGGGCGATTTTGGTTCGGGGCGGACCTTCACCATGGTTTGCCGGACCCGTCAACCGCATGTGGCTGTGACACAACCGTGGAAATGACTGAATTGAGTGGCGGTGAGGCATGAACGACGCGGTGCAAAGCCTGGCGCAGGTGCGCCAGAACATCGATGCGGCTGAACGCGGCGCGGGGCGCGATCCCGGCGGCGTGACGCTGGTCGCGGTGTCGAAGACCTTCGGCGCCGACGACATCCGTCCGGTCATCGAAGCCGGCCAGCGCGTCTTCGGCGAGAACCGCGTCCAGGAGGCGCAGGCCAAGTGGCCGGGGCTGAAGGCCGACTTCCCCGACCTGGAGCTTCATCTCATCGGGCCGTTGCAGTCGAACAAGGCCAAGGAGGCCGTCGCGCTGTTCGACGTGATCGAGACGGTCGATCGCGAGAAGATCGCCGCCGAACTCGCCAGGGAGATCGCCAGGCAGGGTAGGGCGCTGCGTCTCTACGTGCAGGTCAACACTGGTTCGGAGCCGCAGAAGGCGGGGATCGAGCCGACAGACGCGGTCGCTTTCGTGAAAAGGTGCCGCGAGGTGCACGGCCTGGCGATCGAGGGGCTCATGTGCATTCCTCCATTCGACGAAAATCCCGGCCCGCATTTCGCGCTGCTGGAAAAGCTCGCCCGGGAGGCGGACGTTGCAAAGCTCTCGATGGGCATGTCGGGCGACTACGAGACGGCCATCGCCTTCGGCGCCACCAGCGTCCGCGTCGGCAGTGCGATCTTTGGCGCGCGATAGCGAATCGCTTTTCTCGGTATCGAGCTACTCGTCGCCCTGTCGCAGGCTGATGTGGATCAGTCCATTCGGGCTTCGTGCGGAAAGCCTGCCGTCGACCGCAAATCCCTGTGCCCCCAGCTTCTCCTCGACGAGCCGCGCCACCTTGTCGGCCTGCCCGGCCGAGGGCGCTTCATAGAACAGTTCGAGCCTGCCGCCGGGCTTCAGGATCCGCCGAATCACAGGCAGTTCGCGGGCTGGATCGAGCCAGAACAGGTTGACGTTGATGGCGAAGGCGACGTCGAAGGCGGCGTCATACCCGCTCAGATCGGCAAGCGTATTGGTCAGTACCTGCAGCCTGCCCGCCTCGGCATGCGCGCGGTTCTCCGGACGTTCGCGCGTCGCCTCCGTCGCCGTCGAGGAGCGATCGATCGCGACAAGACGTCCGCCGGTCAGGCGATCGCTCACCAGCGTCGCGGCGACGCCCCGCCCGCAGCCGATCTCCAGCACCGCTTCATGTCCGCCAAGCGCCAGCCGTTCGACCGCCCATGAGATGCGCTCGGGAATCGCCGGCTTCGCCATTCGCCCTCCATGTCCCGGCACAGGAAAGCCGACTTCCGTGGCGGGTGCAACCTCGACGCGATTCCGGTATTCCGTCGATCGCCTGCCGGTGCGTCTGGAAACTTCCGGCGTTCCAACTAATATCGCGCGAAACCATCCATTGAGGGGTCAAGATGGAATTTGCATTTCCCTGGCCGATGACGTCGGGCGAATGGCGCGCCTGGGCCAGTGCGGCAGCCACGGTGCTGTTCGGGCTCGTCCTCCTGTTTGCGCCGCGCCTATCGTTCCGCCTGCTCAGGCTGAAGACCCGGGACGGCAAGCCGGAAGCGATCGCCGAGGCCAGGAGCACAATGGCCGGCTTCTATCTCGGCCTCGGCGTGTGTTGCGTTCTGTTGGGCAATCAACCCTTTCTTTACAATGCGCTCGGGTTCTCGTGGCTTTTCGCGGCCTTCGGTCGGGTTATCTCGATGCTGTCCGACGGCGGCAACAAGCCGTTCAACTGGATCGCGCTCGTGATACAGCTGGTCCTCGCGGCGCTGCCGCTGGGCTTTGTCTTCGGCGTTTTTCCCTAAGCCGACGGAGGTCGTCGGCTGCGCGGGAGGTGGCTGCGACAAACAGTGCAAAAAGCTTGTCTGTCATCGTGTTGCGACTCTCTAACGCCTGTGCTAGACGGCAATCGACTTTCGGCCGGGGAAGCCGTTTCTCAGCATCTTCCGGGCGCAAAATTTCAACTAGGTCAAAGATTTAGCCAGAGCGTCAAGCTTCGCGCCATCAAATCTTCCGGCCTGTCAGACGAGAGAACCGACGGTCCGTGGCAACCTCCAGCTCGCCAATTTCAGGTGTCGCCGAGCGCTATGCGCGATCTCTTTTCGATCTGGCGCTCGAATCCAAGTCGATCGCGGCCGTCGAGGCCGATCTTGGCCGTTTCGAGGCGCTTCTGGAAGGCAGCGAGGACCTTAAGCGGCTGATCTACAGCCCTGTCTTCTCTGCCGACGACCAGTTCAAGGCGATCGTCGCGATCGCCGACAAGGCAAGGATCACGGGCCTGGTGGGTAATTTCCTGCGCGTCGTCGCCCGCAACCGCCGCCTTTTTGTGCTGCCCGGCATCATCCGCGGGTTCCGTCGCGTCGCTGCCGAGCATCGCGGCGAAGTCGCTGCCGACGTGACGTCGGCGCATGCGCTGACGGCTGCCCAGCAGGCCGAACTCAAGGCGGCGCTGAAGGGCGTTGCCGGCAAGGAGGTCGCGATCTCATTGACCGTCGATCCGTCGCTGCTCGGCGGCATGGTGGTCAGGATGGGCTCGCGCCAGATCGATACGTCGCTCAAAACCAAACTCAATTCGCTTAAGCTCGCACTGAAAGAGGTCGGCTGATGGACATCCGCGCCGCGGAAATTTCCGCAATCCTCAAGGACCAGATCAAGAACTTCGGCAAGGAAGCCGAGGTCTCCGAGGTCGGTCAGGTTCTGTCCGTCGGTGACGGCATTGCCCGCGTCTACGGTCTCGACAACGTCCAGGCGGGCGAGATGGTCGAGTTCCCGGGCGGCATCCGCGGCATGGCGCTCAACCTCGAAAGCGACAACGTCGGCGTCGTCATTTTCGGTAACGACCGTGACATCAAGGAAGGCGACACCGTCAAGCGCACCGGCGCCATCGTGGACGCCCCGGTCGGTCCGGCGCTGCTCGGCCGCGTCGTCGACGCGCTCGGCAACCCGATCGACGGCAAGGGCCCGATCAAGGCGACCGAGCGTCGCCGCGTCGACGTCAAGGCGCCCGGCATCATTCCGCGCAAGTCGGTTCATGAGCCGATGTCGACCGGCCTCAAGGCCATCGATGCGCTGATCCCGGTCGGCCGCGGCCAGCGCGAGCTGGTCATCGGCGACCGCCAGACCGGCAAGACCGCCATCATCCTCGACACAATCCTGAACCAGAAGGCGATCCACGAGAGCGGACCGGAGGGCGAGAAGCTCTACTGCGTCTACGTCGCCGTCGGCCAGAAGCGTTCGACCGTCGCCCAGTTCGTGAAGGTGCTCGAGGAGCGCGGCGCGCTCGAATACTCGATCATCATCGCCGCCACCGCCTCGGATCCGGCTCCGATGCAGTTCCTGGCGCCGTTCACCGCCTGCACCATGGGCGAGTACTTCCGCGACAACGGCCAGCACGCGCTGATCGGCTACGACGACCTCTCCAAGCAGGCCGTCGCCTACCGTCAGATGTCGCTGCTGCTGCGCCGCCCGCCGGGCCGCGAAGCCTATCCGGGCGACGTCTTCTACCTGCACTCCCGCCTGCTCGAGCGCGCGGCGAAGATGAACGACGACAACGGCAACGGTTCGCTGACCGCTCTGCCCGTCATCGAGACGCAGGCCAACGACGTGTCGGCCTACATTCCGACCAACGTGATCTCGATCACCGACGGCCAGATCTTCCTCGAGACCAACCTGTTCTTCCAGGGCATCCGTCCTGCCGTGAACGTTGGTCTGTCGGTGTCGCGCGTCGGCTCTTCGGCCCAGGTCAAGGCGATGAAGCAGGTCGCCGGCTCGATCAAGGGCGAGCTCGCGCAGTACCGCGAAATGGCGGCCTTCGCGCAGTTCGGCTCGGACCTCGACGCATCCACGCAGCGCCTGCTGAACCGCGGCGCCCGACTGACGGAGCTCCTGAAGCAGCCGCAGTTCTCGCCGCTCAAGACGGAAGAGCAGGTCGCGGTGATCTTCGCCGGCGTCAACGGCTACCTCGACAAGCTTGCGGTCAACCAGGTCGGCAAGTTCGAGCAGGGTCTGCTGGCGCACATGCGCAACGCGGGCAAGGCTGTTCTCGATGCGATCCGCACCGAGAAGGCGCTGTCGGACGACCTCCGCGCCAAGCTCAAGGCCGAGATCGACGCTTTCGCCAAGACCTTCGCCTAACGCCGACACTACGGGAGCCGGGATAGGCGCATGCCTTCGCTAAAAGACCTCCGAAACCGCATTGCCTCCGTCAAGGCGACGCAGAAGATCACCAAGGCGATGCAGATGGTCGCCGCGGCGAAGCTGCGTCGCGCTCAGGAGGCGGCCGAAGCCGCGCGGCCCTATTCGCAGCGGATGGGCGCGGTGCTGGCCAACATCACGCAAGCAGTCGGCGGGGGCGGCGACGCCCCGGCGCTGATGACCGGCACCGGTCGCGACGACACGCATCTGCTGGTCGTCTGCACGGCCGAGCGCGGACTTTGCGGCGGCTTCAACTCGCAGATCTCGCGCCTCGCGCGCGATCATGTCCGCAAGCTCCAGGCTGCCGGAAAGACGGTGAAGATCATCACCGTCGGCAAGAAGGGTTTCGACATCCTGCGCCGCGACTTCAGCAATCTGATCATCGACCGCATCGAATTGCGCGACGTGAAGCAGATCGGCTTCGCCAATGCTGACGCCATCGCCAGGAAGATCATCCACCTCTTCAACGACGACCAGTTCGACGTCTGCACGCTGTTCTACTCCGAGTTCAAGTCGGTGATCAGCCAGGTGCCGACCGCGCAGCAGATCATTCCGGCCGCAGCGACCGACTCTTCGGGCGAAGCGGCGAACGGGAATGCCGTCTACGAATACGAGCCGGAGCCCGGCGAGATCCTTGGCGATCTCATCCCGCGCAACATCGCGGTGCAGATCTTCCGCGCGCTGCTGGAGAATGCAGCCGGTGAGATGGGCGCCAAGATGAGCGCGATGGACAATGCCACGCGCAATGCCGGCGACATGATCAACAAGCTCTCGATCACCTACAACCGTCAGCGCCAGGCGCAGATCACCAAGGAACTGATCGAAATCATTTCGGGCGCGGAAGCGCTCTGACGTCGTCGCGACGACGGGAACAGAAAGCACGAGAAGGGTAAGGAAGATGGCGAAAGCAGCGACCCCCAAGGCGCCGGCCGCGGCGAAAGCCCCGGCAAAGGCCGCCGCGACCAAGGCTCCGGCAAAGGCCGCGGCCGTGAAGGCAACTCCGGCTGTCAAGATGGCTTCCGGCGCGACGGGCAAGGTCCGTCAGGTCATCGGCGCCGTCGTCGACGTGCAGTTCGAAGACCATCTGCCGGCGATTCTGAATGCGCTGGAAACCGACAACCAGGGCAACCGCCTCGTGCTCGAAGTGGCGCAGCACCTCGGTGAGAACACGGTGCGCTGCATCGCCATGGACTCGTCCGAAGGCCTCGTGCGCGGCCAGACGGTGACCGACACCGGCGCGCCGATCTCGGTTCCGGTCGGTCCGGGACTTCTCGGCCGCATCATCAATGTCATCGGCGAGCCGGTCGACGAAGAAGGTCCGGTTTCCGGCGTTGGCTTGCGCGCCATCCACCAGCCCGCCCCCGAGTACGTCGACCAGTCGACCGAGGCGCAGATCCTCGTCACCGGCATCAAGGTCCTCGACCTGCTGGCGCCCTACGCCCGCGGCGGCAAGATCGGCCTGTTCGGCGGCGCCGGCGTCGGCAAGACCGTTCTCATCCAGGAACTGATCAACAACGTCGCCAAGGCGCACGGCGGTTACTCGGTGTTCGCCGGCGTCGGCGAGCGTACCCGCGAGGGCAACGACCTCTATCACGAGTTCATCGAGTCCGGCGTCAACAAGAAGGGCGGCGGCGAGGGCTCGAAGGCAGCACTCGTGTACGGCCAGATGAACGAGCCGCCGGGAGCGCGCGCGCGTGTCGGCCTGACCGGTCTGACAGTCGCCGAGTACTTCCGCGACCAGGGCCAGGACGTGCTGTTCTTCGTGGACAACATCTTCCGCTTCACCCAGGCGGGTTCGGAAGTGTCGGCGCTGCTCGGCCGTATTCCTTCGGCCGTGGGCTATCAGCCGACGCTCGCCACCGACATGGGCGCCCTGCAGGAGCGCATCACGACGACGACCAAGGGCTCGATCACCTCGGTGCAGGCCATCTACGTGCCAGCCGACGATCTGACCGACCCCGCGCCGGCAACCTCGTTCGCCCACCTCGATGCGACGACCGTGCTTAACCGCGCGATCTCGGAGAAGGGCATCTACCCGGCCGTCGATCCCCTCGACTCCACCTCGCGCATGCTCGACCCGCTGATCGTCGGCGACGAGCACTACCAGGTGGCGCGCCAGGTGCAGTCGATCCTCCAGCGCTACAAGTCGCTGCAGGACATCATCGCGATCCTGGGCATGGACGAGTTGTCCGAAGAGGATAAGCTCACCGTCGCCCGCGCCCGCAAGATCGAGCGTTTCCTGTCGCAGCCGTTCTTCGTCGCCGAAGTGTTCACGGGTTCGCCGGGCAAGCTGGTCGACCTCGCCGACACCATCAAGGGCTTCAAGGGCCTCTGCAACGGCGATTACGACCACCTGCCGGAAGCGGCCTTCTACATGGTCGGCACCATCGAGGAAGCCGTCGAGAAGGCGCAGCGTCTGGCCGCTGAGGCAGCGTAAGCAAGCGAATAGCGAATAGGGAGTAGCGAGTAGGGAAGTGGCGACAATGACGGCAAATTCTATTTGCCATTCGCTACTCGCTATTCGCTAGATGATGATGGCTCAAGCTTTTCAGTTCGAACTCGTCTCGCCGGAGCGCCTGCTGGTCTCCGAGCAGGTCGATTCGGTCGTCATCCCGGGCGCTGACGGTGAAATGACCGTCATGGCTAGTCACGCCCCCGTGATGACCACCATCAAGCCGGGTGTGGTGACGGTGAATGCCGTCGGCGGCAAGACCGAGCGCTATGTGGTGTTCGGCGGTTTCGCCGACATTCTTCCGACCGGCTGCACGCTGTTGGCGGAATCGGCGGTCGCGGTCGGCGACATCGACCGGGCCGATATCGCCCGCCGCATCCAGGAGGCCAGGGAAGACCTGTCCGATGCCAAGGATGAGGAAAGCCGCTCGAAGGCCGAGCAGTTCCTCAACCAGCTCACCACGCTGGAAGGCGCGATCCTGCCGGCGTAGAGAGCTGGCATCCTGTAAGTGTTGATCGAAGGGCCGGCCTCGCGCCGGCCTTTCGCGTTTCTGATTTCTCGCATAGGTTTTGACCTGCCCTCGACGTGGATTTCGCGCGCCGGTGGCAACGTTCGCCGCTTTCAGCCGTTGTCGACCGGATCACACCAGGAGATGACCATGAGACGCTTCCTCGCCGCCGCCTGCCTTGTCACCCTGTTTCCGCTTTCCGCCGTCGCGCAGGAGGCGAGCGCGAAGATGGTCGGGCCGGACGGCAAGGAACTGGGCGCGGTGGCGATCACCCAGACCAAGTCTGGCATGCTGTCGATCAGCGTCGACATGAACGGTCTGCCGCCGGGCGTGCACGGCTTCCACATCCACACCACAGGCAAGTGCGAAGGCCCGACCTTCGAAAGCGCCGGCGGTCACCTGGCCGGCGGCAAGGCGCATGGTGTCAACGCCGAGAACGGTCCGCATCCCGGAGACTTCCCCAATGTGAACGTCGCGCCGGACGGGACGCTCAAGGTGGAATTCTTCACCGACAGGCTGTCGCTCGGAGAGGGAGAAAACGCGCTACTCGATGCAGACGGGGCGTCGGTCATGCTGCATGAGGGCCCGGATGACTACGCAACCGACCCCTCAGGCCACTCTGGCGGCCGCATCGCCTGTGGCGTCATCGCGCAGGCGACTTGAGAAAAGAAGGAAGGGCAGACGAGTGGATGAGTGGGCGGCAGGATGAGTGCCGCCGTCCCTCGCTTGTCGAATAGTCTTCAGCGAGCAGAGAAATGATTGTTCGGGGCGCCGGCGGCGCCTCCGTCGCTGGACGCAAACACGCTGTCGGCATCGCGTTCGAGCAGCTGACGTTCCACCTCCAGCGCCCATCGGTACTGGTAGTCTGCGAGCTGATAGACCTGATACTCTGTCATTCCCGATGGAATGAACCGCCGTTCTGATGTCGCGCCTTCGCCGCGGGTGCTGTCGACCAGCGACTGCCGGTATTCGCGTTCCAGATCGTAGGCGCTCGCCTTGCCGGAGCGCAGATGCTTGGTGGCGTTGATTGCGGGCCGGTGCTCGGGCGCAGCCGGCGCGCGTTCGGCGACATGGGGAGCCGTCGCTCCGAAGCGTCCGAACTGGTCGTATTCGGTTTCCATGTCATGGAGCGCGGCAACCGGAGTCGCCGCTGCGGTTTGTACCGGCTGGACAGCTGCCGTGGCTACCGGGCGCACGGCCCCGCTTGTGGGCGCCGCCGGGCGAGCGACCCAATGAGACGTGGCAGAACCGATCTGCGAGATCGTGAACTCCAAGTGCAACCTCCGACGCGACGCATCGACAAGACGCGCCGTTTTTACCCGATTCTGCCGCCGCCCGCTGGTGATTCGGTCGTTTCGCTTAACGTGCAGCCTAACGAATCGTTAAAGTTTTATCGGTCCCGCGCAAGTTCTGGCCGGATGAGACGCAATGCCGCGCGCAATGGCCGGCGGCCGTTTACCCTGCGGAGGTGGCGGTTGCGTCGCGTCGGTGAGGCACCCCGCCGGCCGAAGCGCCCCGGGGCAGGGAGGGCGGAAGCAGGAACGTGCTCAGGCGCGGCCAGGTGGCGTCGGCATCGCCTCGATCGCGCGCGCTCTTTCGCGCATGTGGCGATCGTCGGTCGGCAACAGCACCATTTCGGTGACGCAGGCGCGTAGCGGAAGCGTGGCGCAGAACACGGCCGCTGCGGCAACGTCCTCGGGCTGCAGCATCAGCCGGCGCTCTTCGGCGCTGGGCGGCTTCGGGCGCGTGTCGAGGATCGGCGTCTCGACCTCGCCGGGCGAGATGCAGATGCTGCGTATCCCGTGGATGCCTTCTTCGGCGTTGAGGTTCGCGCTCATGGCGACGACCGCGGTCTTGGCCGCAGAATAGCTCGGGCCGCTGACCGTCTGCAGCGACACGCCGGCCTGCGAGGCGATGTGGACGATGCGCCCGTCGCCGCGGCGGCGCATCGCCGGAAGTGCGGCAAGCGTGCAGTAGAACATCGCCTTCAGGTCGATGTCGATCACCTGCGAGGCGCCCTGCGGCGTCAGGTCCTTCCAGTGGCGGCGGGTGACATTCCAGCCGGCGCTGTTGACTAGCACCAGCGGCGCGCCCAGCTCCTGCTCTATGCGCGCGTAGGCGAGCCCAACCGCATCGGCATCGGTGACGTCGCACTGCGCCAGCATCGGGTCGGGAGCGCCCGTCTTCCTTATCAGTGCGGCCGTTTCCTCGAGCGCGTCGGGGCGCCGTCCCGTGAGGGCGAGGCGCGATCCGGCTATGGCGAAGGCAATGGCGCAGGCGCGGCCGATGCCGCTGCCCGCTCCGGTGACCCAGGTGACGCTTCCCTCCGGCAACCGTGTCATGTGGTTCTCCCTGCCTGGGCCCTGTTTAGCGCATTCAAGGACCGACAGCGACCTGCAGCTTGACACTTGACCCGGCGCGGCGTCGGCGCTTCCGTGAAGCCTGCGCGGTCGAACGGTCGCAGTTTCAATCATTGCAGAGGATGCCGGCTTTCATGGACGACAGACAACTTCGCCAGTCGATCATCGACCATTGCATCGGCATGAACGCGTCCGGTCTCAACCAGGGCACGTCGGGCAACATCAGCGTCCGCTCCGGCGACGCCATGCTGATCACGCCCAGCGCCACGCCCTACGCGGCGATGACGCCGGAGCACATCGCGGCCATGCCAATCGAAGGCGAATACGGCTCGTGGAGCGGGCCGCTGAAGCCTTCCACCGAATGGCGGTTTCACCTCGACATCATGCGGGCCCGGCCGGAAGTCGGGGCCATCGTCCACACGCACTCCACCTACGCCACCATCCTTGCCATCGCGCGCAAAGAGATTCCGGCCTGCCACTACATGATCGCGGCATTCGGGGGCAGCACCATCCGCTGCGCCGGCTATGCCCGCTACGGCACCCAGGAACTTTCGGATGTAGCGCTCAAGGCACTCGACGGGCGCAATGGCTGCCTTCTCGCCAACCACGGCATGATCGCGGTCGGACCCAATCTGGAGAAGGCGATGTGGCTGGCTGTCGAACTGGAGACCATCGCCAGGCAGTACTATCACTCGCTTCTCATCGGCGGGCCGGTGCTCCTTTCGGAGGCCGAGATCGCCGAGACGATGAAGGGATTTGCCACCTACGGACTGCAGGACCGGAAGGCAGACGGCGAGAGAAAGACCACGAGGAAGAAGACGACAGTGTGAACACGGGAGACGAGCCATGGACATTCGATCGACGCTTACCGCGCTGGGCGAGGCTTTTAACGCGCACGACCTCGATCGCATCATGACGTTCTTTGCCGACGATTGTGTGCTGGAGATGCCCCGGGGCAAGGAGCCTTGGGGAGCCCGTTTCGAAGGTCGGGAGAGCGTGCGAGCGGCGCTTGCGACCCGTTTCGAGGGGCTGCCCGATGTCCACTATGGCAATGCGGAGCATTTCGTGGACGCCGCTGCCGATGCCGGCATGTCGAAATGGACGCTGACCGGCACGACCCCAGACGGAGAGCGCAAGGAGGTCCGCGGTTGCGACTTCTACACGTTCCGAAACGGCAAGGTGATCCGTAAGGATTCCTACTGGAAGATCGTGGAGTGAAGGCGCGGGGCGACGAAGCCTAATCCGCGAGCGCCACCAGCGCGTCGGGATCGTAGGCCAGGCGGATCGGCGCGCCGACCGGGATGTCGTCGGCGCCGAAATTGTTGGTCTCGGTGACCGACAGCGGCTTCTCGAAACCCGGAACCTCGACGATCAGGTGCGTGATCTCTCCAAAGTAGTGCCGGTCGACGACCTTGCCCGCGACCTCATGGTCGGCGCGGGCGTCGTCCCACAGCACGCGCAGCCGCTCCGGGCGTATGCCAAGCGTCGCGCTGCCGCCGTTGCGCCGGAAGGCCGGGGGCTTTTCCGCCCTGATCCGGCCGAAGCCGGCGGTGTCGACGACGATCGCCTGGGCTTCCTCGTCGACGATCTCGGCCTGGACGAAATTCATGCCGCCGAGGAAATCTGCGACCTGCCGGTTCACCGGCCGCTGGTAGATCTCCTTGGGCGCGGCGACCTGTGCGATCGAGCCGCCGAACATGACCGCGATGCGATCCGACATCGCCAACGCTTCGTACTGGTCATGCGTCACCAGGATGAAAGTGATGCCGACCGTCCGCTGGAGGTGGCGCAGTTCGACCTGCATCTGCTCGCGCAGCTTCTTGTCCAGCGCTGAGAGCGGCTCGTCCAGCAGGAGCACCTTCGGCCGCATGACGAGGGCCCTGGCGAGAGCGACCCGCTGGCGCTGGCCGCCCGACAGTTCGGTGGCGCGGCGTTTGCCCAGGCCCGACAGCGAGACCTGGGCGAGGGCTTCCTCGACGCGCCGGCGCTCCTCGGCGGCGGCGAGCCTCTGGCGTTTCAGCCCGTAGGCGACGTTCTGCTCGACGTTGAGATGGGGGAAGATGGCGTAGCTCTGGAACACCATATTGGTCGGACGCCGGTTGGCCGGGATGCCGTCCATCGGCTGGCCGTCGATCAGGATCGAGCCGGAGGTCGGCGTGTCGAAGCCCGCGATCATGCGCAGCAAGGTGGTCTTGCCGCAGCCGGACGGGCCGAGCAGGGAGAAGAACTCGCCCTCCCGGATCGAGAGCGAGGCCTCGTTCAGCGCCTTGAACGCACCGTAGCTGCGGGTCACGTCGCGGATCTCGATCATGGACCGGTCAGGCAATTGCGACCCCCGTCATCCGGGTTCGGCGCTCGGCGCGCCGGCGCAGGATCTCGGCAAAGCTGAGCAGCATGAACGAGGCCACCAGCAGCAGCGTGCCCAGCGCCAGTACGCCGGGCAACTTGCCGGCGAAACGGAGCTGGCTCCAGATATAGACCGGCAGCGTCACGTCGGTGCCGGTCAGGAAGAAAGCCAGGATGAACTCGTCCAGCGAGATGGTGAAGGAGACGAGCAGCGACGAGATGATCGCCGGCGCCACCATCGGCAGCGTCACCCGGCGGAAGGTGCCGAAGGCCGTCTCGCCGAGGTCGGCGGAGGCTTCCTCCAGGCTTCGGTCAAAGCCGTCGAAGCCTGCCGTCAGCACCGTCATGGAGTAGGGGATGCAGATCAGCACATGGCCCAGCACCACCGTGAGGAGGGAGAGTTCGAGCCCTAGCTGCAGCAGCACGATGAGCAGCGAGACGGCGACGATGATCTCCGGCAGCACTAGCGGCGCCATGATCAGGCCGTTGATGGGCCGCCGCCCGGGAAAGCGGTAGCGGGTGATGGCGCGTGCGGCGCAGATGCCGAGCACGGTGGAAATGAGCGCTGCCGCGACGCCCACCATCAGGCTGTTCCAGGCGGCCTCCAGAAGCGCGGGCGTCCTCGGCAGGTCCTGGTACCACTTGAGCGTGAGGCCCTGGAGGGGGAAGCGCGGGGCGGCCGCCGTGTTGAGTGAGAAGATCGGCAGCAGCATCACCGGCAGGTAGAGGAACGCAATGTAGAGGAAGGCATAGACGGGCAGCCAGCCTGCCAGCAGTCGGCGGACCGTACTCATCGGGCCATCCTCGCAAGTCCCCGCAGCAGGAGCACGGTCGCCGCCGCCATCGCGGTCACGACCGCCATGGTGGTCACCGACAGCGCCGCGCCGAGCGGCCAGTTCGCGCCCTTGCCGAACTGGACCTGGATGGCCGTGGCGATCATGACGCCGTCCTTGCCGCCGACCAGCTTGGGCGTCACGAAATCGCCGACGGTCGGGATCATCACGATGAGGATCGCCGAGATGACGCCGGGCAGCGACAGCGGCAGCGTCACGCGTACGAACCTGCGCAGCGGACCGTCGCCGAGGTCCGTCGCCGCCTCCAGCAGCGTGCGGTCGACCTTTTCCAGCGAGACGAAGATCGGTAGAACGGCGAAGGCGGCCCAGGCGTGGGTCAGGGTGATGACGACCGCCGTCGTGTTGTAGAGGAAGGCGGTGGACGGCTGGTCGATGACGCCGAGGCCCATCAGGCCCGAGTTCAGCACGCCGTTGAAGCCCAGCACGACCTTCCAGGACATCACCCTGAGCAGGTAGCTGGTCCAGAACGGAATTGTGATCAGGAACAGCCACAGGCTCTTGTGACGGCCGCCGTGGAACGGGATGAAGTAGGCGATCGGATAGGCGAGCACCACCGTCGCCGTGCTCACCACGAGAGCCACGAACAGCGAGCGCAGCAGGAGATCGCGGTAGATCGGCTCGGTCAGCGCGATGCGGTACTGCTCGAGCGTGAAGGTGCGGTCGATCGTCAGATAGTCCTGGGTCCAGAAGCTGTGCGCGATGACGACGATGATCGGCACGACCAGCATGACCAGCGCGAAGGCGAGCGTCGGACTGATGAGGGCGAGCCCCTGCGCGGACTCGGATTGCAGCATCGTGCCACGGCGGAAACGGGAAGCGCTGACCTCGGCCGAGCGTTCCGCGACCGCCGTCATTGGAGGGGGGCGTCCGCTGGCGTCGCGCGCGCCGTGCGGGTGCGGCCTGCAATTCGCGGCATGTCCGGTGCTTCCGGCATGCGATCCCCAGTCTGGTTCTGCGGCGGTTCCTGCGCCGATTGCCTTCCATCATGCGCATCCGCGCATTGAAATCAAGCGGGCTTTCTGGTTTATTGATTGAACGGCCATTCAAAATGGACGTTGCAATGCGAGCGTTTGCAAGGGCTTTCGCGTTTGCTGACCTGCGCCAGACAAATCACGGTGAATCGGATGGCGGCCGCCAACGACCTCAGCAGGATCCTCCCCGCGGCAGTGGACGGCTTCGACGCGCAGCGTTCAGCCCAGCGCCACCTCATCCAGCCCTGGCCTGTGGCGAGTTCCATCGGCGCCACCGCGCTCGGGCTCATCGGCAGCGGCGAGGGTATCTACATCACCGATGGCGACGGCCGGCGGCTGATCGACGGGCCGGCCGGAATGTGGTGCGTCAATCTCGGCCACCGGCGCGAGGAACTGGCGCGCGCTCTCTACGAACAGGCGCTGCAGCTCTCCTACAACACCCCGTGGTACACCATGAACGCGCCCTCGGCGCTGCTTGCCGAGCGGATCGCGGCCCACGCCCCTGTCGATCTCGGCCACGTTTTCTTCACCACGGGCGGGTCTTCCGCCGTCGAAACCGCGCTGCGCTTCATGCAGTTCATGAACAATGTGCGCGGACGCCGGGAGAAGAAGCTGATCCTGTCGCGCGGCGCCGCCTATCACGGCTCCACCTACCTCACCGCCTCGCTCAACGGCCGCCCTCGCGAGCGCGACTGGATGGACGGCGTCGAGCAGCTCGTGGTGAAGCTTTCCTGCCCCGACCCCTTCCGCCGTCCGCCCGGCATGACCGTCGAAGGTTTCGCCGACCTGCTCATCGACGAGTTCCGCGAGGTGGTGGCGCGGATCGGCGCGGATCGGATCGGAGCTTTCGTCGCGGAGCCCGTGCAGGCTTCGGGCGGCGTCATCGTCCCGCCTCCCGGCTATCTGAAGCGCATCCGTCAGCTCTGCCGCGACAACGACATCCTCTACATCTCCGACGAGGTCGTCACCGCGTTCGGACGCCTCGGGCACGTGTTCGCGTCCGGCGACGTGTTCGACCTCGAACCTGACATGATCACCTTCGCCAAGGGCGTGACCTCCGGCTACTTCCCGCTGGGCGGCGTCGTCATCTCCGAGCGGCTGCTCGAAGAACTGCGCCGCACCAACAGGCCGGACGCGCTGTTCGGCCACGGGCTGACCTATTCCAGCCATCCAATCGGTTGCGCGGTGGCGCTGAGGAACCTCGACCTACTGGAAGCGGGTGCGCTCGAGCATGCGCGTGCCGTCGCGCCCTATTTCCAGGACAGGCTCAAGGAGCTGGAGGACCTGCCGCTGGTCGGCGAGGTGCGTGGCGTCGGCCTCATGGCCTGCATCGAATGCGTGGCCGATCGCCAGAGCAACAACCCTCTCGCGCTCGACAAGGATGTCGGCCGCCGCATCGACCAGCATTGCCAGGCGCTCGGCCTGCTCGTGCGGCCCCTCGTCAACATGTGCGTGATGTCGCCGCCGATCGTCATCACCACCGGCCAGATCGACGACATGGTGGCGATCCTGCGCGAAGGCATCTCGCGCACCATGGACGACCTGCGGCGCGATGGCGTGTGGCAGGGGTGAGGGTGGAGAGCCAGCCGCGCGAGGCAGCGCATCATTATGGGAAAACCAACTGTGCAGTTTTCGCTGTCGTCGCCCTTTCCGTCGCAATGCGCATGGCCTTCACGGCGGCCCGCTTCTGGCCCTTAGCTCCCGGTAGGGATCAAGCTGCCTTCCGCCGCAGGAGGCTTGCCAGCACGGTGCGCATTCCCGAATATTCAGGGCTATCGATTTTCACTTGCCAATCAGTACCACGCTTCCGAGGATACTTCACGCTGCGCAAAGCATCGCGGAATGCGTCTGGCGCGACACCTACGATCTCAGCCATGTCGGCGGCGGTTGTTTGCTTAATGGTCATTACGTCTCCTATGCTTCCCGCTTGTCATATGGGGATTGAGAGCGCGATGCGCCACAATCAGTTCTAGACTTCGAACTGAGACACTGCACGCAACTCATCGTATTCGCTCTCTCGTGGCAACAGTGCTAGAATTGCCCTTGACCTTATGGAGCCCGAAAAGCGCGAGCGGATGTCATTGCCACGGAGGTTGTCCCTCCGAGGTCTGGATGCGGGTAACTGTCCGTCATGCGTAAGATCGACGTCTTGTGATCCAGCAGACCATCGTAGTGAAGAACGCTGCCTGACGGCTCGACCCGAACGTAAACAGTCAAAGATAGCTTCCGGTGAAGGAGGAATGCAGTGGCTGCCAAAGACGTGAAATTCCACACCGAGGCCCGCGAGAAGATGCTGCGCGGCGTCGACATCCTCGCCAACGCCGTGAGGGTCACCCTTGGGCCGAAGGGGCGGAACGTCGTGCTCGAGAAGTCGTTCGGGGCGCCGCGCATCACCAAGGATGGGGTCACGGTCGCCAAGGAGATCGAACTCGAGGACAGGTTCGAGAACATGGGCGCGCAGATGGTGCGCGAGGTTGCCTCCAAGACCAGCGACGTGGCCGGCGACGGCACCACGACCGCGACCGTGCTTGCCCAGGCGATCGTGCGGGAAGGCGCGAAGGCGGTTGCCGCCGGCATCAACCCGATGGACCTGAAGCGCGGCATCGACAAGTCGGTCGAGGCGATCGTGGCGGAGCTGAAGGCGCAGGCGCGCAAGGTCACCAACAACGACGAGATCGCGCAGGTCGGCACCATCTCGGCCAACGGCGACACCGAGATCGGCAGGTTCCTCGCTGAGGCGATGCAGCGGGTCGGCAACGAGGGCGTGATCACCGTCGAGGAGGCCAAGACGGCGGTGACCGAGCTCGAGGTGGTGGAAGGCATGCAATTCGACCGCGGCTACCTCTCGCCTTATTTCATCACCAACCAGGACAAGATGCGGGTCGAACTGGAGGAGCCCTATGTGCTCATCCATGAGAAGAAGCTGTCGAGCCTGCAGGCCATGCTTCCCGTGCTGGAGGCGGTCGTGCAGTCGGCGAAGCCGCTGCTGATCATTGCCGAGGACGTCGAGGGCGAGGCGCTCGCCACGCTGGTCGTCAACAAACTGCGCGGTGGCCTCAAGGTCGCGGCGGTCAAGGCGCCGGGCTTCGGCGACCGCCGCAAGGCGATGCTCGAGGACATCGCCATCCTCACCGGCGGAACCGCCATCAGCGAGGATCTTGGCATCAAGCTGGAGAACGTGACGCTGGAGATGCTCGGCCGCACCAGAAAGATCGTCGTCGAGAAGGAGAGCACGACCATCATCGACGGGGCGGGCCGCAAGGAGGAGATCCAGGGCAGGGTCGCCCAGATCAGGGCGCAGATCGAGGACACCACCTCCGACTACGACCGGGAGAAGCTGCAGGAACGGCTGGCCAAGCTCGCTGGCGGCGTCGCGGTGATCCGCGTCGGCGGCTCGACCGAGGTCGAGGTCAGGGAGCGCAAGGACCGCGTCGACGATGCCCTGCACGCGACGAGAGCCGCGGTCGAGGAGGGCATCCTGCCGGGTGGCGGCGTGGCGCTGCTGCGCGCCGGTGCGGCGCTGGACCGCGTGGCCCTCGACAACTCCGACCAGGGCTTTGGGCTCGAGATCGTGCGGCGCGCCATCGAGGCGCCAGTGCGCCAAATCGCCGAGAATGCAGGCGCCGAAGGCTCAATCATCGTCGGCAAGCTGCGCGAGAGCCGCGATCCCGGCCATGGCTGGAACGCCCAGACCAACGAATTCGGAGATATGTTCACCCAGGGCGTGATCGATCCCGCCAAGGTCGTGCGCACGGCGCTGCAGGACGCGGCGTCGATCGCCGGGCTGCTCGTGACCACCGAGGCCATGGTCGCGGAGAGGCCGAAGAAGGAAGCGCCGGGGCCTGCGATGCCCGGCCCCGGCATGGATTTCTGAGGCGTCGCCAGCAGGGACGAAAGCCCGGGCTGCGAGGGGCGCTCGCCTCTGCCGCGCGCAGTACCGAAGGGCGTCGGCGGACTTCGACCGTCTCCGCCGGTTATCTGCGGCTCAGCAGCGCCTCGTTGAGGCTCTTCATGTCCTTCTCGTCCGGCGCGCTTTCCAGCGCCAGGACCGGCATGCATGCGCGCAGGTGGTCGTGGTGCGTGCGCACGCCAAACTCCAGGTCGGAGAGATAGAAGCCCCGGAACGCGTCCGAAAGCATGGATTCGTTCGACCAGACCGAAAGCTGGACGTCTTCGGCCATCGTGTCGCGGTCGATGCGAAAGGCGAGGTAGCGCGCCGCAGCCTGGGCTCGGTTCTCGTCGGCATAGCGGTACATTGCGCCGCGCAGCAGCGTCTCGCCGGTCGAGAGCGGGAATTCCTGGTAGAACTGGACCGATTCCGGCATCAGCGCGATCACCTGATTGGGGAAGATGCCGTAGTAGATCCACGCCTTGCGCAGGTGCTGCGGCAGGTGCGTGGGCTCGGGCGCGATGCTGACGTAGTTCCTGACGCTCCAGCGCCGCCCGGCATGCGGATTGTAGCTCGCGAAGGAGCGTGAGACCCCGTTGACGAAGGGCTCGTCGAAATAGGTCGAGCCATAGAGGTCCTGCAGCGCGGGATGCGCCATCGCGACGTGGTAGCCCTCATTGTCCACGTCCCGCACCGACTTCCAATTGACCGGCGTCGTCTGCGTCCAGATGCCATAGGAGGGCCTCATGTCGGCGATGCCGTAGTGAGCAATTTCGTCGGTCACGGGGTGCATCAGCTCGGCCACGGAAGATTGCGCCCCCTGCCGGAAGCGGACGAAGACAAAACCCATCCAGATCTCCAGCTCGAGCGGCATCAAGCCGAATTCCGTCCGGTCGAGTTCGGGGAAGGAGCGCGGACGCGCCGCACCCCTCAAGGTGCCGTCGAGATTGTAGACCCAGCCGTGGAAGGGGCAGACGAGCGCGTTCTTGCAGCTTCCCTGCGTGTCGGCGACGACGCGGCTGCCGCGGTGGCGGCAGAGATTGTGGAAGGCGCGGATCTGGCCGTCTTTGCCCCGCACCACGAGCGCGCGTTCGCCGACGACGTCCATCGCCAGGTAGTCGCCGGCATTGGGCAGGTCCGAGACATGGCCGACGATCTGCCAATGGTTGCGGAACACGTGCTCCTTCTCAAGTTCGAGCAGGGCAGGGCTGTGATAACTCCAGCCGGGCAGGCCGCTTCGGTCCCAATCGTTCGGGACCTCCACATTGAGGATGTGGGCAGGCATGACTCGTCTCTAAATTGCTGAATGTTCATTCAATAGGATCATATTTTGTGTTCGTTTGCAATGGCTTATGGGTGTCGCGGTGTGATGGCTATGTCAGGATGTCGGTTAGCCGCTGGCGCATCGCGGAAATCTGTGGCATTCCCGATGCTTAGCCGAGGCACTGTCGGCTAGCCGGTTTTGACGATATCCGGAGGCGAAAGTCGCGGAACATCCATGGCGCAAGGCAGGCTCATCCTGATCCAGCATGATCGCGGTCCGCGTGACGACCGTGTTTCAGCCTGGGCGGCAAGCGCCGGCCTGTGCGCCGAGTATGTCTATCCGTTCGACGGCGATGCGTTGCCGCCCTTCGGCGAAGACATAGTAGGCAGTGTGATATTCGGCGGCCCTTTCGAGGTATACGAGACGACCAAGTACCCGTTCCTCAAGGACGAGGCGCGATTCATCGAGGCGAGCCTGGCGCGTGGCGTGCCGCTCGTCGGCATCTGCCAGGGCGCGCAACAGATAGCGCACACGCTGGGCGGGCATGTCGGTCCGCCCGACGCTGGCCACTACGAATTCGGTTACTATTGTCTGAATCCGACGTATGCAGGACGGGCGCTCTTCCCGGTCTCACTGTACATGGCGCAGGCGCATTTCCACACATTCGATGTACCGGCCGGCGCGGAGCTGCTGGCCTCGACGGAGCTCTTTCCGCATCAGGCGTTCCGCTATGGCGCTAGTGCCTACGCGTTCCAATTCCATCCGGAAGTCACGATCACGGGCTTCAAACGGATGCAGCAGCGGCTCGGCGGTCACTTTGCGAAGCCGGGGGCCCAACAACGCGACGAGCAGGACCGACTGATGCATGCGCATGACAGTGCGCAGGCTGCATGGTTTAACAATTTTCTCGAAGGGCTTTTTCGCAATCCGGACCGCAGCGCCGCGTGATGCGGCTTTGGGCATCTTTTCCAAATTCGCGGCGCAGTGTCCGGACACACCATGCATCAACCGCCGTGGAGGAGGCACGTGGATGATCCCGACGATCGATATTTCCCCGCTGTTCGAGGGGCCAGCGGCTGCGCGAGAAGAAGCGGATCGCCAGATAATGGAGGCGGCGTCCGGCATCGGCTTCGTGATCGTGCGGCGTTTTCCGGGAACCGAAGTGATCGAGCAGCCGCGGCGACGCAACCTGCTGCAGGTGTTCGCGCTGCCGCATGAGGAGAAGGCAAGGCTTCACCGCTGGAACTTCAATCAGACGAACGACAATGTCTGCCGCGGCTGGTTCACCTTGCAGGACGGCATGATCGTCTATCAAGAGGGAATGGATATCGGCCCTGACATCGCCCATCCCCTGCATGTCTCGGATATCGCCGATCCCTTGCTTGAGCGGACGCCTGTCCCGTCAGAGGCGCTGGCGCCGGGTTGGCGGGCGGCCGCCGCCGGCTATTACCGCGCGATGGAGGCAGTTGGCCACGCGTTGATGCGCTCTGTCGCGCGGGCGCTGGGCTTGCACGAGACGGTCTTCGACGACGTTTTTCGTGGCGGCATCTCGACGCTGAGGCTATCCCGCTATGCACCTCAGCCGGGGGAGGACTCCGCGGGCGGCGAGATGCACGTCATCGCGCACGCGGGCGAACGTCGCCCGCTGGTGAGGCACGCACATGTCGATGCCGGATTCGTCACCCTGCACAAACAGGACGGCGGCCAATGCGTGCAGGTGCAGTCCCCTGGCGGCAGATGGATCGACGTGCCTATTGTCGACGGCGGCCTGACGGTGAACTTCGGCCAACTCCTGCGCTACTGGACTGGCGGCAGGGTTGCAGCCGCCCTTCACAGGATCGTCGCACCCCGTCAGGAGTGCCACTCCATCCCGTTCTTCTACGAACCGCGCGCAAACGCCGAGATCGCGCCGCTGCCGCTGCCCGGCATCGCGCCCTTCGAGCCGTTCCTCTATGGCGACTATATATGGGACGCCGCGATGCGCTTTCCGGAGCATCAAGGCATACACCACCTGCGGGAGCCGCGACGCAGAGCCCGTTGAGCGGTAGCGGGCGGGGCGCATCGCAAGATCGCGTCCGCCCGCGTTCCTGGCGCTACAAACAAATGTCGCTGTGAGATTTGCCACATCGTTCTGTCCGCTCCAGCTGCAGTATCAGGGCAACTCGGTGGGGAGAGCACATGATGGCAGCCGAGATGCTGCCGCGCGCCACCTGCCGCCTTGACTGGAAACATGACTGTCGCAAGGCGCGCCCGGCCTCTCGTTCGCCGAACTGACGCAGCGTAAGCTCAACGTATTGAAAACTTGTGTGGTTTTTCCGCGACGCGGCCGAGATCGGCAGAATGCGTGGAAGTTTGACCGATTGAATGCCTGTTTGTGTTGTTTCTTGATGGTTACAAATGACGTAGCGTCATAGCATCGGTCGGAAACAAACGTGCCGTATTTTCGTTTCATGAGGAATTCGAAACCAAAGGCAACGGCCATGTTCGGAAAAGCGAAAGTTCCGGCCAAGAAGATGTCCCGGCTGCACGAGCACAACAGCCCGTTCTTTCCGGAACTGGCCTTGCGCCGTCGCTCCAACGAACATCCGATGGTGATGTTCGCCGCACTGGCGGGCATCTGCCTCGGCTCGATGGCCCTGATCCCGACGGCCGGACCCGCACTGACTTCGGCCGAGCGCCCGACAGTGAAAACCGCCGAGTTTGTCGAGACGACTGGCAAAGGCGGCCGGCTGGCGCCTCGTTCCGAGAGAGAGATCGCCTGCTACGGTCAGGCGTGGGGGCACGAAGACGCCGAATGCCTGATGATGATCGCCCGTGAGGCTGGTCACAAGGATGCCAGGCAGATCCGCATGATCGCAAGCGCCGAGCCCGACAGGCACCGGCCCAACATTTTCTGAGACCTCCCCGCGCTCACTCCAGCGCACACTCAGCCCCTCATCGTTCCTGCCGATGAGGGGTTCTTTTTTCCGTCGAAGGCCGATGCGGATCCGCCTGCGGCTCACCGTGCCAGCATCACCTGGTCGCTGATTGCGGCAAGCACGCCGCGGACGTCCAGCGTGCTGAACGGCTTCTCCAGGATCTGCGGGCGCAGGTGCGGGGCCATGGCGTCCACTTCGGCGCGGGCGCCGATCATGTCGCCGGTCACGATCACGAAACGTCGCGCAAGATGCGGTCGCTTCTCCAGGATCTGCCGGTAAACGTCCATTCCTCCGGCCCCCGGCATCCGCAGGTCGCAGAACAGTATGTCCGGGTCCCCCTGTACGGAGAGCCCATCGAGCGTCGTGAAGGCGGTCTCGATGCGGGCCTTCACGCCCATCAGCTCGAGGATGTCGGCCAGCGAGGCGGCGACGTCCGGTTCATCGTCGAGGATGACGGCGTTGCGCAGTTCGTTGGAGGTCGCCGTTGCGCCGCCGGCATCCATTTGAGAAGCGCCAACAGCCGGCAGCTCGACCAGGAAGCGTGCGCCGCTCGGCTCCGCCGGCTCGAACCAGATCTTGCCTCCGTGTCGCTCGACGATCGACTTTGAGATGGAAAGTCCGATGCCGGTGCCGACACCTGCCGGCTTCGTGGTGAAATAGGATTCGAAAATGCGTCCGCGGATACTTTCCGGAATGCCGACGCCGTTGTCTTCAACCGAGAAGCCGCATTTCGCTCCGTCCCGGAAGGTTCGCACCTTGATGCGGCGGACACCGCCGACGCCGGCCAGCGCGTGCTGGCTGTTGACCAGGAAGTTGGCCGCCACCTGCGTCAGGTGGTCGGCGTCGCCCATGACGACGAGCTGGCTTGTGGCAAGCTCTGCGTCGACATTGATGCCGGTGCTGCGCGCGCCATAGGCGGTCACCTCCAGCGCCGAACGCACGACGCTGTTGAGGTCGGTCTCGGTCTGCGTGATCGGGTGCAGTCGCACCATGCCCAGAAAACTCTTGACGATGCGTCCGCAGCGTTCGGCCGCGGCGCGCACCTTCTCGGCGCGGGTTTTCGTGCTCGGGTCCACCGCGAACTCGTGCAGCAGCGTCGACTGCGCGACAACCACGGCCAGGGGGTTGTTCAACTCGTGCGAGACGCCCGCCAGCAGGGAGCCCATGGCCGCCATCTTCTCGTTCTGGTGGAGCTTCTCGCGCTGCCGGTTGATCTCGTCCTCGGCCTGACGTCTCTCGCGCAAGTCGCGGATCGAGCCAAGGATCAGGCGCCTGTCGGCGACCTCGACCTCCGTGGCGGTGAGCTCGATCGGGAAAACCTCGCCCTCGGCGTTCATGGAGGTGGTTTCGATGCGGCGGCCGAGCATCGGCCTGCCGCGTCGCTCCATATACTCGGCGCCATTGGCGTGGCCGGTGCGGTAATAAGGCGGGATGAGCGTGTAGAGGATGTCCTTGCCCAGGATATCTTCCTTCGGCCAGCCGAACATGCGCTCGGCGGCCGGATTGTACTCGACGATGCTGCCGGCTTCGTCGATCACGACCACGGCGTCGAGCGAAGCCTGCAGCATCGCGGTGCGGATGACCTCACTCACATGGGCTTCGGATTCGGATCGCTCCACCGCCTCGCCGATCGACATGGCGATCAGCTCCAGCGTCGCCTTCTCGTCGTCGGACCATTCGCGTTCGGTCACGCAGTCGTTGACAGCGAGCGTGCCCCAGAAATGCCCGTGGGCGAAGACCGCCACGGACAGGAACGACCTGATCCTCTGCGTCTCGAAATCCTCGCGCAGGAACCCGATGAGATCGCGCGTGTGACCGGCGAAGATCTTGCCCTGCCGGACATCTCCGGCAAGCTTCTCCAGCAGCGGGTCATTGTCGACCATGGACTGCACGATCAGGGTGGGCGCCCTTTGGATCTCCGGGATAGTGGGCTCCGACCAGTAGGCGGCGATCGATTGCGCAAAGCCGGCCTCCGGCAGGTCGCGCATTCGGAAGAGGATGGCGCGGTGGCAGGTCAGCGCGCGGCCGAGCGCCCCCAGTGCGCCGTCGATCTCGGTTTGCCAGTTCGCCGCCTTGCGCAGGCTGCGCACGATCGCCGCGCAAGCCACCGTGAGCCCGGACGCGCCGTGCTCGGCATCGGTGGCTGCCGTCAATTTATCGGTCATAGATCCTGCCGCCGTCGCGGCGCGCTCACTCCGCGCCTGATCCACCCTGCAGGGAGAAGATGTAACCTTCACCGCGCACGGTGCGCAAGAAGCGTGGGTTGCCCGGATCGCTTTCGATCTTCTTGCGCAGCCGCATGACGCGGATGTCGACCGCACGCGAGGATTCTGGATCTTCCGCGAAGCCGATCGCCTCCGAAATGGCGGAGCGGGTCAGCAGGCGGTTCGGCCGAGCCAGAAACACCTCGAGGACGTCGAATTCGCTCTTGGCCATGTCGATGACGCCGCCGTCGGCGCCCGTCACGGCGCGACCGTCAAGATCGGCGGTAAAGCCGCCGAAGCTGACGAGCCGCCGCGCCGTCTGGCCGGACGCCTGCACGACGGGTCCCGAAGCATCCGGCGGAGGGGTGCGCCGCAGCACGCTGCGTACACGCGCCAGCAACTCCCTGAGTTCGTACGGTTTGACCAGATAGTCATCAGCGCCGAGTTCCAGGCCGACGACGCGATCGATCGACGTGCCCGCCGCCGAGGCATAGATGATGCCCGCGGAGAACTGCGAGCGCAGCCAGCGGCCGAGCGACAGCCCGTCCTCGCCGGGCATTGCAATGTCGAGTATGGCGAGGTGGAAAGGCTCGGTTGCGGCAAGCTCGCGCATCGCCGCGGCGTTCTCGGCGGTCAGGACCTCGTATCCGTTGGCGCCGAGATACTCGGCGACGGCCTCACGCAAATCCGGCTCGTCCTCGACAACCACAACTCGGGCGCGCAGTTGGGCCTCACCTCCGCTTTCCGATGAAATTAGATTAGGTATAAACATAATTCCAGTGTCGCTTGCGATGGGTTGGAGAATGACCGGCAGGACCGTGGTAGCCCTGATCTGCGTAGCGGACCAAAATGGCGCCGGCCTCGAAGATCATCTCACCCGCCGCGGCTACGACGTGCGCAGCGTCGGCGAGGCGTGGGAGGCGGAGGCGCCGCTGTCTGCGCAGGACATAGACATTGCCGTCGTCGGGCATGGCGTGGCGCCGAACGTGGCTCTCGAACTCCTGCGCAACTATGCGGGCGAGGGCGGCCCGTACTTCCTGATGGTCTGGAGCCGGGCGGGTCTTGTCGACCGGGTGCTGGCGCTGGAACTGGGGGCGGCGGACGTTGTCGATGCGTCGATCTCCGCGCGGGAACTTGTTGCGCGGATCGGCGGACTGGCTGCACGCAAGGGCAAGGGCCAGAGGGATCTCTTGGTGCTCGAGAACGCCACGGTCGACCTGCGCTCGGCGCTGGTCATGCATCGCTCGGGCGCGCAGGAGCAATTGTCGGCCGGGCAGGTGGCGCTGATCCGCCTGTTTCTCGCCAGTCCCGGGAAAGTCCTGACGCGCGACGACATCGTCTCGGCCGCGCCGGCGGAGAATGCGGACGCCTACGACCGCTCCATCGATTCCCGAATTGTCAGGCTGAGACGCAAGCTCGATACGGAAGCCATCGTGACGATCCGCGGAGCGGGCTATCGGTTCGACCCGCCATCGCAATTGCCAGGGCCCGCGCGCTGACACTTCGGTCAGCGTACAGCGGAGACGACGAGGGGGTCTGGCTCGCCGGCAGCACCCGCGCGGTCGATCAGCACTGTCGCGACGGCTGCGAAGCCGAGGAGGCCTTGGGCGTAGAGCAAGGTTGCGAGAGCGGCGGCTGCGAATTTCGATCTCATCTCCATGCCCTCTCTCTGATCCTCAAACGCTTGCGGGCCGGCAACAGACCCAGACGTCGCCAGGCGAGGCCGGCTGCGGCAGGTCGGGGCTCGCAAGAATGCCGACAAGCGCCAGCGCCGCGGTGGCGCTTGCCACCTGGCACATCCATCCCGCGATCCGTGCGGACGTTTCGACAACGTGTTTGGCGTGGTTGCGCTTCATTGCACGCATAGGATGCTGCCGATCTGTTTCCGCTTCATGCCGCCGCGCGCAGCGTTGCTGTTGCAATGCGGTTGCGGGACGTCGCGCTCTTTTTCGCCGATACGAGGGTTCAGCGCTGTGCGCCTGTTCGGCTGAAAAACTCCGTTGCGGGTCAGGTTCTCGGAATTTTTGAGGCAATTTGCCCGTGTTCGTGACTTTCACCGATTATATGAGGTTTTTGAAACAGTCGTGAAACCAAATACCTCATGAAGTGAAATCAAGTCGAAACAAAGCGAAGCGATAAGCGCCGTCATGACGTCGGCCGGGGCCGGACGCCGGAACAGACAGGTTGAGGGGAAACGACCATGACAATCGCTGCCAGACTGATCAACATTGCCGCCGCGACCCTTGCGGGTGCGGTCCTCCTAGGGGGTGTGGGCGCCGCGCATGCATCGAACCTTGTCGCCCGGATCTCGATTTCCACGCAGACGATGGAGATCCTGGTGAACGGCCGTTCCACCTTCGAGTGGAAAGTCTCAACCGCCGGCAAGGGCTACGTGACGCCCACCGGTTCGTTCAAGCCCACGCGGATGCACAAGATGTGGTACTCGCGCAAATACGACAACGCGCCGATGCCGCATTCGGTGTTCTTCCACGGCGGCTACGCCGTGCACGCCACCGACGCCATCAAGCGCCTGGGCCGTCCCGCCTCGCATGGCTGCATCCGCCTGCATCCGGACAATGCTTCCGACTTCTACCGGCTGGTCGAGACCTTCGGCCCCGGCAACACGCGCATCGACATCGTGCGGTAGCCCCGGGGGGGCGGAGCGTTTCCTGGAGCCGGAGAGCTTGGGTTCGGAAACGCTCCAACACCGTCAGGACGGCGCGGGCCTCATGGTCCGCGCCGTTTTGCGTTTCCCGAGGTACGGGCTGCTATCGAGGTTTTCGGTCCGGGCTCACACCGTCCACAGGTAGCGGACGATGTGGAAGAAGATCGGCGTGGCGAAGACGAGGCTGTCGGCGCGGTCGAGCATGCCGCCATGCCCCTCGATGAGGTGGCCCCAGTCCTTGACGCCCTGGTCGCGCTTGATGGCCGAGGCCACGAGCCCGCCGAGGAAGCCCAGTGCGCAGATCATGAACGCGACCGCGCCGGCCTGCAGCGGCGTGAACGGCGTGATGACGGAGAGGGCGGCCCCGAGGAGGCTGGCGCTCACCAGCCCGCCGATCAGCCCCTCCCAGGTCTTCGACGGCGACACGTTCGGCGAGACGCGGTGCTTCCCGAACAGCTTGCCAAAAATGTACTGCAGGACGTCGCTGCCCTGCACGGTGACGATCAGGAAGACGATCAGCAACACCTCGCGGCCCTCGAAGCCGGGAATGTCGAGGAACAGCAGGAACGGCACGTGGCTGACGCAGTAGATGGCGATCATGATCGCCCATTGCTGCGCGGCGATGCGCTCCAGGAAGCGCTCCGTGTCGCCGTGCAAGGCAGTCAGCGCCGGCATGATCAGGAAGCAGTAGACCGGGATAAAGATGGTGAAGAGGCCGTACCATTCGGTCCAGACCAGCCAGTACTGGAAGGGCAAGACGATGCCGAACATGCCGAGCAGCACCCAGTGGTCGCTCCGCCGCGTGTAGGTCAGCGTCACGAATTCCCTCAGCGCGGCGAAGGAGATGAAGGCGAACAGCAGGATGACGCCGTTTTTGCCGAACAGGATAGCGATGGAGAGCAGGGTCACCATCACCCACCAGGCATTGATGCGCTGGGTGAGGTTGACGAGGGTCGGGCCCGGCTCCGCCCCGGCGCGCCAGGATAGCACCCCGGCGACGGTGCTTGCGAGCGCCAGCACCGCGAAGGGAGCCAGCAGCACGGGCAGGCTGAGGCCGGTCATGAATGCCTCCTCGATGCCGGACGGCTCTCCGGGCGGGGGTCGAGTTTCAGCAGCTCCTCGTGCGCGCGGGCGAGGAAGGCGTGGCGCTCCTCGTCCGGCTCCGGGGCGATCGGCGCTCCAAATACGACGCGGCAGAGCAGCGGCACCGGCAAAAACTCGCCCTTGGGAAGCACGCGGGACATGTTCTCGATCCAGCAGGGGATGAGCTCAACGTGGGGGCGCTGTGTCGCGAGGTTGTAGATGCCCGATTTGAAGGGCAGCAGCGGCGCGTCGGTCATGTTGCGCGTGCCCTCGGGAAAGATGATGAGCGAATCGCCCTCGTCGAGCACCTGCAGCATGACGGCAAGCGGGTCCTGCTTGCGCTCGGCCGAGGTCCGCTCGACCAGCACGGACGAGAGCATGTCCTCGGCGATGAAGCGCCTCAGCCGCGTCTTGCCCCAATAGTCCGCGCCCGCCACCGCGCGGGTTCGCGCCCGCTCGCGCGGCGGTAGGCAGGCCGAGAGCAGGATGAAGTCGCCATGACTGGCGTGGTTGGCGAAGTAGATGCGCTGCCGATCCGACGGCAAGGCGCCGACCCAAAGCGGCCGCACGCCGGTGACGACCCGCGCCACGGCGGCCAGGACGGCCGACGTCGCCGCCCGCATGAACCGGAAAAGGATCGCCCTCAACTCGCTCATCGTTTCCCCGCCGGATTGGTTACGCGAAGTTGGCGATCATGGCTAGGATCGTCGCGATGGCAGACACCGAAAGTGCCATGATCTGACGCCGCGCGAGCCGCCGTGCCCCGGCGATGCGGTCGGCCGACGGCTGTGTGATCTCGGGCAGGGGCTTCAGCTGCGTCCGGGCGAGGAACTCGTCCACCGCGCGGCCGGCGGCGATCTCCTCGGGATAGGTCGACATCAGCGTGAAGAGCGCCGCGTCGAAGCGCAAGAGCGCGGAAAGTGCGAGCGCTGCGAGGGCGCCGGCGATGCCGGCAAGCGCGAACAGCGCGGTGAGGAAGGGGCGCGATCCGGGCAGGATGATGCTGACCGCCAGGGCTGCCGACATGAATACGATCAGTGCGACGGCGGCGAGCGAACGTCGCTTCAGCTCGCCTGCGATATCGCGGCAGGCGGACTGGAAGTCCGAGTCTTGAGATAGCTCGTTCATCGACGTTTGGTCGCTCCGTCGCGCCTCGACCTTACTCACCCAGATGCACCGGCCTTCCCGTTTTCCGCAGCATGGCTTCCGCCTGCGCCGGATCCTTCACGCGTCCCGTGTCGATCAGCCATTCGGCGACGGCTCCCGCGCTGCGCTGGAAACCCAGCGCGCAGCAGACCAGCACCGGCCCGTCGTCGCGGCATTCCTCCATGAGGCGCGCAGCGCTCGCCAGGTCCGCGGCGGGTGGGCGCACGAGGTCCAGTAACGGGATCGCCCGCCAGTTCGCGGAGATGGCCGGCGGGCGTTCGAACTCGGCGGCGAGATCGACCACCGACGCGAATGCGCCGACCTCGCGCCGGCTCGGGAAGCGGCCGAGATGAACGCCGTCCGCAACCTCGACGCTCGGCGCAAGCCGCCGCGTCCACGCCCAGGCGTTAACGTGCGCGCCAAGCCGGTAGGGCATGAGCAGCCACCGGCTGGCGAAGCTGATGCATCCGTTCGGCGCTTTCTGGAACACTTTTGGTCCTCCGCCGAAATAGCCGAATGCGACGATGGCGAGAGCGAGTGCGGGCCAGAGCAGGAGGAGCCAGGCGGGATGGGGGTGCGCGCCGGCCCACGATGCCGCAAGCAGCAGCATCGCGCCGGCGAGATAGTACGCGCCCAGCCGCCGACGCCGGCCTTCACCGGTCAGCCTGAAGCCGGCCGCGGGGAGCGCCCCTTCGGCCGGAAACAGCCAGACGGCGAAGAGGCCGAGCAGCGCACCGGTCGGGATGTCGATGAAATGGTGCTGGTAGGTGGTCATCACCGATGCGCCGATCAGAATGCACCAGGCGTGCCAGACGGAGCGCACACGCGCCGGCAGCCTGCGGCGCAGGTGATCCCAGATGATGACCAGCAGCGCGATGTGGAGCGACGGCGCCTGGTTGAACGGCCTGTCGAAGCCGGTCAGCACGTCGAACATGAAGCCCGGCAATCCGTCCGTCTCGGGCCGCGCAAAGCTTGCCGCCAGCGGAAAGGCGACGAAGCAGGAGACGGCGACGAGCTGCGCGGTGAGGTAGCGTCCGGCCAGCCTGTCGACGCCGGACCTGTCGTCGTTCACGAAGAGCGAAAGCGCGTAGAAGGCGTTGATCGACCAGTAGGGCAGGATCGACCAGGCGAGGAAGGGTACGGAACGCTCCCAGTCGAACACGATGCTGCCGACATCGGCTTGCGTCGAGGCGTACCAGTTGGCGAGGCCGTAGGTCAGATAGAAGACGGGCGCGAGGAAGGCCAGCCACAGCAGCGCGCGCCGGAAGACGGGAGCGTAGGCAGGGCGAGTGGTGGTGTCCGCGATCGCAGCCGTCATGCCAAGCAAGGCCCGCGCCGCCTCTTTCTCATATCAGTGCCTGCCGCTCGAACGATCTGTGGGGTCGGGCGAGACATTGGGAGCGACTTTCATCCTCGACTTCAATGGCTTGCCGTCGCGTAGCGGGATCTCGGCGGTCGTACCGTCCGGAAACTCCGCCACCAGCTTGAACTTGCCGCCAAGTCCGTCGACGTACCGGTTGAGCGTGCGAAGCTGCACGGTTTCCGGCGCGCGTTCGATGCGGGAAACTTCCGTCTGCTTCAACCCGGTCCGCTCCGCGACGGTGATTTGGGAAACCTTCATCGCCTTGCGCAATTCCGCCAGATGCATCTCGGCCAGAATTTTCCTTGCGCCGGCTTCGATTTTGTCGCGCCGGTCGCCGGTGAGAGCGTCGATCCAGTCGGAGGCCGGCTTGAAATCGGATTTCTTCATCTTCAATCTCCTTCGCTCTGGAGCCACTCGTCGTACCTGGCGTCGGCCGTGCTGATCAGCGTGCGGTAGAACCGGGTTTGCGAAACACCTTCCTTGCTGCCACCGCAGAGCACGATGGCTCGTCGTTCGGGATCGAACGCGAAGGCGAAGCGCCACGCGCCCTTTGCGACCCTCAACTCCTTCATGTTGGTGTGTCTCGATCCCTTGAGCGTATCAACCAGCGGTCGTCCCAGATGTGGCCCGACCTCCTCGATCACACGAATGACCATCGCCAGCTTATCCAGGGTATCGGCGTCCAGCGCGGCGCGTTCACGTGCGAACTCCGGGTGCTCCAACACCAGCCATGGCATGATTATAGGATAGGGCCTCTAGTGGTTCAAACTAATATTCTCTGAAATGCGAAGAAGCGGAGATCGGCGCTGCCCTCACACCCGCTCCGCCATCGACACCGTAAAAATCCCCCATTCGTCGATGCGCTGCTCCAGTTTTCGGAAGCCCGCCGCCTCGACGAGTTGGTCCATCTCGCCCTGAGTCCGCCGGCGCATGACCCAGGCAGAACCACCCCGATGCGAGGTGAGGCTACGGGCGATCATCTCGAGCTGCGGGTGCCAGGGCTGGTTGGTGTAGACGAGCAGGGCGCCGGGCGACATGGCGGGCGCCAGGCCGGCCAGCGACCGTGTGACCAGTGCGTTGTCGGGAAAGAGTTCATAGAGGCCGGAGACGATGGCGAGGTCCGGGGCGGGGCGCAGAGACGCCAGCCCGTCGCGGTCGAAGGCGTCGGCCTCATGGAAGGAGGCGGTTGCGTCGAGTTTCCGTTCGGCGATCAGCCTGCGGCCGGCGGTGACGTTGATGGCCGAATAGTCCTGGAGGCGGACCGAGGCGGGCGGTTCCGGGAGCTTTGCGACGGCGTCCAGCACGTAGCGGCCGTGGCCGGCGGCGATGTCGAGCACGTGTACGTCGCGTCCGGCGGCCTTGAGGCGCTGGGCGGCATTCGCGATCATCTCCTCGATATGGATCTTGCGCTGGCGGATGCCGCGCCAGCCGATCGCGTCGAGATAGGTGCGGTCGACGAGGCGGCCCAGCGCGCCCGCGCCGCGCGGCTCGTTCTCGTAGACGTAGTCGAGCGTCGAGCCGGAATCGAAGCCGGTCGCCACTCCCGTCTCCAGCCCCTTCGACAGCCACGAGCCGGCGCGGATAGAAGCGCGGTTCATCGCCCAGTAGAGCCCTTTCGGGCTCATCAGCGGAAGGGGTGAGGCAAGCGCGTCGGCCTCGTCGCGGGTGTAGCCGGAGCGGTGCGCGTCGGTGAGGTCGATCTCGGGTTCGGGTGCGTCGAACTGGGTCAGGATGAAGCGGCGCGCCTCGGCGACGGCCTTTGCGCGGTCCTTCTCGCCGAGCGTGTCGTGGTAGAAGCCTTCGAGGACGTGGCGTTCCTTCACACGGCTTCCGAGATTCACGAAGAAGCGATGCTGGGGGCCGTGACGCACCACCCAGTCGGCGCCGGAGATCAAAAGCTGGGTGGGCACGATGATGGCGCGCGCGTCGGCCACCACGCGGGCGGCGTGCTGGTAGAGATCGACCAGTATGTTGGAGGCGATCGGCCGCGTGATCAGCGGGTCCCGCTCGAAGGACCTGATGCGCTCCCGGTCGTGGGTCAGGAAGCGGGCCTTGACGTAGGAATTGACGAAGAAGACGCCTTTCAGCCGCTGCCAGAGGGCGATGCCCTCCTTGGCGAATGGCGCGTAGAGCTTGACGCTGAAGGCGGGCGAGGCGAGCACCAGCGCGCGGATCTTCGGTGCATAATCGTGCACCCAGGTCGCGGCGAGCACGGCGCCAACCGATTGCGCGACGACTGCGATGTCGGTCTCGTCAAAACCGTCGCTCGCCCTGATCTCCTTCATGAAGGCGTCGATGTCGCGAACAGAATGGGCGAAGGACGGCGAGTATCCTCGCTTGCCCGGCGAGCGGCCGTGCCCACGTGCGTCCCAGGCGTAGAAGGTGAAATCGGGCAGGTCGAGTTCGTCGATCAGATGCGCCATGCGGCCGCCGTGCTCGTGGCCGCGGTGAAACAGCACGATCGCGCCGCGCGCGGCCCCGCTGGACGTCGGCCAGACGCGGTAGAAGAGTTCCGTGCCGTCATGGGTGACGAAGGTGCGCTCGACGGGCGTCCGCGTTTCCTTCGAGGGCTCGACCTGCTGCAGCATGTGCTTTCCCCTCCCGCTCGTTGGCGCTAGCCCTTCGCCAGGCCCGCGCGCACGCGATTGACGATGGTGACGAATGAGGCGAGCGTCAGTAGCGGAAACAGCCACGCCAGCCAGGCTGGCAGCGCGAAGCCGGAGGCGACGAGCACGGCGATCACGCCGAGCGCCAGCGCGCGGTCGCTCTTGCCGAGCGGCCCCGCATAGCTGCGTCCGATACCGGCCGGAATCCCCAGTACGCCCGCGAACTCGACGACGACAGCCGCGACCGCGAAGGCGATTACGCCCGCCGGCGTAAACGGCGCAACCAGCGCGAAGGGCAGGATGAGGGCGAGGTCCGACACGACGTCGGCCAGTTCGTTCAAATACATGCCAAGCTTCGAGGCCTGGCCGAACTCGCGGGCCAGCATGCCGTCGATGGCGTTCAGCGCCATGCGTACCAGCAGCACTGCCGGTAGCGCCAGGAAAACGAGCCGGTTGCCCGGCAGAGCCGCCATGAGTGCGCCCGCACCGACGGACAGGACGGCCGCCAGCACGGTGACCTGGTTCGCGGTGACGCCGGCCGCTGCGAGCCGGCCCGTCAGCGGCCGGAGGCATGCCTGGAAAGCCGGCTTCACGTCGTAAAGTGTGACCATGTTTCCCCCGCCGCGCCGCAGCCCGCCGTTTCCGCCTCGTCCGGCCATTCCGGCCATTGACGCTGCAGGCGAACGTGTGGGTCGCGCACGGGCGCATCATACGATGCGCCTCGATTCGTGACAAATTCGGGTCGGTGTGTCCGCCGCGGAGGCTGGATGCAGGTGAAACCGCCCGTTGCCTACGGCGCGCCGGGGATCGCCGTCCCGCCGTAGCCGCCGGCCGCGATCGAGTTGCAGAGCTCGCTCCATTCGCAGCCGAGACACGCCGCACGGGTGCGGCCGGCAGCGAACGCGTCGCGCATCTTTCGCAACAGTCCCTGGTCGAGCTCGACGCGTGAGCCGGCCCGGACCGGACGGGCCAGCAGCTCCGCCACATCGCGTGCGGCCAGCCTGTCCCGTACCGTGACGCTGTCGCGCCAGCAGTGCGGGTCGGCATCGCCGAGCAGCGGCGCGCAGATGTCGTCCGGCCCGTCGACGACGAGAATGCCTTCGCCCTGCGAGATCCGTCCTGCGATCGCGTCATAGTTGGCCGTGAACGCAGGACTGTAGCCTTTGCCTGCATAGGTCAGCAGGCAAAGGAGGTGGTGGGCGCGAAGCCTGACGGTCATCCGGCGGGGCGCATCCGGCCACGCGCCATGAGCTTGAGCACCGCCGCGCCAAGGGCGGACTTCAGGACCGCGCCGACGAGGAACGGCGTCACGCCCAGCGCGATCGCCTGTTCCAGCCCAATCATCAGCGCCAGCCATGCTGCACCGAACAGGAGGCAGACGGCGTTGCTGAGGAGCATGCCGGTGAAGGCCCGAATCGGCCGGTTGCCGTTCCATCCGCGTTCGGCCAGCCAGCCGCAAAGGGCCGCCGCGAGGGGGAAGGCGAACAGATAGCCGGCGGTCGGTCCCATGAAATGCTGCGCGCCGCCGGCCCCGCCCGAGAGTACCGGCATGCCGAGCATAGCCTGACCAAGCCAGGCCATGACGGTGAGCGCGCCGAGCCGCCAGCCATATAGCGCACCGACGAGGGCGACGGCGAAGGTCTGCATGGTCACCGGCACCGGGACCATGGGAACCTCGATGTAGGAGGACACGGTCAGCAACAGCGTACCAAAGACGACGGCGGCAATTTTCCACGACAGCGGTCGGCTCTGCAGGTCGAAGGGAGTGGCGAGAGGCTTGATCGCCGCGGTGGCGGAATTGGTCGGCATGGAGGCTCCTTCTCATATTATAGATAATATTGCGAATCTATCGCTAAAGGAGTCCACAAAAATATCGGGATGGCAAGGGGTTCGCGCCCTCAGCGACGTGCGCTCCTGGCAGGGAGGCCTGTCCGTTGGCTCTTCTGGCCCGTCCACTGGACATGTCGCGCCAGCACCGAGGCCGCCATTTCGATCTCGCCGGCCCGGAGCGCCGCCAGGACGGCGCGATGGTCGCGGTCCGTCGGCGCATCCCATTCGGCGCGCCAGCCCGAAAACAGGAAGCGCGCGCTCGCCGTGTGCAGGTCGTCGATCGCCTTCAGCAGGCGCGGCATCCCGCACGGCGTGAGGATGATCTTGTGGAATGCCCGGTTGGCATCCTCCCATGACTGGACGTCCGCGGCCCGGTCGCCGGCCCGGTTGATCTCTTCGGCGCGGTCGAGGATGGCCTTGGTGAGATGCGGGGCGGCGTTGCGCAGCGCCAGCACTTCGAGTGCGGCGCGCATCTCGGCCACTTCGCGCACCTCGTCGAGGCTGAAGCCGGCGACGCGGACGCCGCGGCGCGGCTCGCTGACCACCAGTCCCTGCGCCTCCAGGCGCCGGAACGCCTCGCGCACCGGCACATGGCTGGCGCCGAACTCCGCGGCGATGTGGTCCTGGCGCAGCTTCGCGCCGGCCTCGATCGCACCCGATACGATGCGGTCAGCCAGCGTCCGGCTGATGCGGGCGGCAATGGTTTCGTCTTTGGTCTCGCTCATGTTTTGTAGATAATTTGCTTTGGCCGGGCCGTCGAGCGGGCCGTTCCATCTGCCGGGTGGTCTAGCACCAGATGGCGACCGGCATTCCGTGCCCGTCTGTGCTGGGCGGGCTCGGAAAGGAGCGCGCCGCACCCTCCGCTATGCGCCGCGCCACCAGGTGCATGGCGGTCGCGTCGAGGAAATCGTCGGCGTCGGCGCCGCGCGGCGGTCGAAGTGCCAGGAAATCGGGCGGCACGCCGCATTCGGCGAGCAGCGCCCTGCGCTCTTCCATGCCGGCCGGGTTCACCCGGTTCTTGATCTTCTTGGGCAGGCTCATCGCCCGGCCGCCGTTGAGCAGCCAGAACGCCACCTCGGGATGCGACTCGAACACGCGTGTCCGGAGGTCCGGACGATCCCGCAACAGGCGGTCGATCTCGCGGATTTTCGAGAAAATGCCGAAAGCCTGGATGGAGACGCCGCGCGGCGGGTCTGATGTGCGGCGCGCGACTTCGCTTGCCCGGCGGTGCGCATCATACCAGGCCTCGATCGACACGAAGGCGCTCTCGTCGGCATAGACCGCCGCGCGCGAGGGGATCGAGAATACGCTCGACTGGCGTTCGCCGAGCAGCCGGCGCACCAGCGCCTCGGGTCCGCGTCCGCCGTGACGTGTGAAATCGGGGAGGCCGATCGGCATGTCCACGGCGACGATCGCATCCCCGGGCAGCGCATCGAGCAGATCGGAGAAGGCCGCGAAGACGCAAACCTCGAGCGGGGCGTGCGGCCGGGCGATCACGGCGATCCAGCCGCCCTTGCAGCCGTCCACGCCGGCCGAGATTCGGTCGGCCGGCGTTGTCATGCGCGCCGGTCGCGCCCCGGATGCGTGAGATGCCTCAATTGCACCATCGCCATAGGATGCGAAAGGCTGGCGGCGTCGGTCTCCAGCGTGAGCTCGTCGGCGCCGCGCTTGGCGGTGCGCGCCAGGATCTCGAAGACGGAGGCCGTCGTCGTCTGCAGCGCCTTTGCGGCGCGCTGGCCGGAAAGAAGCCGCGCCAGGAACACCGCGCCGGTCAGGTCGCCGAGGCCGTTCGGCGGGCGCTCGATGATGCGGTGTTCAGCGAGCAGCGCCTCGTTCGGCGTCAGCAAGAGGTTGCCCGTGCCGCCCGCCATCATCGCCGGCGAGGACGTGACGAGCATGGTGGGCGGGCCTGCATCGAGTGCGGCCGCCATCACGGCGCGGATGTCGTCGAGCTTGACGCCGCACAGCCATTCCAGCTCGTAGCGGTTGGGGGTCGCGATGTCGGCGATGGGCAGCAGCCTGTCGCGCATCGCCGTCGCCAGGGCCTCCGGCACGTAGAGGCCGCCGTTGTCCCCTATCACCGGGTCGCACACGTAGGTCGCGCCAGGGTTCTTCGCCTTGATCGCCTGGACCAGCGAAGCGACCGCCTCTGCCTGCGCGGCGCTGCCAAGATAGCCCGACAGCACGCCCGCGACCTCGCCCAGCCACGGTGCGCGCTCGAGGTCCTTCATCAAGGCCGTAAACTGGTCGTCAGGCGGCACGATGCGTGTCGCGCGGCCATGGCCGGGATGCCAGGGCAGGGTGACGGTGGGCACCGCCCAAACCGGAAAGCCCAGCGTCTCCAATGCGAAGACGGCGGCGCGGTTGCCGACCGAGCCGCGCACGACATGGCTGGACACGACGATGACGGCGCGCGGGGCGTCGGCTTGCGGACTGCTCATGGATCTACCCGCCGCGAATCAGGAAAAGGACAAGCCAGATCACCACAGCCACGACGAGGATCAAGCCCAGTCCGCGGCCAATACGCATGCCCCAGCGCTCGATCGCGTCCTCGGCTTCCCCATCCTTGGCCGTCACATGCCTGCGCACGCGGTCGGACGCCCGCATGAGGAGGGAGCTGCTGTCGACCTCACGCGAAACGCGGTCGAGAATCCGTTTGGATTCCTCCCGGCCTCTGTCGTTCTGCTGATCGGTCATGCACCTATCCCCCGACGCGTCTCACTAGACCGCTGCATGCCAGCGTCACAACCTTTGATGGGCAGTAGCGTCGTTTTCTTGCACCTGCTTTATGTTAAAGCTGTGCGATCACTATTTCACGCCTGCCTGATTCATTCACGAGGGAAGTCATGATCTCTCCACGCACTACGGCCGCTTCCTCGTTCCGTCTCATGCCGGCCTTCCTCGTTGTCGCGGTGATCGTGCCGCTGCTCTCGGCGTGCGGCTTCAACACCATCCCGACAGCGGAAGAGAACGCCAAGGCGGCCTGGAGCGAAGTGCTCAACCAGTATCAGCGCCGCGCCGACCTCATCCCCAATCTGGTGGAAACGGTCAAAGGATACGCCGCGCACGAGAAGCAGGTTCTGGAGAGCGTGGTCGAGGCGCGCGCCAAGGCGACCCAGGTGACGGTGTCGCCGGAAACGCTGAGCGATCCCAACGCCTTCAAGCAGTTCCAGGACAGCCAGGCCGGCCTGACCAGCGCCCTGTCGCGGCTGCTGGCGGTGGTCGAAAACTATCCCGACCTCAAGGCCAACCAGAATTTCCTCGCGTTGCAGGCGCAGCTGGAGGGCACGGAGAACCGCATCGCAGTCGCCCGCCGCGACTACATCCAGGCGGTGAAGGACTACAACCTGACGCTCCGCACCTTCCCGTCGCTCCTGTGGGCGAAGCTCTGGTTCACCGACAACGAGCCGTTCCAGAATTTTACCGTCGCCGAGGACAAGATCCAGGCGCCGAACGTGAATTTTGGAACTGGTCAAGGCGGCTCCAGCGCTACGACCGGCAGCGGCTCCGGCGGGTAGGAGATTTCGCTATGCGCAAGAGCGCTGCGTGCGTTTTTGCATTTGTGCTTTTCCTGCTTGTTTTCCCTCTCTCAGCCTTCGCCACCGAACTGCCCGCGCTGACCGGGCGGGTCGTCGACGACGCCGGCATGATCGATCCCGCCACCGAGGCGGCGCTGGCGTCGAGGCTGGAGGCCTTCGAGAGGAAGACGTCGATCCAGGTCGTCGTGGCGACGGTCGACAGCCTCGACGGCGAAGCCATCGAACCCTATGCCAACCGTCTCTTCCGCGCCTGGGGCTTGGGGCAGGCAGGCGACGACAATGGCGCGCTGCTGCTGGTCGCCAAGAGCGACCGCAAGATGCGCATCGAGGTCGGCTATGGCCTCGAAGGAACGCTGACCGACCTGCATTCCAAGCTGATCATCGAGAACACGATGGTTCCGGCGTTCCGGCAGGGCGATTTTGCGGGCGGCATCTCCAGGGCCGCTGACCAGATCGTCATGGTCCTGGAGGGCAATGCCGGGGAGCTGACGCCGCCCGACTATCAGTACGAGGAGCCGGGCAGCGACATCGATCCGGTGGTGGTCATCTTCTTCATCATATGGGGCACGCTGTTTGTCGGCGGCTTCGCCATGGCCATCCTGCCGCCGATCTTCGGAAAGAAGATCGGGCCGAACCGCTATCGCTGGCTGGGCATGGACATCACAGTCGGGGGCGGCGGCTCTTCCTCGGGCGGGGGCTGGTCGTCGGGGTCGTCCTCGGGCGGCTGGTCGTCGGGCAGTAGCGGCGGCGGCTTCTCCGGAGGCGGAGGATCATCTGGGGGCGGCGGCGCCTCGGGGAGCTGGTGATGACGCGAACGATGACGGCTGCCGAGCATCGGCGCGTGACGGCGGCCATACAGGCTGCGGAAAGCCGGACGTCCGGCGAGATCTACTGCGTGGTGGCGCGGGCCAGCGACAACTATTTCTTCCCGGCCGCCTCGATCGCGCTGGCGTCGATCCTCGTCTTCAGCCTGCCCGTCGCCCTGGCGCTCGAATACCGGTGGATCGCGCTTCGGCTGCTGTGGTTCGTCGGCGCGCAACTGCTGGCGGCGGCGTGCGCGCTGCTGGCGCTGTGGCTTGTGCCGGCGCTCCGCCTCGCTCTCGTACCCCACCGGTTGCGCTATCGGCGCGCACACGACAATGCGCGGAAGCAATTCCTCGCCCGCAACGTGCACGTCACCACGGCGCGGACCGGTGTGCTGATCTTCGTGTCGCTGGCGGAGCGTTATGCCGAGGTGGTCGCCGACAGCGGCATCAACCAGAAGGTTTCGCAAGTGACGTGGAATGCCATCGTCGCGGAGCTGGTGGCCGCCGCGAAGGCGGACCGCCTCGCTGACGGCTTCGTCAAAGCTGTGGAAACAGTCGGCGCATTGCTGTCCGCGCACTTCCCGGTGAGTCCGGATGATGCGAACGAACTCGATGACCGCGTCGTCGAAATCTGATTCGACAACGCGGTCGGGCAGGCGCGCAACGGTTGCTTGAATTCCTGTGCCCGTGAGCGGCTGTCAGGAAATTTGGAAAGCTTGTGCGCATTTGGGCCAAGCGACACGCGATCGCTTGCGAACGGCGGAGTCTGCGCTATGGTTAAGAAACTATGACCACGCTGACAGTCGACATACGTAAGGCCGAACCGCGTGACGCAGATGCGATTGCGGACGTGCACCAGGCTGCCTGGCGTGGCGCTTATGCCGGCATCATTCCCCACCGCGCCCTGAACGCCATGATCGGCCGACGCGGCCCGCAATGGTGGGCGCACGCGATCCGGCGGGCAACGTCGATCCTGGTGGTCGAGGTCGGCGGCAAGGTGGCCGGCTACGCCACGATCGGCCGCAATCGGGCGCGCGAGCTTCCCCAGCAGGGCGAGATCTACGAACTCTACCTCAAGCCCGAGTGCCAGGGCATCGGGCTCGGCACCCGCCTCTTCGCGGCGGCGCGGGCCCGGCTCGCTGCGCACAACATGAAGGGGCTGGTCGTGTGGGCGCTGGAGGACAATGTCGGCGCCCTCGACTTCTACACCGGATCCGGCGGCCGCGATGTCGCTGAGGGCGTCGAGGTGTTCGACCAGAAGGCCCTACGGAAGGTTGCCTTCGTCTGGGACTGACGGGTCGGGACGGACCGTCCCCCGATCCAACCTCCTCGATCGAACTCCACTGCCTTCAGGTGCAGGGGCGGAGTGCTGGCCGTGCAGCTTCAATTGAAAAAGGCCGTTGTCGTTTGCCGGCAGCGGGCGCTGTCTCCCGGTGAAGCGCCGGGGTTCTGACCGGGAAGAACGCCCGGACCGCGCGACCTTTTTTCCGCCCGCTTCCTGCCGGTAGCCGATTGCGCGGGGGGCGTGCGCCCGCTATTGCGATGCACAAATTTTCAGGAGTGCCCCCCATGCGTATCGACGCCATCGCGATCGGCAAAAACCCGCCGGAAGACATCAACGTCATCATCGAAGTGCCGGTCGGCGGCGAGCCGATCAAGTACGAGATGGACAAGGAGGCCGGCACGCTGGTTGTCGACCGCTTCCTCTACACGCCGATGCGCTATCCCGGAAACTACGGCTTCGTGCCGCACACGCTGTCGGGCGACGGCGACCCGATCGACGTCTTGGTCTGCAACACGCGCGCCCTGGTGCCCGGCTGCGTCATCAACGTGCGCCCGATCGGCGTGCTCATCATGGAAGACAACGCCGGCGCCGACGAGAAGGTGATCGCAGTGCCGACGCCCGCGCTGACGCTGCGCTACCAGCACACGCACAACTACACCGATCTGCCGGAGATCACGCTGAAGCAGATCGAGCATTTCTTCGAGCATTACAAGGACCTCGAGCCCGGCAAGTGGGTGAAGATCGGCGGATGGCACGACGCCGACTATGCCAAGAAGATGATCGTCGAGGCGATCGAGCGGGCCAAGCAGCACGCCGCCTGACCATTGGCGGGTGAGGGCGGAGCCTGCAGTTCGCCCTCGACCTGCGCCGGTTCTTCGGAATCGGCGATCTTCCGCGTGGGTTATTGCGCCGCCAGCCGGGCGCGCAACGCCTCGGCCAGCGCCGTCGGGTTGCCGTCCACGCGCACCGTCTTGAGCCGCGCCGTGGCGCCCGCCGCGACCCGGACGGCGCTCCTGGGAACGCTCAGCCAGTCTCCGATCACCTTTTCGAGAGCGGCGTTCGCCGCCCCTTTCTCGGGCACCGCGCGAACCCTTGCGGCAACATGCGCCCGGCCGTCGGCCGTCTGCTCGACGCCCATCACCGCATCCCGCGACGAGCGCGGGGTCAGCCGGACGAAGATGGCCAGCCCGTCCGCCTCGGCGCGGAAGGGGTCCACCCCGGTCAGAGGACCAGCGGCGCGATCGACGTCAGCAGGAACTGGCGGAGGAAGAAGATGAGCAGAAGCACGATGATCGGCGAGATGTCGATGCCGCCGAGGTCGGGCAGGAGCCGCCGGATCGGCGCCAGCACGGGCTCCGTGATCTTGAACAGGAAGTTGCCGATGGCGCCGACGAACTGGTTGCGGGAGTTCACGACATTGAAGGCGTAGAGCCACGAGAAGATCGCCGAGGCGATCAGCAGCCACCAATAGATGTCGAGCGCGAGCACAATGGTCTGGATCAGCGCGAGCATTCGGGTCTCCGTGCAACTCCGCGACATGTAGCCATTGGCCGGGAATGCGGCAAGTCCCGTTCCGCAGTCTGCGGATGGTCAGCGGGCGGCCCAGTTCATGCCGCGGCGCAGGATCGTGCGCATCTCGGGCGTCTCGAACTCCGCCGCCTGATGGCCGAGCGAGGAATAGAAGACGCGGCCCTTGCCATGCCGGCGCTTCCACACCACCGGCATGACGACGCCCTCGATCCACCAGGCGTGCTCGCCGCCGAAGGTCGTTGTGGCGAGCACCTCGTTCGAGGGATCGACATGCATGTAGTACTGCTCGGACCGATAGGAAAAACTCTCGATGCCCTGCATCACGGGATCGTCGGGCTGCACGATGTCCACCCGGTAGTCGATGATGTCGCCCGGGTGGGCGACCCACTGGCCGCCGACCATGAACTGGTAGGCGACGCATTCGCGGAACGCATCGCCCATGCCGCCATGGTGCCCGGCGAGGCCGACCCCGCCTTCGACAGCCGCGACCAGGTTCGCGGCCTCCTCCTTGCCGATCTTCGACATGGTGTAGATGGGGACGATCAGGCTCAGTTCCTGGATGGCAGGATCGGCGAAGGCGGTCGTAGTGCCGGCGAGTTCGACCTCAAAACCGTCCTCGGCCAGCCATCGGGCGAAGATTTCGGCGCATTGCAGCGGCTGGTGACCTTCCCAGCCGCCCCAGACGATCAGTGCCTTGCGCATGCAGTGCCCTCCAGCGGCGGCCGGGTTTCTAGGCCGGCGTCGGCGCGTCCTTCGCGATCAGACCCTCGGCCTTCAGGTCCGACCACAGCGACGCCGGTATGGCGTGGTTGAAGTTCTCGACGGTCTTGCGCACGTGATCAGGGTGGATCGCGCCCGGAATGACCGAGGCGACCGACGGGTGGCCGAGCGGGAACTGCAGCGCGGCGGCCGCCAGCGGCACCCCGTGGGCGCGGCAGACGGCCTCGATGCTGCGCGCCTTCTCCATCACGTCGGGCGTGGCGTCGGCGTAGTTGTACTTGGCGCCGGGCACAGGCCCGGTGGCCGTGATGCCGGAGCTATAAACGCCGCCGATGACGATGCCGACATCATGGCGCTGACAGGCAGGCAGCTCCTCCGCCAGTGTCTCGTGCTCCATCAGCGTGTAGCGCAGGGCGAGCAGGAAGAAGTCGAGGTCGACGAGGTCGAGGAAGCGCGGGATCATGCCCAACTCGTTGATGCCGGCGCCGATGCCCCGCACGAGGCCGTGCGCGCGCAGCTCGGCCAGCGCGCGCCAGCCGGAGGTGAAGAGCTGGTCGAGATAGGCGTTCACCTTCTTCTCCGTCTTGTGGAACCAGAAGTCGAGGTCGTGGATGACGAGAAGATCGATGCGGTTCATGCCGAGCCGCATGTGCGACTGCTCATAGGCGTGCATGATGCCGTCGTAGGTGTAGTCGTGGACGTGGTCGAAGCGCAGGCCGCCGGCCCAGCCGGAAGGCTGGAACGCATCGGGATTGGCCGGCGGGAAGAACCAGCGGCCGACCTTGCTGGACAGGATGAACTCGCCGCGCGGCCGATTGTCGAGGAGCCGCCCGGTGCGGATCTCGCTCAGCCCGCTGCCATAGAATGGGGCGGTGTCGAAATAACGGATGCCCACGTCCCACGCCGCCTCCAGCGTGGCCGCCGCGGTCTTCTCGTCAACACGCGTGAACAGCTCGCCGAGGCCAGCGCCGCCGAAGCCGAGTTCCGAAACCGGGACGCCCGACTTGCCGAGACGCCGGGTCTTGAACGATTGCATGCGGTGAGCCCTCCCTTGCCCGCCTCGACGTTCGCCAAGCCGCGGCCAGCGCCGCCGCTCCTTCCGACAGCGTTCTTAAGCGCATTTTGGGCTCGTTTCCAGAACGCCGGCCGCCGGGGCCATCGCTGCCGTCACGTCTGGCGCAGCCTGGCCCAAACCGGCGCATGGTCGCTGGCGCCGTCCAGCCCGCGAAGCTCGCGGTCGACGCCGGCCTGCTCGAGGCGTTCCGCCAGCGGCGCATTGAGCAGGATGTGGTCGAGCCTGAGACCCGCGTCGCGCGGCCAGCGGTTCCGCTTGTAGTCCCAGAAGGTGTAGACGCGCTCGCCCGGATGCAGCGCCCGCAGCGCATCGGTCCACGAGCGCCCGACGAGGCGGCGGAAGGCGGCCCGGCTCTCGGGCTGGACCAGCGCGTCATCGTCCCAGGATCGCGTCGGGTAGATGTCGATGTCGGTCGGCGCGACGTTGAAATCGCCGACCAGCGCCACCGGCGCGCCGGTGCGGCGCAGGCCTGTCGCGTGCCGGTGCAGCCGGTCGAGCCAGGCGAGCTTGTAGTCGAATTTCGGCCCGGGCTGCGGATTGCCGTTTGGCGCGTAGAGACAGGCGACGACGACGCCGCGCACGGCGGCCTCCACGTAGCGGGCCTGGGTGTCGGCCGAATCGCCCGGCAGGGCGCTGCGGATCAGCACCGGCTCGACGCCGCGCGACAGGATGGCGACGCCGTTCCATGTCTTTTGCCCGACCCAGACCGCCCGGTAGCCGACGCTCTCCAGCGCGGAGGCGGGAAACGCCGACGTCGCGGCCTTCAGCTCCTGCAGGCAGACGACGTCCGGCTTGCGGCCGCGCAGCCAGGCGAGCAGGTTGTCCAGCCTGTGGTTGACATTGTTGATGTTGAACGTGGCCAAGAGCATCGACTTGTTCCCGCCATGCGCTGACTGCACCCTCCAGGGCTGCCCGCGGCGGGGCGGCCCGTCGCCTGTCGCCGCGGCCCTGATTGAGCCACCATCGGTGGTGGTATGGCAAGCAGGCTTGCCTGCATTTCGTGTAGGGATTTCGCGTTCCCTGCCGGACTCGCCGGGGGAGTGCGGGCGGTTCGCGCGGCTGCGGCCGTCGTTGGCCCGATATGGGTCGGTCGCTGGCGGACAATTTTCGCCTGCGTCACGTCACGCCTTGACAGGAACCGGCGGCACCACATAAATGCGCGGCATCCGCTGACGGGGCTGTAGCTCAGCTGGGAGAGCGCGTCGTTCGCAATGACGAGGTCAGGGGTTCGATCCCCCTCAGCTCCACCAGCGGTATTTCCGACATCACCAGTTTCAGAGGCAGCTGGCCTTTCTTTCGCGCTGTTTGGTTAAGCGTCATGCAATTGGACGCGGAGGAGCGCTTCTTATTCCCCTTCCAGCGCCGGTCGCCTCGACCACTTCGAGGCGCGGGGCGCTGGCTTCGGAGTCGTAGCGCGGCCTCCTAGCCGCTCGCGCCGGCGCTTGCCGGCGCGATCGTTGCATCTGATTCCGGCACGCCGGCGATGCCAAGAGCGGTGACGTAGCGCTCGGCGAACACCTGGTCCCGCCACGGGTTGATCTGCCTCTGCAGGCCGAGCGAGTAGGTGGGGAACGCGTCCATCAACCGGCGCGCCGCCGCCCGCGCCTCATCCAGCCGGTCGAGCCGGACCAGCGCCATGATCACCACCCGGTGCGAGGAGCCGTAGTTGGGCATCTCGCGCAAGGCGCGTTCGCCCCATGCCAGCGCTTCCTCGTAGCGCTCGAGCATCAGGTAGCTCATGCCGATGCCGGACAGCGCAATGCCCTTCTCTGGGTCGACGGGGCTCAGCCGCATCGCCCTGTGGAAGTGCTCGATCGCGACGAGGGGCCGGCTGGCGTGGGCGTTCACCCAGCCGCTGCCCGTGTAGCCCTGCGCCGAATTGGGGTTGAGCAACAGCGACCGATCGATGACGCCCAGCGCCGTTTCGTAGTCGCGGGCGCTGTAGGCGATCACCTGGGCGGCAAAGCGCAGGCTGGTCGGATCGTCGCGCGCTTCCGCCAGCGCCTCGCGCGCCATGCGCACTGCGACGCGGACATCGTCGGGCTCATGCCAGCACTGGCTGACCGACAGGCTGCGGATATAGGCGCCCAGCGCCCTCGCCAGGGTGAAGCCGGGGTCGATGCTCAGCGCCTCGTTGGTAAGCCGGCGCACGTCGGCAAAGCCCTCGCGCGTCATGCTGTAGAAGCGTGGCAGCGCGCGCAGGTAGAGGTCGTAGGCGCTCATGTAGTCGGTCGGCTTGGTGCGCGCCTGCTTGATTTCCTCCAGCCGGATGCTCGGCTCGACCGCGCCGACGACGCTTTCGGTCACCTTGTCCTGCAGGTCGAAGATGTCGCTGACGTCGCCGTCGAAGCGGTCGGCCCAGACATGATGTCCGCTGATCGCGTCGACCAGCTGGCCGACGATGCGCACGCGCGATCCGGCCTTGCGGATGCTGCCTTCCAGCACGTAGCGGACGCCGAGCTCGCGCGCCACCTGGCGCACGTCCACCGCCCGGCCCTTGTAGGTGAAGGACGAGTTGCGGGCGATCACGAAGAACGACTTCACCCGGCTCAGGGCGGTGATGATGTCCTCGACCAGGCCGTCGGCGAAATACTCCTGCTCGGGGTCGCCGCTCATGTTGGTGAAGGGCAGGACGGCGATCGACGGCTTCTCGGGAAGCGGAAACGCCGCAGCGACCGAGGTGGCGGCTCCCGCGCCGATCCGATAGGCGCGCACCGGCCGCTCGATGTTCCTGAGGCGCAGGTCGCCGAGCGGCGTGAAGCCGCAGTCGAGCTTGCCCTGAAGATGGTCGTAGGCCGTGCCGGAGACGATGATGGCGCCGGGTTCGGCGATGCTCTCGAGGCGGGCGGCGATGTTGACGCCGTCGCCATAGAGGTCGCCGTCCTCCTCGCAGATCACGTCGCCGAGATTGATGCCGATGCGCAGCCGGATCCGCTCGTCGTCGGACCTGTCAGCCTCGCGCTCGGCGAGGACCTGCTGGATCGCCAGCGCGCAGGTGACCGCATTGACGACGCTTGCGAACTCGCACAGCACGCCGTCGCCGGCGAGCTTCACGATGCGACCTTCGTGCTCGCAGACGAGCGGTTCGAAGAGCTCCTTGCGGTAGGCCTTCAGCCGCTCAAGGGTGCCGCGCTCGTCGCGCTCAGTCAGGCGCGAATAGCCGACGACGTCGCAGGCCAGGATCGCCGCCAGGCGGCGCTGCACGGTCATTGCGCTGCCCGGCCAGGCGCATGCCCGCGCCGCAGCCCCGCCAACCTCCAGAGGTCCCAGGTGCATGGCATCATCTCTCCCAGCCGCCGCCCGCATGCGATGCGGAACGGTGGCGTTAGCTTCGCCCTGCCTTCAAGAGATTCACCATACTGCCTGCGGACGCGGAGCGTTTCAGCCGCTCCGTCTACGCCGCCTGCACGACGCGGCGCTCCCACGCCGCCTCCGGGACATACACACGCTTTCCGGAACGGCGGACATTTACGTGTTCGTGTAACAGGCTGACGCTACGGCAGCAGTGTTTTTGTCGCCGCCATGTAACGGGGCGGCGACACCGGGCGCATGCTGGCGCGCCGGAGACGAAGCTCCGGAGCGCCAGGCAATACTTCAGGTAGTGGTCCGGGGTCAGACCACGCCGTCGGCCTTGATCTGGCGGACGGCGCCTTCGAACGCGTCGAGCGTCTGATCGATCACGGCATCGCTGTGCTCGATCGACATGAACCACGCGCCGCGCTCCAGCGCGCGCACGCCGCGGCGCAGCAGCGCCGTGGTGAGGGCGACATAAGCAGGGCGGTTCATGCGCGCCAGATCGCGGTAGTTGCGCGCCGGCTCTTCAAGGCCAAGCGCAACATGGAAGACCTGCGGAAAGCCTTCCACCACCGCCTTGACGCCTTCCCGCGCGAAAATTTCACGCATGCCGGTCATCAGGCGCGTCCCGGTCCTGTCGATCGCCGCATAGAGCGAGGGCTGCAGCGACTTGAGCGTGGCGACGGTCGCGGCCATGGCGATCGGCTGCGAGTTGTAGGTGCCGCCGTGCACGACGCCGCCGGTCGAGAACAGGTCCAGCAAGTCGGCGCGCCCGGCGATTGCGGCGACCGGGAAGCCGTTGGCGATGGCCTTGCCGAAGGTCGAAAGGTCGGGCTTCACGCCGAAACGCTCCTGAGCGCCGCCGGGGGCGAGGCGGAAGCCGGTGATGACCTCGTCGAAGATCAGGATCGCGCCGTGGCGGGTGCAGGCCTCGCGGACGCCTTCGAGGTAGCCCGCCGCCGGATGCACCGCGCCGGCGTTGCACATGGCGGCTTCCATGATGACCGCCGCGATGTCGCCGACGGCCAGCCGTTTGACCAGGAGATCCAGGTCGTTCCATGGCAGGACGACGAGGGTGTCGGCCGTATCGGCGAGTTGTCCCTTGCTGCCGGCGACCGGGTTGGGCGCATCATAGGGCCCCGCCGCATCAGGCGCCGGCGCCGTCGACCAGAGCACGTTGTCGAACCAGCCATGGTAGTGGCCCTCGAACTTGATGACTTTCTGCCGGCCTGTCGCGGCCCGCGCCAGCCGCAGCGCGGCCTGGTCGACTTCCGACCCCGAACTGCCGAAGCGCATGCGCTCGGCCGAGGGCACCATCTCGCACACGAGGCGCGCGGCCTCAGCCTCAACCTCGGTCTGCCCGGCAAAGAGGATGCCGTTCTCGATCTGAGCCTTCACCGCGTCCGCCAGGGCCTTGGGATTGTGCCCGAGGATCATCGGTCCCATGCCGAGGTAGTAGTCGATCAGCCTGTTGCCGTCGATGTCGTGGAGATATGGACCCACGCCGCGTTCGAAGACGAGCGGCGTGGGAGAGATGTTCAGGCGGAAGTTGCTGTTGACGCCGCCGGACATCCATTGCGAATTGCGCTTTATTGTTGCCGCCGATTTATCGAAGGACAGAAATTCCTCCGGCTCCGGCAAAGCGCTTCCAGCGGTTGACGAAATAGACAAGGCCTTACTCCTGCTCGTATTCATTTTAGCAGGCACCAGCCCCGCCCGGTTGTAAATGGGACTTCGTTCCATCAGACGGAAACTTGCCGCCCACCCCGCTTCCGATCAGTCCGCGGTGTCCTTGAGGACCGCAATGCAGTCGATCTCGTAGAGCAATCCGCCCAGGCAGCGGGTCAGGGTGGTGCGTGCGGGATAGGGAGCCTGGAAGTACTCGGTATAGATGCGGTTGAACTCCGCGACGTCGCTGTCGTCGCGGACGTAGTTCCTCGTCTGCACCACATGGGCGAGATCGCTGCCGGCCGACTCCAGCACCTTGCGCAGGTTCTCGATCGAGCGGCGGACTTCACCCTCGAAGCTGTCGGAAACGATCTTGCCGGTGGCGTCGACGGATGCCTGGCCGGACACGAAGATCAGGTTGCCCACGCGCGTGGCGGGGCTGAAGGGCAGGTGGGAGCGGGGCGTGTCGGGATCACCCGGATATTCGATCTTCATCTCAATTTCCTCAGGCGCTGATTGGGAAAACAGGCTGGCGGAGCCGGCGATAGGGGAGAGTGGTCAAGGCGCTGGTGCAGGGGCCGGGCGTCTTGACGGTGTAGCTGCCTGCGGTGATCGGGTCGTAGACGCGCCGGTGGGCCACCGCCGCCTTGACGCCGATGGCGAACAGGTTTTCCGGCACGATGCCCTGGGAGCGCAGCTGGCCAAGATCGTTCGGTGGCGTCTTCAGGCTGGTCAGCAGCACGGTGACGCCCTCAATCCTGACAACCGCCGAGGGCCCCATCTCGATGTGGATGCCGCGCGAGGCGACCATGTGGCTGTTGCGGTCCTCTAGCGTAAAGGCGCCGTTGCTGCGGCTGACGAACTCGACCTCGGCGTCGAGCGGACCGGCGCCCAGCGGACCGGCGCCCAGCGGGCTGCCCTTGCCGCCGATGCTCAGCCTGCGTCGCTCGCCCGGCCGGGCATCGGCCAGCGCCGCCACTGCGTCTTGGTCGGCAATCACCACTGCGGCGTTCGAGAAGCCGTGCCTGAGAAAACCGCGCAGCACCGCCGTGTCGTCGCCCGGCGCGCCGCCGCCGATGTTGTCGGAGGGCTCGACAACGGCATAGGGGCCGCCGCTCTTTCCCTTGATCTCAGACAGGGCCTCGTCGAGGTCCCATTCTTCCGGCTGGCCCATTTCGCGAAGCTCGATCGCCAGCCGCTCCAGTTCGTCGAGGGCCTTTTGGGCGTCCCCCTCTGGACCCGTTGTTACGACACAGAACGCCACGCCCGCATCGGGAACGTCGGAGAAGGCATAGCCGCCAACCACGCTGACGGACCAGACATCGGGGTTCTCAGCCTCTATCCGGCGCGCCAGAGCCGCGAGGTCGCGCATCGGCCGGTCCGCCGTGCCGGTCCCGGGAGGCGCCCATATGACGGGGGCGTTGCGGGAGAATATCCTCGGGGCGACGCCTTCCTTGAGCGAGCGGGCCAGCAGCCGGGCTGCGAGCATCGCGGAATCCCTGGAATCGATGTGCGGATTCTCGCGATAGCCGACGAGGCCGCTGGCGTGCTGCGCCATCTTGGCAGTGAAGTTCGCATGCAGGTCGAATACGGCGAACACGGGCAGCTTTTCCGCGCCTGGCACGGCGCGTATCAGCGCGAGCAGGTCGCCTTCGGGATCCACGGATTGGGCGGTGACCATCGCCCCGTGGAGGGAGAGCCAGATGCCGTCGAGGCCGCCGTTGGCAAGCGCCGTCTTCAGGCCCGCCTCCAGCTCCGCGCAGAACTGCTCGAACACGGCATGGTCGATGGTGGCGGAGGGCATGGCCACGAAGTCGGAGACCGGGATCACCTCCCAGCCCTCGGCGTCGGCTACCTCCAGGAAGCCGCAGATCGTCGAGCTGTCGCCCTTCTTCTTGAGGATGTCGCCGCCTCTCTTGATGGCGAATTCGTCGAACGAGGTGGCGCCCGCGACGAAGCTGTGGGTCTCGTGGAAGATGGAGGCGAGAAGGATGCGTGGCTTTTTCATTGAGCGCTGCCGATGCTGTTGACTGGAATGGGGCCGGCGGCCTTCTTGAGGTCCGCGGTGATCTCGGCGAGGTGAGAGACGAGAAGCTTGCCTGTCCGCGCCATGGTGTCGGGATCGAAGCGCGCCGCCGACCCGGCGACGCTGACGGATGCGATGGCGTCTCCGTTCGGCCCGAAGATCGGCGCCGCGACGCAGGCGGCGCCGATTTCGTTCTCCTCATACTCGGTCGTCCACCCCGTATCCCGACAGCGCGCGAGCAGGTCTTCGAGTTGCAGCGGATCGGTGACGGTGCGATCGGTGGTTGGGCGCAGCTGCCCCAGCCTGTAGATCGCCTGGCGGAATTCGACCGGCTGGTATGCGAAGAGCGCCCGGCCGCAGGCGGTGGAATGATAGGACGCACGCGTTCCGGAGTAGGAGGAGGCCCGCAGCGTGTGGCTGCCTTCCAGGCTCTCCACGATCACCGCGTCGGTCGGGCCGGGTATGGCGAGGTTCACCGTCTCGCAGGTGGTCACGCAGAGGCGCATGAGATGCAGCCTGGCGACCGCCGCGATGTCGAGACGCCGCTCCACCGCCTTGCCGTAAACAATGTGCTGCAGGCTGAGCCGATAGGCGCCGGCCGCGCCATCATGCTCGGCAAGCCCGACGTCGACGAGCGCGGTCACCAGATTGAAGGCCGTCGTCTTTGCCAGCCCGGTCGCCGCGGCGAGATCACGCAGCGAGACCCAGGCGCCATGCGCCATGGCGTCGAGCAGAGCCTTGGCGCGCCCGATCGATTGGATGCGGGCTTCTGGAGCCCGGTCCGTACTGCCTTGCCGTAGCGGCGATGCGACCTTCTTTACGGGCATATCGCTGTCGGTATTTCGGTTTGGAACATTTATCATTCCACATCATAGAATGGCTGAAAGGACGCTGAGTGACCCCAACTGAACTATGAGAAATCCGTGGATGCAAGGCCTCCAAGGCTCATTTTTGTCGTGATCGTGATGGGAGGTTGACAAAACCTCGCCTTTGTCTGCTAGATTTCAATGCGGGATGAGGAGGTTCATTCCACATTATGGGACAGCACATCGCGGATGTGAGACGTAACGAGGAGGGGTTCGATTGCGTGTTTTTGTGGCGTCCCTGGCGACCGAGACGAATACGTTCTCGCCGCTGTTCGTAGACAGGTCGGCGTTTGAGGACGCCTTCTACTGTCCGCCCGGCACGCATCCGCCGACGCCGACGCTGTGCTCGGCGCCGATGGTGGCGGCGCGGCGTCGCGCTGCGGCCGACGGTTTTGCGCTGACCGAGGGAACGGCGACCTGGGCGGAGCCGGCGGGCCTCGTCTCGCGCGAGGCCTACGAGAGCCTGCGAGACGAGATCCTCGGCCAGCTCGAGCGGGCCATGCCGCTCGATGTCGCTTTATTCGGGCTGCACGGGGCGATGGTGGCGCGCGATTATGATGATTGCGAGGGCGACCTGCTGGCCCGCGCGCGTGAGATCGTCGGCCCCGGCTGCGTGATCGGCGCGGAGCTCGACATGCATTGTCATCTCACCGACAAGCGGGTTGCATCCGCCGACGTCCTTGTCGCCTTCAAGGAATTTCCCCACACCGATTTCCTCCAGCGGGCCGAAGATCTCGTCGACCTGTGCCTGCGCGCTGCGCGCAAGGAGGTGGCTCCCGTGTCGGAGGTCTTCGACTGTCGCGCCATGGCCGGTTTCATGACGAGCCGCGAGCCCGGCCGCAGCTTCGTCGACCGCATGCTGGCGATGGAAGGCAATGACGGCATCCTGAGCGTCTCCGTCGCGCATGGCTTCGGCGCGGCCGATGTCTACGATGTCGGCACCAAGGTTCTGGTCGTCGCCGATGGCGAGGCGAACCGGGGCAAGGCGCGGGCGCTGGCGGAGAAGCTCGGGCGCGAGATCATCGGCTGGGGACCCCACGGCGGCACGCCGCCGCACTACACGCCCGAGGAAGCCATTGCCAAGGCGCTGGCCGAAGCGGTACAGCCGATCGTGTTCGCCGATCGCTGGGACAGCCCCGGGGGCGGCGTTGCAGGGGACTCCTCGGTCATGGTCGAGGCGCTGATGCGCCATCCGGAGATCCCGGCCGCGATCGGCGCGCTTTGGGACCCCGTCGCGGTTTCCCTGTGCCGTGGCGCCGGCGCCGGCGCGGAGATCCCGCTGCGCTTCTGCGGCAAGGCCGCGGCGACCTCGGGGTCGCCGATCGACGCGGTGGTGACTGTCCGCGCCACGACGGACGACCTTCTCATTCCGTTCGAGCAAAGCCTGGTCTCGCTGGGGCCTGCCGCGTCCGTCTCGATCGGCAATCTCGACATCGTGCTCGCGACGGGCCGCGCCCAGACGTTCAGCCCGCCAGTCTTCGCCGATCTCGGCATAGACCTGGCCAGCAAGAAGATCGTCGTCGTGAAGTCGTCGAACCACTTCTACGCCGCGTTCTCCAGGATCGCGGCGCAGATCCACTATCTCGACACCGGCGGACCGTTCCCGTCCGATCCGACCAAGGTCACCTACCACAAGGCGCGGCGTCCCCTCTCGCCGCTGGATCCGAACCCATGGCTTTGATTCCACGTCTCGACATTGCGGCGCTCGAAGGCCAGCAGCTCGATCCGCTCAGCAAAAGCCTGCCTTTCGGCCTGCCCCCGATGCGCCTTGGGGACGTCGGCCGGCAGGGCTGGAACCTGCTCGCAGGAGACATCCCGCTGCCCACCGCCGTCATCCGGCAGGACGTGTTGCTCGCCAACAGCGCGTGGATGAGGGACTTCACCGCCGCGAACGACCTTTTGATCGCGCCGCACGGCAAGACCACCATGTCTCCGCAGCTCTTCGATCTGCAGGTCGCGGATGGCGCATGGGCGATCACCGTGGCGACCGTGCAGCAGATGGAGGTCTGTCGGCGGTTCGGCGTGAAGCGGGTGCTCATGGCCAACCAGCCGGTCGGCCGGCTGGCCGCCGATGCCTGCTTTCGTGCGCTCGGCGACGAAACATTCGAGCTCTACTGTCTGGCGGACGGGGAGGCGGGGCTGGCGCTGCTGGCGGAGGCGGCCCGCCGCAACCCGCCGCCGTCGGGAAATCCGCTCCGTGTGCTGGTGGAGGCCGGTTTCCACGGTGGGCGCACCGGCGCGCGGACGCGTGAGGAGGCCATGGCGCTTGCGCGGAAGGTCGCCGTGACGCCCGGTCTGCAGCTTGGCGGTTTCGAGTGCTTCGAGGGCGTACTGCCGACGCCTCAGGCCGCCGACGGGCTCATCGACGATGTCGCGGAACTGGCGCGGCTCGCGATCGACGAGGGCATGTTCGCGGCGGGCGCGCCGGTCGTCATCAGCGCCGGCGGTTCGGCCTTCTTCGACAGGGTCGGCGAACGGTTCGACCGGGTCTCCTTCTCTCGGCCGGTCCTGCGGGTGCTGAGGTCGGGGTGCTACCTGACGCACGATGCAATGAGCTATGCCAAGGCTTTCAGCCGCATCCAGGCCGAGACCACGCTCAAGCTGCCCGCGGGCGGCCTGGAGCCGGCGCTCGAAGTGTGGGCGCTGGTGCAGTCGCGGCCCGAGCCGGGACGCGCGATGCTGACCATGGGCAAACGCGACGTGGGCTTCGATGCGGGGTTTCCCGTGCCCGTTCGCTGGTATCGGCCGGGGTCGGACATGAAGGCTCCGCAGCCGATGCCCGACAGGCATGAGGTGGTGGCGCTCAACGATCAGCACTGTCATCTCGCGGTTCCCGCCGACAGTCCGCTCGCGTTCGGCGACATGGTCGGTTTCGGGATCGGCCATCCGTGCACGACGTTCGACAGGTGGTCGATGCTGCTGATGGTCGATGAGCAGTACGGGGTGACGAGCGCATTGCGGACGTATTTCTAGCGGCCGTAGGGCCAGGAGAAAGGTTGCGGAAATCGCGTCGGGCCGCACGACCGGCGCAAGGCATGGCACGAAAGGGGACGCCGATGACCAAGAAGATTGGTGACGACTATGTCGTCCAGCCAGTGATGAAGGCCCTGCAGGTGCTTGAGTACGTGACGCGGCAGGGTCGCGATGTCACCCTGACCGAGGCGGTGCAGGAGTTGAAGCTGCCGAAGACCACGGTCTTCCGCTACCTGCAGACGCTCTCCGCAGCGTCCTTCCTGGAGCACGATGTGAAGCGCGACCGCTACCGGTCAGGAGGCCGCTTCCGCGAGCTGGCGCGGGTGGACCGCAGCTTTCAGGAATTGCGCGACCACGCCCAGCCGGAGATGCGCAGGCTTGCGGAGACGTTCCGCGAGACGGTCAATCTCGCGGTGCTGTCGGCGAGCGAGATCGTCTACATTGACATAGTCGACACGGGGCGGCCCGTGCGCATGCAGGCGAGGGTCGGGCATCGGCATCCGGTGCATTCCACGTCGCTCGGCAAGGCGATGGCCGCTTACCTGCCCAGCGAGTCCCTGGACCCGATCTATCAGATGGCCTTGCCGGCGATGACCATCAACACCCTGACCGATGGGCGCAGCCTGCGCCGCCAGGTGGACGACGTGCGCCGCCGCGGCTACGCGATCGAGGTCGGGGAGAACGAGGACGGGCTGATGTGCATCGGGGTGCCGATCCTCGACGGATCGGGCTATCCGGTCGCAGCCATGAGCCTTTCGGCGCCTGAAAACCGCATGCGCAGGGATATGACCGCGCAGGCGGCAGAGGCGCTGAAGGACGCAGCCATGCGGATCTCGACCCGCATTCGTGACGTGCCGGGGTCTTTCCCCGGAATGCATGGGTGAACGGCGTCGCGTTGTTCCTTGAGGCGAAACCCGGCGTGATTGACACCCGGATTTCGGTTGATAGCGTGGTCCCGCTGCTTCCGTAATCCAAAACAAATCCAAGTAAGGCGGAGGCGGAAGGAAATACCGAAAAGCGAAGGTACATTCCTCCGCCGGGGCGTGTAATCGAAGAGGATGTATATTGCGTATCGCCGTTATACATATCGCGCAAGAAACCAACGACTTCAATCCGCTGCACACCACGCTGGATGACTATCGTTCGTTCGGGATATTCGAAGGCGCTGAAATCTTCGAGAAGCTGCGCGGCTACGGGCAGATCGGCGGCTACCTGCAGGCCGTGGAGGACAGTGGGATCGAGGTGGAGTCCATCCCCATCATCCGCGCCTTCGCGGTCGCGGGTGGACGCATCACCCGCGAAGCCTTCGACTTCTTCCAGGGAAAGATCCGTGAAGGGCTTGCCGCTGCGGGCAGGATCGATGGCCTTGCGCTGCAGCTTCACGGCGCATGCTCGGCGGAAGGCATCGACGACGTGGAGGGCGCGCAGGTCGAGCTCTGCCGCAGCCTCCTCGGCAAGGACGTGCCCATCGTTCTCGGTCTCGATCATCACGCCAACGTCACCCGCAAGATGGTCGAGAACTGCGATGCGATCGTCGGCCACCGCACGCAGCCGCACGACACCTTCGACACCGGCGTCATCGGCACGCAGCTGCTGCTGCGCATCGTCGGCGAGAAACTCAAGCCGGCGATGGCGTGGCGCAAGATTCCGCTGGTCTCCCATCAGGAGCAGTTCCTCACCTCGCAAGGACCGATGAAGATATGGTTCGACCGGGCGCGCGCGATGGAGAGCGACCCTCGGGTGCTGCAGGCATCGAACTATCCGATGCAGCCCTGGCTCGACGTCGCCGAAGGCGGATGGTCCACTGTCGTCGTCACCGATGGCGATCAGGCGCTGGCGGAAAAGCTGGCCGATGAACTGGCCGACCTTTGCTGGTCGATGCGTGACGACTTCCAGGTGCGGGAAGCCGTTTCCGTGGACGAGGCCGTGCGGCGCGCCGATGCGGCGCAAGACGGCGTCGTGGTGATCAGCGACACCGGGGACACGGTGTTCGGCGGCGCCGCAGGCGACAGCAATGTCATCCTCGAGGCGATGCTGCGCCTCGGCATCAAGGGCAAGGCCCTGGTCCCCATGATCTCGCCGGCAGCGGCGAAGACGCTTTCGGAGGCCGGCGAAGGAGCGGAGGTTAGGCTTCAACTCGGCGGCGACGCGGCAACGGCATTCTTCAAGCCTCTCGAGGTCACCGGCGTCGTTCGCAAGGTTGGCGGCGGCGTCGTCAAGCTGGACTACAGCCAGCAAAGCGAGGTCGACCTCGGCCGCGCTGTCGTCTTCGAGGTTGGGCCGGTGACGATGCTGATCACCGAGTACCGCGGCGTGGCCGGCAATGTGCCGAGCGTCTATCAGGTCATGGGCGTCGAGCCCAAGGACTACCAGATGGCGGTGCTCAAGACGGCGTCGAACTTCCAGTTCTTCGCCCCGATCAGTTCGCAGGTCATTCGCGCCGACACGCGGGGTCCCGGCCAGTCCGACGTCTTTACCCTGCCGTGGCAGCGCGTGCCGCGGCCAATGTATCCGCTTGAAAGCTTCGATGACTGGCGGGCGCATTCGTCCCAGCCGGGCCCGGAAAGGAACCCATAGCGGCCGATTTTCCCATCACAGAAGAACGACAACCACAGAGGAGCGGGAGTGACGAAATGAAGAAAGCTCTTTTTCGACCGATGAGATTGCTTAGGACCCTGCTTCTGGCGGCAATCATGCCCCTCGCGCTGGCGCCGGTCGCCATCGATGCCTATGCGCAGGAGATGAAGGGTGGAACGCTGCGGGTGGCCATCCTCGAGGAGATGACCAATTTCGACCCGATGCAGTTCTCGGCGGTCAACTTTCCGCTGATCAAGAATCTCTATGACAGCCTGATCGAGTACACCCCTCAGGGAGAGGCCGTTCCGAGCCTGGCGAGCGAATGGAAGATCGCCGACGACCACTTGTCGGTCAGCGTGACGTTGCGCGACGACGTGAAGTTCCACTCCGGCGCGCCGCTCACCTCTGCGGACGTCGCTGCAACGCTCGCCAAGGCGGCCAATCCTGAGAAGGGAAAGAACGTTTTCGCCACCATGGCGATCGTCAAGGACTGGCAGACGCCGGACGACCGCACGGTGGTCATCAATTTCAAGGCGCCCACGCCGGAGCGCCAGATGCTCGACCTGCTTCAGTTCGTGATGCCGATCGAGGCGGCGGGCATCGACAACGTGGAAGCCGTAGCGGCCGGCACCGGCGCCTATGTGGTCGCCAACCGCGCCGTGGGTCAGGCCATCACGCTGAAGGCGAATCCGAATTACTGGCGCGAGAGCCAGCCGCTCATCGCCGATGTGCAGTTCACAATCTTCAGCGACGATGCATCGGCCAGCGCCGCGCTTGAATCGGGCGGCGTGGATATGGTCTACGGCGGCACGGCGCGCAGCGCGGTGCGCCTCAGGGACGCCGGCTACCAGCTGATCCGCGGCCCCGGGCCTCTGGTGCAGGTCTTCCGTATCAACGCGACGCGGGCGCCCTTCGACAACGCCTCCTTCCGTCAGGCGTTCAACTATCTCCTCGACCGCGATGGGATCCTGCGCGTGGGCTATGCCGGCCTGGGCGAGGTGGTGGCGCTGCCTTGGGCGCCGGCTGGCCCTGCCTTTGATGCCGCCTATAACGAAAAGTTCGCCTACAACCTCGACAAGGCGCGCGAGCTGCTCGCCGCGTCGGGTCTCAGCAAGGAGGCGATGAGCAACTGGAAACTGCTGGTCTACGGAACCGACCAGGCCTCCGTCACCATCAGCCAGATCGCGCAGGCCACTCTGGCTGAAGTGGGCATCAATATCGAACTCGATGTGCGTGAAGGTACGGAATACGTCGAAGCGCAGCTCGCCGGCGACTACTCGGCGACCTTCGGCGGCGTCGGCAACATCCAGAAGTTCCCGTCGCGCGTTGCCACCAACAGCATCTACAGGACGGTGAAGAATCCGGTCCTGAAGGATCCGCATCCCTTTCCGGACTATGTCGCAGCGATCGAGCGGGTGAACAAGACGCTCGGCCCGGACGAGGACGTGAAGGCTGCCTACGCCAATCTCAACCAAGTGCTCGTGGACTCGTCCTTCGCCATTCCGACCAACTCCTACGACGTGGGCCTGATCGTCGCCTCGCCGAAACTGGGCGGGTTCACGCTCGACATCGACAACCTCTTCGTGGCCCGCACCATCGGCTTCAAGGAATGATGTTGGGAAGGGAGGCCGGCGCGTCCGCCGCCGGCAGTTCCGCAAATACAGACCCCGTGCTCTCCGTGCGGGGTCTGAAGGTTGATTTCATGGTCGCGGACCGCGCGATATCCGTGGTGCGGGGCGTCGATTTCGACGTGTTTCCCAACGAAGTGCTCTGCATCGTCGGCGAATCCGGGTCGGGCAAGAGCGTCACGTCGCTCGCGGTCACCGGACTGCTCTCCGAGACGGCGAGGGTCCAGGGCAGCATCAGGCTCGGGAACGTGGAAGTGAACGGGGCCGACGCGGAAGCGCTGCGCCACATGCGGGGCGAGGACGTCGGTTTCATCTTCCAGGATCCGGGCACCACGCTCAACCCGGTGCTGAAGGTGGGCCGTCAGATCACCGAGGGCCAGGTGGCGCTGGCGCGGCTTCGGGCAGGCGACGCCGAAGCGCGCGCCGTCGAATTGCTGCACGAGGTGGACATCGCCGATCCCGAACGCCGCGTGCAGCAATATCCCCACCAGTTCTCCGGCGGCATGCGGCAGCGAGCCGTCATCGCCATGGCGATGGCCGGCCATCCGAAGCTGATCATCGCGGACGAGCCGACCACGGCGCTCGACGTCACCGTGCAGGCGCAGGTGCTTTCCGTCCTGGCCCGCCGCCAGGTCGAGATGGGCGCCGCCGTCATTCTCATCACGCACGACCTCGGCGTCGTCGCGCAGGTGGCCGACCGCGTCGCCGTCATGTATGGCGGCCGCATCGTGGAGACGGGGCCGGTGGACGCGATCTTCCGGTCGCCGCGCCACCCCTATACCCGCGCCCTGCTGCGCTCGATCCCTCGCCTGGATACGGCAGAGGCCAGGCTCGATCCCATTCCCGGGCAGCCGCCCATGCCGCACGCCTTGCGTGGCGGTTGCGCCTTCGAACCGCGCTGCGCGATCGGGTCGGGGCGCACGCTGTGCCGGAGCGAGGATCCTTCGCTGAGTGAAATAGGCGAGGCGCAGCGCGCCGCCTGCCACTACCTCGACGAAGCACCGCCAGCGGTCCGCGTCCATGCCGCGCCAAGGCCGAAGCAGGCGGACGTCGACGCTCCGCCGCTGCTCGAGGTCGAGCGCCTCAAGGTGCACTTCCCGATCAAGACCGGCCTTCTCAAGCGCACCACGGGATGGGTGCGCGCGGTCGATGGCGTGAGCCTCTCGGTGCGGGCCGGCGAAACGGTCAGCCTCGTGGGCGAATCGGGCTGCGGCAAGACCACGATCGGACGAACCGTGATGGGTCTGATCCCGGCAAGTGGCGGCGAGATCCGCTTCGAGGGCAAATCCACACTCGGCCTCGGGCGCGGCGACATGCGCACGGTCCGCCGCCACATGCAGTACATCTTCCAGGATCCCTATTCGTCGCTCAATCCGGTGCGCACGGCCGAGGACATCGTCGCCGAGCCGCTGCGCATCCACGGGCTCTACGAGGAGATGGGCGGCGCGCGCCGCATTGCCGAGCTGTTCGAGATGGTGGGGCTCTCCCGCTCCATGCTCGGTCGCTTCCCCAACGAGTTCTCGGGCGGCCAGAAGCAGCGCATCGGCATCGCCCGTGCGCTGGTGCTGAAGCCGCGGCTGCTGATCCTTGACGAGCCTGTGGCCGCGCTCGACGTTTCCATTCAGGCGCAGATCCTCAACCTGCTGCAGGACCTGCAGGCGGAGTTCGGCCTGGCGTATCTTTTCATCGCGCACAATCTCTCCGTGGTGCGTCACATCTCCGATCGCGTCGCCGTGATGTATCTCGGCCGGATCGTCGAACAGGGCACGCGCGACGAACTGTACGAGAACCCGGTGCATCCCTATACGCAAAGCCTGCTCTCGGCAGCGCCGGTTCCCGATCCTGCGGCCCGGCACGATGCGAGGCGCATCGTTCTGGAAGGCGAGATTCCCAGTCCGGCAGCCCCACCGAGCGGCTGCGTATTTCACCCGCGTTGCTTCCGCGCCAGCGAGCGGTGCGTGGACGAGATACCGCAGTTCGGTCCCTATTCCGGCCTGTCGACATGGACTGCCTGCCATCATGCCGGCCCCCTTGATCGAAGTGCGGCCAGGGGTGTGGAGGAGGGGGCATGACCCGGGCGCTGAACTCGACATTGTCGCTGCTGGCGGGGCTGATGGCGCGCAAAGCCAGCGCTGCCGCGCTGCTTTTCCTGTTCCTCCTGGCGCTCCTTGCCGCCCTGGCCGACTTCCTTCCCATCGATCCGTTTGCCCAGAAGCTCGTGAATGCGCTGAAGGGACCGTCGTCTTCCAACTGGTTCGGCGCCGACGAACTCGGCCGCGACATCTTCGCGAGAGTGGTCTACGGCGCCCGCACGTCGCTGAGCACGGCAGCCGCCGCGGTTCTCATCGCGGCGTCGGTCGGCATTCCCATCGGCCTTGTCGCTGGCTTCTTCGGCGGATGGCGCGACGCTGCGCTGATGCGCTTCATCGACGTGTTGCTTGCGTTGCCGGCAATCCTCTTCGCCATGGCCCTCATCGCGGTCCTCGGGCGCAGCCAGATCGCCGCCTTCGTAGCGGTCGGCATCACCGGGATACCGAACTTCGCCCGCATCACGCGGGCCCGCGTGCTGTCGCTGCGCAAGCGCGACTTCGTTACGGCGGTGGAAGCCTTCGGCGGCACGTCGGGCTACAACATGTTCCGCACCATCCTGCCCAATTCATGGAGCCCGATCCTAGTCCAGGTGGTGGTGCTGTGCTCCGTCGCCATCCTGCTCGAGGCGGCGCTCGCGTTCCTCGGCGTCGGCGTGGCGCCGCCCACGCCGAGCTGGGGCGAGATGCTGCGCACGGGCAAGTCATACCTGTATGAGGCGCCCTACTATGCGATCCTGCCCGGCATCGTGCTGACGCTCACGATTCTGTCCTTCGACGTGATAGGGCGCGCGCTGGCGTCGCTTCTCGAGGACCGCCACGACGTCGGGGCAGCCGAGACCGAAGGGGCTGCGTCATGATCGGTTTCGTGCTTCGACGGCTGGCGCAGATGGTGCCTGTCGTGTTGTTCGCTTCGATCGGCATCTGGGCCATGCTCTACGCCGTGCCCGGCGGCCCGATCGCCGGGCTGGTCGGCGAGAATGCGTCGGCCGAGCAGATCGCCGCCGTCACCGCCCAATACGGCCTCGACCGGCCCGTCGTCGTGCAATATCTCGATTGGCTCGGGCGCGCCGCCGCTGGCGACCTGGGCACCTCGATCTACGGCCGCGCGCCGGTTCTCGAGCTCATCGGACAGCGGCTGCCCGCGACGCTTCATCTCGCCGTCGCGGCAACGCTGGTGGCGCTGGCCCTTGGCATTCCGGTCGCCATCGCCAGCGCCGTTCGCCCCGGATCATGGCTGGACCGCATCCTGTCCGGCTGGAGCGCGCTGGCGCTTGGGGTGCCAACCTTCTGGCTGGGCATCCTGCTGATCCTGTGGTTCTCGGTGGAGCTTCAGTGGCTGCCATCGGTGTCGGGCTATGTGGCGATCTGGGCGGATCCAGTTGGCTCCATCCGCAATCTGCTGCTCCCAGCGGTGACGCTCGGCGTCTATGTTTCCGCCATACTGGCCCGCTTCCTGCGCGCCTCGCTGGTCAGCGAATTGCGCGCCGACTATGTGCGGACCGCGCGGGCGAAAGGGTTGCCGGAACGGCAGGTCGTGGGCGTGCATGTCATGCGGAACGCGCTGCTGCCCTTCATCACCATCGTAGGGCTGATGATGGCCAGCTTCATCGGCGGCGCCGTCGTGACCGAGGCCGTCTTCACCTATCCGGGCCTTGGACGTCTGCTCATCCAGGCGATCAGCACCCGCGACTATCCGCTGATCCAGGGATGCATCGTGGTGATCCTGGCGCTCTACGTGGTCATCAACCTGTCTGTGGACGTGCTCTACGCCTACGTCGATCCGCGCATCGACTACGATTGAGGGGGGCTGGACGGCTGCGCGGCGTCGCCTGCCGCGCCGCGTTAAATGCGATCGTTGTTCCATAGCGTGAAACGGCGGGCCATTTACACCGCGGCCCGCGTGGTGCCTGTTACGGCCAGTAACAAGTTCGCATCAGTCTGTGGCAATGTCGTTAGCATCCGCGCCTGCACCGAGATCCCTGCCGTCTTCCCAGTTTGCCAAGGAGCGCCGAGCGCCCATAAGTACGGGGAACTCGTTGCCATGGTCCGCTGCGCCCGAACGCTAGTCGCGGGTTGATCCCGCCGCCGAATACGCCGCCAATCGAAACATCGAGTACGGGAGGGTTCTGAAAATGTCGAAAAAATTGTCGGGTGTGGAAGAGCTTCAATTGGGCGATGCCAGCCCCTTCGTGCTGTCGCGGCGCAGCCTTCTGCGGCTGAGCCTTGCGGGAGGCGCCCTGCTGATCGGCGCGCCCGGTTCGGCTTTCGCGGCCGGCGAGCCGAAGGCTGGGGGGACGCTGACCATCGGCGCCGATGCCGATCCGATCGGGCTGGACCCGACCACGGTCACCGCATTCTCTTCCTACGATTTCACCGGGCTGATCTACAGCGGTCTGCTTCGCTGGACGGCCGACATGAAGATCGAGCCGGATCTGGCGGTCAGCTATGAGGTCGAGGGCGGCACGACATATGTCTTCAAGCTGCGGGAAGGGGTGAAGTTCCACAACGGCCAGCCGTTCACCGCCGAGGACGTGAAGTACACGTTCGATCGAATTCTCGATCCTGCGACGGCAAGCCGCCTCCGCGCGCAGTATGAGATCATCAAGGCGGTCACCGTCGTGGACCCTCTCACGGTGAAGTTCGAACTCACCGGGCCGGATGCGGCCTTCCTCAACTACCTCGCGACCAATCCGGACGGCGCGATCGTGCCGAAGGGCCTCGCCAACATCGATACGAATCCTGTCGGGACGGGTCCTTTCGTCTTCGAATCGTACCAGCCCAACCAGCAATTCTCGCTGAAGGCCAATCCTGACTACTACGAGGACGGCTTGCCTTATCTGTCGTCGGTTGTCTTCAAGTTCTACAAGGACCAGGCGACCATCACGTCCGCGCTGCGCTCCAAAGCCATCGACATGACCTGGCTCAAGGATCCCCGGGTTGCCGCGCAGATCTCCAAGACGTCGCCGGATCTGGCGTCCGCGCCTGGTCAGACGTCGCGAACCTTCCCGATCTGGCTCAACATGAAGGCGGCGCCGCTCAACGACGTCAGGGTGCGCCGTGCGCTGAGCCTGGCCACGGATCGCGAAGCCTGCGTCCAGACGGTGCTCGGCGGCTCCGGCAAGGTTGGCGCGATGGTCCCGGAAAGCCACGTCGGCGGCTACGACGGCGTGAGCGAGTTTCCCTACTACAAGTACGATCCGGCCCAGGCGAAGCAGTTGCTGGCCGAGGCCGGGCATCCCAACGGCATCGACCTTGGCGAGTACATCGTCGTGGCGGCCAACCCGCTCGACGTTGCCTGCGCCCAGATCCTGCAGCAGCAGTGGCAGGCGGCGGGCATCACCGTGAAGATCTCCGCGATGGAAACGGCGCCCTTGCTCGCCAAATGGTCATCAGGCGATTGGCCGACGCTGCTTTCGGTCGCGCTCAGCTGGTCGCCCGATCCCGATGCGATCTTTGCGCGCCTGAAATCGGACAGCGCGTTCGGCGCCGGCATGGGAATGGCCGACACGGCGCTCGACGCCATGATCTCAGAAGCCCGCGCGGAGCTGGATCCGGCGAGCCGGGCCGCCCGGAACCTGGATATACAGAAGCATGTCGCCGACAACGCCTATGTGCTTCAGATCTACCAGTATCCGCTGCGTTGGGAGCTGTGGTGGAACCAGGTCCAGGGCTACGCGCCCCTGGCCGCCAACACCCGTCTCTTCGTGCGCACGACGTGGGTCGACAAATAGCATGGTCAGCGCCGTTTCCATGACGGGTCCTGTCGCCTGATGACGCGCGTAGTCCTTGTCCGCTTCGCCTGGACGGCGGCGATCCTGCTTGGCGTGTCATTCATCGCGTTCATGCTGATGCGTGCGCTGCCGGGCGATTTCGCTGTCGCGGCAGCCGGCACCACGAGCGTCGCCCCGGAAGTGCTGGAAGCCATCCGGCGCGACATGGGGCTCGATCAGCCGCTGATCAGCCAGTATCTGCTCTGGCTGGGCAACGCGCTGTCGGGGGATTTCGGAACGTCATTCGTGACCAAGCGACCCGTGCTCGAGGAATTGCCGCCGCGCTTCATCGTCACCGTCCAGCTGACCGCCGTCGCGGCGGTCATCGCCATGGTGATGGGCGTGGCGACAGGCCTGGCTTCCGCGCGATTGCGCGGGCGGGTGGACTGGGTCGTGCGGATCTACAACGGATTGATCCTGGCGGTGCCGAACTTTGTCGTGGGCACCCTGATCGTGCTGCTGTTCGGCCTCTATTTCCCGCATATCCCGCTGTTCAACTACACGCCGTTTCTTGCCGATCCGATCGGCAACATCGGCAGTCTCCTGCTTCCCGCCTTTGCGCTCGCGCTGGCGGTCTCCGTGACGATCTCGGAGAACACGCGAGCCGCAGTGCTCGAAGTGGCAAACCAGGACTTCGTCATGGTCGCGCGGGCGAAAGGCCTGCGGCCGCGCACCATCGTGGCGAACTATCTCGTCCGCAATGCCCTGACGCCGGTGATCACGGTCACCGGACTGCAGGTGGCCTCCCTGCTCGGCGGCAGCATCCTCGTGGAGACCATCTTCGCCATTCCGGGCATGGGCCAGTATCTGTTCGATTCGATCACCAGCCGCGACTATCCCGTGATCCAGGCGATCGTTCTCCTGGCGGCGGCCGTCGTGGTCTGCGTGAACATGCTGGTCGACATTGCCTATGCGCGCGCCGATGCGAGGGTGAAGATATGAGCGACAACGTTCAGACTTCGGCCGCTGCGGTCGGGCGGGATCAGCCTCCTGCAAAGCGTCGCGCCGCGATCACCAACGGTGATGTCCTGTTGGGATTGGGCATAGTCATGCTCGCCGTGATGATGGTCGTCACGCTGTTCGCACCGTGGATCGCTCCCTTCGATCCATCGGCCACATCCGGCGAATCGCTGGCTGCGCCGAGCGCCCGGCATTGGCTCGGCACCGACCTGATCGGGCGTGATGTCCTGAGCCGCCTGCTTGTCGGGGGGCAGACCACCCTGCTCATCACCAGCCTCGCCGTTTTCCTGGCGCTGGCGGCCGGCCTCGTGCTCGGTCTCCTGTCCGGTTACATCGGCGGCGTCGTCGACGAGATCGTCATGCGCGTTCTCGACGTCGTATTCGCGTTCCCGGTCTTCCTCCTGGCGATCGCCGTGGTTGCGGCGCTCGGCCCCACGGTGCCCAATCTCATCCTCACCATTGCCATCGTTTATACGCCCGCCATGGCGCGCGTCGTCCGAGGCCCGGTGCTCAGCGTGAAGCAGTGGGACCACGTCGAAGCGGCGAAAAGCGTCGGCGTCAGCGAGTTCTGGATCGTCGTGCGGCACATCCTGCCGCTGGTCGTATCGCCCATCGTGGTGGCCACCAGCCTTACCCTCGCGCAGACGATCTTCACGGTGACCGCGCTCTCGTTCCTCGGCCTCGGTCCGCCGCCGCCGGATCCGAACTGGGGAAGCATGCTGGCGGAGGCCAGGCAGTTCATGGAACTGGCGCCGATGACGGTGGTCGGCCCGGCGGCAGCAATCGTCTTCGCCACGCTTACCTTCATCGTGCTGGCCAACGGCCTGCGCGAGGTCCTCGATGTCGGGAGCAGGCGTTGACCGATCGGCAGTCCATACTCGAAGTGCGCGATCTGACGGCTGAGATCGCGACCCGCCGGGAAGTGGTCCAGGCGGTTCGTGGCATCTCGTTCGACATCGGCCGGGGCGAGTCGGTCGGTTTTGTCGGCGAATCCGGCTGCGGCAAGAGCGTCACCGCCCGGGCGGTTATGCGCCTCGCCGCCGAAGGGACCAGGATCTCGCTGGGCGGATCGGTGCGTTTCGACGGCAAGGACATCCTGCGGCTGGACGAGGCGGCGATGCGCGACATCCGCGGACGCCGCATCGCAATGGTCTTCCAGGATCCGATGACATCGCTCAATCCGGTGATGACCATAGGCTCGCAGATCGACGACATGCTGCGGCGGCACACGGCATTGACCGGCCGGGCCGTGCGCGAGCGCACGATCGACCTCCTGGACCAGGTGGGCATCGTGGCGCCAGCGCGCCGCGCCGACGACCATCCCCATCAATTCTCGGGCGGGATGCGCCAGCGCGTGCTGATTGCAATGGCTATCTCGTGCGACCCGGATCTGTTGATCGCCGACGAACCCACGACCGCCCTGGACGTGACGGTGCAGGCGCAGATCCTGCGCCTGCTGATGCGGCTCAGGGAGGAGCGGGGCATGTCGCTCATGCTGATCACGCACGATTTCGGCGTCGTGGCCGGCATGGTGGAGAAGGTGAACGTTATGTATCGCGGCGAGATCGTGGAGACCGGCGGGGTAGAGGAAATCCTCACCCACCCGAACCACGAGTATACGCGGGCGCTGCTCGAGGCGGTGCCACGTCTCGACACCGCCCGGCGGCGCCAGTGAGAAGCGGGGCGCAGCACTCATGAGCCTGGAATCAAAGCAGCCGGTGCTGCAGGTCAGGGACCTGTCGGTGACGTTTCCCGCCAGAGGCGCGAGCCAACCGGTCGTCGCCGTCGATCGCGTGTCGTTCGACATCGGTCCGGGCCGGACGCTCGGCCTCGTCGGACAGTCGGGTTCAGGGAAAACAACGACCGGCCGCGCCGTGCTGCAGCTGCAGAAGGCCCACGCCGGATCGGTGAAGCTGCTGGGCAAAGACCTGACGACGCTGTCGTCGTCCGAACTGCGCCGGATGCGCCGGCACATGCAGTTCGTTCTCCAGAACCCGTATTCGAGCCTGCACCCGCGCATGACGATCGGACAGACGCTGAGCGAGCCGCTGCGCGTGCACCGGTCGGTTCCGGCCGCCCAGGTGCGGGAGCGCGTCGAGGAATTGCTTGAGCTGGTGGCGATGGATCCGGCCGTCATGCACCGGTATCCGCATGAATTTTCGGGCGGCCAGCGCCAGCGCATCGTGATTGCGCGCGCGCTTGCCGTGAGTCCGGATTTCGTCGTCTGCGACGAACCGGTATCGGCCCTCGATGTCCGGACCCAGGCGCAGATTGTGACGCTCCTGCAGTCGCTCCAGGAGAGGCTCGGCCTGTCCTATCTGTTCATCGCGCATGATCTGGCGATCGTACGCGAGGTCGCCCACGACGTGGCGGTGATGTTCGGCGGCCGGATCGTTGAGATGGGCAGTTCGTCCCAAGTCTACGACACCCCGGGGCACCCCTATACGCGGATGCTGCTGGACGCCGTTCCGGTGCCGGATCCCGTCCTGCAACGCGAGAAGCTGCGGCAGGCCGCTCCTGATCTTCGCCTTGCCGATACGCCGGCCGCCGGACCTTGCGCCTATGGCGTGGACCATGAGGCGACAGGTTCCGCCCCATGGCACCAGATTGCCGACGGCCATGGCATCTCCTGCCGCTTCCTGCCGGCGGCATTTTCTGCGACAGCCGAGTCTGAGCCTCGGGCGCTGGCGGACCGGTAAGACAGACAAAACAGTTCGACGCATGGCGCCTTTGCGATCCCGGGGTTGGGTCGCAGGGCGATGCTCGTCAACTTGCGGACCATCCTGGCCTCCATGGCCAAGGATAGCTGAAGCGAGCCCGTTGACTAACGGTATACCGTATGCGACTGCTATGACTCGACGCTGATGGCGTCGTATGTCGCATCGGAGCATCGTTCGCCTTCCCATGACCAGTCGCAATGCGCAGACCCAGCAGGACCGAGCCTGGGGCGTGGCTCCGATCCAGCGCGGCAGGACGACTGCCGACGAGGTGGAGGAGCGGCTGATCCTCGCGATTGCGCGCGGCGACAAGGCGGCCGGCGAGCGCATCACCGAGGCCGAGGTCGCCGCAGCGCTGAACGTCAGCCGGGTTCCGGCGCGCGAGGCGATGCAGAAGCTGCAACTGCGCGGCATCCTCGTTGGGGGCAGGGATCAGCGCGGCCTGCGCGTCGCCGACTACAGCCCGCGGCGCATCGCCGAGCTGTTCGAGCTGCGGCTTGCCCTCGAGACAATCATATTCCAGCACGTCATGCGGCCGGGGCACGACCGCGCGCCGCTGGTCGGGGAACTCGACGGGATTATCAAGGCGATGGGTTCGCTGTCCGGGTCGGGCGACCCGGTGGCGCTGGGTTCGGTTGACCTCGAGTTCCATCGCGCCGTGGCGCGCCATTCCGAGAACGAGCTGGCGGCGCAGATTTGGGAAGGCCTGGCGCAGCACATGATCATCGTGTTCTGCCGCGACTGGGCGGACGCCGCAGACCGCACGGGCGAGGTGCAGCTGCATGCGCGCCTCGTCGAATTCATTCGCAACGGGGATGCGGCGGACATCCCCGAGCAGTTGCTCAGACATTTTACCGCGCCGATGACGCGTGCGCGGGGAGAAGCGAACGGGGTCTAGCCCCAACGAACGACAGGTGCGGCGCTGCTGGCGTTGCCTGCACGATCGTGCGGGCGCGACGGGGCTCGTTGCGCCTGCAAACAGGGAGATTGCAAGCATGAAGATTGCCAGTGTCGAGGCGCTCGGTCTGTTCGGAAAGTCGCCGAAGGGGGGCTGGAGCAACGAAATCCAGCCCGACGATTCCATTCACGCGCTGGTGGTGGTCCGCTCGGATGAAGGCCATGTCGGCATCGGCAGCGTGTTCACGGATGCGCGGCTGGTGGAGGCGGCGCTGGCGGTGCTGCGTCCGCTGCTGATCGGCGAGAGCGCCATCGAGCCGATGCGGGTCAGCGAGAAGCTGCACCAGAACACCTTCTGGATGGGACATGGCGGCTCGATTACCCACGCCATCAGCGGCGTAGACATCGCGCTGTGGGACATTTTCGGGCAGGTCACCGGCCAGCCGATCGGCCGCCTGCTCGGCGGCACTTACCGGACACGGGTGAAGGCCTACGCCTCGATCCTGATGGAAATGCCGGAGCTGATGCGCGAGCGCACCGCCTTCTACCGCAGCCAGGGTTTCCGGGCGATCAAGATCGGCTGGGGTCCGTTCGGACGGCGTGAGAGCGCCAGGCTCGACGAGGAGATCGTGCGTGCGGCCCGCGAAGGGGCCGGCGACGACTGCCTGCTGATGGTGGACGCCGGCGCCAGCGACGCCTTCTGGCCGAACGGCCTCAACTGGGCCGTCAACACGGCGGCGATGCTGAAGGACTACGACGTCTACTGGTTCGAGGAGGCGTTGCGGCCGGATGCCGTCGACGACTTCCGCAGCCTGCGCGAACGCAGCCCGGTGCCGATCGCGACCGGCGAATGCATCACGCGTCGGCAGAACTTCCTGCCCTGGTTCGAGAAGCGGGCGCTCGACATCGTTCAGCCCGACGTCACCAAGGTCGGCGGCATCTCGGAGCAGATCCAGATTGCGCGCATGGCGAACGCCTTTGGCGTCCGCTACATCGGCCACGGATGGAACACGGCCGTCGGTCTCGCCGTCGATCTGCAGCTTGCCGCCGCGATCCCCACGGCCGATCTGGTCGAGTACATCGGCGGCTCGCCATACATCGACGAGATCACGGTTGGAGGCTGGTCACTGGATGCCGACGGCATGCTGCAGATCCCGTCGGCGCCGGGCCTCGGCATCAAGCTGAACAAGGATGCGCTGCGCGAGGTGACGCGCGATCTCGATCGCGTTCTCGGAGACTGATCTGGCTGCTTGACATACGGTATACCGTACGCAATAGTTGTTGAGTTGGAGCCCGGAACGTCGTTCGGGCATGCAAGAGCGGGGGATGCGCTGTGGCGCTGCAGGTCGAGAAAAGTCGCATTTCAAATCCCATCGATTTCGACAGGAACGGTCGGCAGGCGGGCTATCTGCGCGCGCCGCTTTCGCGCAATACCTCGGGCTGGGGCGTCGTGGAGATCCCGATCATCTCCGTGAAGAACGGTTCCGGCCCGACCATCCTGCTCACCGGCGGCATCCACGGCGACGAGTATGAGGGGCCGATCGCCATCTCACGCCTCGCCCGCACGCTCGATCCGGCCCGCGTTCAGGGCCGGGTGATCATGATCCCGGCGTACAACATCCCGGCGGTGCTCAACGACACGCGGCTCAGCCCCGTCGACAACCGCGACATGAACCGCTGCTTCCCCGGCAATCCGAAGGGCACGTTCTCGGAAATGCTGGCCCATTTCCTCGACGGCTACATCCTGCCGCTGGCGGACGTGTCGGTCGATCTGCACACAGCCGGTCACAGCGGCGATTCCGCGCCATCGACCAACATGCACTACCTGCCGGATCCGGCCATGCGCAAGAAGACCATGGAGGCCGCCGCAGCCTTTGGCGCGCCTTACAACACCGTCTTCTGGGGCGTGGACGAGGGCGCGACCTTTACCTCCTGCGTGGAGCGCCGTGGCGCGATCTCGCTGGGCACCGAGCTTGGCGGGTGGGGCCGCGTCAACGTCGAGGGCGTGCGCATCGGCCGCCGTGGCGTCGACAATATCCTGAAGCACTTCGGCGTCGTCGAGGGCAAGCCCGAGACCGCGCAGCGCGACGGCTCGGCGGGCACGCGCCACATGATGGTGCGCGATCCGGCCTGCTACTCCTTCGCGCCTGCAGGCGGGCTTTTCGAGCCGACCAACCTCGTCGGCGAGGAGGTCAAGGCCGGGCAGCCGGCCGGATGGGTCCACTTCGTCGAGGACGTCGACCGCGATCCCATCCAGGTCAACTACCACCGCGACGGCGTTCTCTGGATGTCGGCCGGTCCTGGGCGGGTGGCGCGCGGCGATACCATCGCCGTGGTCATGAGCGACTATGACGACAAGCTGGCGGCGGGATGAGCCTGCCGCTGATAAAGGGCCCGGGCAGCCGCGCCGCCCGCGCCGGGAGAGCTTCAAGCAAAAGGGGGAAGTGATGTCTGTAAGAATGAAAGCACTGGCGTTCGCATTCGGACTGATGAGTTCGGTCATGGTCGCGCCGATGGCGATGGCTGCCGGCGGAGAGATCGTCATCGCCTCGGTGCAGGGGCCGCCGTCGCTCGATGCCCACGTCACCAATGCTCAGGTCGCCCGTAACATAACGCTTCATATCTACGAGACCCTTTACGCACGCAACGAAAACGCCGAGCCGGTCCCCGACCTGGCCAGCGGCGTCAGCGTTTCGGATGACGGCCTCACCTATACGTTCAAGCTGCGCGAAGGCGTCAAATTCCACAATGGCAAGGAGATGACGTCGGAAGACGTGGTCGCCTCCATCGAGCGCTACCGCAAGATCGGCGTGTCGCCGGCCTTGGTCGCCGCGATCGACACTGTCTCCGCCGTCAGCCCCTACGAAGTGGCGATCAAGCTGAAGCAGAAGCAGTCGGTGTTCCTCGACAATATCTCGTCGCCGCGGGCGCCGATCGCGATCTATCCCGCGGAGGAAGCCGCCAAGGGCGCCAACGAGGTCCAGTACATCGGCACCGGCCCGTTCAAGTTCGTCGAATATCAGCCGGACAGCCATGTCACGCTGGAGAAGTACGCCGAGTACGTTCCCAATCCCGCCTACGACAAGCGGGACGGACTTGCAGGCAAGAAAGAGGTGCTGATCGACCGTGTCGTCTTCCGCTTCATCCCTGAGGCGGGCGCGCGCACGGCGGCGCTTGAATCGGGCGCGGTTCAGATCGTCGAGACCGTCGACGGGCCGACCGCGGAGCGTCTGCGCGGCGACTCGAAATACGTCGTGCACGACGTGCTGCCCTTCGCCTTCCAGGTGATCAAGCTGAACCACAACCAGGCGCCCACCGACGATGTCAACTTCCGCAAGGCCGTTCAGGCTGCGCTCGACATGGAAGAGGTGATGGAGATCTCGTATGCCGGGATCAACCAGGTGGACGGCGGCTGGGTCTTCCCGACCTCGCCCTTCGCTTCCGACGCCGGGCTCGACCAGTACAACGTCGCCGACTTCGACAAGGCGAAGGCGTTCCTCGACCAGTCCAACTACAAGGGCGAGCCGGTCACCTTCATCACCGACAACCTGCGGCCCAACGTGGATATCGCCACCGTCTTCCAAGCGCGGCTCGAGGCGATCGGCGTGAAAGTAGACATCGTCGTGGCCGACTGGCCGACGACCACCAAGGTCGGCTTCTCCAAGACCGGCTGGAACTTCTGGACTCACGGCTTCGGCATCGAGCCTTTCGAGGGACCCGGCACCGTCATGTCGGCTTTCGTGAACGGCAACGCCCAGATCGTGCCCGATCCGGAGATCGACCGCATCGCCGGCGAGTTCAACGCCACGCTTGACGAGGCGCAGAAGAAGGACCTGTTCAAGCAGTTCCAGCTGCGCATGCTGGACAACGTTGTGGCGATCAAGACCGGCAACTACGGCCTGTTCCAGGTCACCAACGACAAGGTCGAGAACTTCGTTCCGTTCCGCATCCCCCGCATGTGGGGTGTGACGCTGGCGCAGTAAGCAAGCCGGCACCCATGATCTGGCATCGCCGCTCGGGCGGCGATGTCTCCCCAAACCAGCGCACAGGAGGTGGGCATGCGAGACTATTTGCTGCGGCGCTTCATCTCCGTCGTGCCGGTTCTTTTTCTGGTTTCCTTGATGTCGTTCGCGGTCATCTGGATCATTCCGGGCGACCCGACCGCAGCGTTCCTCGGTCCGAGCTCGACGGCGGAAGACGCGCAGCGGCTGCGCGAGCAGCTCGGCCTCGATCAGCCGCCGCTGGTGCAGATGGCCGAATGGTACGGCCGCGTGCTCACGGGCGATCTCGGCCAGTCGATCCTGCTGCGCACCCCCGTTCTCTCGGCCATCCTCGAACGCCTTCCGCTTACCCTGATGCTGGCGGCAATGGCGCTGGTCGTCGCCATCGGCCTGGGTGTCGCGGCGGGCATGCTGGCCGCCGCGCGCCGTGGAACCTGGGCCGACCAGACGGTGATGACCTTCGCCTTGCTCGGCCTGTCGGTTCCCGACTTCTGGTTCGGCCTCCTGCTCATCGTGGTCTTCTCCGTTCAGCTCGGCTGGTTGCCCTCCGGCGGCTACGTCCCGCTCTTCGAGGATCCCGTCGGCTGGGTCAGGTCGATGGCGCTTCCCACAATCACGCTCGCCGTGGTGCAGATTGGCTTCATCGCGCGCATGACGCGCTCGGCCATGCTCGACGTCATCAGCCAGGACTTCATGCGCACCGCGGAATCGAAGGGGCTGTCGGGTCTCTACATCCTCATGCGCCACGGCCTGCCGAATGCCATGATGCCGATCCTCACCGTCACCGGTATCATTGCCGGCGCGCTGCTCGGCAGTGCGGTGGTCGTCGAGCAGGTCTTCGCGCTGCCCGGCGTCGGGCGGCTGATCATCGGCGGCATCCTCAGCCGCGACTATCCACTCATACAGGGCGGACTGCTGTTCCTGACCGTGATCTATCTTCTCATCAACCTCGTCGTGGACCTGCTCTACGCCGCCATCGATCCGCGGGTGCGCCTTGAGTAGCGCCGGCCTGACCATGCGCGCCGAGGAGGCGCTGCCGGAGCGGCAGAATCCGTTCGCGGTGTTCCTGCGACGGCTTGCCGGAAACCGCGGCTTCGTCATCGGCGCGGGGTTGTTCCTGGTAGTGTTGGTTCTCGCCCTGTTTGCGGACCAGATCGCGCCCTACAAGCCGAACCTGAACAATTTCCGGGCCCGGCTCCAGCCGCCCAGCTGGGAACACTGGTTCGGCACGGATCATTTCGGCCGCGACATCCTTTCCCGCTCGATCCATGGCGGGCGGCTGTCGCTCTTCATCGGGCTGTCGGTCGTCGTCTTCACTGGCGTCTTCGGGACGCTGATCGGCGCGGTCTCAGGTTACTTCCGCAAGCTGGACAACGTGCTTATGCGCATCATGGACGCCATGATGGCGTTCCCGGCTATCCTGCTTGCCATCACGGTTGCGGCCACGCTCGGCTCTTCGGTGCCCAACGTCATCCTGGCGCTGGGAATTGCCACCACGCCGCACACGGCGCGCATTGTCCGGGCCTCTGTTCTGGTCGTGCGCGAGATGGAGTATGTCGAGGCCGCGCGCGCTCTCGGCGCCAGCCACATGCGCATTCTCTTCCGCCATATCCTTGCGAACTCCCTGGCGCCGCTGATCGTGCGCCTGACCTATGTGTTCGCCTCGGCGATCCTGGCGGAGGCCATCCTCTCCTACATCGGCGTTGGCCCGCCCCCGCCGGCCGCGACCTTCGGCGGCATCATCGCCAACGGCCGCGACTTCATGGTCGAGGCGCCGTGGGTGACGCTGTTCCCGGGGGTGATCATCCTCGTCGTGGTGCTTGGCCTCAACCTGCTCGGCGACGGCCTGCGCGACGTCCTCGATCCACGCATCCGGATGTGACCATGCTGACGGTGGAAAATCTCACGACCGTCGTCGGGTCGAACGCATCGGCGCCAAGCGTGCTGGAGGACGTGTCGTTCACGCTGGCAGCCGGCGAAGTGCTGTGCGTGGTCGGCGAATCCGGCAGCGGCAAGTCGATGCTGGCGCTGACGATCATGGACCTGCTCGGCTTCCCGGTGCGGCGCAAGTCGGGCCGCATCGTGCTCGACGGCGAGGACCTGTCGGCCCTCCCGCCGGCCGCCTGGCGGCAGAAGCGCGGCAGGGACATCTCCATGATCTTCCAGGAGCCGATGACTTCGCTGAACCCGATCATGCGCGTCGGCGACCAGATCGACGAGGTGCTGCGCATCCGCAAGGGCATGAGCGCGGACGCCGCCAGGCGGCGCGCCATCGAACTCCTGGAGCGCGTCGAGATACCGTCGGCCTCCTCGCGCCTCGCTGCCTATCCGCACGAGCTTTCCGGCGGCATGCGCCAGCGTGTCATGATCGCTGTGGCGCTGGCCGCCGAGCCGAAGCTGTTGATCGCCGACGAACCGACCACCGCGCTCGACGTGACCATTCAGGCGCAGATCCTCGACCTCTTGCGCAACATCCAGGCCGAGAGCGGCATGGCGCTGATGATGATCACCCACGATCTCGGCGTCGTCGCCGAAATGGCCCACAAGGTCATGGTGCTGTACGCTGGCCGCGTCGCCGAGATGGCGGATGTGGAGACTCTGTTCGACAACCCTTCCCATCCCTACACGCAGGCGCTGCTCGCCTCGATCCCGTCGCTCGACGATACGGGCGACCGTTTGACGACCATCGCCGGCTCGGTTCCTGCCGTCGGCCAGATGCCAAAGGGCTGCCGTTTCGCGCCGCGCTGTGCGCACGTCCGGGAAGCGTGCCGCGTCGCGCCTCCGCCCCTGGCCGAGCTCGCGCCGGGACAGGCCGCGGCGTGCATCCGGCCGTTCGGCTACGCGCAGCCGTCTCCGATCCTGCAGGCGAGCGCGACATGACCGACGAGATCCTGATCGAGGCGCGCCGCCTCACCAAGCATTTCGAGCCGCGCAGCGGGTTGCTCGGGAAAGGGCAGCGCGCGGTGGTGCGTGCCGTGGACGGCATCGATCTGGCGATCCGTCGCCAGGAGACCGTTGGACTCGTCGGCGAGTCCGGTTGCGGCAAGTCGACTGCCGGCCGCCTGTTCCTGCGCCTGCTCGAGCCGACGTCCGGACAGGTGATCCACAAGGATGCGGATCTCACCGCGCTGACCGCCGCCCAGATGAACGAGCGGCGGCGCGACCTCCAGATCATCTTCCAGGACCCGTTCGGATCGCTCAACCCGCGCATGAGCGTCGGGACCATCGTTGGCGAGCCTCTCGCCATCCATGGCCTCGCACGCGGCGCAGAGCGCCAACGCAAGGTGGCGCGCCTTCTGGATCTCGTCGGCTTGCCGGCCGCTGCCGCGGACCGCTATCCGCATCAGTTCTCGGGCGGCCAGCGCCAGCGCATCGGCATCGCGCGCGCCCTGGCGCTGGAGCCGGAATTCCTGGTCTGCGACGAGGCGGTGTCGGCGCTCGACGTGTCCGTCCAGGCGCAGGTGATCAACCTGTTGCAGGATTTGCAGCAGGAACTCGGCCTCACCTACCTCTTCATCTCGCACAACCTCTCGGTGGTCCGTCACATCTCGGACCGGGTGGCGGTGATGTATCTCGGGCGGATCGTGGAACTGGCAGATGCGGCGACGCTCTTCGCCGCTCCGGCCCATCCCTATACGCGGGCGCTGCTGTCGGCCATTCCGCCGGCGCATCCGCGCGCCAAGCGCAATCGCGAGAAGCTGCAGGGCGACGTACCGAGCCCGCTGGCGATCCCCGCCGGGTGCCGCTTCGCCCCGCGCTGCCGCTTCGCGGTCGACCGCTGCCGCTCGGAAGACCCTGCGCTCTCCACCCTGGCCGATGGCCGGTCGGTGGCCTGTCATCTCGTGGCCGACGGCACGCTCCCGGTGCCGCCCCGCCTCCCGTCGATTTCCGGAGTCGTCTCATGAAGATCCTCATTGCCGAATGCATGCAGGAGATCTCGTCCTTCAATCCGCTGCCGTCGCAGTATGAGGACTTCAAGATCGACCATGGCGACGCGCTGCTGTCGCGTCGTGGGCTCAACACCTCGGTCGGCGGCGCGCTGTCGGTGTTCGACGAGCGGAGCGACGTCAGCATCCTGCCGACCATTTCGGCGCGCGCCGACAGCGCGGGCATCTTGTCCGCCGAGGGTTGGCAGCGCCTTTCGCGTGAGGTTCTGCAGGCGGTGCTGCCGCACGCCGGCAAGGTCGACGCGCTCTACGTCTCGCTGCACGGCGCCATGGGCGCGATCGGGGAGCATGACCCGGAGGGCTTTCTGCTGGAGGAAATCCGCCGCGCCTTCGGGCCGGACGTGCCGATCGTCATCTCGCTCGACCTCCACGGCATCCTGACCGACCGCATGCTGCGGCAGGTGGACGGCCTGGCCATCTACCAGACCTATCCGCACGTCGACTTCGCCGATACCGGCGTGCGCGCCGCACGGCAGCTCCTCGATATCGTCGACGGCAAGCTGAAGCCCACAATCGCCCGCGTCGTCGTGCCGATGCTGGCGCGCGGCGACGAGTGCATCACCAAGACCGGCCTTTATGGCGACGTGCTGGCCGACGGCCAGCTCCTCGAGCATTCGGGCAAGGCGCTGGCGGCGGGCGTGATGATCGGCAATCCGTTCACCGATGCGCCCGAGCTCTGCACGCAGGCGATCGTCGTGACCGAACAGGCGGACGGCTCCGCCGAGACCTCGGCGATCAAGCTGGCCGAGGCGATGTGGGCCGGCCGCCATCGGCTGGTCGGCAAGCTCGTCGCGCCTGAAAAGGCCGTTGCGCTCGCGCGTCATATGAAGGGCCCGGTCATCTTCACCGACGCGGCCGACGCGACATCGTCGGGCGCAAGCGGCGATTCCAATGCACTTCTCAAGGCGCTTCGCGACGGCGACTACGAGCGCCGCGCGCTGGCGCAGATCGTCGATGCTCCGGCCGCCGCCGCGGCGCATGCTGCGGGCGTGGGCGCGACGATCGAGGTCATGCTTGGCGGAACGGTCGATGCGGCGCGCTTCCAGCCGATGAAGGTGACGGCGACGGTCGAGAGCCTGTCGCGCGGCAAGGCAGTTCTGGAAACCATGGGGCTTCCACTCGATGCAGGCCCAAGCGCCGTGCTGACCTTCGGGAACTTCACCGTGCTCGTCCTCAGCAAGCCGGCCTTCCTGTTCGACCGCTCGCTCTACTACGCCAACGGTCTCGACCCGCAGGACTTCGACCTGACCATCGTCAAGTCGCCGCACACCGAGTTCCACATGTACGACCAGTGGGTCGCGAAGAACTTCAACGTGGACGCGCCGGGATCGACCTCGGCGGATGTCGCGAGCCTCGGACACGAGCTTTGCGCCCGCCCGATCTATCCGATCGAGCCGGACACGCCCTTCATCCCGCGCGCTGTCGTCTACCGGCGCAACGCCTGATCCACGACACCCATTCATCGAGATAACGCTGCAAGGCGCAACAAAGACAAGGCGGACCATGAAAGTCGATAGCGTTGATTTCTTCTATGTCGCGATGCCGGAGGTGACCACCGAGGCTGACGGCAGCCAAGACGCGCTGGTGGTGCGCGTCAGCGCCGGCGGGCATGTCGGCTGGGGCGAGTGCGAGGCGGCTCCGCTGCCGTCCATTGCGGCGTTCGTCAGCCCGATGTCGCACGGCGCCTGCCGCCCGGTATCGGACTCGGTGCTGGGTCAGACGCTGGACGGGCCGGACGACATCCGCCGCATGTCGGCGGCGCTCGCCTTCAACAGTATGGACCTGCTGCAGGCGGCGCACACCTGGTCGGGCATCGAGATGGCGATGTGGGACCTGCTCGGCCACGCCCGCGGCGTACCCGCCTGGAAGCTGCTCGGTTATGACGCCGCCTATCCGAAGATCCCCTATGCATCGGTGCTGTTCGGCACGACGCCGCAGGGCACGCTGGAGCGCGCCAGGGAAATGCGCGGGCGTGGGTTCCGGGCCGTCAAGTTCGGCTGGGCTCCGTTCGGCGATTCGCTGGCGGGCGACATCGCACACCTGGATGCAGCGCGCGAGGGCCTTGGCCCCGACGGCATCCTGCTGATCGACGCCGGCCAGATCTTCGGCGAGGACGTCGATGCCGCCGCCGCGCGCCTCGACGCCATGGAGCGCAACCGTGTCACCTTCTTCGAGGAGCCCTTCCACGGCTCGGCCTACGGCGCCTACGGGGCGCTGCGCGACCGCGTGAAGACGGTAAAGACCGCCGGCGGCGAGGCCGCCCACAACCGCTACATGGCCGAGCACCTGATCGACTTCGGCCGCGTCGGCTACATCCAGATCGACTGCGGCCGCATCGGCGGCCTGTGGCCGGCCAAGCAGGTGGCCGACTACGCCGCCGCACGTGGCGTCACCTACATCAACCACACCTTCACGTCGAACCTCGCGCTCAGCGCCTCGCTGCAGCCTTTCGCCGGGCTGAAGGACCATGTGATCTGCGAGTATCCGACGACGCTGAAGCAGCTCGCCGTCGACCTGACGCGCAACCACATCGCGCCGAACGCGAACGGCGAAATCGAGGTGCCCGACGCGCCGGGCCTGGGCATCGAGGTCAATACGGACGCACTGAAGCAGTACAAAGTGGACGTCGAGATCAAGGTCGGCGGTAAGACGCTGTTCTCGACGTCGGCGAACTAGGGAATTCATCGACGCCTAAGCGGGCGCATGGGGCGCCCGCGCCAACCGCGCAGGACGCTGTGATGGTTCTGGAGGACGCACTTTTCCCGGAGTTGGAGCCGTACGACAGCGGCATGCTGGCCGTTTCGGACGGACACGCTCTCTACTACGAACAGTGCGGCAATCCTGGCGGGCGTCCCATCGTCTTCCTGCACGGCGGCCCGGGGGGCGGCTGCAAGCCCCGCCATCGCCGCTACTACGATCCGTCCATCTGGCGCATCGTACTCTTCGACCAGCGCGGCTGCGGGCGCTCGGCGCCGCATGGCGTCATCGACAACAACACGACGCAGCATCTGGTCGATGACATCGAGGTGCTTCGCCAAAAACTCGGCATTGAGCGCTGGGTGATCAGCGGCGGTTCGTGGGGCAGCTTCCTCAGCCTTGCCTACGCAGAGAGCCATCCCGAAAGATGCGAGGCGCTGCTGATCCGCGGCATCTTCCTCGGCCGCGCCATCGAGCGCGACTGGTGGTGGGGAGGGACGCGCTGGCTGTTCCCCGCGGAATGGGAGAGGTTCCGCGACGCCCTGCCGGTCGACGAGCGGGACGACCTGCTGACCGGCTATGCGAAGCGGCTGTTCGATCCGGATCCAGCCGTGCATCTCCCGGCGGCGAAGGCCTTCGCCACCTACAACGCGTCGACGCTCCTATTCCGCTACGATGCCGAGTTCGTCGCCCAGTCGAGCCAGGCCGACAAGGCCCTGCCGGTGGCGCGGCTGTTCACCAACTATTGCCGCAACGACTTCTTCGTCGAGGACGGCCAGCTCCTGGCCGACATCGGCCGCATCAGGCACCTGCCGGCGATCATCGTGCAGGGGCGCTACGACGTCATCACGCCGGCGCGCAGCGCGTGGGATCTGGCGCGCGCGTGGCCCGAAGCGGAGTTCGAGATCGTCACCGACGCCAACCATTCCATCGAGGAGCCGGCGATGGCGGCAGCGCTGGTCGCTGCGCAGGCCCGCCTCGCCAAACGCCTGGAGGTAGGTTGGTGAGCGCACACGTCATCGGCCAACCCCTGCTCGACGTGCGCAACCTCAGCGTGAGCTTGAGGGACGCCCATGACGCCGTACTGGTCAATGACGTGTCGTTCTCCGTGTCGCCGGGCGAAGTCGTCTGCATCGTTGGCGAGTCGGGATGCGGGAAAACGGTGACCGCGCGCTCGATCATCGGCCTGAACCGGACCGATCCGAATTTTCGTCTGTCGGGCCAGGTCGTCTTCGAAGGCCAGGATCTGCTCGCTCTCGACGAGCACGCGATGCGCCGCTTGCGCGGTTCGCGCATGGCGATGATCTTCCAGGACCCGATGAGCAGCCTCAACCCGCTGCACCGCATCGGCGCCCAGATCGATGAGGCGTTGTCGATCCACACAGAAATGGGTCGCGGCGAGCGACGGCTGCGCACGCTTGAGCTCCTCGCACAGGTCGGCATCCCCAATCCCGAGGTGCGCATCGACAACTATCCGCATCAGTTCTCCGGCGGGATGCGCCAGCGTGCGATGATAGCGATCGCGCTTGCCGGCAATCCGGCCCTGCTGATCGCCGACGAACCGACCACCGCGCTCGACGTGACCATGCAGAAGCAGATCCTGCTTCTGCTTGCGCGGCTGCGCGCCGGATACGGGATGGCGGTGATCTTCATCACGCATGATCTCGGAGTCGTCGCGGAGATCGCGGATCGCGTGCTCGTCATGTACGCCGGGCGCTGCGTCGAGAGCGGTCCCGTGCGCGAGGTCTTCCGTTCGCCGCAGCACCCCTACACGGCCGGCCTGCTCGCTTCGATCCCGGCCGCAAATCGCCTGAAGACGAGTCGCCTGCCTTCGATCAGGGGAGCGCCGCCGTTGTTGGCGGAGGGCAAGCCGGAAGGCTGCGCCTTTCGTCCGCGCTGCGATCACGCCTTTGGCCGCTGCCTGGAGGAGCCGCCATTGGCGGCCGCCGGAGATGCGGACCATCTCGATCGGTGCTGGCTTTCGCCGGTGGCGAAGCAGCATCTGGCTCAACGCCCGGCTGGCGGGACGGCGTCATGAGTGCGAGCCAACGGCCCCTGGTAAGTATCCGGGACCTGCGAAAGGTCTTCCCTATCCGCGGTGGCCCGTTCCGCCGGATTCAGCGCCATCTGCATGCGGTCGACGGCGTCAGCTTCGACATTGCCGAAGGCGAGACGCTGGGGCTGGTGGGCGAATCCGGCTGCGGAAAGTCCACCCTCGCGCGCTGCGTCGCCCGGCTGGCGGAACCGAGCGACGGCAGCGTGGTGTTCGCGGGCGAGGACATCACCCACCGCACGATGCGCGAGATGCGACCGCTGCGTCGACGGATCCAGCTCATCTTCCAGGATCCGATGGCGAGTCTCAATCCACGCAAGAAAGTCGGCTCGATCCTGCGCGACGCCTTGCGCATCCAGGGTGTCGCCGGCTCGCGGCAGGAGGAGCGCGCGCGCGTTTCGGCGCTGCTCGAACAAGTGGGCCTTTCCCCGGCCTATGCCGACCGGCTGCCGCGCGAGCTGTCCGGCGGGCAGCGTCAGCGTATCGGCATCGCGCGCGCCCTCGCACTGGAACCCGGGCTCATTGTCGCCGACGAGCCCGTTTCCGCGCTCGATGTTTCGGTGCAGGCGCAGATCCTCAACCTGATGAAGGACCTGCAGGAGCAACTCGGCCTGACGATCCTGTTCATCTCGCACGACCTTGGCGTCATCCGGCACGTCTCGGACCGCATCGGCGTCATGTATCTTGGCAAGCTGGTGGAGCTGGCGCCGGCAAACGCCTTCTATGAAGCGCCGTTGCATCCATATTCCAGGGCGCTGCTGGCCGCCGTCCCGTTGCCGGACCCCGAGGCTCGGGGACGTTCGGGCAAAGGTATCGAAGGCGACATTCCGAGCCCGCTCAACCCGCCGTCGGGATGCCGGTTTCACACGCGCTGCCCGATCGCGCAGGACATTTGCGCGCGGCTCGAGCCTGCGCTGGAGGATCATGGGGGAGGGCGGTTGGCCGCGTGCCATTTCGCATCCACCGAGGCAAGGGGAGGCCAAGCGGACGTCGCAGATCCGCATGTTGTCACGTGAATAGTTGAGACAATCCACATGGGGAGACAAAAATGACTTTTCGCAGTGAGACCATGAAACTGAACCGGGCGCAGTTCCTGCGCCTCCTCGGCGGTACGGCCGCCGCCGCCATGTTGCCGGCGGGGCTGGCGCTCAGCCCGGCGGCGTTCGCGCAGGAAGGCGGCGATCTCGTCGTCGGCATTTCCAGCGACATCAACACACTCGATCCGCAGATGTCGCCGAGCGACGTCTTCCGCCACAGCATCCGTTCGACGGTGTTCGAAGCCCTTGTCTTCATCAATCCGGAGACGCTGAAGGCCGATCCGCTCCTCGCGGACAGCTGGGAGATCGCGGCCGATGGACTGACCGCGACCTTCAAGCTGAAATCGGGCGTCACCTGGCACGACGGCTCGCCGTTCACCGCGGCCGACGTCGTCTATTCGTACAAGCGCGTTCAGGACAAGAACGTCGGCAGCCCGTTCGCGCCACAGCTGGTGGCCGTCTCCGCCGTGGAGGCTGTTGACGATGCTACGGTGAAGCTGACGCTCGCCAATCCGGTGCCCGGGATCCTTGCCAACCTGGCGGTTGTCCAGATCGTCAAGGAAGCCAACATCGGCGCCATCGGCACGGCGCCGATCGGCACCGGCCCGTTCAAATTCGCCAACTGGGCCCCGGGCGACCGTATCCGTGTCGAACGCTACGCCGAGCATCGCAGCGCGCCGAAGGTCGCCGCCATCGAATGGCGCATCGTGCCGGATTCGCAGGCCCGGCTCGCCGGCATGCAGGATGGCACGCTGCAGATGGTCGCGCTCGTCGAAGGCAAGGACGTCGTCCAGGCGCAGAGCGCCGGCATCGAGGTCATCCAGACCAAGCCCTACATCCTCTACGAGAACTTCAACATCAACACCAAGCGCGCGCCCTTCGACGACAAGCGCGTACGCCAGGCGCTCGCCTACGCCTTCGACCGCGAGAGCTACGCCAAGACCGTCTGGTTCGGCTTCGCGCGTCCGACCATCAATCCGGTGCCGCCGGAAATGGCGACCTACTGGGCGGATTCGGCAACGATGTATCCGTTCGATCTCGACAAGGCCGCGGCGCTTCTCGCCGAGGCCGGGTTCACCAAGGACAAGCCGCTGAAGATGGAGATTCTCACCATCCAGGGCTTCGATTCGCTGAAGTCGATGGCGCTGATCCTCCAGGACAACCTGAACCGGCTCGGGCATCAGGTGACGGTCAGGGAGCTGGAGGCGACCGTCTGGCTGGAGCGTGTGCTGACCAAGCCCGACTACGACATCACCACAGACAACTTCAACACCGGTCCCGAGGACCCGGCGAGCATGTTCAACTCGCCGAACCTGGCGCCGACAGCCAACGTGAACCAGTGGAACCCGGACGGCTATGCCGATCTGGTCAAGCGCGCGGGCGCTGAACTCGATCCGGGCAAGCAGGCCGAACTCTACCACGAACTGCAGAAGCTGATCCTCGAGGAGATGCCGCAGATCACGGTCGACCACCTGCCGCTTTTCTTCCTGGGCGCCGAGGGAGCGAAGTCGCTGGTCATCGGGCCGAGCGGGATCGATGACTATACGAAGGTCACAGTATAGCGGCGGAACTGCAGCGCAAGGCGGCGGCGTCCGCGCCGCCGCCGGCAACTGGGGCGTAACGGATGGGAGCATTCCTCTTCGGTCGTGTCGTGGGCGGGCTGGTGACGCTGTTCTGCGTCAGCGCTCTCGCCTTTTTCGCGACTGCACTCGCGCCCGGCAACCCCGCCTCGGTGTTGCTGGGCAATATGGCGACGCCCGAGCGCGTGGAGGCGGTCACTCGGCAGATGGGGCTCGATCAGCCGCTGCCCATGCGCTACCTGCTGTGGCTGAAGGAAACACTGCAGGGCAACCTCGGCACGTCGAACCTGAGCTTCAAGCCGGTCAACGATCTGTTGCTGGCGGCGCTGCCGCCGACGCTCGAGCTGGCGCTCGCCAGCCTCGTCCTCGCCGTCGCGGTCGCGTTGCCGCTGGGTCTAGTCCTGGCGCAGAACCGCAGCCGCTGGTGGAGCCGGCCGACCTCGGCGCTGGTCACGCTCGGCATTTCAGTACCCGGCTTCTGGGTCGGACTGCTGCTCATCATCACCTTCTCCGTCTGGCTAAAACTCCTGCCGTCGGCCGGCTACGTGCCGCTATCGCGCAGCGTGACCGGCAACCTGCATTCCATGGTCCTGCCCGTGATCACGCTGGCGATCTATCTCGTGCCCTCGCTGGTGCGCTTCGTCCGCGTGACCGCCATCGAGGTTCTCGGCGAGGGATATGTCGACACCGCGCGCGCCAAGGGCGTGCGGCCCTTGGCTATCCTGCTGAGGCACGTCGCGCCCAACACGCTGATCACCACGATCACCTACATCGGCCTCCAGCTCGGCGTGCTCATCTCGGGCGCCATCGTCGTCGAGGTCATCTTCTCTATCCCCGGCATCGGCCGGCTTGGCATGAACGCTGTGCTCAACCGCGACTACCCCGTCATCCAGGGCGTCGTGCTGGTCGCCGCCTGCGGCTACGTCCTGGTCAATCTGCTGATCGACCTGGCCTATGCCTTCATCGACCCGAGGGTGAGGACACGATGAGCCTGATGTCTGTCGGTTCCCAGCCTTCCAGGCGTGCAGCGCGCAGGAACGTGCTTGGCTTCCTTGCTCGCCGCTCGCCATTCGCGCTGGCGCTCGTGAGCCTGTTTGTCGTGGCGGCGCTGGTCGGACCGCTCGTTGCGCCGCATTCGATGACGGACACCAATCTGGCGATGGCGTTGCAGGGCCCGAGTTCAGCGCATTGGCTGGGAACCGATCCGCTCGGCCGCGATGTGCTCAGTCGCCTGCTCGGGGCATCGCGCGTGGCGGCGCAGGCCTTCTTGATCGTCGTGCTCATCGGCGGCGTGATCGGGACGGCGCTTGGACTGATTGCCGGCGGGCGTGGCGGCCTTGTCGACCTGGTCGTGTCGCGCGTCACCGAAATCCTGCAGGGATTTCCGACGATCCTGGTCGCCATCGTCATCGTCGCCCTGCTGAACCCCTCGCTCACCAACGCGATGGTGGCCGTCGGGCTGGCGGCGATCCCGGATTTCGCGCGCGTGTCGCGCAGCGTGGCGATCCAGCTGCGCGACCGCGAGTTCATCGAGGCCGCGCGCGGGCTGGGCGCCAGCGAGTGGCGGATACTCTGGAGCGAGGTGCTTCCGAACATGGTCGGCCCGCTGATCGTCATCGCCAGCTTCGACGGCGCGCAGGCCATCCTGTGGGAGGCCTCATTGAGCTTTCTTGGTCTTGGCGTGCAGCCGCCGGCGCCATCCTTCGGCTCGATGCTGCGCGAGGCCCACAGTTACCTCGCGATCCAGCCCTTTCTGGCCGTCATTGTCGGCCTCGCGGTCTCCGGCTTCATCCTGGGGCTCAACCTTCTGGGTGACGCGCTCGGCGACTATTTCGATCAGTCGAGGCGGTAGACCAAGGCGGCGTTCGGAATCGGAGTATTGCCGGAACCACGAGAGCTGTTGGCCCGAACGCGGCCCACCGGAGCGGTTGCGGTTCCAGTTCGCTTGGCGCGCTCCCATCCAACCGTGTCATTTTTGAATTCCATTTGACTTAATCGAGGCGCGGTGAGAACCTTCCCTTAGGAGAGGGGCGGGGCTGCTATGGCGCTGCGGGGGACAAACCAGGAGTTCGGGCGGCCGTACAACCGGCGCATCGTCCTGGAATCGATCCGCCTCCATGGGCCGACCACGCGTGGCGACATCGCCGAGCGCGTCGGCCTTACCGTTCAGACAGTCTCCACCATCGTTCGTGAACTCGAGGACCAGGGTTTCATCCTGTCGCTGCGCGACGAGCCCAAGGGGCGCGGCCTGCCGCCGGCAACGCTCAGGATCAATCCGGAGGGCGGATACGCCGTCGGCATCCATGTGACGCCGCTTGGCATCAACACGGCGCTCATCAATCTCAGCGGCGAGGTGGTGGAGAGCGCCTATCGTGAAGCGCCGAATGCAACGCCGGACGAGGCCTTCGCCCTCATCGCCGCCATGACGCCGGAGCTGACCCGACGCAAGGCGGGCGGGCGCATTCTTGGCGTCGGCATGGCGCTGCCCGGTCCCTTCGACGTCGAGTCGATGAGCTTCGTCGGCCCGACGACGATGGCCGGATGGAAGGACGTGGCGCTGAAGGAGCGGCTGGCGGAGGCGACCGGACTGCCCGCCTTCCTCGAGACGGACATGGCGGCGGCCGCGCTCGGCGAACAGCTGTACGGGCTCGGAACCGAGTTCGCGGAATACTACTATCTCTATTTCGGCGTCGGGCTCGGCGGCGCGATGGTGCACGAAGGCGTCGTCATGCGCGGGGCCTGGGGCAATGCCGGCGAGATCGGGCACATCCCGGTCGTGCCGGGCGGCGAGTCCTGCCCGTGCGGCAATCGCGGCTGCCTGGAACGCTACGTCTCGCTGGAGGCGCTTGGCCGCTGGGAAGGCGGCAGCGCCGAATGGGTGGAGGCGGTGGCGCCGATCTTCCGCAACGCCGTCGCCACGATCGAGAATCTGTTCGACCCGCAGACAGTCATCCTGGGCGGGCTGGCGCCGACCGGACTGTTGGAGCAACTGGCGGATGCTGCCGCGCAAGACCTCCCGAATTCTGTCTCCGCGCGGCGGGACCGCAAGACGCCGCGGGTGATCGTGGCGCGTGGCGGCACGCAGACCGTGCTGCTCGGCGCCGCCGCGCTCGCGGTATCTGGCGTGCTGTCGCCGCGCTTCGGCCAGATGTTCGCGGCCGAGCGCGCAAACGGGCGCGAAGCGCCTGCAGCCAAGGGGATTGCTGCATGACCGAGCCGTTGCTCGTCCTCGATGACATCCGCAAGAATTTCGGCGCCATCGAGGCGCTGAAAGGCATCAGCTTCTCGATCGGCAAGGGAGAGGTGGTGGCGCTGCTCGGCGACAACGGGGCGGGCAAGTCGACGCTGGTCAAGATCATTTCCGGCGGGCTGGAGCCAACGTCCGGGCGCATGCTGTTCGGAGGCCAGGAGTTCCTGGCCAAATCTCCCGCCGAGGCGAAGGCGGCCGGCATCGAGACGGTCTATCAAGATCTGTCGCTCTGCACGAATGTCGACGTCGTCGCCAACTTCTTCATGGGCCGCGAGATCACCCGCAAGGTGCTCGGCATCCCGGTGCTGGACGAGCGTGCGATGGAGGAGGTGGCAGGCAATGCGCTCGCCAATGCAGGTACACGCATTCCCTCGCTCAGAACGAATGTCGAGCACCTGTCCGGAGGCCAGCGGCAGGCGATCGAACTCAACCGCTTCGTCCACTGGGGCGGCAAGCTGGTGCTGCTCGACGAGCCGTTCGCCGCACTCGGCGTCGAGCAGACGCGGCGCGGCCTCGACATGATCCGCCAGGTGGCGGCCCAGGGTATCGGCGTCGTCATCATCACCCACATCATGCAGCAGGCATTCCAGGTCGCCGACCGGATCGTCGTGATCCGGCATGGCGTGGTCGCGGGCGATGTCCCGTGCAGTCAAACCAGCCCCGATGCGGTGGTCAGGATGATCACCGGGGAAACACCCGCCGGCGCCGGACCGGCAGGCTGAGGGGCGCATAAAAGGGGTCCGGCAAGAGGAGCGAACGAAATGAAACGACTACTTCTTTCTGCGTTGGGCGTGGTGGCAGTCGCCGCTGCGATGCTGACGCCGGCCTTCGCCCAGTCGAAGGGAACCGTCTACTACCTCGTGCCGACCCTGCTCGACGAGTTCCAGACCGGCTCGGTGAGCGCGCTGGAAATGTTCCTGAAGCAGGTCGGCTACGACATGAAGTCGCTCAACGCCGACAACAAGACGGACCAGCAGCAGAGCCAGATGAACGACGTCATTGCCTTGAAGCCGTCGGCGGTGGTGCTCGCCGCTGTCGATTTCAACGCGCTGAAGCCGTCCATCGAGGCGGCGCGCGCGGCCGGCATCCCGGTGGTCGAGTTCGACAGGCAGATCACCTCGACACCCTCGGACTTTACCTCTGTTGCCGGCACGGTCGAGATCGGTCATGTGGCGGCTGAGCAGGCCGAGAAGCTGCTGACCGCGAAGAACGGATCGGTGAAGGGCAAGATCCTGCAGGTGCTGGGAGATCCCGGCGACCCCTACACCCTCGACATCCAGAAGGGCTTCGAGGAAAAGATGAAGGAATACCCCGAAGTTACCATCATCTCGCATCCGGCGATGCTGTGGGCTGCGGATGCGGCTGGCACCATCGTGAACGACCAGCTCATCGCCAATCCCGACATCGACCTGATCTTCAGCCACGCCGCGCATCTCTCGGTCGCCGGCGTCGCCTCGCTCGAAGCCGCCGGCAAGAAGCCCGGCGACATCATGATGATGAGCTCGAACGGCGCACCGGTCGGCCTCGACCTGATCCGCAAGGGCTGGCTGAACGTCGAGGTGGAGCAGCCGCTCTACGCGCAGGCGGCGGCGGTCGCCATGTTCATGGACAAGGTGGTCAACAAGCAGGAGATCAAGGCCGGCAACTACGACGTGCTCGGCCTGCCTTCGGTGGTGACCATCGAGGCCTGGGGCCCGAACATCAAGATCCCAGGCGCTGCCATCGACAAGAGCAACGTCGATAACCCGGCCTTCTGGGGCAACATGAAGCCGCCCGCGGATACCGTGAAGGCGGTGGAGTGAGGCAGTTGCCGCTCACGCCCCCTCCACCACACTTCGCGTGGTCCCCCTCCCCCGCTTTGCAGGGGAGGATCCGGCGGCGCCGTTCGATCCTTCCCCGTTTACGGGGGAGGAGGACCGCCGAAGGCGGTGGAGGGGGCGCAAGGCGCGGAAATTCGTATCCTGGTCGCTTTTATCCGGCTTGTTCATGAACCTTCGCACCCGCCGTATCCTCGAGTTCGTGCTGGACAATCTCGTCTGGTTCATGCTGCTTTTCGTGCTGGCGATCTTCTCGATCTTCGTCCCGAACTATTTCCAGCTCGGCATCTTCGCCAACATCATCGAGGCATCGAGCGTGTTGGGCGTGATGTCCATCGGCCTGGCGCTGGTCATCATCACCGGCCACATGGATCTGTCGGTCGAATCCGTCGCCGCCCTCGCTGCGATGACGGTCGGCATCCTGTTCTGCTCGGCCGGCATCGGATTGGGCGTGCAGCTCTACCCGGAATGGCTGATGGTGCCGGTGTCGCTGCTCATCGCGATCAGCGTCGGGGGGCTCATCGGGACGCTGAACGGCGTGCTCGTCGTCAAGCTGAAGATGAGCGCGTTCATCATTACGCTGGCGTCCTACATCTGGGTGCGGGGACTGGTGGTCGCGGTATCGGGCGGCCGCTCGGCGCAGGATCTCGCGCCGGCGATCCGCTGGTTCGGCATCCAGCGCGTGCTCGGCCTGCCGCTGACGGCCTGGATCGCGATCTCGTGCTTCGTCGTGTTCTCGCTGATCATGGCAAAAACCCCCTTCGGCCGGCACCTGAAGATGATCGGCGGCAACGAGCAGGCGACCTATCGCGCCGGCATCCGCGTGACGCGCAACCTGATCCTCGCCTTCGTCATGGCCGGCGCCATCGCCGGGCTGGCCGGCTGGTTGCTGACGATCCGCACCTCGGGCGCGACCGCCAATCTCGGCGTCGGCCTGCTGTTCAACGCCTTCGCCGCGGTGGTGATCGGCGGCGTCAGCCTGAAGGGCGGCGTCGGCTCGCTGCCGGGCGTCTATGCCGGCGTGCTCCTCTTGTCGTCGATCAATACGGCGATCAATCTCATGGGGCTTCCGGCCAATTTCACGCAGGTCATCCACGGCCTGCTGGTGCTGGCGGCCGTGCTGCTCGACACGCTGAAGCAGACGATCCGGCAAAGACTCGCATAGGAGCAGGGATGACTGGAAGACTGGACGGCAAGGTCGCGCTCGTCATCGGGGCCGCGCGCGGCATTGGCAGGGGCATCGCCGAGCGCTTCGCCGAAGAGGGCGCCCGGCTGGTGCTGGCCGATACGGAGGCGGAGGCCGGGGAGGCGACGGCCCAGGAGCTGGATGCCGTCTTCCTGGAGACCGACATCTCCAAGATGGCGGATGCCGAGGCGGCCGTCGCGCTGGCTGTCGAGCGCCATGGGCGGCTTGATGTGCTGGTCCAGAACGCAGGCATCTACCCCTGGCAACTGATCGAGGATACCAGCCCCGACGACTGGGACCGCGTGATGGCGGTCAACCTGCGCGGCACGTTCAACTCGGCGCGGGCGGCGCTGACACCCATGAAGGCGCAGCGGTCCGGTCGCATGCTGTTCACCTCGTCCATCACCGGGCCGCATGTCACCAGCCCCGGCCACGGCCACTACTCGGCCAGCAAGTCGGGCATCAACGGTTTTATCCGCTCGGCGGCGCTGGAGTTTTCGGGCTACGGCATCACCGTCAACGGCGTCGAGCCCGGCAACATCATGACCGAAGCCATCCGCCTGCATCGCGGACCGGAGTTCATCAAGAGCATGGAGGACGCGATCCCGCTCGGCCGGTTGGGCACTCCGCGCGACGTGGCCAGCGCCTTCCTGTTCCTGGCGTCGGGTGACGCGGACTACATCACCGGCACGACCATCGTCGTCGACGGCGGGCAGTTGCTGCCCGAGGGCGCCGACTTCCGCATCCTGCCGCCATGATTCTCGACCTCGGCGACGGGTTCTTCCTGCGCCGGGCGAGCGTGCAGGATCATGCGGCGTTCTGCCGGATCTGCCTGAGGACGGGAGATGCCGGCAGGGATGCGACCGGCCGGGAAGACGTCCCGGATCTGATGGGAATGATCTATGCCGTTCCCTATCAGGTGTTCGAGCCCGACTTCGCCCATGCGATCGATGGCCCGCAGGGGGTCGCGGGCTATCTGCTCGGCGCGCCGGACACGCAGAGCTTTAATGCGAGGCTCGCGGCGGAGTGGTATCCGAAGCTGCAGAAGCGCGTTGCGGATCCCGGGCCGGATGCCTCGAAATGGACCGGCAGCGATTGGGCGCGGCGCTGGATCCATCATCCCGACCTTACGGTGCCGGCCGCGCTCGCCGCCTACCCGTCGCACGGCCACATCGACCTGCTGCCAGAAGCACAGGGCAAGGGTATCGGCAGAAAGTGCATGGCGTTCCTGGAGCAGCGGCTCAGGCAGGCGGGCTCGACCGGAATGTATCTAGACGTCAATCCGCGCAACGAGAAGGCGCAGAAATTCTATCGAGAACTGGGGTTCGAAGCCTTGAGAGATGAGAGGCTACCCGAGACATCCACGTTCATGATGAAGTCGTTGAGGTGAGTGGAGCGCGGTGGCCTCCTAAATCCGCCGTCCTTCGCTGTCGAACAGATAGACCTTCTGCGGATCGATGCCGAAGCGTGTCTCCGCACCGTCCACGAATTCCGCATCGCCGCGGCTTTCGACGGTGATCATCGAGTCGTCCGCCAGGGCGGCGTGCCCGTAGGTGACGCCGCCGAGGCGCTCGACCATCGTCAGCCGCCCCTCGAGCGTCGCGGCCGCAGCGCCTGCCGGCAGGAAATGCTCGGGGCGGATGCCGACCGTGATGGTCGCGCCGGGCTTCGGCGCTGCACCGCGCGGGGTCGCCGTGAGCCGGGCCAGCCCGATCGCCGGCGCCGCGACCCCGACGCCTTGCTCGCCGGCGTCCACGACGGTCGCGGCGAAAAAATTCATGCGCGGGGAGCCGATGAAGCCGGCGACGAAGGCGTTATCCGGGTTCTGATAGAGCTCGAGCGGTGCGCCGACCTGTTCGATCCGGCCGGCGCGCAGCACGACGATGCGGCTCGCCAGCGTCATCGCCTCGACTTGGTCGTGGGTGACGTAGATCATCGTCGACTTCAGCTGCTGGTGCAGGCGCGCGATCTCGATGCGCATCTGCACGCGCAGTTCCGCGTCGAGATTGGAAAGCGGCTCGTCGAACAGGAACACGCCCGGCTTGCGAACGATGGCCCGGCCGATGGCGACACGCTGCCGCTGACCGCCGGACAGCTCGCGCGGCTTGCGCCGGAGGTAGGGCTCGAGATGCAGGACCTTCGCCGCCTCGGCCACCTTGGCGTCGATCTCGGCCTGCGCGAGGCCCGACATTTCCAGCGGAAAGCCCATGTTCGCGGCGACCGTCATGTGCGGGTAGAGCGCGTATGTCTGGAAGACCATGGCGATGCCGCGCTTGGCGGGATCGAGCCCGGTAACATCCTTGCCGCCGATTTCGATGCGACCGTCGCTGGTAGTCTCCAGCCCGGCGATCATGCGCAGCAGCGTCGACTTTCCGCATCCGGACGGGCCGACGAAGACGACGAACTCGCCGTCGGCGACGGAGAGGTCCACGCCGGTGATGACCTCGGTCTGGCCGAAGCGCTTCTTGACGCCGTGCAGTGAAAGTCCGGCCATCCGTTCTCCTATTTGACCGCGCCTTCGGTCAGGCCGGCGACGAACCAGCGGCCCACGAATGCGAAGAGGATGACGACGGGGATGGTGGCGATGGTCGCGCCGGCCAGCAGCAGTCCCCAGTCGATCTGATATTGTCCGATGATGCCGGCGAAGCCGACGGGAATCGTGCGCCTGGCGTCCGACACGATCAGCACCGAGGCGAACAGGTATTCGGTCCACGAGGCGATGAAGGTGAAGATCGCCACGCTGGCGATGCCCGGCGCGATCAGCGGCGCCATGATGCGCAGCAGGATGACGCGGGCGGGCGCGCCGTCGACGATCGCCGCCTCCTCGATCTCGCGCGGCACCGAAGCCAGGAACGAGCGCATCATCCAGATAGAGAAGGGCAGGGCGAAGGCGATGTTCACGATCACCAGGCTGGTGCGCGTGTCGATCAGCCCGAATTTGGCGAACAGGCCGTAGATCGGGATGAGCACGACGACGGTCGGGAAGGCATAGGTGAGCAGGATCAGCCGGTAGAGCGCGGCGCGCCCAGGAAACTCCATGCGGAAGAAGGCGTAGGCAGCCGGCAGCGCGAGCGCGACGGTGAAAGCGGTCGAGAACAGGGCGACGCCAAGGCTGTTCAGCAGGTAGGCGGGAAAGTCCGTCGACTGGAACAGCTTGTCGAAGTGCTGCAGGGTGAAGCTGCGCGGAAACATCGTCGGGTCGCGGCTGATGATCTCCTTGGGCAGCTTGATCGAGCCGGTCATCACCCACCAGAAGGGCAGGCCGATGAGCAGGACGATCAGCCCGAGGCCCGAGAAGAGAGCGAGCGATTGCGGCAGGGTACGTTTCATCGTGCCTCCTCGCTCGCGGTCATCGCGCGCGTCGCCACCAGCGCAAAACCCATCAGGAGCAGGCTGGTCAACACCGAGATGGTCGCCGCTTCGCTGAGGCGGTAGCCCTTGAACGCGGTCTCGTAGATCAGCACGGGCAGCGTCTGTGTCGCCTGAGACGGCCCGCCGGCGGTGAGCAGCCAGATCACGTCGAAGACGTTGAAGGAAAGCAGCGTCCCGACGACGCCGAGCACGATCAGCGTCGGTTGCAGCAGCGGCCAGGTAATGCGTGTAAAGCGCTTCCAGGCGCTCGCGCCGTCGATCCGAGCGGCTTCGTAGAGGTCGCCGGGAATGCGGGTGAGGCCGGCCAGCATCATCAGCGCCACGAACGGGAACCAGCGCCAGGAATTGATCATGACCAGCGTGGTCATCGCCCCCTCACGCGTCGCGAAGAAGCCGACGGGGCGATCGATGATGCCGAACTGAATGAGCAGCGGATTGACCATGCCGCCCGACGTCGACAGCAGCCATCGCCAGATGATGACGACGACGACGGTCGGCACGATCCAGGTCAGGATGATCCAGGTGCGGGCGATGCGCACGCCCGGGAATTTCTGGTTGAGGATGAGCGCCACGCCGAGCGCGACCGCGGTCTGCACGACGGCGTTGGCGACGACCCAGACCACGCTACGCCCGAACGCCCGCCAGAAGCCGCTGCCGCCGAGCACGGCCGCATAGTTGTCGAAGCCGACGAAGGTTCCGGCGGATCCGATCACGCCGACATTCTGGAAGCTCAGGATGACCGCCTGGACCAGCGGCCATCCGAGCACTGCCAACAGGAACAGCAGGGCCGGGGCAATGAAGAGAAAGGCAAGGCGCGGGTTGGTCATGGTTGGACGAATTGCGCCCCCTCCACCATGCTCCGCATGGTCCCCCTCCCCCGCTTCGCAGGGGAGGATCCGCGACGACATCGCCGGCACGACCCGGATCCTCCCCCGTTTACGGGGCAGGGGGACCGCCGCAGGCGGTGGAGGGGGCGAAGCAACAGACTAAGCTCGATAGGGCGATTACTTCCCCGCGATCTCGCTCATCTTCGCCTGGCCGGCTTTCACGGCGTCGGCCGCGCTCTGACCGTCGACCACCATCTTCTGCAGAGTCTCGGCGATCACGTTCTGGCCGGAGATGGCGCCGATCGACGGGAACACCTTGCCGGTGGTGAAGCCGAACAGCTTGCCGTTCTGGGAGTTGGCGATCATCGTCTCGACCTGCGACTTGTACTTGGTCACGATCGGATCGGCCCAGAAGGACTCGGCCTTCGCGCCATCATTGGTGACCGGCAGGAACAGACCCGGCTCCATGGTCAGGAAGCGGCCGTAGTTGGCGGGCTCCAGCAGCCAGGCGAGGAACACCTTGGCGCCAGCCTGCTTGGCTTCGTCCTTGGTGGTCAGCATGATGGCGTTGGAGTAGGAGATCGTGGCCGATTCCGACTGCCCGTCGGCATGCGGCACCGCCGCGACGCCGAGATCGGCAGCATCCGCTTCGGCTTGCGTCTCATAGGTGTTGATGACGCTGAACTGCAGGATCGTGCCGCAGGAGGCGCTGGCGAAGCAGGCTTCGGCCTCGCCCCAGGTCCAGCTCGTGGAGTCGGGCGGGGAGAGCTTCTGCAGATCGCCATAGGCCTGATAGGCGGCCACCGTCTCCGGCTTGTCGAAGGAGATCGTGCCGTCCTCGTTGTAGATGTCCGCGGCCCCACCGTTGACCATCAGCGAGTAGACGGTCTGGTCGGTGTAGAGCTGCTTGTTGGCGGGCAGGCCGACGCCGTACTTGCCGTCGGTCGAGAGCTTCTCGGCCGCAGCCTTCCACTCCGACCAGGTCTTCGGCACCTCGATGCCGGCGGCCTTCAGCGCGCTGTTGCGGTACCACATGGAGATCGCCATGTTGTAGGCCGGCACTGCCCAGGTGTGGTCGTCATACTGGTAGGGCGCGATGGTGGACGGGACGAAACCGTGCTTGGCCTCCATGTCCTTGACGAGGTCGTCCACCGGAACCACCGCGTCGATGCCCTTGATGACCGTGGTGAAGTCGGGAATGGCGAACAGCATGTCCGGACCGGTGCCCGCTGCAAACGCGGCCGGCGCCTTGGCGTAGACCTCGCCCCAGCTCTGCGGCTCCTGCTTTACCTGGACGTCCGGATGCGCCTTGTTGAACTCGTCCAGCAGTTCCTGCATGCGCTGAACGCGATGCGGCGGCTGTTCCATGTGCCACAGCGTCAGGCTGACCGGCTCCGCATAGGCGGTCCCGGCGAGCAGCAGCGCGGCGAAGCCGGCGGCGGTGAAGAGTCTGGCTTTCATCATTGTTCTCCCTGTTGTCCGCGGATCCAGTTCGCGGAGTTCCTCAAAGATGCACGTTGCGGGGCCGGTAGCGCGCCACCAGCCGCTCGTTGTTCTCGGCAGCGCCGGGCATGTTGGCGCTGAGATAAATCGGGGCGTCCTCACCCGACGCCTGCAGGCGGGATGCGACTTCGGCCAGCACGGCGTTCATCAGCGCCGCGCCGATCGAGGTCGAAACCGGACCCACCTTGAGCTCGCTGCCGGTGACGGGAATCGTCGCGTCGCCCGACGGCGCGCCGTTGTCGAGCACGATGTCGGCGACATCGGCGAGACGCGTACGGCCCCTGGCGGCCTCCCTCGAATAGGTTTCGGACGTGATGGCGATCACAGTCGCGCCGCGCTCCTTGCCGATCTGGGCCGCCTCGACCGGCGCGGGATTTACGCCGCTGTTGGAGACGACGAGCAGAACATCGTTGGCGCCGATCGGATAGCGGTCGAAGATCGGCCGCACGATGCCGGTCATGCGCTCGAAGGCGGTGCTGGCTATCGCGCCCTCGTGCAGCATCGTCGCCGAGGCGAGGATGGGCACGGTGAGCGCAAGGCCGCCGGCACGGTAGTGCGCCTCCTCGGCCAAAACGTGGCTGTGGCCGGTGCCGAATATGTAGACCAGCCCGTCCTTCTTGGCCGTCGCCTCCACGGCGTCGGCTGCCTTGGTGAGCGAAGCGGCATTGGCCGCGAAAAGTACGTCAATGCGGGCGGCCAGTCCGTGGAGATAAGCCTTGGCGGTGGATGCGTCTGTCATGATGGTCTCGCAAGGGTGAGCCTGACCCGCATCGAGAAGCAGTCGGCGCGGTAGACCGAGCGGACATATTCGAGCGGACGGCCGGCGGCGTCGAACGTCCGGCGGGTGAATTTTAGCACGGGCGTCACGGCGGAAAGGCCGAGCGCCGAGATCGCGGCGGCATCGGCGAGATCGGCGCGCACCGTCTCCTCGGCCTCGGCCGGCATGAAGCCGTAGTGCTCGCGCAGCACGCGGTAGAGCGAATCCTTGGAGAAGTCGGTCTTCTCCAGCAGCCCCGGGGCCAGCGCGACGGGTATCTCGGTGCGCTCTACCGCCAGCGGCTCGGCGTCGACGAGGCGGACGCGCACCAGCCGGTGGACCAGCGTGTGCTCGGGAATGTCGAGGGCGCGGGCAACTTCCTGATCGGCCGCGCCGATACCGGCGTCGAGCACGACGCTCGACACTTTTCGGCCGCCGCGCTCCATCTCCTCGGTAAAGCCGTGGAGGGTGCGCGATTCCTTTTCGATCATCGGATGTGCGACGAAAACGCCGCGTCCCACGCGGGTTTCGACGAGGCCGCGCTTCTCGAGCGATTTGAGGGCCTGTCGCGCCGTCATGCGGCTGGCGCCGGTCTCGTCGGCTATCTGACGCTCGGAGGGAAGCCGATCGCCGCTCGCCAGCGCGCCGGAATCGATCCTGTCCTCCAGCAGACGCGCTATGCGCTGATAGAGTGGCGCGTCTTCCAGAACGAGATCAATTGCCATTGGCGGTATATTCCGCTGTCCCCAGTGGTATGTACCACGCCGGCAAAAGGCGTCAAACGGATTTACGGAGAAGCATCTCTCGCCGCGCGGCGTAGGCCGCGAAGGCGCGGTCCCAGTCGGCCATGGCGTCTGGCTGCGGCTCCTGACGCCGCGCGATGCGGCGCGTGGAGACAGACGCCTGCCGGATCGACGGGAAGAGACCGACGGCGGTGCCGGCGAGAAGCGCGGCGCCGCGCGCTCCGAACTCGGAGCCGGCGGGCACGGCGATAGGCTTGCCGAGCGCGTCGGCCAGCATCTGCGTCCAGATCAGGCTGTTGGCGCCGCCGCCAGTCAGCAGGATGTCGCCGTCGACCGCCGGCAGATGCTGCATCAGGTCGCGCACGGCGAGCACGACACCCTCATAGACGGCGCGCATCATGTGGGCGCGGCCGTGGCGCGGCGTCAGCCCGAAAAAGCCGGCACGCGCCTGCTGGTCGAAGACCGGCGCAATAATGCCGCTGTCGGAGAGATAGGGCAGGAAGACTACGCCGTCGGAGCCGACCGGGACGTCCGAGATCATGGCGTCGAGCCGCTGGAACAGCGCCCTGTCGCGCGTCGTCTCGCCGAGGATGGTGTCGATCGCCCAGTCGAGATTGAGGGTGCCTGCGACGTTCACCATGGAGCGGAACCAGGCTTCGGCGGGCAGCGTGAACAGCAGGCCGAGGTCGGGCGGCGTGAAGACCGGTTCGTCGGAGACGACGCCGGCGATGCAGGTGGTGCCGAGCACGATGAGGGCGGTTCCGGCCTGAAGGGCGCTGGCGCCGACGATGGTCGACGGCACGTCGCCGGCGCCGATGGCGACTGACGTGCCTTCCGCGAGGCCGAGTTCGGCCGCTGCGGCGGCGGTCAGATGGCCTGCAAGGGCCTCGGAATCCTCGGCCGGCGGCAGCTTGCCGGCGACGGCCGCCAGCCCGAACAGCTTCAGCATCTCGGCGCTGCGGTCGCGACGGCGCGCGTCACCGGGCGCGACGGCCGCCTCGGTCCGGTCCGCTGACGCGATGCCGGTCAGCTTCATGCGCAAAAAGTCCTTGTAGCTGAAGATGTGCGCGGCAGCGCCGAAGATGTCAGGTTCGTTCTCCCGCAGCCAGGCGGCGACGGGCAGCGTGCAACCCTGCTGCATGACGCAGCCGTCGGCGCGGAAGATGCGGCTGTAGAAGTCCGGGTCGGCAGCCAGCCGCTCGTCCAGCATCTCCTGCGTGCGGCTGTCCTCCCAGTTGATGCCGGGGCGAAGCGCATTGCCCTCGGCATCGACCAGCCATGCGCCGACCATCGCCGCGGATATGCCGATCGCCGCGATCTGGTCCGGGCGCACGCGGGCCTCGGCCATGACACCGCGGATGGCGGACCTCGCCGCGTGCCATGCGCCGTCCGGATCGACCTCGCACCAGCCTGTGCGCGGTCGGCTCAGTTCTACCCGCTCGGCAGCGCGAGCGGTTTCGGTTCCGTTGAAGTCGAAGAGCGCGGCCTTGGTCAGCGTCGAGCCGGCATCGATGCCGAGGAGATAGCGTTGCATGCGGATCCGTCAGGAGAAGGCCACCGACGGAGTGCCCGGTCCGATCCCATGCGATTTTCACGCGAACGGTGGAAGGCAGCCGCAGGAGGCGGGCAACAGAGAGGGCACTTCTGCCCAATCAGCGACATCGATGCAAGATCAGCAGACCGGAGGAGCGCAAGCCCAGTGCAATGGCGGAGCGCAGGTGGCCGCGGCCCCGATCAGCCCTTCACGTCCGTGGCGGGACGGTCGCCGCCGGGCGCGACCTCCTCGTGCCAGGAGCCGTCCTCCGTCTGAAACTCGATCTGCTCGGTAGCTCCGCCGAGCTGCTGCTCGGCAGCGGCTGCCTCCGCGGCACGGCGTGCTGCGTCGTGCGTGCCGAACGTCTCGGAAAAGACGTCGCCGACCTTGTAGGCCCATCCGCCGTCGTGCTCGACGATCTCGTAGGTGACTTCAGCCATGCTCACCTCCTGCATTGTCGTGGAAACGCCGAAACGCCGGTAGCGTTCCGCAAGGTCCACATGCCGGCTAGCGCCGAGCGCGATCACCCCGCCATTCGGTCGGCGCGCCAGCCGCTCCAAAAACGTGCCGTTCTTGCGGCGATTCCGATGCGGGAAGTCTGCGATCGTCTTGTCCGTCTTGTCGTTGCCGACACAGCCGCCGGATTCTCCAGTCACCATCGTTGTTCGATCAAGGGACGGATCGACAAGGATAGCATTCCGCGACCATCTGAGACACCCCGTCAAAGCGAGCCTCTGATAGTCAACGTCGCGGACTTGGCGCGACCTGGCGGTTCAGTTCGCCTGGACCACCGTAACCGCAATCATATGGAAGATGTCATCGGCGGTGCAGCCGCGGGAGAGATCGTTGGCCGGCTTGGCAAGGCCTTGCAGGATAGGTCCGATGGCCTCCGCCCCGCCGATCCGCTGGGCGATCTTATAGCCGATGTTGGCGGCGTCGAGATTGGGAAAGACGAAGACGTTGGCCTCGCCATGCAGCGCCGAGTTGGGGGCCTTGGCGGCGCTTACCGCCTCGACGAAGGCGGTGTCGAACTGCAACTCGCCGTCGATGACCAGATCAGGGTCCGCGCTACGCACCATGCGGGTTGCCTCGGCCACCTTCGAGACGCGCTCATGAGCGGCGCTGCCATTAGTCGAGAACGACAGCATCGCCACCTTCGCCGCGCCGCCGGCCAGCGCTTCGTAGGAACGGGCAGACATGCGGGCGATGTCGGCGAGGCCGGCGGCGTCGGGATCGACCACCAGACCGCAGTCGGCAAAGACGAAGGCGCCCTTCTTCACGTGGTGCGGCTGGCACAGCATCATCAGGAAGAAGCTCGACACCAGCCCGACGCCCGGGGCGCGGCCGATGCACTGCAACGCCGCACGCACCGTGTCGGCCGTGGTGGCGACCGCGCCGCCGACTGTGCCGTCGGCTTCGCCCTCGCGCACCATCATCGCGGCGAACATGAGCGGAGAGCGCACCGCCTCGGCAGCCGCAATCTCATCGACGCCCTTTGTCCTGCGCAGCTCGTGATAGGCCATGGCCAGGCGTGGCGTCAGCGGCGAGTTGACGGGGTCCTCGATGGCGATGGGTATGCCGGACGACCCGGCAGACGCGAGCCTCTGCTCGATGATCTCGTGGCGTCCGACGAGTATGATCTCTGCAACGCCCTCGCGCACGGTGCGCAGGGCTGCCTCGACGACACGGGGGTCCTCGCCCTCGGGCAGCACGATGCGGCGCGGCGAGGTCTTGGCGGCAAGCAGAATGCGCTCGAGCGGTTTCATCAGGCGTGCCCCAGATAGTAGATGCCGGCGAGGACGAGGAAGCCGATGAAGCTCGTCTCGGTGACGATGAGGGCGACCCCGCCGCCGACGTCGAGCACGCGGCGTTCCTCGGTGTTGAAGCGTTGGGGCGCGGCGATGTTCATCAGTTCAGTCCCGGATCACCATGCTTTGGTCCGCCCGCCCGGCGGACCGGGCAGGCGTGGGTTCGAGGTCAGGCGCGCTGCTGCGGCCGCATGTCGGCGCGATCAATGCCTGCCACAGGCACCGGCTTCTTCATGGCGTCGCGGCGGAAGGGCTCGCCCAGTTCCTGGTTGAGGATGACTTCAACGAAGGTGGTGATGCCCTTGGCCTGGTCGTCGATGGCCTTGGCCAGCGCCTCGGTCAGCTTGGCCGTGGTGTCGACGACGACGCCCTTCAGGCCGCAGCCCTCGGCCACCTTGGCGTAGCTGAGGTTGGGGTTGAGCTCGGTTCCGACGAAGTTGTTGGCGTACCAGAGCGTCGTGTTCCGCTTCTCCGCGCCCCACTGGTAGTTTCGGAAGATCACCATGGTGATCGCCGGCCAGCCCTCGCGGCCGATGGCGCCCATCTCGTTCATCGAGATGCCGAAGGCGCCGTCGCCGGCGAAGCCCACTACCGGCACGTCGGGGCAGCCGATCTTGGCGCCGACGATCGACGGGAAGCCATAGCCGCAGGGGCCGAACATGCCCGGCGCCAGATATTTCCGGCCCTGTTCGAAACTCGGATAGGCATTGCCGATGGCGCAGTTGTTGCCGATGTCGGTGGAGATGATCGCTTCCTTGGGCAGCGCGGCCTGGATCGCCCGCCAGGCCTGGCGCGGCGACATGCGGTCGGCCTCGCGCAGGCGGGCGGTGGCGTTCCACTCGGTGCCCGGATCGTCGTCCTCATGGTCCATCGACGACAGCTGCTGCAGCCAGGCCGAGCGGGTCTGGTGGATTGCCGCCTTGCGCTGCTCGCGGCCATCGTTGCCGGCCGACGGGGTCAGTTGCTCCAGGATCTGGCGGGCCACCTGCTTCGCATCCCCGCAGATGCCGACTGAGACCTTCTTGGTCAAGCCGATGCGGTCGGCATTGATGTCGACCTGGATGATCGCGGCGCTCTTCGGCCAGTAGTCGATGCCGTAGCCCGGCAGGGTCGAGAACGGATTGAGGCGCGTGCCGAGCGCCAGAACGACATCGGCCTTGGCGATCAGCTCCATCGCCGCCTTCGAGCCGTTGTAGCCGAGCGGACCGACGGCCAGGCGGTGGCTTCCGGGGAAGGCGTCGTTGTGCTGGTAGCCGCAGCAGACCGGCGCATCGAGCCGCTCGGCCAGCGCCATGGATTCCTGGATGGCATTGCCGATGACGACGCCGGCGCCGTTGAGGATCACCGGAAATTTGGCTTCCGACAAAAGGCGTGCGGCCTCGCTGATGGCCTGGGGCCCGCCGGCCGGGCGCTCGAAGCGTACGATTGAGGGCAGGTCCACGTCGATGACTTGGGTCCAGAAGTCGCGCGGGACGTTGATCTGCGCGGGTGCGCAGCCGCGCCAGGCTTTTTCGATGACGCGGTTCAGCACCTCGGGAATCCGCGAGGGGTCACGCACCTCTTCCTGGTAGCAGACCATCTCCTCGAACATCGCCATCTGGTCGACTTCCTGGAACCCGCCCTGGCCAATGGTCTTGTTGGCCGCCTGCGGCGTGACCATCAGCAATGGCGTGTGGTTCCAGTAGGCCGTCTTCATGGCGGTGATGAAGCCGGTCACGCCGGGGCCGTTCTGGCCGATGGCCATCGACATGGCGCCGGTGGCGCGGCTGAAGCCATCGGCCATCATGCCGGCATTGGTCTCATGGGCGCAGTCCCAGAACTTGATGCCGGCCTTCGGGAACAGGTCCGACACCGGCATCATGGCCGAGCCGATAATGCCGAAGGCGTGCTCGATGCCGTGCATCTGCAGGACTTTGACGAATGCTTCTTCGGTCGTCATCTTCATTTTCTTGGTTCCTTTCGATACGGACGGTCCGGCCTTGGGAGGCTTAGAGGATCTCATCCTTGAGGTAATACCAGCGGTACATTCCCCACTGGCCGAGGCGCCTGAATGGCGTCAGCAGGCCATGGCTGGGCAGAGGGGAGGTGAAGATCGGCAGGTCGAGGGCGCCGCCCTTGCCGGCCACCATCTGGGCCATGCGACGGCCCGCCTGTGCCGAATACATGACGCCGTTGCCGCCGTAGCCCATGGCGTAGAACAGCCTCTGCTTCGGATCGGGCTGGAATATGCGCGGCATCATGTCGTGGCTGACATCCACCCAGCCCCACCAGGAATAATCGACCTCGATGCCGCGCAGAACGGGAAATTTCCGGTGCAGTCCGGCGAGCAACAGGTCGAGATGCTTCGGATTGACGGCGTCGCGGCCGGTGATGGCGCTACGACTGCCGATCTGAACGCGGCCGTCGGGCAGCATGCGGTAGTAGTGGCGCAGCGTGCGCGTGTCGGTGAGCGGGATCAGCGTCTTGAAGTTCAGCTCCTGGCGCTCACCGGGGGTGAGCGGGCGCGTGACAATCGAATTGGACAGGATCGGCATCAGCCGGTGGCGCGTCAGTTCGTGCAGGCCGGGCGAGGTGTATCCAGCCGTGGCGATACAGACCGTCCGAGCTCTCACGATGCCGCCTGGCGTGCGCAGGTGGTGGACGCCGCCCTTGAGCTCGCTATCCAGAACCGGGCTCGAGGTGTGCACTTTCGCCCCCAGCTTACGGGCGAGCCGGAGGTACCCGAATGCGAGCTTGGCGGCGTGGATGCCCATGCCGTCGGGCTCGTACATCGCGCCCTTGGCCTCGGCGTCACGGACGAAGTCGTTGTGCACCTCGTCGCGACCGACCATGCGGGCGCGATAGCCGAACACCTCGTTGAGCAGGCGAGTTTCCTTCTCCAGCGCCGGTAGCACCTTTTCGCGGTGGACGATGTAGAGATGGCCGCCGTCCTGCGGATCGCAATCGATCTCCGGCTCGCGGATCAGGCCGCGGAACAAGTCGAACGCTTCCGAAATCTCGCTGTGCAGCTTCCTGGCGACGTCGACCCCCCAGCGCTCGATCCATTGCGAACGCTTGAGCCGCCCGGCCGAGATCTGCGCCTGGCCGCCGTTACGGGTCGAACAGCCCCAGGCGACCCCGTTGGCTTCCAGCACGGTCGCCTTGATGCCGTGTTCCCGGGCAAGGTGGATTGCGCAGGAAAGGCCCGTGTAGCCCGAGCCGACGATTGCGACGTCGACATCGATGTCGTGCAGGACGGGACCATCATCCTCGGGCTCGGCGCCGGCGGTGGCGATCCAGTAGGTCGGGGCATAATCCTTCCCGTCGCCGGGGTGGGGTGCATGCACCGGGTCATAGGCTGGATCGAACGGCCTGCGCTGTGCCTTGGGCCTGACAAGCTGCTGTTCCATTTTCGTGGGTCCCCCCTGAATGCGCTCAGGCGCCGGCCGCGATCAGCGGCCGGTTCTTGCGGAAGGCCTGCTTGCGCACGATCTTGCCGTCACTGAGCGTGAACAGATCGCAGCCCTCCGCCTCGACGCGGGTGCCGTCGGCGTTGGTGCCAGTGAACGTCCATTCCGACACCGCGCGGTCGCCGTGCACGAAGTGGCTGTGATGTGCCCAGTGAGCATCGGGCATCGCCTTCCAGACGCCGCTGAAGGCGTTGGCGATCGCCTCTGCGCTTTCGAAGCGGACACCGTAGGCCTCCGGGCCGCCGACCGCGTTGAAGACGCAAGTGTCGGCGAAGAAGCTCATCACGCCGTCGATGTCGTGCCTGTTGAAGGCGTCGAACAGTCGGGCAAGGTCGTCGGCGATTAGCGCCATGGTGTGGTCCTCGTATTTTCCGGGCGGCAGGCATGGCTCCGCCGTTGCCGGGCAGGCCGGCCGATTGAACAGTCGTCAGGTGGGTTGCGGGGCCGCCCTAGTCGGGCGGCGCTGTTGCCGGGTGGCCGGGCGCCGTCATCAGATCTTGCCCTTCCACGGGATCAGGATCTTCTCCAGGTAACGGAGCAGCAGGTCGAAGGCGAAGGCGAAGATGCCGATGACGATGATGCCCATGATGACGGTGTCGCTGGCGAGGTATTCGGCGGCGTTCAGCACCATGAAGCCGAGACCCCGGTGTGCGGCCACCATTTCGGCGGCGACCAGCGTGGTCCAGCCGACGCCGATGCCGATGCGCATGCCGGTGAAGATCTCGGGAAGCGCCGCCTTGAGAATGACCTGGGTGATGACCTGCATGCGGGTCGCGCCCATGGCATAGGCGGCGTGGATTTGCTCGATCGAGACCGACCGGACACCGGCGCGTGCGGCAATCGCCATCGGGGCGAAGATCGCCAGATAGATCAGGAACACCTTCGGGAATTCGCCGATGCCGAGCCAGATGATGATCAGGGGCAGATAGGCGAGCGGTGGCAGCGGTCGGTAGAACTCGATGATCGGGTCGAACAGTCCCCGCACCGTACGGTTGACGCCCATCAGGATGCCGACCGGGACTGCCGTTATCAGCGCCAGCGCGAAGGCGCCGAGCACGCGGCCAAGGCTGGACAGCGTGTGCTGGGTCAAGGTGGAGTTGGAGACGCCCTCGGTCATGGCGGCGACGAACTTGTCCCACACGGCGAGTGGCGAGGGCAGGAACAACGGCTTGACCCAGCCCATTTCGGTGATCAGCAGCCACAGTCCGAACAGCACGAGCGCGGTGACCAGGCTGATATGACCGCTCATCCCGTCGCCGGGCGCTCCGTAGATCTTGCCCGGGCGCACGGGCCTGGCCCTCGACAGGCGCTCAAGCATGGAGGAATTTCGGGCTTCCGGACTGCCGCTCGTCGCCATAGATGATGCCGAGGATCTGTTCGCGCATGTCGATGAAATCGCGGCTGGACTTGATTGCACGGGCATTGCCCTCCTCGAGGAAGCGCCGGTTGAAGTCGAGTTCGTAGGTGTGGGTGATGCGGCCCGGACGCGGCGACATGACGATCAGCCGGGAGCCCAGAAACAGGGCTTCCTCGACACTGTGGGTGATGAAGAAGAACATCTTGTTGGTGAGCTGCCAGACCTTGAGCAGGAGCTCCTGGATGGTCTCGCGGGTCAGCGCGTCGAGCGCCGCCATCGGCTCGTCCATCAACAGCATCGCCGGGTCGCAGGTCAGTGCACGAGCGATGCCGACGCGCTGCTGCATGCCGCCCGACAGGTGATAGATCATGTGGCGGTGAAAATCCTGCAGACCGACCAGCGCCAGGTTCTTGGTGGCGAGTTCGCGCCGCTCCGCCTTGTCTACGCCGCGCAGCTTCAGCCCGAATTCGGTGTTGTCGATGACGTTGAGCCAGGGCAGCAATGCGTGTTTCTGGAACACCACGCCGCGATCAGCGCCGGGGCCGACGACCTGACGTCCGCCGAGTGTGATGTCGCCCGCGGTCGGGGACATGAAGCCGGCCATCAAGTTCAGCAGCGTGGTCTTGCCGCAGCCGGAGGCGCCGAGCGCGACGACGAAATCGCCGCTATTGATCTCGAGGTTCACGCCCTTGAGCGCAATGACCGCCTGGTCCGTGTAAAGGCCTGGGTAGGTTAGGCTGACATTGCTGACGTTGAGGGTTTCCATCGCGCCGCGCCTTTCGGATATTTCGCTGGGAAGAGAGGCAGCCGCCGGCACGCGCACCGGCCGGCGGCGCGCCTGGATTACTTCGACGCCTCCTTGGCATAGCTACTGTTGACGAAAGGCGCGTAGTCGTCGAGCGCCTTATCGATCTGCTTCTGCGCGACGAGGAACTTGGCGCTTTCGTTCAACGCCTTGATGGCGCCGCCACCTAGCCAGGTCTCGGACGCCTGCTCGTCCGCATTGGGGAACGACAGAAGGTTCAAAGCCTCGACAGCGCCGGCGCCATCGCCGCCGATCAACTTGACGATGCCCTGCACTTGCGGGGAGTCCGCCGTCCAGCTTGCCTTGTTCTTGTTGTAGTCGGCGTAGGATTCTGCCAACACCTTGGTGAAGGCGGTCATGAACTTCTGATTGTCGGCGGCCCATTTCTTGTCGGCGACGATACCGTCGAAGGTCGGCACGGAGGCCGCGCCGATGGACTCGGAATCGGCGATGGTCTTGCCGTCCTTGAGCAGTTCGGTCAGCGCCGGCGGCCAGACATAGGCCGCGTCGATGTCGCCGCGTTGCCATGCGGCAAGGATCTGCGGCGGCTTCATGTTGAGGATGTTGACCTCACGCGGATCGACCTTCCACACCTGCTCGAGACCGACCAGGAGGTGGAAGTGCGAGGTCGAGACGAAGGGGACGCCGACATTCTTGCCCTTCAGGTCCTCCGGCTTCTCGATGCCCGAGCCGTTGCGCACGGCGAGCGCTTCCGACTTGCCGATGTTGTCGAGGATCCAGAACAGTTCGAGGTCGACGCCGCGGGTGGCCGCGGCGGTGGTGCCGGTCGAGCCGATCACACCGATCGGCACGTTGCCGGAGGCGAGAGCGGTCGAGATGTCGCCGCCCGAGCTGAACTGGCGCCAGTCGATGGTGTAGCCGGCCTCCTTCGCGGCTGCATCGAAACGACCGTCGGCGATGGCCGTGACGAACGGTCCGACGATCTGCTGGTAGCCGACGACAACGGTCGTCTCGGCATAGGCGAAGCCGGCTGCGAATATACCTGCCGTTAACGATACCGCGCCGGCCAAGTTCTTGAAATGCTTGAATTCAATCATGGTTACCCTCTTTGTTTTGGTAGCTTCCGGTTAGTCCGGGAACTTGCCGACTTTGGCGTCGGTCTTGGTTCTGGCTCATAGGGTTAGAGGAGAGCCCCCGATTGCCTTATATCCAGATTGGAAGTTGAATGACTCCAGTTCGACGACAGGCGGTCATGGCGCACCCGACGGTTTCAGAGACAGTGTTCTTCCTCGACCGCTCCAGCCGGGTCGGTTTGCAGGCGCAGATCCGAGAGACTGTGGTTTCTGCGGTCCTCGCTGGCCGCATCCAGCCGGGTGCGCAACTGCCTTCGACGCGCAAGCTCGCCGCCTATCTCAACATCTCGCGGATCACGGTGACGCTCGCCTACCAGGAGCTGGCGTCGCAGGGCTATGTCGAGGCGGCGAGCCGTAGCGCCTACCGCATTTCCGACAATCCGCCGACCGGGCTGCTGCCGGCCGAGGCGCCGCAGGCGTCAGGCGACGTCGTCGACTGGTCGGCCAAGCTGCGGTCGAACTTCATTGTCGCCAAGCCGATGCGCAAGCCGCTGGACTGGCGGCGCTATCCCTATCCGTTCCTCTATGGCCAGATGGACACCTCGCTGTTCGATCTCACGGCGTGGCGCGACTGCGCCCGGCGTGCGCTCGCGCGCGAGGATTTCGAGCTGATGGCCGGCGACTTCGCTGCCGCGGATGACGTGCGACTGGTCGACTACATCTCCTCACGCACCCTGCCGAGCCGCGGCATCAGGGCAAGTCACGACGAGATCCTGGTCACGGTCGGCGCCCAGAACGCGCTTTGGATCGTGACCCAGCTGTTGCTGCGCCAGGGTGCGCATGCTGTCTGCGAGAATCCTTGTCATCCCGATATGAGCGCCTCGCTGATGCTGAGCGGGGCGCGGGTGACCGCGATCGACGTCGACAAGGAGGGCCTGCCGCCAGAAGCCATCCCTGCACAGGTCGACGCGGTTTTCGTCACGCCCAGCCATCACTCCCCGACAGGAGCAACCATGCCGATCGAGCGCCGGATGCGGTTGCTGGAGGCCGCCGCCGAGAAGGACTTCATCATCATCGAGGACGACTATGAGTTCGAGATGAGCTTCCTCGCGCCGCCGTCTCCGGCACTGAAGGCGTTCGATCGCAGCGGCCGGGTTTTCTATATCGGCAGTTTCTCCAAGTCGCTCTTCCCCGGACTGAGGCTCGGCTACCTCGTGGCTCCCGCGCCTGTCATCCGCGAGGCGCGTGCCTTACGCGCCCTGATGTTGCGCCATCCGCCCGGCCACCTGCAGCGCACGGCCGCCTATTTCCTGGCGCTCGGCCACCATGACGCGGTGCTGCATCGCATGCGCGGCGAGTACCACAAGCGCCACATCGTCATGGCCGGGGCGCTGAAGCGCGAGGGCTTCACCATCGCGGGATCGTCGGCCTTCGGCGGCACGTCCTTCTGGATCGAGGGGCCGAAGGGGCTCGACGCGGACCTGTTGATGGCCGAACTCAGGCAGGACGGCGTGCTGATCGAATCCGGCTCGCCATTCTTCCCCGACGACGATGGTCCGTGCCGCTTCTTCCGAATGGGCTATTCGTCGATCCCGCGCGGCAATATCGATGAGGGAGTCGTGCGAACGGCGGCACGCATCAGGCATCTGATGACGGAAGGGCCGGACAGTCAGGGACGATGAATGGCAGCCGAATTTCCAATGGACCTCATTTGCCCCGACGGACGTCGATGTCACGGTGCGAGCGCAGGACCGCAATGGTTCGCCAACGCGGCGCCCATCGAGATGGCGTTCAAAGAACTCGAGGCGCCGCGGCAGCTTCTTCGACGCGGCAGGATATAAGGCTACCGAAACGCGACCGCGTCAGACTTTGGGCTTTGCGGTGCGTTTTGCCTTCGCCGGAGCGGCCGCCGACGCCTTGGAGGCTGCTGCCATCCTGGGCGCGCGCGATCTCTTCACGGCGGGCGGGTCGGGTGGCGCCTGCTCACCGGGCTGGCGACCCTCGGCGGCCATTTCTACCTCCACCTGTCGCGTCGCTTCCGACCAATGGCGCTCGTGGCTGCCGTGCGAGCGGCCTTCGCGCTCCCAAAGCTCGTAGGCGCGCGCGCGAATCCTCTTTTCCTTGTCGGGCATCTATCCTCCTTGAGCGCCGGGGCGCAGTTCATCAGCGGGATCGACGTCCGACACTTTCCACCCAATCGGGTTTTCGCTCAAGAGCCCGGGTCCGGGTCGCCGCTCTCCCCGACAAGCGCGCCCGCATGGGCGCACAGATCGGCAAAAGCCGCCCGCGCCTCCTCGACGCTGGCCTTGCCTTCGAGGGCGGCATTCACAACCTCCAGTGCAGACTGATAGAATGGCCCCCGTCGGGCGTGCGGCCAGTCGATCAGGACCTCGCACGCGCCCTCGACGGAGCGGACGTCGCGAAGCGTGTTGCTGTCGCCCGCCTGCACGCGGACAGGCCTTTCGAACATATGTTTTGTCATGCGCCTCAAACCAAAGCTTCCGCGATCCCGTCGGTATCGCCCGCGAACAATGCTGTCGTGGGCGCTCTGGTTCCGCTTCCTGGAACGGTTAAGCTCCTAGCCCGTTGTCCGGGCTGTCCCTGGAGGATGAGATGGCAGCACCCCGCGCGGCCTGGAAGGGCTACGTCAAATTCGGCTCGGTGGCATTCGGCGTTAAGCTGATCGGCGCCATATCCGAGGCCGACAAGATCCATTTCCGCATCCTGAACCGCAAGACGCGGGAGCCGGTGAAGTCGGCCTATGTCGACGAGAAGACCGGCAAGATCGTCAGCGCAGAGGATCAGGTGAAAGGCTACGAACTCAGCAATGGCGACATGCTCGAGATCGAGCCCGACGACATCAAGGCGCTCAAGCCGGTGTCGGAGCACACGCTCGCAATCAGTGAGTTCGTCGATCAGGACGAGATCGACCAGCGCTACCTGGAGAAACCCTATTACCTGATCCCGGCGGATCGTGCGTCGTCGGAGAGTTATGCGCTCTTCCGCGATGCGCTGAAGAAGAAGGGCGCCGCAGCGCGCTCCAGCGTGGTCCTCTACCAGCGTGGGCGCGAGGTTGTCATCGGGCCGAGCGGCAAGGGGCTGGTCCTAACGACGCTTCGCAACAACAACGAGGTCGTCTCGGAGAAGTCTGCGTTCGACGGGCTGAAAGAGACGAAGGTCGACCCGGAAATGGCGGAGATCGCCGGCCTGATCATCGAGAAGAAGCAGGGCAAGTTCGATCCCTCGAAGTTCGAGGATACCTACGAGAACGCCCTGATCGAGATGATCCGGGCCAAGCAACAGGGCAAGGCCCCGCCCAAGCCGGCGCCGAAGCCGAAGGAAAACGTGGTCAATCTCGCCGACGTGCTGCGAAAGAGCCTTGAGAAGGAGGGCGTGAAGGCTCCGGCCCGGCAGAAAGAGCGGAAGCGGGCATAGGACCATGCGCTTGTCCAGCGGCCCGGGCGTTAGCGCGGGGAGGCTGCAAACGGGATTCGCGCTTGCTTCGCGGGCGATCTGTGACCATCCTCGCGCCCTCATACGCAGGATCGCCAGATGCCCTCTCTCAGTCTCAGGATCAACCTCGACCCGGAAGGGCGTCTGGGTCCCGGCAAGATCGATCTACTGGAGCAGATCGCCGCCTTCGGGTCCATCTCGGCGGCGGCGCGCGGCATGGAGATGTCGTACAAGCGCGCGTGGGACCTCGTCGAGGAGATGAACAGGCTGTTCCCGAAGCCGCTCGTCTCCGCCAAGACGGGTGGCAGGCGAGGGGGAGGGGCCGAACTCACGCCGGCCGGACTGGCGGTCGTGGCGCGTTTCAGGGCGATCGAACGAGCCGCATCGGCGGTCGCCGAACCGCACCTGCGCGCCCTGCAGCAGGAGATCGCCCAGGACTGACCCCCGGCCGCGGATAGCCCGGACGACCCAAACGTTGGTCCACGGTCAAATTCCGGCGCAGATTGCACAGAAGTCGGCTAATGGCGGACAGGACTTCCCCGCCGCAGCCTCTCCAGCCCTCTCTCGCGCCGATGCCGAACTCCAGGAAAATCTCTCCAGATCAACGCTACGCCGCGTTCCGCCACAGCGCGTTCCTGCGCTTCTGGATCGCCCGCTTCTTCACCACCTTCGCGACGCAGGTGATGTCGGTGGCGGTTGGCTGGCAGATCTACGATCTGACGCGCGATCCCTTCGATCTCGGACTGGTCGGCGTCATCCAGTTCGCGCCGGCGCTGTTGCTCGTCCTCGTCACCGGCGCCGTTGCCGACCGGTTCGGCCGCCGGCTGATCATGGGGCTCGCAGGGCTGCTGGAGACGTGCTGCGCCCTTGCTCTCTTCCTGCTCACCCTGCACGGATTGACTGCGCCGCTGCCAATCTTTGCCGTGCTTGCCGTGTTCGGCGTGGCGCGCGCCTTCTTCGGCCCGGCCTCCGCCTCGCTGGTGGCAAATCTCGTTCCACCGGAAACCTTCGCCAACGCAGTGGCCTGGAACTCGACAGCATGGCAGACGGCGACCATCGTGGGTCCCGTTGCCGGCGGCCTGCTCTACGGCGTCGCGCCGGAAGCAGCCTATGCAACCGCGGTCGTGATGCTGTCCGTGGCCTCGATCCTCATCTTCTCCATCCCGAAGCCGAGACAGCGCAGCGAGGCCGAAAAACCCTCGCTGTCGACCATGTTCGCCGGCTTCCGCTACATCTGGGGCGAAAAGGTCGTGCTCGGCGCGATCTCGCTCGACCTTTTCGCGGTGCTGCTCTCCGGTGCGATTGCGCTGATGCCTGTCTATGCCCGCGACATACTCGAACTTGGGCCGTGGGGGCTCGGCCTGTTGCGCGCCGCGCCCGGCATCGGCGCGATCACCGTCGCCATCTGGCTCACAGGCCATCCGATCCGTGACCACGCCGGGGTCGTCATGCTGTTCTTCGTCGGGCTCTTCGGCGCGGTGACCGTGGTGTTCGGCCTGTCCACCGTGCCGTGGCTGTCGATTGTGGCCCTAGCGCTGCTCGGAGCCACCGACATGGTGAGCGTCTATATCCGCCAGACGCTGATCCAGCTGTGGACGCCGGACCGGGTGAGGGGCCGGGTCAATGCGGTGAACATGGTTTTCGTCGGCGCGTCGAACGAACTCGGGGAGTTTCGCGCCGGCACGATGGCGGCCCTGATCGGCACCGTGCCGGCGGTGGTGATCGGCGGCATCGGAGCCGTTGCGGTCGCCGGTCTGTGGGCGACGATGTTCCCGGCACTGCGCAAGGTCAGGCATCTCGACGGCAGGGTGTGAGGCGGAGCCGAGGCGATCCGGGCTAAACCCTGAGCCGCTTTGGCGCAAAGACCTCCACCGCCTCGGCGTGCCCCTTGATAGGATGGCTGCCGCAGCGCTCGAAAAGGTCGTGCCCCTCGGCCCAGTCCTCGATGAACGCAGCACTGGCCAGCGCAGGACGGTCCACGACGCGGGTCAGCGCCTCGACGCTGAATGCCACGTTCACGGCATCGCCGAGCGCGGTGTTGGTCTCCTTGCCCATCGAGCCGATGGCCGCTTCGCCGACATGCAGGCCGATGCGGCAGTCGAGCGTGATGCCGTATTCGTCGCGCAGCAGTTGGCGGGTCGGCGAGCAGGCCCAGATCTCGACCGCCCGCAGGGCCTCGGCGGCGTGAAGGGCCTTGAGGCGGATGGCGGGTTCGGTGCCGTGCCAGTAGGCGAAGACGCAATCGCCGATGAACTTGTCGATCGAGGCCCCGAACTCGCGCAGCACCGCGCGGCAATCGGCATACCACTCGCGCAGCAGGTCGGCGACCTGCTCGGCGCTCAGCAGGGCGCTGATCTGGGTGAAGCCCTTGAGATCGGCGACGAACATGGTCATCGCTTGCGTGGCGACCGGAGCGTGGAGAAGCTGCGACATGGTCGTGTTCGGGCTTGCCGGCCCCGTCGTCCGCGTGGCCCCGATCCCGGAGGTGAAGATCAGCACGCAGTCGGCCAGGCGAATGCGGTCTCCGTCGGCCAGCACGCGGGCGGAGGTGAGGGCGACCTCGTTGACGTAGCTGCCGTTCGCACTGCCGAGGTCGATGAGCCAGTAGTGCGCGCCGTCCTTGCGTATGGTGGCGTGCTGGCGCGAGACGCCCGCATCGGACAGGCGAATGGTCACGCCCTCGCTGCGCCCGATGAGGGTGAAGTCCGCCAGCTCGAATGTGTTGCCTGTGATGACTTCCCGCAGAAGGGCTGACATGCGGCTGCCCCTATTGTCAGGCGTAGCGCTGCAAAGCTGTCGTCACATGTGGTCTGCGGCGCGCATCATGCACCGCAAGCCGGTGCACGGTCCAGCGCTTTGTGGGGCGAGGGTCCGTCCGCGGGCGGTCTACCGCTGCGGGCGGCCGAAGATGACTTCGAGAAATTCGACCAGCCAGCGCTTCAGGTGCATGTCCCACACGAGGCGGCCGCCGAGGTGGTCGCGGCCGGGTTGCGCGCCCGGCAGCTCGAAACGTTGGGCCCCGCGCACCACCCAGCGCTGCATCATCACGCGCGTCAGTTCGGCGTGGAACTGGATGCCCCACGCATTGTCGCCGTAGCGAAAGGCCTGGTTGGGGTAGGCGTCGGCCGTGGCGAGCAGCGTCGCGTCCCTGGGCAGGGAGAAGCCCTCGCGATGGAACTGATAGACCATCTCGGGCCAGTGCATCAGCGCCTTGCCCTCATCGGTGGCCTGAAGTCCGTACCAGCCGATCTCGACGAGGCCCTGGTGATGCCCCTCGACCTTGCCGCCCAGATGATTGACCAGCATCTGCGCGCCCAGGCAGATGCCGAGGAAGGGGCGGTTCTCCTTGAGCGGGACCGCCAGCCATTCGGTCTCGCGCTTGACGAAATCGTCGGGATCGTTGGCGCTCATGGGACCGCCGAACACGACTGCGCCCGCGTGATGCTCGAGCGTCTCCGGCAGCGGATCACCCAGTGGCGGGCGGCGTATGTCGAGATCGAAGCCGCTCTCGACGAGCAGATGGCCGACCCGTCCCGGGGACGAGGTCTCCTGATGTAGAATGGTCAGGATCCTTGGTCGTTCGGCTCGCGGCATGCGTCTGTGGTCAGTTGACGGAGTTCGATCCCGTTCGCCGCTGCGCCGATTGGCGCGCTGCGATGCGGTCGCGGCCGCCGACACCAATCAGTTCGGCAACACGCCACAGCGTGTTGTCCTCAAGCTCGTGGAGTTCGCCGTCCGCGTAGCAGACTTCCCACATCAGGCGGATGAAATCCACCCGCTCCTCCTCGTCGAGGTGGCGCTTGAGGACGCTGGTGAAGGCATAAAAATCGATGGCCTCGTTGTCCGCCTTCTCGCCGGCCAACAGCAGACGCTCCAGCGCCGGGCCGTCGAGCCCGTAGGCGTCGGCCAGCAGCGTCTTGATCCGCTCGCGCTCGACATCCTGGCGGACACCGTCGGCGTCCATGACGTGGAACAGCAACGCTGCGGCGGCAATTCGGCAATCGTCACCCGGATCCTTGCCGGCCGAATGGGGAAGGTCCCTCAGAAAGGTGAGTAGTCGTTCCAACATGCGATTGCCCTTGCGCCGGCGTGTCCGGCGGCCGATGCCCAATTTGCCTACACTTAGGAGGAACGCCGGCGAAATGCGAATTTTTCGTCGGCGACGCGTTCAAAAGAGCCTGAACTTCCGCGGCGTGTTGTCGTTCGCCTCGGCCGAATCGACACCCGGATCGTCGGGAGGGCGCGCGGGCTCAAACCCCACTGCCCGGGGCAAGTTGTCGGCGGCGTCTGGCGGCACCGGCATCGCGGTGGTGTCGGCGGCGGCCTGCATTGCCGGCGCAGCCGGCGTCTGCGAGGGCTGCACGGGTCCCAACCGGCCGGTCTCGTCAAGCGTGTCCGGGGCTTCCCGTGGGCCGGCAGTTGGCGTTGCGCCGGCAGTGGCCGGAGTCGGTACTGGGGAAACTGGCTCGACCGGCTCGAGCGCCTGGACGGGCAGGGCCGGAGTACGGGCCCGTTCATCGTCCTGTTCGATGAGCTGGCCGAGCCTTTCAACTGGAACCTTCCACTCGAAGGCGTCGAGACGGCCGGTGACCGGCGAGGTCGCCGCCCAGCGGTCGGAAACATAACCGTCGGCCACCCAGGCGGGATCGCGCGGCGCGCGCACCGCCTTTGCCAGCCATTGCCGGATGCGGCCCTGGTCGCCGCTTTCCGCTTCCTCGATGTCCGCCAGCAGAAGGTATGCCCGCTCCTGCGGGTGAAGCCTGACGGCCGAAGCGGCCTCGGCGCGCGCCAGCTTGAAATCACCCGCATCGAGCGCCGCACGAGCGACGGCCAGCGCTGATTCCGCGTTGTTCTGGCGCAGGGACTGCAGCTTCTTCGCGCGCTGCAGCCGGTCGCCGACCGCATCGCCCGGACGCGCGTGGATGTAGAGGTCGGCGATCTCGGGATGCGGCTCGGCCTTCCACGCCGCCTCAAGGATCCTGGCGCCCTTGCGGACGTCGTTCTGGGCGAAATACGCCTTGGCCGCGGCGATTGCGGCAGGCGCAAAGTAGGGCTGCAGCCGGTTCGCCTCGATGGCAGCGGCCCGCGCCGCGTTGCGGTCTGTCTCGGCGAGCGCCATGGCCTTGGCGGTCAGCAGCACGGCGCGGCGGCGGGCGGCCGCGTCCTTGTCCACCTGCTTGGACGACCGCTGCGCGTCGACCAGGCGCAGAGCGCCATCCCAGTCGCCGCGCTCGGCCTTGTCGTCGAGCGTCGCCTCTGCCGCCCAGCCCAGCTGCGGCGCCAGTTCGGCGGCCCGCGCCGCGTAGTGCCGCGACACGTCGCGTTCGCCGAGCCGTTCGGCTTCGAGGTAGAGACCGCGCAGGCCGAGCAGCCGCATCTCCGGGTCGTCGAGCATAGCCTCGAACTTCTTGCGGGCAGCCTCGTGGTCGCCTTCAAGGATCGAGGCCTGCGCCTCGAGGAGATGGATGAGCGGTTCCTGGTCCGAATTGATCAGCTTCGCCGCCTGCTTGTTCATGTTGCGGGCGAGCACCGCGTCGCCGGCTCCGGCGGCGATCATCCCGGTGGAAAGCGCCTGGTAGCCGCGGTCGCGGCGGCGCACCCGGAAGTAGCGGGCGACCAGATACGGGCTGTTCCAGACGATCTTCGTCAGCCACCAGACGATCATGACGGTTGCGACGACCGCGGCGATGGCGACGGCCGCCACCATCAGGCTCACCTGGTACTGGTAGCCATCGAAGGAGATGACCATGTCGCCCGGGCGATCGGCGAGCCAGGCGAAGCCGAGGCCGAGCCCGAAGACGACGAGGAGAAAGAAGAGAATACGGATCATTCTTCTCCCCTCACACGGTCTTCATTGCGTCGGCGATGGCCTGATCGACCAGCGTTTCGACATCGAGGCGGGCTTTTGTCCGGGCGGCGAACTCGCTTCCGGCCGTCTTGGCCGCATCGGGTAGCGTATCGTACTCGGCCAGCGCCTTGGCAAGGTCGCCCGCCTTCACGTCAGCCTCCATGCGGGCGACCGTCTCGGGCACGCCTTCGCCCGCGACCGCGCCTATGGGGCGCACGGTGACCAGGGACGATGCGCTTTCCCACAAACGGTCAAGGACGCCGGCGTTCGGATCCACCGGCTTGCCGGCGGCGATCATGGCGCCTGCCGCTGCATCCAGCTCGGAGGCCAGGGCTTCGCGGCTGGCGACGCCTTTCTCGGCATGGGCGCGCAGCGCCGTCAGCTGGGGCAGGTTCGGGCTGATCGCCGCCAGCGTTTCGAGCTCGGCGGCGAAAGGCTGGCCTCTGTCGACCGCACTCTTCAGCGAGGACGTGGCAATCGAGAGAGCGATCCGGGGCTGGTCGGCCTGCGCCTCCACCTTGCCCGTTAGGGCTGCCAGCGTCTGCTCGATCTGCGTAAGCTTGGCGTCGCCTGCGCGCACGGCATCCGTCACGGCCTTGGCACCGGCCTGAAGCTCAGCGATCTTCTGGTCGATCGGACCGAGATCGACGGGAGCGCCTGCGCCGCCCTGAGCGAGTTGGGAAATCTGCGCCTGCAGTTCGGCAACCTTGCCGTCGAGTGCCGCAAGCGCGGGATTTTCACCGGCATCGCCTGCATTTCGCAATGCGCCAAGGTCTCCGGCAAGCGCGTCGACCTTTCCCTGCAGGTCGGCAATGGCCTGCTGGACGCCCGAGGCGTCCGGGCCGGGCTGCTGGGACGCCATCTCCGAACGGAGCGCGGTCAACTCGGCGCGCAGGCCGTCCACTGCCGCCGCATCTCCCGCTCTGTTGCCCGGTGACGGCAGGAACCCGCCGTATTGAAGCACGCCGGCTCCGCCCAGCGCGATGACGCCGCCAACGATGCCGGCGGCGATGGTCGAGAAGGCGCTGCGCCGCGGCGCTTCCGCCGCCGGGGGCACGGTTCCGCCCGGCCTGCTTGAGGCGGCGGCCGAGGCGTTGCGACCGAAATCAGACGCTGCACTGGTGGAGGATTGCGCCCCCGCGCTCGTCTTCCCGCTCGTGGTCGGTTCGTCTGGTTTCGAGCTTGCCGCGGGCTTTTTTTCCGGCTCGCGCGACTTCGCGGCTTCCGCGCTGGCGTCGGCGGTCGGTTTGCCGTCGCCGCTGCCTGGGGAGGTGGCGAACGCTGCCGACGTGGCAAAGGCGGATTTCCCTGCCGATGCGCCGGCCGCTGGCGTCTCCGCCTCCGCCGTTTCCGGCGCAAAGTCTGCCTGGCTCGGCCGTTCCGATGCGGCGGCCGTCGCCTGCGCGGCGTCGGCGGCAGCCGTGTCCGCCGATTCGGAGGGAACCCGGGTCGCCTCGAGATCGATCGTCACCGGATCCTTGCGCGCCTTGGAGTGCCGCGTGCTGGGAGTTTTGACCATGTCCGTCTCCGCCGTACCTTCGTCGCGCAGTTTCCCCACCCCCAGCCTGCTCTACCACACCAGGCTTGGCCCAAAAAAGGCCGACCTACGAAGCCGCCGACGATATGTCGCGCAACGTTGAAAGCATCGAGGCTTCGGTAGGTTCCGGCGCGACCACGATCTCATGGCCTTCGCCGGCAAACACTGCGCCGACTCGCCGCGAGATGCAGACGAGACGCGCATGGGCGAGCGCCCGGTGTTCGGCAATCGAGTTGATCAGGCGGATGAAGGCGATCGCGGCCTCCGCCGAATAGAGCAGCACGAAGGGAACCGGCTGCGACCCGACATGCGCGTGAAACTCGTCGGGCGTGTAGTCGATGGCCAGCGTGTCGTAGGTTTCGATCGAGGTGACGAGGATACGCGCAACTGCAAGCGACGTCTCGAAAGTAGGCCGCCTGAGGCGACCGCAGAGATAGGCGATCCTCGCGCCTGCCCCCCGATCCATCGCGATCATGCGGGCCAGCGCGGGGGCATTGCCGCCGGAAACGCGGACATCCGCGAAGCCGCTGCGCCGCGCGGCGTCTCCGGTTTCCTCTCCGACTGCGAAACAGGGCAGATGGTTCACGGAAGCCAGCAGCGTGCTTGAAGCGTGACGCACCGCATTGGCGCTGGTGATGGCGACGGCGCTGACGCGCGGATCGCCGATGTCGGCCTGTTCGAGAGGTTCGATGCGCGTCAGGGGAAGGCGAACGGGCTCGAAACCGGCGGCAACGAGATTTCCTGCCGTGCGCGAAGCGCCCGGTTCCGGACGCGTGACGAGGACCCGGACGCCCATTACCCCCAACCGTCGAAGAAGCCGGGCCCGACTTTGGCGCGGAGCGTGTCGCCGGCGTTGCGGCCGATTTGTGCCGCGTCGCTTGCCGCACCCTCGCGAACGATCTCGTGCGCCTCGCGGCCGTCTACGCTGAGGATCATGCCGTGGAAGCTGAGCCTGTCGCCGTCGACGACCGCGTGGCCCGCAATCGGCATGCGGCAGGAGCCGTCGAGCGCGGCGAGGAAGGCGCGCTCGCAGGCGAGCGCCACTGCCGTCGGCCGGTGATTGATCGCCTCCACCATGGCGCGCGTGGCGGCATCGTCGCTGCGCGATTCGATGCAGATGGCCCCCTGGCCGGGCGCCGGCGGGAATTTGTCGAGCGGCATGACGTCGGTTGCGATGTGCTCCAGGCCGGTGCGCTTCAGCCCGGCCAGCGCCAGGATGGTGCCGGCGGCGACGCCCTCGTCGAGCTTGCGCAGCCTGGTCTGCACGTTGCCGCGATAGACGATCACCTTGAGGTCGGGCCGCATGCGGCGGATCAGGGCCTGGCGGCGGAGCGACGACGAACCGACGGTGGCGCCGTGGGGCAGCGCCTCGATGGTGGGCGCGGCGCGGCCAATGAAGGTGTCGCGCGGGTCCTCACGGGGCAGGAAGGAGGAAAGCTCGAGCCCGTCGGGCAGGATGGTCGGCATGTCCTTGGAGGAATGCACCGCAATGTCGATGCGGCCGTCGAGCAGGGCTTCCTCGAGTTCCTTCGTGAACAGGCCCTTGCCGCCGGCTTCGGACAGCGGGCGGTCCTGGATGCGGTCGCCCGTGGTGGTGATGGGCTCGATGACGAAAGCCTCTTCGGGAAGGCCGTGGGCGGCCATAAGGCGGGCGCGCGCCTCATGGGCCTGGGCCATCGCGAGGACGCTGGCGCGTGTGCCGATCCTCAGCATGTCCTTCGGTGCGACAGTTTGCATAATCTCATGTCCGTGCTAACCCCCGGCTCCAAAGCGGGGCCGTTGTCGCGGTCCTCCCTATAGGCGAAACAGCAGCCGGGCAATGATCGGACGGAAGATGGCAGGGATCAAGGTGCTTGGCATCGAGACCAGCTGCGACGAGACTGCGGCAAGCGTGGTCGCCGTGAAAGCCGGGGCCAGGCCTGAAATCCTGTCGAACGTCGTGCTGAGCCAGATCGAAGAGCATGCGGCATTTGGCGGCGTCGTGCCGGAGATCGCGGCGCGCGCCCATGTCGAGGCGCTCGACGGGATTGTCGAGGCCGCGCTCGCCGACGCGCATGTCGACCTGGCCAACATCGACGCGGTGGCCGCGACCGCCGGGCCGGGACTGGTCGGCGGCCTCATCGTCGGGTTGATGACCGCCAAGGCGATCGCGGCTGCGGCCGGCAAGCCGCTGATCGCGGTCAACCACCTCGAAGGCCATGCGCTGACGGCGCGGCTGACCGAAGGCGCCGAGTTTCCCTATCTCCTGCTGCTCGTCTCGGGCGGTCACACGCAGATCGTGCTGGTGCGCGGCGTCGGCGACTACGAGCGCTGGGCGACCACCATCGACGACGCGCTGGGCGAGGCCTTCGACAAGACTGCCAAGCTGATCGGCCTGCCGCATCCCGGCGGACCGAGCGTCGAGGCCGCCGCCAAGCGGGGCGACGCGTCCCGCTTCGCCTTCCCGCGGCCGATGAAGGGCGAACAGCGGCCCGATTTTTCGTTCTCCGGCCTGAAGACCGCGGTGCGGCAGGCAGCGACCGCGATCGCGCCGCTGTCCGACCAGGACGTGGCCGACATCTCGGCATCCTTCCAGGCCGCCGTCGCCGACGCGCTGGCCGACCGCGTGTCGCGCAGCCTCACCCGTTTCCATGCGGCCTATCCGGATATCGCCGCCCCGGCGCTGGTCGTGGCGGGCGGGGTCGCCTCCAATGCGCTGATCCGCGAAACGCTGCAAAAACTCTGCGCTGCGCACGGGTTTCGGCTGGTCGCACCGCCGCCGGCGCTGTGCACCGACAATGCAGCCATGATCGCCTGGGCGGGCATCGAACGGCTGCAGGCAGGCCTTTCCGACGAAGGGGCGATGGGCTTTGCGCCACGCTCGCGCTGGCCGCTGGACACCGCCTCCGCGCCGGTCGTCGGCTCCGGACGCCGGGGTGCCAAGGCATGAGTGCCCCGGGCAAGATCGCCGTGCTTGGCGGCGGCGCATGGGGGACGGCGCTCGCCCTTACCGCGCGCCGTGCGGGCCATCCCACGACGCTCTGGGCGCGCGACGAGGCGACGGTGGAGGGGCTGCGTTCCGGCGGCGGCAACGCCCGCTACCTTCCTGGCATCGCCCTCGATCCGGCTCCGGAAGCCACCTCAGACCTCGCCGAGGCGACCGAAGGCGCGATCTGCGTGCTGATGGTGACGCCGGCCCAGACGCTCCGGGTCGTTCTAGAACAGGCAGGTGGCTCGATCGCGCCGGGCGTTCCGCTGGTGCTCTGCGCGAAGGGCATCGAGCGAGACACGGGAGCCCTGCTTTCCGGAATTGCGCGCGAATTGATGCCGTCCAATCCGGTCGCAGCCCTCTCGGGGCCGAGTTTTGCGACGGACGTCGCGCGCGGGCTGCCGACCGCCGTCGTCGTGGCCGCCGAGGACGAGGTGCTTGCGGCCCGGCTGGCGCAGCTTTTGTCGACGCCGAGCTTCCGCTGCTATTCGACTGACGACCTGACCGGCGTGGAGGTTGGGGGGGCGCTGAAGAACGTGTTCGCCATCGCGGCGGGCGCGGTCATGGGGGCGGGCCTCGGCGCAAGCGCGCAGGCGGCGATGGTGACGCGCGGCTTCGTGGAACTGCGGCGCATCGCGAAATCCTACGGCGCGCGGCCTGAGACGCTGATGGGCCTTTCGGGCCTGGGCGACCTGATGCTGACCTGCGCCTCGTCCCAATCGCGCAACTTCGCCTACGGTGTCGCAATCGGCCGCGGCGAGACGCGGTCAGGGCTGCCGCTGGCCGAGGGCGTCGCGACAGCGGGGATCGCGGCGAGGGTCGCCAGGGAACGCGGCGTTGACGCCCCGATCATCGCGGCAGTCGACCAGCTTCTCGACGGTGCGATCACCGTCGGGGAGGCCGTGTCGGCGCTGATGACGCGGCCGTTGCGCAGCGAAGACGAATAGACAGAACGGCGGCGCTGGGGCCGCCTTCAAATGGAGCACTGGGACATGCTTTTCGCATTCATGGCCAAGGACAAGCCGGGACACCTGCAGACGCGCATGGACACGCGTCCCGATCATGTGAAATTCCTCAACGAGCTCAATGCGGCGGGCACGCTCAAGTTCGCCGGCCCGTTCCTCGACGACAAGGGCAGCCCTTGCGGAAGCCTCGTGGTGATCGAGGCCGACAGCGCCGAAGCCGCCAGGACGATCCTTGACGGCGACCCTTACGCCAAGGCCGGACTTTTCGCCTCGACCGAGGTCGTGGCGTGGAACTGGGTGTTCAACAATCCGGCAAGCGCCTGACCGGAGGCCGCAAATGTCGAAGAACTACTGGCTGTTCAAGTCGGAGCCCTCGGTCTTCTCCTTCGATCAGTTGAGGTCGAAGGGAGAAAAGGGCGAGCAGTGGGACGGCGTCCGCAACTATGCGGCGCGCAACAACATGCGCGCCATGCAGATCGGCGATCTCGGCTTCTTCTACCACTCCAACGAAGGGCTGGAGATCGTCGGCATCGCCGAGGTCTGCGCGCTGGCGCATCCGGATACCACCACCGACGACCCGCGCTGGGAGTGCGTCGACATCCGGGCCTACAAGCCGGTGCCGAAGCCGGTTTCGCTTGCCGACGTCAAGGCCAATCCGAAACTCTCGGAAATGGCGCTGGTGCGGCTGGGACGGCTTTCGGTGCAGCCGGTGACCCCTGACGAGTGGAAGGAAGTCTGCCGGATGGCGGAGCTCGTTCCTGCGCCTTGAACCGGCTCCAACCCGCCGAGGCAGAGCGCTTCATCCTCGCCAACACGTCGCTGACCGCGCCTCCGCATGTGCCGGAGGTGCGGCTGCACCTCGCCGACGAGGCGCATGAGCTGTGGCAGCGCACCGAGGAAGAACTGGCCGAGATCGGCCTGCCGCCGCCCTTCTGGGCATTTGCCTGGGCAGGCGGGCAGGGGCTGGCGCGATACCTGCTCGACCGTCCGGACAGCGTGCGCGGCAAGACAGCGCTCGACTTCGCGACCGGATCCGGGCTGGTGGGCATCGCCGCGGCGATGGCGGGCGCGGCCTCGGTGACGGCGGCCGACATCGACCCGTTCTGCGAGGCGGCGATCCGGCTCAACGCCGCGGCCAACTGCGTGACGCTGCAGCCGATGATCGCCGACCTGGTGGATACCGACGCCGGATGGGACGTGCTGCTGGCCGGCGACATTTTTTACCAGCGCGACATCGTGGACCGGCTGGTGCCCTGGTTCACGCGGCTCAGGCAGCGGGGCTGCGAGATCATCGTGGGCGATCCCGGCCGCGCCTACCTGCCGAAGGACCGGCTGGAGCAGCTCGCCGAATACCGGGTTCCGGTGACGCGCGCGCTCGAGGATGCGGAGGTCAAGCGGACGGTGGTCTGGCGCTTCCTGTAGCGCCTGCGCCTATGCTCCGAGCGTCGGGTCCATCTCCGGATTGTGGACCTCGCCCAGCAGCCATTCCCGGAACGCCACGATTCTCGGATCGCTCGCCGTCTCCTGCGGGTAGACGAGATGATAGGCGAATTCTTCCGACACCCTGATGCCGAGCTCGAAGGGACGTACGAGTCGCCCGGCCGACAAATCGTTGGCCACCATGGAGAAATCGCACAGCGCCACCACGTTGCCTTCGATCGCCGCCTGGATGACGTGCGAGGACTCCTTGAAGAGCACGCAGCGCTCGGGGTCGAAGTCCTCGACGCCGGCAGCCGCCATCCACATGCGCCAGTTCGGCCAGGTCACGCCCTGCCTGGACCACTCGATATGCACCAGCGTGTGCCGCAAGAGGTCGCGCGGCTCGGTGAGCGGCGGACCGGAGCTCAGCAGCCGCGGGCTGCAGACCGGGATAATGATGTTCTCGAACAACCGGTGCGCGGCGAGACCGGGATACTTGCCTGCGCCGAAGCGGATGGCGACGTCGATGTCGTCCTGGTCGAACTCGCGGACCTCGAAGGCGATGTCGAAACGCAGGTCGACACCGGGATGCGTCCTGCGGAAGCGCTCCAGCTTCGGCATCATCCATTTCGAGGCGAAGGTGGGATCAAGGCTGAGCTTTAGCTGCATCACCCCGCGCGACAACTTCCTGGCGCGGGTGACGGCGCGGGCAAGCGTCTGCAGAGCGTCGGTAGAGGCGTCGTGAAGCACGGCGCCGGCCTCCGTCAGCCGCATGGTGCGGCTGCTGCGGGTGAACAGCGCAACGCCCAGCTGCTCCTCGAATTCCTTGATCTGATGGCTCACGGCGGCCGGCGTCAGGCCGAGCTCGTCGGCCGCGCGGCTGAAGTTCAGATGGCGCGCCGCCGCCGTGAAGACCCGCAATGCCCGCGTTCCAGGAACATGTGACGACATGGCGATCTTCAAATTATTGTATCAGATAGAGTGAAAACTACTCGTTTTCCCGCGTTTCTTCAATCACCTAGTATTGGCGGCGTGAAAGAGGATTGAAAGGTCACGATCGTGTCCGCATTTACCGCATCGCCTCAGGAAAACGCCCGCCACGTGTCTTTTGCACGCAAGATGAGCGGATGGCTGCGCCTGCGCGGCGGTTGCAACGCGCCCATCAATCCGATCGAGTGCTTGAGCAACGAGCGGCTGCGGGACGTTGGCGTCAAAAGGCACCACGTCACATCCCAGATCGTGGCCGATCTCGCGAGGATCGACCTGCACCAACTGGGCTCGATGGGGTTGAGGTAGGGCGCCAACGCAACTGGCGCTGTACCTTCCACATTCGTCATCCTCGGGCGAAGCCGGAGCATAGCGAAGGCGAACATCCGAGGACCCATCCCATGACCGAGCAGCAATCGGCCAACGGTGCAGGTCTTGGACCGGCACTGTCGTTTTGACGTCATGGCATGGATCCTCGGGTCGCGCTTCGCTTCGCTTGCCCGAGGATGACGATGTTGGAAGGGCCGACGCGAGGCGCCGGCCGACCCTCTACCCCTTCACCGTCAGCACGGTCCGCGTCGACAGCCGCGGCAGGAGGCGCGCCATCACCTGCGAGGTGACCGCGACGCAGCCTTGCGTCGGCGTGAAGCCGGGGCGGGCGAGGTGGAAGAAGATCGCGCTGCCGCGGCCGCGCAGTCGCGGGCGGATATTCCAGTCGAGCACCAGGCAGGCGTCATAGAGGCGGTCGTCCCTGAGCATGCGCTCGTGGCTGACCGCATAGGGCATCCTGACCGGGCGATTGTAGTTGCGGTCGTTAGGGACCTCGCACCACCCAAGCGTCGGCGTAATGGGCTTGAGCTTCAAGCCCGACGAATGCGCCGCAAAATGGTCGCGGCGATGGTAGCCGCCGAGAATGCGCATGCGGGCGAGCGGCGTGCCGCCGTCGCCCTCACGCTTCTTCGCGGTCACGCCGCCGCGGCCAAGCGCGCAGGGAAACACGATCCCATCGACATTCATCAGCCCCTTGGTGCGGTCTCCGGGCCGGGTGCGCACCACGATATTGGCAATCATGCCGTGCGGGACTGGCCGGGACGGCTTGCGTTCACTATTTTTGGAGTATGATCGCACCGCCGAACAAATCGCCGTGAAAAGCTATCGGAGAACCGCAGGTTCCGCATAAAGGCGGCAGCGTCAACATGAATTTTCATTTGAGAACAACGGATTGCCAATGACCTCACGAACCATCCTGATTGTCGACGACGACGACGATCTGCGCAGCACGCTGGTCGAACAGTTGGCGCTCTACGAGGAGTTCGACGTGCTCCAGGAACCGAATGCGACAAAGGGCATCGCCACGGCGCGCAACGGATTGATCGACCTCCTGATCATGGATGTCGGCCTGCCCGACATGGACGGGCGCGAGGCGGTGAAGCTCTTGCGCAAGGGCGGCTACAAGGCGCCGATCATCATGCTGACGGGGCATGACACCGATTCCGACACCATCCTCGGCCTCGAGGCGGGCGCCAACGATTATGTGACCAAGCCGTTCCGCTTCGCGGTGCTGCTGGCGCGCATTCGTGCCCAGCTGCGCCAGCACGAGCAGAGCGAGGACGCAACCTTCACCGTCGGTCCTTACACTTTCAAGCCGAGCCAGAAGCTGTTGATCGACCAGCGCGGCAGCAAGATCAGGCTCACCGAGAAGGAGGCGTCGATCATCAAGTATCTCTACCGCGCCGATCACAAGGTGGTGACGCGCGACATCCTTTTGGAGGAGGTGTGGGGGTACAATTCCGGCGTCACCACGCACACGCTGGAGACGCATGTCTACCGCCTGCGCCAGAAGATCGAGCGCGATCCCTCCAACGCCGAGATCCTGGTGACCGAAAGCGGCGGCTACAAGCTGATCCCGTGAGGCGCGCCGGCACTGATCGGTGGCGCTCTTTTCGCGCCATCGATCATTGGTTCTCGCCATTGCCGGAGAATTCGGTATAGCCTCTTAACCATATTGCGCCAGATTGCTGCTGCCGAGGGGAAGAATCGGCAGCATGAACCGGGGACACGGACCATGATCCGCATTCAAAGGGTCTGTTCTGCTTCGGGGGCGGCGAGACGGGCTACGAATGAGGGCGGGAACGATCGCACGGATCGGCCCGCCGAAATTGCGTGCGGCCGCTCGGAACGCCCCTGCTTTCGCGCGCCCCGGCGCCGCCTCGATCGGGTCGCGGTCCATGGCGCTGGATGACGACGTCCGCATCCTGTCGGGCGTCAGGCTCTTCCAAGGCTTCTCGCCGGAGCAACTTCGGTTGCTGGCCTTCGGCGCCGAGGCGCTGCATCCTGCCGCGGGACGCATGCTGTATCATGAGGGCGCTGAGGCGGATTCGGCCTTTGTTGTGGTGTCGGGTCAGATTGGCCTCTACCGCGAACGCGACGGCGAGCGCGTGGAGATGGGCGTCGCCACGGCCGGCGCGCTGCTGGGTGAACTGGCGCTGATTGCCAGCACGCACTGGCTGACCAGCGCGGAGGTGCGCACCGAAGCCACCTTGATGCGGCTGCGCCGCAAGCATTTCCGGCGGATGCTGGAAGAATACCCCGATCTGGCCGCCCTGTTGCACACACGCATCGCCGAGGATCTGCAGGAGATGGTGAGGCGGATCGAGGGGCTGTCGCCGCGCATTGGAAGGTAAGGGCCTGGCCTCAGGCAAAGAAAAACCCCGCCGAAGCGGGGTTTTGTCGGGTCGCCGGAACGGCTCAGATGCCGAGGTTGGCGAACTTGTTCTTGAACTTCGACAGGCGGCCGCCACGGTCGACCAGCTGCTGCTGACCGCCGGTCCAGGCCGGGTGCGTGGTCGGGTCGATGTCGAGATTCAGCGTGTCGCCTTCCTTGCCGTACGTCGAGCGCGTCATGTACTCGGTGCCGTCGGTCATGACGATCTTGATCATGTGGTAGTCGGGATGGATCTTCTCTTTCATCGCTCAAATCCTGCAGTTGGGGTGCTGGGCCCGGTCACGCCACCCTGCGGCGATGTCACCCATGCTCAAAACTTGAAGGCCGCAGCGGATATCGCTACGGCTTCGAAGGTTGGCTGGCCTATACATCAGCCGAATTTCAAGCACAAGGGCCGCTTCCGGGGCAATTTCCCTGTCGAGCGCCACAGGACGTAAAGATGGCTGAAGTGCAGACGAACGAGGACCGTAGCCGGAGGCGGTCGCTCAAGCCACTGCGCAACCTGTTTCCTTATGTGATGCGGTATCGCGCCACGGCGATCGCCGCGGTCGTGTTCCTCCTGCTCTCCGCCGCCACCACGCTGTCGCTGCCGCTCGCGGTGCGCCGCATGATCGACCACGGCTTCTCGGCTGCGGATTCGACCTTCATCGCCAATTACTTCACCATGCTGGTGGGGATGGCGGCGCTGCTCGCCTTCGCTTCGGCCTGCCGCTACTACTTCGTCATTACGCTCGGCGAGCGCGTCGTGGCCGACATCAGGCGCGACGTGTTCGCGCATGTCGTCACGCTCTCGCCAGCCTTCTTCGACCGCTCGCTGTCTGGCGAGATCGTTTCCCGGCTGGCCGCCGACACCACGCAGATCAAGTCGGCGGTGGGAGCGACCGCGTCGCTGGCGCTGCGCAATTCCATCTTCAGCGTCGGCGCGCTCGGCATGATGATCTGGACGAGCCCGAAGCTTTCGGCGATCGCGATTGCCGCGATCCCGATCATCGTGCTGCCGCTGGTGGGCTTCGGCCGCAACGTGCGCAAGCGCTCCCGCCACGCGCAAGACATGCTGGCCGACGCGACCGCCTATGCCAGCGAGCAGATCGGCTCGGTGCGCACGCTTCAGGCCTTCACCAACGAGCCGCTGACGGTGAGCCGCTTCGCCTCGGCGGTCGAGAGCGCGTTCGCCACGGCGCGGGCCTCGACGCTGGCGCGGGCCGTGCTGACCTTCTTCGCCATCTTCACCATCTTCGCGTCGGTGGTGGGCGTTCTCTGGTTCGGGTCGCGCGACGTGCTCTCGGGCGCGATGACGGCGGGCACGCTGGGCCAGTACCTGATCTACGCGATCCTGGCGGCCGGATCGCTGGGATCGCTGTCGGAGGTCTGGGGGGACCTCAGCCTCGCGTCAGGGGCCGCCGAGCGGCTGACCGAACTTTTGGACGAGAAGTCCGACATTATCGCGCCGGCCCATCCGCGCGCGCTGCCGTCGCCGGCGCGCGGCGCGGTCGAGTTCCGCGACGTCTCCTTCTCCTATGCCGCCCAACCCGACCGATCGGCGCTGCATGGGCTGAGCTTCAGGATCGAGCCGGGCGAGACGGTGGCCATCGTCGGCCCCTCCGGCGCCGGCAAGACGACGATCTTCTCGCTGCTCCTGCGCTACTACGATCCGGTGTCGGGATCGGTGACCGTCGACGGCGTGGACCTCAGGGAGGCCGATCCGCGCGAGGCGCGCCGCCGCATGGCGGTGGTTCCGCAGGACGTCACCATCTTCGCCGCCAGCGTGGGCGACAACATAGCCTTTGGCCGACCCGGCGCGAATGAGGCGGACATCCGGCGGGCAGCCGAGACCGCGCATGCGGCGGATTTCATCCGTGAGTTGCCGGAGGGCTACCAGACGCCGGTCGGCGAACGTGGCACGATCCTTTCCGGCGGCCAGCGGCAGCGCATCGCGATCGCACGCGCGGTGCTGCGCGACGCGCCGATCCTGCTGCTCGACGAAGCGACCTCCGCGCTCGACGCCGAGAGCGAGATGCTGGTGCAGCAGGCGCTGGAAGAACTCATGCAGCACCGCACCACGCTGGTCATCGCGCACCGCCTGGCGACGGTGCTGAAGGCCGACCGCATCCTGGTCATGGACGAGGGGCGGATCGTCGAGGAAGGCACGCACCAGAGCCTTGTCGTCAAGGGCGGCATCTATGCGCGGCTGGCCAAGCTGCAGTTCGCCGACGGGGCCAGTGGGTTTACGAAGGCGGCGGAGTAGGGGCGGCCCTTTCCCAATCGCGGAGCATCAGAATGCTCCCAAGGCGCTGCGCCTTGTGGAAGTATTTTTGGTCGGCTGTGACGAGCGTCCTGCGCCGGCTCAAAGCCAGCGCGTGGTAGAGGCTGTCCTGGAGCGAAGGGGGACGCGAACCGCCGGTCGTGGTCGTCGCGATCATCTCGGCCTTCTTCCAGTCCGCCGCGGTCGGCTCCACGAGACGAAATCCGACCTGCCGCATAGCGCCGACCATCTCGAGGAAGACGTCGAACGCCACTTCGTAGTGGAGGGCAACCGAGAGGGTCTCCAGCATCACGATTGACGGTGCGATAGTGGAAATGCCGCATTCTGCAGAGGTGTTGACGAGGCATCGGGCAATCCCGCTGTCCTCCTCGTCGCGAAACAGCTTCACCAGAACGGATGCGTCCAGAACCAGCAAGGCGCGCTATGTCCGGTGCCGCTCGGTCAGGTATTCATTACGTTCCCTGCGCAACCGACGCAGCAGCTCGACGCTGTCTTCACCGCCGGTCGAACTACCTTTCGCCTTGTCCAGTATCTCGCGCAGACGATGCACCGCGTCGCGGCGGAGGGCATCCGCAATGGCCCGTTCAACGAACGCCGACCGCGCGCTCTTTGGCACCCGTTCATCGAGCGTTTCCTTGACGGCACCATCAATTGAATAGGTTGCGCGCTGTTTGGGACCGTCGATGCCCACGACATGGCTCCTTTTCATAAGAAGTAGTATGAAAACAGCTGCTCGGCAACAAGGACTGCGCCTCTGGGGTGATCCAAGGCGGCCGCCGCTGGGCTTGAAAAAGTGCGACGGCGGCGCAGTGCCTATCCCAGCATGTTCCGCACGACGCGCAGGAACACCTTGGCCCCGATCGGGATGAGGTCGTCGGGAAAATCGTAGTCGGGATTGTGAAGCGCAGGGTGCCGTTCGCCGGCGCCGAGGAAGAACATCGCCGACTTCGCCCCGTGTCCGAACGTGCCAAAGTCCTCGGATGCGACCATCGGCAATCCGCTCTCGTCGTGGGGCACGCCTTCGGCGTCGAGTGCTGCCCGCAGGTGGTCGACGGCCTCGGGGGCGTTCAGGCTGGCGACGAAGATCTCGTGATAGTCGATGGAGCAGGCAAGGCCGAATTCCGCGGCCGCATCGCGCGCCATGCCCTCCGCGGCGGCGACGAGGTCTGCCATGCGCTCGTCCTGACGCGTCCTGAGCGTCGCCCACACTTCGGCGCGACCGGGGGCGATGCCGAACACGGGTTCGCCCATGGTCGCGTGGGTGACGGTCGCCATGGCGAAATCGTCCGACGAAAAATCGCCGCCCCCGAGGCCCGCAAGCATGGGCATGAGCTTGCTGACGGCGGGCATGGGCGAGACGCCGGTATGCGGCAGGGACGAGTGGGCCGTCTTTCCGGTGAGCACGACCCTCATGCCGCGGGAAGCGCAGTTCACGACGCCCGCCTTCAGCCGAACGTGGCCCAGCGGCACGCCGGGAAGGTTATGCAGCGAGAAGGCGAAGTCGGGCGCGATTTCGTCATAGCGCGGGTCGGCGACCACGCCGGCGGCGCCCGCTCCCGTTTCCTCGGCCGGCTGGAACATCAGGACGACGCGCCCTTTCGCCGGACGCTGCCGGCCAAGCTGCCTCGCCACGGCCGCAAGGATGGTCGTGTGGCCCTCATGCCCGCACATATGCGACTTGCCGGGCACGAGGCTGCGATGCGGAAGGTCGGAGATCTCCTCGATGGGCAGCGCGTCAAGTTCGGAGCGCAGGAGCACGGTCGGTCCGGGCTCGCGTCCGTCATAGACGACGGCGACGCCGTGTCCGCCCAAACCGGTGAGGACTTTTTCCGGGTTGGTGTCGGCGATGAAACGTACGACCGCCGCGGCCGTCTCTGCTTCCTCGCCGGAGATTTCCGGCATCTGGTGGAGCCGACGCCGCCACGCGGTCAATTCCGCGATGTCGCTGTTCGATAGGTGCATTGTTACTTCGCTGCCTTTCGTCCTGCATTGCGGCCGGAAAAGATGCAGCCGCCGAGAAAAGTGCCTTCCAGTGCATTGTAGCCGTGATAGCCGCCGCCGCCAAAGCCCGCGACTTCGCCAGCGGCGTAAAGGCCAGGCACTGGCTCACCCGCTGCATCGAGAACCTGGCCGTCGAGATTGGTGTGGAGACCGCCAAGCGTCTTGCGGGTGAGGATGTTGAGACGCACGGCGATCAGCGGGCCGTTGGCGGGATCGAGGATGCGGTGCGGCTTGGCCGTACGCACGAGGCGGTCGCCGAGGTAGGAGCGAGCCCCGCGGATCGCGGTCACCTGGGCATCCTTGGAGAACGGATTTGCGATCTCTCGGTCCCGCGCCTCGATCTGCGCGCGAATGGCGGACGGATCGAGCAGGTCGTTGCCGGCGAGCCTGTTCATTTCCGCGACGAGTTCGCCGAGGTCGGACCGGACGATGAAGTCCGGGCCTTTCTCCATGAAGGCGCGAACGGGCGGGGGCGCGCCGGCCCCGCGGCGGCTCTTCAGCACGGCGAGCCAGCTCTTCGAGGTCATGTCCGGGTTCTGCTCGGAGCCTGACAGCGCGAACTCCTTCCTGATGATGGCGTGGGTGAGGATGAACCAGGAATAGTCGTGGCCGGTCGACAGGATGCGCTTCAGCGTGCCGAGCGTGTCGAAGCCGGGCATGAAGGGCGGCTCGAGCCGCCTTCCCAGCGCATCGAACCAGAGCGACGAGGGGCCGGGCAGGATGCGGATGCCGTGGTTCGGCCAGATCGGCGACCAGTTCTCGACGCCCTCCGTGTAGTGCCACATGCGGTCGGCATTGATGATCGCGGCGCCGGCCTGCTCGGCGATGCCGATCATGCGGCCGTCGACATGATGGGGCACGCCGGAAATCATCCGCTTCGGGGCCGGGCCAAGCCGCTCCACCGGCCAGTTCCTGCGCACCAGTTCGTGATCGCCGCCGATGCCGCCGGAGGTGACGAGCACGGCGTCTGCCCAGAACTCGAACTCGCCGGCCACGGTGCGGCTCGACTGCTGTCCGCGCTCGACGGTCGTCGGCTCAAGGACCTCGCCGGTGACGCCGGTGACGGCGCCGTTGGTCTTGATGAGCCGGCTCGCCCGGTGCCGGAATTTGAGCACGATGCGGCCGGCTTCGACATGGGCGCGGACACGCCGGATGAACGGCTCGAGCACGCCGGGACCGGTGCCCCAGATCAGGTGGAAGCGAGGGACCGAGTTGCCGTGGCCGGTCGCCAGCCCGCCGCCACGCTCGGCCCAGCCGACGACCGGGAACCAGCGCATGCCCATGGAGTGGAGCCAGCCGCGCATCTCGCCGGCGGCGAAGTCGACATAGGCCTCGGCAACTTTGCGCGGCCAGAAATCCTCGGCGCGGTCGAACTGCGCCGAACCCATCCAATCCTGCAGGGCCAGTTCGCGACTGTCCCGGATGCGCATGCGGCGCTGCTCGGGGCTGTCGACGAGGAAGAGGCCGCCGAGCGACCAGAATGCCTGCCCGCCGAGCGCGTTCTGGCCCTCCTGTTCGAGCAGGATGACGCGCTTGCCGGCGTCGCCGAGCTCTGCCGCGGCGACGAGGCCCGCAAGCCCGCCGCCGACGATGATGGCGTCCGCATGTTCGGCCAACGCATCCTCCCCCTCGTCCTCAAGGTGGAGTTTAGCGGCTAGCGGGCGGCGCGCAATTCCCGCAGAAGGTCATCGCCGCTCCAGCGCCGGCGCGGGCCGGCGACGGATTCGTGGATGAGCTCGACCAGCCGACGGTTGACGGAGGCCGGCACTCCGTTCCGTTCCGCCAGGCGCACGATCTCGCCGTTCAGCCAGTCGACGTCGGTCCTGCGGCCGCTGTCGAGCGCATCGATCATGGAGGAGCGGGCGGCAGGGTCGATCGCCAGCATGTTGCTGGCCAGCCGCAGGAACAGCCAGTCAGGCAATTCCAGAAGCCAGGGCACCAAGGAAGGCGGCAGCGGGGTGAGTTTGGCGGGGCGGATGCCGGCTGCCTTCATTGCCGCCAGCGCCTCGCGCTGCGCCAACGCCAGGCACCGCCGATAGGCGCGCTGCGACAGCTCCTCGCGCAAGGGGAGGGCGGAGAGGCCGCTGATGGCATTGTTGAGGTTGAGCAGGAGCTTGCCCCACTGGATCGGGCGGAACTCGGCGTGCTGGTGGAGAGGCAGGCCAGCGGCTTCGAAGGCTGCAAGGAACGGAGCGAGGGCGTCGCTCTTTTCCACGTCCAGCGCGCCGCCGCTCGCCTGCTTGAACGTGGAGCCGGGAAGCTGGACGACGTTGAACGGCACCATGCCGCCGAGCACGGTGCGGCCAGGGAGGGCCCTGCGCAGGATCTCCTCGTTGCCGATGCCGTTCTGGAAGCTGACGACGAGGGCCTTGCCCGGCGCGTATCGTGCGACCGAAGCTGCCGCCGCTTCCGTGTCGCCGGCCTTGACCGTGACCAGGACGAGGTCGGCGTCGCCCAGTGCGGCGGGGTCGGTGCGGTAATCGACCTCGCCTGGCGGCACGCGCCGGTCGGCGCCCAGATGGTCCGTGAGGCGCAGGCCTTCCGTGGCGACCTGCTTCGCCATGCGCTCGCGCCCGATGAAGCGCACCCGCGCTCCGGCAGCGGCGAGTCGGCCGCCGACATAGCAGCCGATGCTGCCGGCGCCGAAGACGGCGATGAGCGGCGCCTTTTCCATCGCGATTCCCCTCATCCGGCCTCATCGGGCTCAACCCGAGGCTCGACACATCGAGCCGCAGGCTGCCCTCTGGCGAGCCCGAGGTCAAATTCGGGCGGCCGGAGGCGGCGTTCAGAGCGCGCCGTACCGGGCCTTCAGATGCTCCATGAAATAGGTCGCGTTTAGCGGCTCGCCGGTCGCCCGCTCCATCAGCTCAGGGGTGGACCAGCGAGAGCCCTGCGACCAGATCCTTTCGCGCCGCCAGTCGTTGACGGTTTCGAACCTGCCTTCGGCGATCTCGTCGTTGACGCCGGGGTGATGTCTCGCAAGCGCGGCCCACTGCTGGGCCGCCATCATCGCGCCCAGCGTGTAGGAGGGGAAGTAGCCAAAAGCCGCGCCCGGCCAGTGCACGTCCTGCATCGGCCCGTCGGCCGGGTTGTCGATGGTGGTGAGCGTCAGATATTCCTTCATCTTGGCGTCCCACGCTTCGGGGATGTCGGTCGTCGTCATGCTGCCGGAGATCAGCTCACGCTCCAGCTCGAAGCGCAGGATGACGTGCAGCGGATAGGTCACCTCGTCCGCGTCGACACGGATGAGCCCGCGTGCGACGCGATGCACGTGCGGAAGGATGTCCTCGAGGCTCCAGGCCTCGCCGAGATGCGTCTCGACCATGGGGAGCGCCCAGCGCCAGAAGGCCGGATTGCGACCGAGCTGCTTCTCGACGAACAGGCTCTGGCTCTCGTGCACGGCCATGCCGCGCGCACGGCCGAGCGGCCAGTGAGCCCGTTTCTGCGGCAGGTTCTGTTCATAGAGCGCATGGCCGGTCTCGTGGAGCACGCCCATGAGGGAGGAAAGGAACTCCGTGGTGCGGTAGCGGGTGGTGATGCGCACGTCGGTCGGCACGCCGCCGCAGAACGGATGGTGCGACACGGACAGGCTGCCGTGGCCGACGTCGAAGCCGACCGCTTCCATCATCGCAAGGCCGAGCGCACGCTGACGCTCGACGGGATACTGGCCGGAAAGTGACCGCAAGGGCCGCTTCGCCTGGCGCTCCTCCTGCACGGCAAGCGCAAGCGGCACAAAATCCTTCAGGAAGGCCTTCAACTTGTCGAAGACCGGTGCGATGTCGGCTGCGCGGTTGCCCGGATCGTACTGTTCCATGAGGGCGTCGTAGGGATTGAGGCCGAGCTTCTCGGCCCTGAGGTCGGCTTCCTCGCGAACCAGCGCGACGACGCCGTCCAGCGCCGGCAGGAAGCCTCTCCAGTCGCGCTTCGACCGAAGCTCGCGCCAAAGCTGCTCGCAGCGCATGCGCGCGTTGGTCTGGCACTCGACGAACTCGGACGGCAGGCAGGTCATGTTGACGTACTGGCGCTCGAACTCGCGCAGCGCGGCGGACTGCTCGTCGTCAAGCGCTTCGCCGCGGGCAGCCTCGATCCAGTCGGCGATCTCGGGTGCAGTGGCCTGGCGGTGGTGCATCCCGGCCAGCACGGCCATCGCCTCGGCGCGCTTCTCGCCGCCGCCGACAGCCATGTGGGTCGCCTCGTCGGCGCCGAGGATTGAGAGGGCATGCTCCAGCGCTTCGAGCTTGCGGCAAAGTTCGTCGAGTTTCTGGAAGGACATGGGACCTCCGATAGGCAGTTCGGTCGGAGAGGACACGATGTCAGGCAGCTTGGCAAGCGCGGGGTCAGTTTCCATGGCGCGGCCTCCGTCGACAGGAAGATCCTCTTGGTGCTGCGCCTGCGAGATGCCATCGGCCGGCGACCGCTCGCGGGGTGAGGCGTGCGTTGCCGTCGTGGCTAACATTCGCGTGATCCGCCAGAGCCAGTGAAATAAACCGCATTCGGCGAGCGTACTCCTAGGCAGTGGACCATATGCGGAGGCCATGGCCATGCTCAGCCGACGATACTTCCTGCTTGGCGCCACCGGCAGTGCGGCGCTGGCGTCCGTATTGCTCATGCGTTCGTCGCCCGGCCGGGCCACCGGCGTATTCGCCGTAGCGCACACGGACGACGAGTGGAGAAAGCTGCTGACACCGGAACAGTATTCGGTGCTCCGCCAGGGAGGCACGGAGTATCCGTTCACCAGCCCGCTCAATTCCGAGCATCGAAAGGGCGTATTCGCCTGCGCAGGATGTACGCTTGAACTCTTCTCGTCGGACACCAAGTTCGACAGCGGCACCGGCTGGCCGAGCTTCTGGGCACCGCTGCACGGGGCGATCGGCACCGAACAGGACACGTCCTTCGGAATGGTTCGCAATGCTGTGCATTGCAGCCGCTGCGGCGGACATCTTGGCCACGTCTTCGATGACGGGCCAAAGCCCACCGGACTCAGATACTGCATCAACGGCGTTGCGATGACGTTCAAGGCCGCGGCCGCGTGAGCGTAGGATGCGCAAGCAACCTCGCCTTCTCAAGGAAAAGGGAGAACATCGATGAGCTTCCTGCTTCGCAAAGTTCGGCCTGCCCACGGGGCGTGGGCCACCATCATCGCGATAGGCATGCTGGCCTTCGGCGCGTCGACCGCAATGACCGAGGAAGGCATAGCCATCCCTGCGCCCAGCCTGGACGAGCCGGCAAGCCAAAGTGCGACGGAGACCGCCGTATTGGCCGGCGGGTGTTTCTGGGGCGTGCAGGGTGTCTTCCAACGCGTGCGCGGCGTGGAGAACGCAGTCTCCGGTTATGCCGGCGGTGCGCAGCAAACTGCCGTCTACGAAATCGTCGGCAGCGGCGCGACTGGTCACGCGGAGGCGGTCAAAATCAGCTACGATCCTCAGAAGATCAGCTACGGCAAGCTGCTGCAGGTCTATTTTTCGGTCGCTCACGATCCGACCCAGCTGAACCGCCAAGGTCCGGACAAAGGCACACAGTACCGCTCGACGATCTTCGCGCAGAACGCCGCGCAGGCGAAGATCGCGGAGGCGTATATCGCCCAACTCGAGAAGGCAAAGACGTTCAAGATGCCGATCGTGACGACGATCGAATCGGGAAAGGCGTTCTATGCCGCCGAGGACTATCATCAGGATTTCCTGACGCTGCACCCGGACTATCCGTACATCGTCTATGTCGATCTACCGAAGGTGGAGAACCTGAAGCGGCTGTTCCCGAAGCACTACAGTGACGACCCGGCACTGGTGTCGGAAGCGAGCGCCTCGAACTGACCACACGCCGGTTGGCCGCTAGACTAGCGCTCTGTCAGCTTCAGCTCGATGCGGCGGTTCTTGTTGCGGGCCTCGTCGGTGTCGGTCGCGTCGAGCGGCTGGTGCTCGCCGAAGCCTGCGGCGACCAGACGGTTGGCCGGCACGCCGTTGGCGATCAGGAATTTTACCACGGACGTTGCGCGGGCGGACGAGAGCTCCCAGTTGTCGCGGTAGCGGCCGGAGCCGGAGAGGGGGCGGTTGTCCGTGTGGCCGTCGACGCGCAGGACCCAGTTGATCTCCGGCGGGATCTCGCGCTGCAGCTCGATGATGGCTGCGGCGAGCTTCTTCATCTCCTGCTGCCCCGCCTCGTTGATCTGCTCGGAGCCGACGGGAAAAAGCACTTCCGACTGGAAGACAAAACGGTCGCCGACGATGCGGATGTTCTCGCGGTCGGACAGGATTTCGCGCAGGCGGCCGAAGAAGTCCGAGCGATAGCGGTTGAGCTCCTGCACACGCTGAGCCAGCGCCACGTTCAGGCGGCGGCCGAGATCGGCGATCTTGGTGTTCGATTCGCGGTCGCGCTCCTCGGAAACCTCGAGGGCGGATTCAAGGGCCCCGATCTGCTTGCGCAGCGCGGCGATCTGCTGGTTCAGGAGCTCGACCTGCGACAGCGCCCGCTGGCTGATCTGGCGCTCGCTGTCCAGTTCGCCGGTCAATGAGCCGATGCGCTGGCTGGCCTCGTCGCTGGCGCCGGCCCCGCGCGAGAGCAGTTGCTCGAGCCGGGACTTCTCGGATTCGGCCTCGCTGAGGGACGCCTGCAGGTTGGCGAGCTGGTCCTGGACGTCCTGGGTGTTGGTGCGCTCCAGCGCGAGCAACTGCGTCAGTTCGTTGATCTGCGAGTTGAGGCGCGTCAGCACCTCGTCCTTGCCGGAGATCTCGCGGCTGAGCAGGAACTGCGCCAGCACGAAGACCGACAGCAGGAACATGATGGCGAGCAGCAAGGTCGACAGCGCGTCGACGAAGCCCGGCCAGTAGTCGATGGAACGCTGGGAGCGCCGTCCCCTGGCTAGCGCCATCTCAGGAGCGCTCGCGTTGCTTCAAGGCCTCGGTCAGCCTGTCCAGCGTCGAGCGCATCGCCTTCTGCTCCTCAGCCTGGGCCTCGACCCAATCGCGCATCAGCTGCTGCTCGTTGCGCATGTTCTTCACCAAGCCCGAGATGCCGTCGGCGAGATTGGCCATGGCGGTCGCGACCCGCGGATTGGAGCCGCCGGTCTCCTGCAGGCTGTGCAGGCGCTCCGAAAGGATGCGGATCTCCTCCGCCGACTGCGCCTTGGAAGGGTCGACCATCAGCATGTCGGAGGAGAGGTCCGTGAGCGAGGAAAGCCAGTTCTCGAGTTCGGTATAGAAGCGCGTCTGCGCGCGCCCGGCCTGCAGGTCGAGGAAGCCCACCACCAGCGAGCCGGCGAGGCCGAACAGCGACGACGAGAATGCCGTGCCCATGCCCGAGAGCGGCGCCGAGAGCCCTGATTTCAGGCTGTTCAGGACGTCGTTGGCGTCGCCTGAGCCGGGATCGAGAGACTGGATCGTGTCGCCGATCGAGCCGATCGTCTGCAACAGGCCCCAGAAGGTGCCGAGCAGGCCGAGGAAAACGAGCAGCCCGACGAGATAGCGCGTGATGTCGCGTGTTTCGTCCAGGCGATTCGCAATCGAATCGAGGATGGTGCGCGTCGCGTTCGTCGAAAGGGAGGTGGCCGAGGCGCGGCTGAGCAGCGCCTTCATGGGCGCCAGCAGCACGGGTTCTGCGGATTGCGTGCCAGCCCGGAAGGAGTTGACCCAGCGTATCTCGCGGAAGAGCCGGACCACCTGCGCAAATGCGAGCAGGATGCCGACCGCCAGAACGCCGAGAATTATGCCGTTGAGGCCCGGATTGGTGACGAAAGCCGCGGAAATCTGCCTGTAGAGGATTGCGGCGATGAAGCCGGCGATGGCCAGGAAGATCAGCATCGACAGCAGGAAAAACTGCGGGCTGGAAAGCTTGCCGGGATCATAGATCTGTTCCTCGGCCGTCATCTCCGGTCCGGAACCTGCCACCACTGCCATCCGTTCGCCTCTCCGGCCGCCTGATACTTGCGCTGCGACTCTAAACGGAATTGTGACTAAATTGAAAGGCGCTTGGGCGCGGGGCCGCCATCGTTTCGTCCTTCCGTCCGCGCAATCGCGCCTCGGCGGGGGCAGCTTCGCCATAGCAGACGCTCAAAGCCGGTCGATCACCATGCAGTCGATGACGGCGGCCAGATGCAGCCCCGCGCCGGTGACGACAAAGCCGTGCCACAGAGCCGTCTGGAACTTCAGATTCTGCCAGATGAAGAAAATCACGCCGCACGAATAGACCACGCCGCCCGCGAGGATCAGCCAGAGAGTGGTCGCGGGCAGGCTGGACAGCAGCGTGGCGAAGATGGCGGCGCCGCTCCAGCCGATGCCCAGATAGAACACGATCGACAGCCGGTCGAAGCGACCCGGCAGGAAGAGCTTTGTCGCGATGCCCACGGCGGCTGCTCCCCAGACGAGCGCGAGCAGGGTCGCGGCGGTGCGCCGGTCGTCGAGCTGCGCCAGGAACGGCGTGTAGGTGCCGGCGATCAGCGCGTAGATGGCGGCATGGTCGAAACGGCGCAGGATCCATTTCGCCGGCGTCGGCGGCCAGAGATTGTAGGCGCAGGAGATCGAAAGCACGGTGAGCAGCGAGACCACATAGAAGACGGCCGCCACATACTCGCCGGTGGCGGTGTGGAAGGCCGCAACGGCAAGAAATGCCGAACCGGCCGCGATCGCCAGCACGATGCCGACCGCATGAACGACGCCATCTGCAATGAGTTCGGCGCGCGAGTAGGAATATCGCCCGAAATAGGGGGCGGACAGATCGCTATGTTGCTTCGTCCCCGGCATGATCCCTGATCGCATGTTCACATGACAATTCGATTGAGCGCCAGCCGCAAATTGCGAGCGGCATGGCGACCAATCGTCAGGAAATAGGGAACGGGCGCGGAACCGCAACCTCGCGCGATAGGGCGAGACGCCCGAGGGCCGGACAAAGTCCGGCCAATGCCCAAGCTGTCAGCGGGCGGGCAGGGGCTTCTTCAGCGTCTTGAGAAGCACGCCGTGGATGGCCTCGTTGCCGGCGACGATCGAGCCGTGGTCGAGCATCTTCTGGCCGCCCTCCATGTCGGAGACGAAGCCGCCGGCCTCGCGCACCAGCAGAATGCCGGCGCCGAGATCCCAGGGGTTCAGCGCGGCTTCCCAGAAGCCGTCCATGCGTCCCGCGGCCACATAGGCAAGATCGAGCGCGACGGAGCCGAGACGGCGGACGCCAGCCACTTCGCCCATGACATTGCGCAATTCGATCAGGAACTTGCCATGGTTCGGACGGCCGAGATGAGGGACGCCGGTGCCAACCACCGCATCGGTCAGCTTGGAGCGCGCCGCAACCCGGAGACGCCGGTCATTCAGGAAGGCGCCGCCGCCGCGCTCGGCAGTGAAGAGCTCGTCCATGGCCGGATTGTAAACGACGCCGGCGACGAGCTGGCCCTGCCGCTCCAGTGCGATCGAGATCGAGAAGATCGGGATGCCGTGGAGGAAGTTGGTGGTGCCGTCGAGCGGGTCGATCAGCCAGCGGTGCTGGCCGTCATCGCCTTCGACAGGCCCGCGTTCCTCCATGAGGAAGGAATAGCCAGGTCGCGCCCGGCTGAGCTCGTTGTAGAGGATCTCTTCGGCCTTGCGGTCGGCCTGGCTGACATAGTCGCCCGGCCCCTTGAGCGAGACCTGGAGGTTCTGCACCTCGCCGAAATCGCGCGACAGCGAGCGGCCCGCCTTGCGAGCCGCATCGACCATGACCTTCATAAGTGCGGAGTAAGCCATCCGAGCGACCCTGCGCGTCTAGTCTGCGCGACGCAGATAGGTGAGTTCGTTGGTGTCGACCAGCACGCGCTCGCCCGTTTCGATGAAAGGCGGGACGAGGATGCGGATGCCGTTCTCGAGAACCGCCGGCTTGTAGGAGGAAGCGGCCGTCTGGCCCCTTACGACGGGATCAGCCTCGACGATGGACAGGGTCACCTGGTCGGGCAGCGAGATGCCGATCGGCTTCTCCTCGTAAAGCTGGACCGTCACCATCATGCCGTCCTGCAGGAACGCGGCGCGCTCGCCCACGAATTCCTTCTGCAGTTCGAGTTGCTCGTAGGTTTCGGTGTCCATGAAGACGAGAGCGTCCCCCTGCTCGAAGAGATAGGAGAAATCCTTCTGTTCGAGGCGGACGCGCTCCACCGTCTCTGCCGAGCGGAAGCGCTCGTTGAGCTTGGTCCCGTTGAGGAGATTCTTCAGTTCGACCTGGTTGTAGGCGCCGCCCTTGCCGGGCTTCACCGCGTTCGTCTTCACCGCGACCCAGAGGCCGCCATCGTGCTCGATGACGTTGCCGGGACGGATTTCGTTGCCGTTGATCTTGGCCATAGTTGTTCTTCCGGAAGGAAAATTGTCGCCCAAAGGGGCCGATATCGGGGCTCCCAAGACCACAATTTGCCCGGAGAGGCAAGACCGGGCGTCAGCGCAGGCGGTTGGCCCGCTCCAGCGCCGCCTGCTTCTCCTCGTCGGTCAGGCCGTCCATGAAGTCGTCCATCTCTCGATCGATAAGGCCTGCGCGGCGCGCAAGGATGTACCACGCAGCCGCGAGGATGGAATCCGGCTCGGTGCCAAGACCCGCCATGTAGAGCTTGGCGAGGCGGTTCTGCGCGGCGACATTGCCGCTGTCGGCCGCCCGCTTCATCCAGTTGAAGCCGGAATCCAGATCTCTCGCACCGCCGCGGCCTTCGACGAGCCAGGTGCCGAGCTCGAGCTGCGCCGTGTCGTAGTTCTGGCGCGCCGCCAGCGTCAGCCATCTGCGCGCTTCCCTGAGGTCGGCCTTCTTGCCGCCGACCCCGTTGAGATAGACCTGCGCCATCGCATACTGGGCATCGGCGAGGCCGGCGCTTGCAGCGCGTTCGTAATAGGCCACGGCCTTCGTCATGCCGACTTCGCCGGTCTCGCGGTCGACAATCATCTGAGCGAGGTTGAACTGCGCCAGTCGGTTGCCCGCCTCCGCGGCGGCCTGCATCAGCGCATAGGCGGCCTTGAGGTCCTTGGCGACATATTTGCCGTCGATGAGCATCAGAGCGTACTGGAACTGCGCCTCGGGGACGCCCTGTTCGGCCGCCCGTGCATACCAGGTCGCGGCCGACTTGTCGTCGCGCTTCATGCCCAGGCCGCGCGACAGGATCTCGGCCACCAGGGTCTGGGCGGCCGGGTCGCCGTTCTGCGCGCGCGTCAGCGCCAGATTATAGGCCGTCTTGTAGAGCCCGCGCTGAAAAGCGCCGTAGGCGGCGTCGCCGGGTCTCTCGCCGAAACGCTGCGGATCGAGGCCGTCGTGCGGCTTTGCATCCGCCGGCGGTCGATTTTCATCCGCCTTCGGCGTCACGTCCCTAGGCTTCAGGATCTTGACGGGAGGCTCTCCGATCGCGTCGCGCGGTTCCATGGGCGCGCCGAAGCGGGAGGGATCGATCTGCAGCGGAGCCGCATCCGTGCGGGTTTCCTCTGGGCTCTCGGACGCGTTTGATGCCGCCGAGGCGGCGCCGGAGCTCACCGACAGGAGGCCGACGAGGGCCAGCATAGGGAATCCAAGCGCCGCCCGCATCGATCAGGCCTCGAAACGCGGTGCGCGCTCATCAAGCAGCGCGTTGGCGCGCTGGATTGCATCGCGCGGTTCGATACCGTCGCCGAAAACGGCGTTCGACAGCGCGACGAATTCGGCCCCGGTGGCCGCGACCTGGATAACGGAGTCGAGGTCGCTGCCGGCCATGACGATGCACGGGATCTCGATCATCTCGGCCCACCACTGGCCAAGAGCAAGGTTGCGGGAATGCGGCTCGGGGCGGGTGTCGTAGCCGAAGCGGCCGAAGAAGATGTAGTCGGGGCGGAGCTCGCCGAGTTCGAGCGCGTCGTCACGGGTCTTGGCGCCGCCGACGCCGACCATCATGCGCGCCTGCAGCCGCTCGATGTCGTTTGCGATCTCCGTGACGCCGGTCTCGAGGTGTACGCCATCCGCGCCGACGCGGCCCGCAATGCGTGTGTCGCCTTCGACGATCACGGCGAGGCCGGCTTCGTGCGCGATGGGAACCACGTGCTCACAGAAGTGCTGGAAGGAGGCGTCGTCGAGGCCGTTTGCGGGCAGCATCAGGGACGCCACGTCGCCGCCCTGAACCGCCTGGTGCAGCCGCGCGCCGAAACGCTCGGCGGACAGGCCGGCGGGTGCGATCAGGACAATACGGCAGCGGTTGGGATCAGCAGCAGTCATTCTTCAACAATCCAGTCCTTGGCCGCTATGCGGGCCGATCGTGTTGGCAATGGGGCATAAAGGAAAGGCGTCGGGTTGAACAGGCGCAGTCGCCATGGACCCGGGTCGAGGCGGCCGTTCCGGTGCGTAGCCAGTTTGCTGTCGCCTTGCGCGCGTTTTGCGGCTATGGCGGCGTCGAACGCCTCTGACTGCCTCAAGCCATGCCCACCTTGCTTTTCGATCCGCTTTTCTATGCGGCCGCCATTCCCGCTGTCGTGCTCGTGGGCCTGTCAAAGGGCGGCCTCGGCGGCGCGATGGGCTTTGCAGGCGTGCCGTTGATGGCGCTGGTGGTGTCGCCGGTGCAGGCGGCCGCCATTCTGTTGCCGATCCTTCTGCTCATGGACCTGGTCTCCTTGTGGACGTGGCGCGGCGTCTATGATCGCAGCCTGCTCCGCTCGATGATGCCCGGCTCGATTGTGGGCATCGGGATTGGCTGGATCACGGCCGCGATGGTAACCGCGCCGATGATCCGCTTCATCGTCGGAGCGGTGGCGATCGTGTTCGTCGGGCGCTGGGTGTTCATGAAAATCCGCGACAGGCTACCGCAACCGAAGAAGCCCAACCTCGTCGCTGCATCGATCTGGGGCACAGTGACCGGCTTCACCAGTTTCGTGGCCCATGTCGGCGGACCCCCCTTCCAGTTCTATGCGCTGCCGCTCAGGCTCGATCCGAAGGTGCTCACCGGGACCAGCGTGATCTTCTTCGCCATCACGAACGCGGTGAAGCTGGTGCCGTATTCCATGCTCGGCCAGTTCGACGCCACGAACCTGCTTGCCGCCGCGGTGCTGATGCCGCTGGCGCCGGTTGCGACGCTCGCCGGGGCCTGGGTGGTAAGGCGCCTGCGGCCCGAGACCTTCTACAACCTCTCCTACGCGACGGTTGGGTTGATTGCGATAAAGCTCGTCTATGACGGGGTGATCGACTGGCTGGCCCTGTGACCAGGCGTGATTAATACTAGCCCAAGGGCTGCCAGAGCCACTATGTGAACGGTGCCGTGCTAACCGGAGGATGACTTGGTCAATCCCTACGAAGAAAACCTCGACAAGAACGCCGCCAACTACCAGCCGCTGACGCCGCTCACCTATCTCGAGCGTGCGGCGAAGACATTCCCGGACCAGGTGGCGATCATCCACGGAAGCAGCCATGTCAGCTACCGCGATTTCTGGCGGCGCTCGCTGAAGCTCGCCTCGGCGCTGGCGACGCGCGGCATCGGCAAGGGCGACACGGTGACGGTGATGCTATCGAACACGCCGCCCATGCTGGAGGCGCATTTCGGCGTGCCCATGGTCAAGGCGGTGCTTCACAGTCTCAACACGCGGCTCGACGCGGCCATCATCGCCTTCCAGCTCGACCACGCGGATTCGAAGGTGCTGATCGTCGACCGCGAATTTTCAGGCGTCGTGAAGGAGGCGCTGGCGATCGCTAAGGCGAAGCCGCTGGTGATCGATTTCGACGATCCCGAGTATGGCTCCGACGCGCCGTATGCGAAGGGTGAGCGGATCGGCGAACTTGACTATGAGGACTTCGTCGCCTCGGGCGAGGAGGACTTCACCTGGGCTATGCCCGACGATGAGTGGGATGCGATCTCGCTGAACTATACGTCCGGCACCACCGGCAATCCCAAGGGTGTCGTCTATCACCATCGCGGCGCCGCGCTGATGGCCTACACGAACACCATCCACGCCGGCATGGGCAAGCATCCGGTCTATCTCTGGACGCTGCCGATGTTCCACTGCAACGGGTGGTGCTTCCCGTGGACGCTGGCCGTGCAGGCCGGCACGCATGTGTGCCTGCGCTGGGTGCGGGCCAAGGCGATGTACGACGCGATCGCGGATCACAGCGTCACGCACCTGTGCGGCGCGCCGGTGGTGATGTCGTCGTTGATCAACGCCAAGGACGAGGAGAAGAGGGAGTTCCCGCAGACGGTGACCTTCAACACGGCGGCCGCGCCGCCGCCGGAGGCGGTGCTGTCGGGGATGGGGGATGCCGGCTTCGCGGTAACGCATCTCTACGGCCTGACGGAAACCTACGGTCCGGCGGTCGTCAACGAATGGCACAGCGACTGGGACCAACTCGACAAGAACGCACGCGCTGCGAAGAAGGCGCGGCAGGGCGTTCGCTATGCCGCACTGGAAGACCTCACCGTCATGAACCCCGAGACGATGGAGAAGACGCCGGCCGATGGCGAGACCATCGGCGAGGTCATGTTCCGCGGCAACATCGTAATGAAGGGCTATTTGAAGAACGAGAAGGCCACGGACGAGGCGTTTGCCGGCGGATGGTTCCATTCGGGCGACCTCGGCGTCATGCATGCGGACGGGTACATCCAGCTCAAGGACCGTTCCAAGGACATCATCATCTCCGGCGGCGAGAATATCTCCTCGATCGAGGTCGAGGATGCGCTCTACAAGCATCCGGCCGTCGCCTCGTGCGGGGTGGTGGCGCGGCAGGACGACAAATGGGGCGAGGTGCCGGTCGCCTATGTCGAACTGAAGCCCGGCCGCACCGCAACCGAGACCGAGATCATCGAGCATTGCCGTACGCTGCTGGCGCGCTTCAAGTGTCCGAAGGCGGTGATCTTCGCCGAGATACCCAAGACGTCCACCGGCAAGATCCAGAAGTTCCGGTTGCGGGACATGGCAAAGGGCGGTTGAGGCAGGTCGCCACGCCCCTTCTGCAACCCCACGCCCCTTCTGTAACGATTGTATCGGCTACGCGTCCCGAGCGACACGGAGCCGAAACGATGCCGTGCCACACGTGACTTCCGGCCGGCGCCACGCAGCAAGCTTGCAGCGGCGCGAGGGGCCGTCAAAGGGGAGGGGTAGGAACAATGCACGGGGTTGCACGGAATTTCTTCATACTGGCGATCGTCTACGCGCTGTGCGGCATGGCGCTCGGGCTGTCCATGTCCATCACGCACGACCATACGCAGATGCCCGTCCACGCCCACACGATGGTGGCTGGATGGCTGATGTCGGCGGTGTTCGCCTTCTTCTATCACCTCGTGCCGGCCGCCAGCGCATCGCGTCTCGCGCTGGTTCATTTCTGGCTGACCACGGTGAGCGGCGTCTTGCTGCTGGTCGGCCTGTACTTCCTGCTGGCAGGCAATACGGCCATCGAGCCGGTCGTGGCCATCGGCTCGCTTGGTTTCTATGCGGGCATGATCCTGTTCGCCGTCATCGCCATTCCGGCGATGCGCAAGCCGATCCAATCCGGGGCAGGGGTGTATCCATACGAGACAGCTGCGGCCGCGCCGCTCAAAAATAGCGCGGCGCTTTAACCCCGCGTTAAGCCTTACGCGTGTTAACTGTGGGCATCCAGTGATCTGGATTCTTACCGAGTGGTGGAGCCACTCTGTTTGACGCCTCCCTGTTAAACTCCTGAGAGCCGCCCAATTCGCGGCTCTTTTTTTTGTTTCCGGGGCAAAACGCGGTCTTCAGGTCGGGAAAATCCCCTTCATCGCGTTAACCTTCTGTTAAACATATGCTTGCCTTCGAAGCAGGACCGGCGCATTTTTTGCTGGGCGCTGGCATAGAGTGCAATCGGCACCGGACTGACGACTCGGCGAGAGTCGGTCCGGCCGCGAGGGTTAGGGGCTTTCGGAGTTATGAGTGAGCTTTTCATGAGCGCCGGCAACACGGTCAAGCTGGCGGAACGGCGCGTCTTTTCCGATTCCTTCAAGCCGCTCTACAACGAGGGCATGGGTCTGGTGGAGCAGACGGCCGCCTATCTCGACGGTCCGGGCCGCGCCGAGGCGAAGAAGCTGTCGCGCATGGCGGCGACGCTCTATGCGGCGGAGTCGATGCGGCTGACCACGCGGCTGATGCAACTGGCGTCATGGCTGCTGCTGCAGCGGGCGGCCAACGCGGGCGAGATGACGCGCGAGCAGGTCGCTTCCGAAAAGTCCAAGGTGCGTCTGGACACGGCGTCGGCCAGCCAAGACGTCGCCGGCTGGATCGAATTGCCTGACGAGTTTCGTGACCTCGTGGCCCGTTCGCTGCGGCTGCAGACGCGTGTGCGCCATATGGACGACCAGATCTATGGTTCCGGGGACGCGCCGGCGCTGTCGCTGGCTGCCCACCGCACCAATGCGGTGTCGGAACAGATCAGGCTTCTCAACACCGCCTTCGCCCGGGGCTGACACGGGCTCCACCCGCATCTCCCGCGCCGTCGGGTCGCTGTGGTGAAGGATGCCGTCGACGGGTAGTGTCGGCCATGGCAGAAGCGATTCGCATCATCGGTATCGATCCCGGACTACGGCAGACCGGATGGGGCGTCGTCGAGACGCTCGGCAACTCGTTGCGCTTCATCGCTGCCGGCACAGTGTCGTCGGATGGCAAGGCGGAACTGGCGACGCGGCTTTGCCAGTTGCACGACGGGCTGGTCGAGGTCATCGACTTCCATCAGCCGCTGGAGGCCGCAGTGGAGCAGACCTTCGTCAATAAAGACGCGGTGGCGACGCTGAAGCTCGGGCAGGCGCGCGGCATCGCGATGCTGGTGCCTGCGCGCGCCGGCCTGGCCGTCGCGGAGTATGCGCCGAATGCGGTGAAGAAGGCGGTCGTCGGCGTCGGCCATGGCGACAAGCGGCAGATCCACATGATGGTGAAGGTGCTGATGCCGAAGGCGGTGTTCAACACGGAGCACGCCGCCGACGCGCTGGCGATCGCCATCTGCCACGCCCATCACCGACAGAGCGCAGCCCGGCTGGCACGGGTGGGCTGAGCCGCACCCAGTCGCGGATGTTCTTGACATGTTCCGCTCTGGCCCGTAGGTAATACTGCGGAGGTATTACCATGCGCGTGACGGAAAAAGGCCAGGTGACCATACCGAAGAACGTTCGTCGGCATCTCGATATCCGACCCGGAAGCGAGGTTGAATTCACCTTCGCCGGCGACGGAGCGCTGCTGAGGAAGGTCGAGGTTTCCAGCGAGGAGCGAAGCCGCGAGGTGCGCGAACTCCTTGATCACATACGCAAGCACAAGGGATCGATGAACTTGGCGGGCATGACCTCGGACGAGTTCTACAAGATGCTGCGCGACTGATGGGAACGCTGGTCGACACCAACGTTCTCGTCGATCTGTTCGACGTCGGGGGACAGTGGGAGGAATGGTCCGTAGCCCAGATAGCGGCGGCCCGCGAGGCAGGACCCATCGTGATCAATCCGCTGATCTATGCGGAAATGGCCGCAGGTTACGACTTCGAATCCGAGCTCGAGGCGAGCCTCTCTCCAACGCAGTTCCTGCGGGAGGATCTGCCGTGGAACGCGGCTTATCTGGCAGGCCGGGCGTTTGCCGTCTATCGCCGGTCGGGAGGCGTCAAGCGGTCTCCCTTGCCCGACTTCTACATAGGCGCCCATGCACTCGTCGGCGGCCATACCTTGTTGACCAGAGACAGAGGCCGCTACGCGTCTTACTTCCCGATGTTGCGGATCATTTCTCCGGACACGCATCCATGAGGACATTGGCATGATCGGCAAGCTGAAGGGCGTGATCGACGAGATCGGCGAGGACCATTGCATCGTCGACGTGCATGGCGTCGGCTACGTCGCCCATTGCTCGACGCGCACGCTGTCGCACCTGCCGGGAGAGGGCGTCGCGGTCACGCTGTTCATCGAGACCTATGTGCGCGAGGACATGATCCGCCTCTACGGCTTCGAGTCGGCGCTCGAGCGCGAATGGTTCCGGCTGTTGATGGGCAACGTCCAGGGGGTCGGCGCCAAGGTGGCGCTGGCGGTGCTGTCGACGCTGTCGCCGTCCGACCTCGCCAACGCCATCGCGCTGCGCGACATCGCCATGGTTTCCCGCGCGCCCGGCGTCGGCAAGAAGGTGGCGGAACGCATCGTCACCGAGCTGAAGAACAAAGCGCCCGCCTTCGCGGGCGAGGCGTCCGGCACGATCGGCCTGAAGCAGGAACTCGGCGAGGGCGTCGCACCCGCGCCGATCGCCGACGCGGTCTCGGCGCTGACCAATCTCGGCTACTCGCGTGACATCGCGGCGAACGCCATCGCCGCGGCGCTGAAGACGGCCGGCGAGGGGGCGGATTCGGCGAAGCTGATACGCCTCGGGCTGAAGGAGCTGGCGCGGTAATCATTGATAGCTGCAGGTATCCTTACTATTGTTATAGGTAAGGACGTTGTAGGAGGTAAGGATGGGCGTCTTGGCGACGATAACTGCCAAAGGGCAGATCACGCTGCCCAAAGAAGTGCGCGTCCGCCACGGATTAAAGCCCGGCGATTCCGTCGAGTTCGTCGAAGAGGATGGACGGACATATGTCCAACCGCGGAAGATACGGGCGATCGACCTCGCGGGAATTCTTGGAAGGCCGCCGTCGGGCGAAAGCCTGGCGATCGAAGATTTCGACGATGCGATCATGGATGCAGTTGCGGAAGACTGGGACGAGTTCGAGCGACGGAATCGGGAGTCGGAAACTTGATAGGCGTGGACACGAACGTGCTCCTGCGCCTGCTCATCGAGGAGGATTCCGAACAGTGCGCGCGATCCCGCGCGTTCTTCTCTCAGCGGACCGCCCGCGATCCGGCATTTGTCAGCAGCATCGTTCTCGCGGAACTGATCTGGCACTTGCGGCGCCGCTTTCGGTACACGAACGACACCATCTTGCGGGTGCTGGGGACAATGACGCAAAGCGCGGAGTTTCGGTTCGAGCATGGCGACAAACTGCGGGCATTCCTTGCGGAGCAGACGAGAACGCCATCCGACGTCGCCGACGCGATGATCGCCTGGTCCAGTCTTGCGGCGAACTGCGATCAGATCGTCACTTTCGACAAGCGCTCAGCCAAGAAGATCCCCTCCATGGAGTTGCTTGCGTGAGCGCAACAACATTGACATCGGCGACGCTCGGCGTCGCAACGATCATGAATTCATCCTCGGGTTTCCCTGCGGTTGCCTCCAGATTTCTTGCGCCGAGGCTCACGTGAGCCTTTCCCCGCGCCTCATCTCTTCCGAAAAGCGCGGCGAGGACGCCGACCAGACGCTCAGGCCGCAGACGCTGGACGACTTCGTCGGCCAGCAGGCGGCGCGCGCCAACCTGAAAGTGTTCATCGAGGCGGCCAAGGGCCGCGGCGAGGCGCTCGACCACGTGCTCTTCGTCGGCCCGCCGGGGCTCGGCAAGACGACGCTCGCCCAGATCATGGCGCGCGAGATGGGGGTGAACTTCCGCTCGACCTCCGGCCCGGTGATCGCCAAGGCGGGCGACCTTGCGGCGCTGCTGACCAATCTGGAGGAACGCGACGTCCTCTTCATCGACGAGATCCACCGCCTCAACCCGGCGGTCGAGGAAATCCTCTATCCGGCGATGGAAGATTTTCAGCTCGACCTCATCATCGGCGAGGGGCCGGCGGCGCGCTCGGTGAAGATCGACCTCGCCCGCTTCACGCTGGTGGCCGCGACCACGCGGCTGGGGCTGCTGACCAACCCGCTGCGAGACCGTTTCGGCATTCCGGTGCGGTTGAACTTCTACACGGTCGAGGAACTGGAACTGATCGTACGGCGCGGGGCGCGCATCCTCGGCATGCCGCTTGGCGACGACGGCGCCACCGAGATCGCGCGCCGGGCGCGCGGCACGCCGCGCATTGCCGGGCGCCTGCTCAGACGGGTACGCGACTTCGCGACGGTGGCCGGCGCCGACAGCGTGTCGCGGAAGGTGGCCGACGAGGCGCTGTCCAGGCTGGAGGTGGATTCGCTCGGGCTCGATCAACTCGACCGCCGCTATCTCTCGATGATCGCGCAGAATTTCGGCGGTGGTCCGGTGGGTGTCGAAACCATCTCGGCGGCGCTGTCGGAGCCGCGCGACGCCATTGAGGACATCATCGAGCCCTATCTCATCCAGCAGGGCTTTATCCAGCGCACGCCGCGCGGGCGGGTGCTGACCGCGAACGCCTGGCGGCATCTCGGGCTGGAGGCGCCGCGCGACCTGGCGCAGCAGCAGTTCGGGCTGTTCCAGGAGGAGTGAGTTTTAGAGCCAGCGGCGGGTCCGGCTCGCATAGGCGTCGTAGGCGGCGCCGAATTTCTGGCGCATCGCATTCTCCTCGAAGCGCACGTACCAGCGGTCGGCGATGACCGCGAAGGCGGCGGCGAGGAGGAGCGGAAGCAGCGTGCCGACCAGGATCGCCAGGCCCAGGAGCAGGACGCACATGCCGAGATACATCGGGTTGCGCGTCCAACGGAACATGCCATCGGTGACCATCACGGTCGGCTCGTTGAATGTCTTGATGTTGGTCCTGACCCGTTCGAAATGCCGGGCGGCAGGGATGCCGATGCCCAGACCGGCGATCATCAGGACGATGCCGAGAAGGTTGTAGGGCGGCGGCGCGAAGGTCGGTCCCCCGGCCACCGCGTCGACGATCACCATCGCCACGATGAAGATGAGCAGAAGTATCGGAGGCAGGATTCTCATATTGGATCTCCGTTCCAGACCCTCCACCTTCAATGCCGGCCGTTCGATGGCGGCGACCGGCGCCCCGCGCCTGTTGCGAGCATAGCCCGGATACCGGCCCGAACGAAAAGAAAGCAACGGGCGGCGGGACGGGTCGGCTCAGGGGGCTATCGCGAACTGCCCGCGAGTTCCCGCACCATCTCGATGACGTCCGGCTCGGCGGGGCGCTGGTCGAACTCCTCGACGACGCCGAACGCACCGCCGTAGCTCCAGATCGACCAGGCGAAGCCATGCTGCTCGGCGATTTCGATCATGTCCTTCACATACAAGGCGCGCCATTTCGGATTCATGAGGAAGGGGCTTCCGTAGTCCTGCCGGATCATGCCGAATTCGCCGAGGAAGATTTTTTCGGGCGCAATGCCGTGCTGCTTCGCCCAGGCATCGACCGTCTTGAAGGGTGCTGCCATCGCCGTGCGCAGCTTATCGGGCGTGTCTATCTCGGCGAACTGCTCGCCGAGATAGGCGACCATGCCTTCGCGCCTCAGCATCGGCGCCTCGTCGCGCATCCTCTCTCGGATCGATTGCAGGATACGCTCCATCTCTTCCGCAGACACGCTGTCGGGCGGATAGGGGATGCCGGCGACGTAGGGGATGAAATCACCGGCCCAGCTCGCGCCCTGATGCGTCAACAGGAAAGGCGAATAGGAGTGGAAGGTCCAGACCAGATTGTCGTCGGGGAATTCGGACGGGTTGATTGCGGCGAGGCCTTCGGCGGAGCCCCAGCAGGCGCCCGGCAGCACGAGCGTGAGCCGCGTCGCGGAGGCGCGGGCGGCGGCAAAAAGGCGCTTCAGCCGGTCGGGCCAGATGGGGTCGCCTCCTTCGCAGCCGGCGGTCGGCTCGTTCATCACCTCGAGCGCGACGCGCGACGGATCTTCGTCGGCGAGCAATCGCGCCACGCTGCGCACCATCTCGACATAGTCCTCGAAGAGGGCGTCGTCCTCCATCAGCTTGCCGGTGCTGACCGAACGGCCGTCGCCCCAGGGGATCGCATGAAGGTCGACGACCGCCTTGAGGCCGGCGGCGTTGACCAACCTGACCGATTCCAGAACGTTCTCGAAAAGCTCCTCACGCAGGCCGGCTGCGGCCGGCGACAGCAGCGGGGCGGGATCGACCGGCATGCGGACGAAGTCGAAGCCAGCCTCGCGCAGCGTCTTCAGTTCGCGCTCGCCGACGGTGCGGCGCCATTCCGGAAAGGGCAGCAGAACAGAGGGATCGCTCCAGCGGTCTTCGCCGGGCCAGGTGGACCACGCGTCGAGGTTGATGCCGCGCTTCATATCGAAGCTGGTCGCCGACGCGGGCAACGTGCAGGCGGCGAGGAGCGCCAGCAAAAGGAGCGCGCGCTTGATCGCGGCGGTCAATAGTGCCATGCCGTCGGCCCTCCGAACATCCCGGTTCCAAGTGTCAGGCAACCCGATAAAAGGAAAGCGCAATGGCGGATCATGGTGAATCTGCGCGGCTGCTCACGGGCATCGCCGGAGAACTCACGCCGTTCGGCCATCGCATCATGGCGCGGGTCTACTATGCCGACACGGATTTTTCCGGCGTCGTCTACCACGCGCGCTATCTCGAATTCTTCGAGCGCGGACGTTCGGATTTCCTGCGGCTGGCCGGCGTGCACCACACCGAACTGGCCGACGGCAAGCATGGCGAGAAGCTTGTCTGGGTGGTGCGGCGCATGGAGATCGACTTTCGCGGCCCGGCAAGGATCGACGACATCCTGACCGTCGACACGCATGCAGAGGATATCTCCGGAGCCCGCATCGTCATGGCGCAGCAGCTCAAGCGCGGCCACGAGGTGCTGGTGGAGGCGCGAGTCGAGGCGGCGATCATCGGCGCAAACGGCCGCCCCCGGCGGTTTCCGAAGGAATGGATCGCGGCGTTCATGCCCAAAGGATGAAGGCCGCCAGCCGAGCCTGGTTGCGCTACGCGTCAGTCGCGGCCTGCCGGCACCGACCTGATGCACCTGTACACGCGGCAAGATCTGGTGTCGGAGGTCGGAATGCTCCTTGACTGCATCGCCTCGCCCAGGTCGCAGTACGACTGGTTGCGCACGGCCTTGCCGTAGATCGGCACGCCTGCCGATCCGGTGAAGCGCACGATCGCCGCGCCGTCGCGCTTGATGACGGCCTGCAGCCTGGCGCAGGTCATGCTGGTCGAGGTGTAGCGCTCGATGGCCGATGCTTCAGATGAAACAACGACCAGAACGAGCGTCGTGAAAGCGGCCTTGGTGAGCATGTCTCCCTCCGCAAGCCGAACTGCGCCATGATAGACCCTTCAGCGCAACAACGACTAGTGCCGCGGCGCTATTCCCGTTCGACGTCCGGGAACGCATACTTGTCCTTGAGGATCGCCTCGCTCGGCACGTAGGCCCTGATGATCAGCGCGAATTGCCCTTCCGGGGCCGGTAGCCAGTTCGCCCGGGCGTCGGCCTCGGTGGGTTCGGCATGCGACATGACCAGCATCAGCGTCCCATCCGGGCCGAATTTCAGCTCGTCCGCATCGAGGCTGACCGTGCCGATGTTCGTCCGCCCGTTGGGCGAATTCGGCAGCATGAAGTATTCCTTGTCGTAGATGGTGAGCGACCAGAACCCACCCTTCGAACGGTCGACCGGCGGCAGGGCATCCTTGGCGAAGGTCATGGTGTAGGCGTGCTTGCCGTCGAGCAGCCCGCCCTTGGCGTCCGTCCCCCGGATCAGGTAGACGGCCTCGTGATAGTCGTTGACGAGAATGTAGGCGACCGCGGCCTGCGCCCGGCCGAACCAGTCGGCCCCCCACAGGCCGCCATTCAGCTGGCGCTGCCATCCATTGCCCACGTCGACGCCGATCTGCTCGTACCGGGCCGACGCGTGCAGGTCCGCGTCGGCCTTGGCCACGGCCTTGTCGAGCAGGGTCTTCCATGCGGGATCTGATTTGCCGAGGGCGACCAGAACCTTCGCCTGCTTGGCCATCGCCTCGTCGTCCGGCCCGACCATCGGGTTTGCCGCCAGCACATGCTCGAGGTCCTGCCAGAAGCGGGACGGGACCACCCATTGGGTGCGCGCGACGTCGGGGTCGGCCGCGATCAGCTCGGCGGTGACGCCGCCGACGAAGATGTGGTTCCTGCTGTAGGCCTCGCAGTCGAACTGCTTGCGGCCGCTCTCGTTCTTGCTGAGCGGATAGACGCCCATCTGGTTCTGCACGGCGATGGCGCGGGCCGTCGCCTCGGGCGTGCGGGCGGCGAAACTGCGCGGGAAGACGCCGCCGACATTCGTGCTGAGCCGGATGACGTCGATGAAGCCGTCCGGCTTTTCGCCCAGCCAGTCGGGTCCGACCAGCAGGAACTTCCCGCCGGGCGTGCCCCAGGCCGAGCCCAGCGTGCGCACGACGTTGGTGAAGACGTCGGTGACCTGCATCACCCAGTAGTGTCCCTCCGGCACGTCCGTCGGCGTCTGGATCACCACCGGCTCGCGGCCGAGATCGAGGAAGGCTTCGCCGTAGAAGGTGTCGTTGTTGGGCGTAACGACGATGCGCTGCGACGGCGGCAGATATCCGGCGATGCAGCCGCTCTCGTTGACCGGCGAACCGGGCCCCACCCCGAACATCAGGCCAGGTCCGTCCTTCATGAGCTCCCACATGCTGGTTCGCGAGGTGACGTCGATGGCCGGATAGGCCCAGTAGTAGACGAGGCGCGCGAGCGCCTCGACATACTGCTCGTTGGCGAGCTGCGCCGGCATGCCGGCCGACCTTGCCAGGTCGGCATGGGCCGCGTTGAAGGCGCGGGAGAGATAGTCCGCGTCCTCGGCCGAGGCAGGCATCGCGAAGGCACTCACGAAGGCGAGAGCGGCAAGAGCGCGTTTCATGATCTTCTCCCTTCGGATCACCCGGCACGCTCGACGTCGGGCAGGGTCCAGGTCTTTTCGAAGAGGGCCTTGGTCGGGGCGTAGAGGCGGAACATCAGCTCGAACCGACGGTCCGGGTCGGTCGGGACCCAGTTGCCCTCCTTGCCTTCGGGCGCCTTCGGCCCGAACCAGATGTCGACTGAGCCGTCGCCGTTCTTCTGCAGGTCGGCGGCGTTGGAGGCGCGACTGGCGCGGTCGACGCCCTTGATCAGGGCGTGCGTCTCGCGGTCGTAGGCGGTGACGGACCAGTACTGCTCCACCGGCACGTCGGGGGGCACGCGCAGATGATAGGTGCTGGCGCCGTCGTAGCCGGCGCCGTTCCTGTCCTTGATGTTGATCAGGTAGAACTGGCCGACGCCGAGGCGCTTGATGGAGATGTAGGCGTAGCTGTAGGCGATGCCGCGCGCATCGACGGCATATGTCTCCGGGTCGGCGTAGGTGGTCGACTGGCCTTCCACCGCATCGGGCAAGGAAGGCATGGTCCAGTGCGTCCCCTCGAAGAAGACGGGAAAGCCGGCGTCGTAGCGGGCCTCGAGCCACGCCCGCGCGTCGGCGATGCCGGCCTCGAGGGATTGCTTCGTCGCGTCGTCGGGCTCGAAGGGCTTGCCCCTCTCGATGCCGATCGACCGCAGCTGGTCGATCATCGCCCGGTCGCGGGCAAGCCACGGCTCGGCTTGCACGACGCGGTCGAGAAGCGTGAAGAAGCTGAGGTCGTACCTGATCGTGGAGTCGAACTCGCTGTCCTTGACGTCCTTGAAAACGGTTTCCGGCGGGCTGTCGATCTTCGCCAGCGGATAGAATTTCACCCGCTTGCCGTAGGCGAGCGACGCCTGGACGTCGGCATCGCCGTGGCTCTTGAGGTTCGAGCGGACCAGGAAATAGCCGGTGAAGGTGTCGGGCTGGAGCTGCTCGAACCCGTCGGGCACCTTGCCGTCGAAGCCGGGCGGCGTGATGACGAACTTGACGCCGGCGCCCTTGTCGACACCGTGCAGCCCGGCATCCTCGAGCGAGGTCTGCCAGAGCGTCACGAAATTGCCGTTGAGCGAGCCATCGTCCCCGGCCGGCGGGATCTCCACCACCATCGCCCCGTCGGCCTTGGTGTCGTAGAAACCCATGAAGTAGAGCGTGTCGGGGTTGGGGGTCAGCGTCTGGTTGCGCCAGTCGAGCGGCTTGCCCCAGTAGATGATCTCGCCGGGCTTGCCGCCAGCCTTCAGCATCTGGTCGTACATCAGGAGCATGTTGACCGCCGGCATGCCCCAGATCACCGCCTCGGCGGCCCGGCTGTGGACGAACCGCTGGCTGAGCTCGTCGGCGCTGCGGGCGTCCTGGGCGAGAGCTGTCCCCGCCGACATCAGGGCTACCGCAAACGCAAGCGCCATCCGGATCATCTCGCCCTCCAAGGTGCGGGCCAAGTTGCGCCTATTGTCGCGACAGGGAGAGGCGATGGAAGTACGTTACGGTAAACAGGGCATCTGGCGGTCACCCTTTGCCGATCCAAAGGGCGCATGGTTCCAGCGAGCCGGCGACGGCCCCCCGCCATGGCTCAGGGCGTCCGGACCGGTCGAAAGATCCACATGACCATTCAATTCGCCTGCGGCGAACCGGACCCCCGCCCCTTCACCCATCCTTAACCATAACGGTCCATGAACGAACTGATGAAAGACTGCATGGAATCCGGGTGCCTTCGTTTCACCAAATTTCGCCCCGACAAGGCCGGCAAACATGCGTTTCGGGGACGGATCGGGTGCCGCTGAGGAACCTGGTTACGACGGGATAGACGCGCGAGGGCTAGCCGCAAGCCATGCCCGTTGATCTTTAAGGACCGCAAGAATGGAAAGTACCGCACTCGCCGAACCGGGCGTGCAACTGTCAATCTGGCACCTGTTCATGCAGGCAGGCTGGGTGGTGAAACTGGTGATGATCGGCTTGCTCGTGGCGTCGATCTGGACCTGGGCCATCATCATCGACAAGCTCATCGCTTTTCAGCGCATGCGCGCTTCGCTCAGCAGGTTTGAACAGATCTTCTGGTCTGGTCAGTCGCTGGAGGAACTCTACCGGACGCTCGCCGACCGTGCGACGACCGGCATGGGTTCGATCTTCGTCGCCGCCATGCGCGAGTGGAAGAAGAGTTTCGAGAAGGGCGCAAAATCGCCGCTCGGCCTCCAGACCCGCATCGACAAGGCGATGGACTTGGCGCTGACGCGCGAGATGGAACGTCTCGAGGGCCGTCTGGGCTTCCTGGCCACCATCGGCTCGGCCGGTCCGTTCATCGGCCTGTTCGGCACGGTGGTGGGCATCATGACGTCGTTCCAGGCGATCGCCGGATCGAAGTCGACCAGCCTCGCCGTCGTCGCGCCAGGCATCGCCGAAGCGCTGCTGGCTACCGCAATCGGCCTGCTCGCCGCCATTCCCGCGGTCGTGGCCTACAACAAGCTGTCATCGGACGCCGGCAAGCTGGCGGTGCGCATGGAAGGGTTCGCGGACGAGTTCTCCGCCATACTGTCGCGCCAAATCGATGAAAAGGTCGCCCAGAAGGGCTGAGGTCAAGAGATGGGGATGTCGGTTAGTTCAGGCGGCCGCGGCGGGCGCGGCCACAGGCGGCGCGGGCGGCATCACGGCCTGATGTCGGAAATCAACGTGACGCCGTTCGTCGACGTCATGCTGGTGCTGCTCATCATCTTCATGGTGGCGGCGCCGCTGTTGACGGTCGGCGTGCCGATCGAGCTCCCGGAGACGCGGGCCAAGGAAATGAACGCGGAAACGCAGCCCATCACGGTGTCGATCAATCGCGACGGTCAGATCCATCTGCAGGAGACCGAGATCCCGATCGACGAGGTGGTGCCGAAGCTGCAGGCGATTTCGAAGACCGGCTATGAAGAGCGCATTTTCGTACGCGGCGACAAGGACGCCGACTACGGTACCGTCATGCAGGTGATGGCGCGCGTCTCGGCGGCGGGATTCAAGAATCTCGGCCTCGTCACCCTCCAGGAACAGAACACCCAGTAGTCCCGCCCGATGAAAGCTGGCCTGACGACATCGGTGATATTGCACGTGGCGGTGCTGGGCTTCGGCCTGGTGTCGCTGTCGGCGCCGCGCCCGTTCGAACTGCAGCAGGAATCGCTGCCGGTCGACATCATCCCGGTCGAGGAATTCAGCCAGGCGACGCAGGGTGACGAGAAGGCGCCGATGGCCGAACGCTCGGCTCCGCTGCCGACGCGACGTCCCGACATCGTGGCCGACGCACAGAAGGTCGGCGAGAATTCGGTCGATACCGAAGCGCCGGTGACGCCGGATGCCAAGCCGCGGCCGGTCGAAACGGCGGCCGCGCCTGCGCCGCAGCCCAAGCCGGTCGAGAAGCCGAAGGACGAAGAGACGCCGAAGCCCGCCGAGGAGCCGACGCCGGTGCCAGCCACCGAGGCGGCGCCGACGCCAGCGCCCAAGCAGGAGGTCAAGCCCGATCCGGTGAAAGAAACGCCGAAGCCCGAACCGGTCAAGCAGCCTGAGCCCGCGCCCGCGCCTGAACCGGAGCAGACGGCAGCCATCGAGCCGACCCCGGAGGATTCCATCGCCGAGGCGATCGAGGCCGAGCAGCCGCCGAAGGAAGAGGCCGCGCAGCTTCCCGACTCCGCGCCGACGCCGGAATCGCGGCCGCGCCCGGCCGAAGCGCAGACCGCCAAGGCGCCTGACCGCAAGGCGGCAGAGAAGCCGGTGAAGGAAGCTGCGTCGAAGCCGAAGTCGGACGAGCAGGAATTCAGCGAGGACAAGGTCGCCGCGCTGCTCAACAAGCAGAAAGCCTCGGGCGGCGGCGCCAAGCGTTCGACCGAGACGGCCGCACTCGGCGGCAAGAAGAAGACGGGCGAAAAGCTGTCCAACAGCGAGATGGGCGCCTTGTCCGACCAGTTGAGCAATTGCTGGGCGATTCCGGCCGGCGCAGAAGGCGGCGACGGCCTGCGTGTGTCCGTGAAGTTCCGCGTCGATTCGTCCGGCAAGCTCGACGGCCGGCCAGAGATCGCGTCGTCAAGCGGCAATCGTCCGTTCGACGAAAGCGCGGTGCGCGCGGTGCAGAAATGCGACCGCGACGGCCTGATCCTGCCCGCGGGCAAAGAAGAAATCTGGGCTGAGGTGGTCGTGAATTTCGATCCCACCGAGATGGGGATGTGACGCCGCCCGGCCACAGCACACAAGGAATAGCGATGAAGAACCTTCTCAAGGCCATTCTGCTCGTTGGCACGGTTGTCGTTGGCGGTACGCTTGGCATGATGCCCTCCGCCCACGCGCTGGTGGAGATCGACGTCAACCGCGGCAACATCGAACCGCTTCCGATCGCGATCACGGACTTTTTGTCCTCCGGCGGCATCGGCACCGAGATCTCGGACATTGTTTCGGCAGACCTGAAGCGGTCGGGCCTGTTCGCGCCGATCGACAAGGGAGCCTTCATCGAGAAGATCTCCAACACCGACCAGGCGCCGCGCTTCGAGGACTGGAAGGTGATCAACGCCCAGGCGCTGGTGACCGGTCGCGTCAGCCAGGAGGCGGATGGCCGGCTGCGCGCTGAGTTTCGCCTGTGGGACACGTTCGGCGGCCAGCAGATGATCGGCGAGCAGTTTTTCGCGAACCCGCAGAATTCGCGCCGTATTGCGCACCTGATCGCCGATGCGATCTACGAACGGCTGACCGGCGAGAAGGGGTATTTCGACACCCGCGTCGTCTACATCGACGAATCCGGACCCAGGAACGATCGGAAGAAGCGGTTGGCGATCATGGACCAGGACGGCGCCAACACGCGCTACCTGTCCGATGGCCGCGCCATCGTGCTGACGCCGCGCTTCTCGCCGACCCGGCAGGAAATCACCTACATGTCCTACGAGAGCGGTGAGCCGCAGGTCTACCTGCTGCAGATCGAGACTGGACAGCGCGAACTGGTCGGCAAGTTTCCTGGCATGACCTTTGCGCCGCGCTTCTCGCCCGATGGCCAGAAGGTGATCATGAGCCTGATGCGGGACGACGGTAACTCCAACATCTTCGCCATGGACCTGCGTAGCCGCAACACGAGTCGGCTGACAAATTCCAACGCGATCGACACCTCCCCCTCTTATTCGCCCGACGGCAGCCAGGTGGTGTTCACATCGGACCGCGGCGGACAGCCTCAAATCTACGTGATGGGCGCCGACGGCTCGGGCCAGACCCGCATCTCCTTCGGCGGTGGTTCCTACTCGACGCCGGTGTGGTCGCCGCGCGGCGATCTGATCGCCTTCACCAAGCAGTCGGGCGGCCAGTTCTCCATCGGCGTCATGAAGACGGACGGGTCGGGCGAACGCATCCTGTCGACCGGCTTTTCCCAGGAAGGACCGACCTGGGCCCCGAACGGCCGCGTGCTGATGTTCTTCAACCAGGAGGCCGGTACGGGCGGACCGCGGCTGAAGACAATCGACCTGACGGGCCGCAACGAACAGTCGATCCCGAGCAAGAATTTTGCGTCGGATCCCGCCTGGTCGCCGTTGCTCGAATAGCGGCAAAGCGACTCGGTCCGGCAGAAATTGGCGCAAACGCCGTGTTTGCGCCGCATTTCGGCCTAGGCATCCATACTTCGAATCGACCGTGGACGGCGGTCAGAAACCAAACCTTAACCATGTTCCTTGAAAGCCAGTTAACCGAAACGTGGTTACTGGTTGCTCAACGAAACCTTTAAAATGCGAAGGAGAGGCGGGATGCGCCGCATCGCGAAACTGGCAACTAACCCTGTGGCAATCGCGCTGATGGCCGGCCTGGCCCTGGCGGGCTGCGCCTCGAAGAAGACCCCGAACAGCGCTGCCGACCTTGGCCTCAATGGCGCCGGCGCGGCGACGCCCGGCTCGGCGCAGGACTTCACGGTCAATGTCGGCGACCGCATCTTCTTCGACCTCGACTCCTCCGCGATCCGGGCAGATGCCCAGGCGACGCTGGCCAAGCAGGCCCGCTGGCTGAACCAGTATCGCAACTACGCCATCACCATCGAAGGCCACGCCGACGAGCGCGGCACGCGCGAATACAACATCGCGCTCGGCGCCCGCCGCGCCGCCGCCACCCGCGACTTCCTGGTCGGCCAGGGCGTGGCGAGCAACCGTCTGCGCACGATCTCCTACGGCAAGGAGCGCCCGGTGGCCGTCTGCGACGACATCTCGTGCTGGTCGCAGAACCGCCGCGCCGTCACCGTGCTCGGCGGCGCCGGCAGCTAAGCCGGCCTTCAATGACGCAGGTTTTGCAACGGCGGCCCTCGGGCCGCCGTTTTGCTTTGCGGAGGATGCCGCCCCTGGCGGATTGTGTTGCTCCCGCGCACTGTGGTAACAATGCAACATGAACGACGAGCCCGAGAGCCTGATCCTGCGCATGCTGCGCGAGATGCGCGCCGAGATGGGCGACATCCGTACCGAGATGGCGACGAAGACGGATCTCTCCGGGTTGCGGGCAGATCTCGCATCCGAGATACGTTCGCTGCGGGCAGATGTAGCGTCGGACATCGCCAGGTTGCAGGTCGAGGACAAGAAGACCCGCAAGGAACTGGGCGAGCAAATCGTGGGCCTCCGTCGCGCAGTGATGGAATACCACACCTCGGTGGTCGGGCACGGCATAATCCTCAGCGACCTCGAGGCGCGGGTGCGGCGGGTCGAGCAGCACCTGAACCTGCCTTCGGTGGACCCGAACTGAAGCTGCAGCCTTCGGACCGCTGAAACCGTCACGTCTCCGGAACGATGTGTTGCAGATGCGGCGCACCGCCACGCGTTTTGCATGTCCAGCGACGGTGAAACAAAATTTGGCCGAAGTCTCGGGCCCTGCTATCTGGGAAATGCGTCGCTCCGCTCGCGGTCCGGCGTCGTACATGGGATTCACGCAATTGGCGGTGAGACACGAATGCACTTTCGATCAATCCTGAGCGGCACGCTTGCGCTGCTGCTCGTTTCCGGCGCAGCGGTCGCTGCGCAGCACGACGGCGGCCTGCTTGAGCGGATGCCTGGCGCCGGTCTGCCCGGCGTCTTCGAGACTCGGACAGACGAAATCCGGGTCGCGCAAGTCAGCGATCCGCGCGTTATGCAGCTCGAGGAACAGATCCGCTCGCTCAACGGCAAGCTGGAGGAATTGAACTTCCAGATCCTGCAGATGCAGGAGCAGATGCGCAAGATGCAGGAAGACAACGAGTTCCGACTGCAGGAACTGGAGAAGAAGGCCGGCAACGCAGGCGGTTCCAAGAACCGCAATGTGGCGGAGTCGCCTTCGGCGAAGCCGGCCGACAGGGCAGGCGCAACAGCCGGCGGCGCGCCGGCGACGACAACCAACGACACCTCGCTGGCGGAACTTCCGCCAGCCGATGCCGGCGGAAGTTCGGCTTCCGGCGGTGCCAGCGGAACCGTGAAGACCGGCGAAGCCCCGCGCAACTTCGGCACCATCACGGTGGACAAGGACGGCAACGTCACCTCCAGCACCACCGATCCGGTCGATCTGCTGCCGCAGGCCAACGGCAACAATCCGTCCGCGGGCGTCGATGTCGCCGCGCTGCCCAAGACGGACGATCCGGAGGAGCTTTACCGCAACTCCTACCAGTTCGTGCTGTCGGGTGACTATGCGAATGCCGAAGCGGGTTTCCGCGATCACATCGCGCACTTCCCGTCAGATGCCAAGGCTGCTGATTCCAACTACTGGCTCGGCGAGTCCCTGCTTGGGCAGCAAAAGTACAGCCAGGCGGCTGAGGTCTTCCTGGCCGCAGGCAAGAACTACCCGAAGGCCAAGAAGGCCCCGGACATGCTGCTCAAGCTCGGCGTGTCGCTGGCAGGCATGAACCAGAAGGACGTCGCCTGCGCCACCTTCGCCGAGGTCGGCAAGCGCTTTCCCAACGCTCCCGATGCACTGAAGCAGCGCGTCAAGCAGGAACAGGCGCTCGCCGCGTGCTGAGCCACCGGTCGGACTTCGATCCGGACCAGATTTTTTCCCCCTTCGACCTGACGCGCCGCCCGGCGCTGATCGCCGCCGTATCAGGCGGCAGCGACTCGCTCGCCATGCTGCTGCTCCTGCAACGATGGCTGGAGCGTCGCGAAGCTACCCCGCGGCTTATCGCCGTCACCATCGATCACCAACTGCGTCCGGAATCCCGCCTCGAAGCCGAGACGGTCGGCCGGATCTGCGCGGCGCGCGGCATTGCCCACAGGACGCTGAACTGGACCGGCGACAAGCCGTCCCGGGGCGTCTCTGCAGCGGCACGGCTGGCGCGCTACGGTCTGCTGTCGGACGCAGCGCGTAGCGAGAACTCGGATATCGTCGTCACCGGGCATACGGCCGACGACCAGGCGGAAACGGTCGCCATGCGCCAGGCGCGAGGCGACGGCCGCGGACTGGCGGGGATGGCTCCCGCGACGCTGTTCGACGGCCAGACCTGGCTCGTGCGGCCGCTGCTGGCTACGCGGCGCGATGCGCTGCGGCGATTTCTGACCCAGAATGAGGTGGCCTGGATCGACGATCCGACCAACCTCGACACGACCTATGAACGGGCGCGGATGCGGCGCGACCTGCTATGCGACCCCGCCGGGCACCGGGTGGGCGCCCTGCTCGAGGCCGCGACGCGCGCCGGAGTCGCGCGAGAGGCGCTCGGCGGCCGTGCCGCGGCATTGATCGAGGCCCATGCCGATCGCCCGATGCAAGGCCTGGTACGCCTTGCATCCGATTTTGCCGGGGGAGGGGATGAAGAGGGGGCGCTGCTTGCCCTTCGTGCTCTGATGGCGGTCGTCGGCGGCGTCGAGCATCTGCCCGACGCCGGGAGGGTGGCGGACATGCTGCGCCGGCTGCGCGAGGGTGCGTTCCGGGCAACGCTTTCCCGGACGGTGATCGACGCTCGAAAGACGGGCGTGTTCCTCTACCGGGAGCGTAGAGGGGCGCCGGCGGGACCTGCGCTGCCCGGGACGATCTGGGACGGGCGTTATGCCGTCCTCGAGGAAGACAGTGCGCCGAACGCGCGGGTACATGGAGCGCCGGCCGATCAGGAGGTCGCCGGGCCATCGCCAACGCTCCCCCCCAGCATCGTCAAGGCCGCGCGCGCCACCATGCCGCAGAGCGAGGGGCCGAATGTGCGGGCGCTCCCGGTGCTCGCACCCTGGCGAAGGTTCCTGCCCTCGTTTGATGTGGAACTCGCGCAGACATTGGCCCGGCTAATCGATGCGGCGAATTTTCCGAACCCGCCATTTGCGGGCCACAATGGGGAAGAAGCTTAACCGCTACCGTGGTCTAGTTCTTGGCAAGGGGGCGACCCCCACCTATGTTAGACCCATCCAAACTCATGCAGCAGGGGCGCACATCCGGCGCCCGCGGGACACCTGATGAATCCGAACTATCGCAACCTGGCGCTGTGGGCGATCATAGCCGTTCTCTTGATCGCTCTGTTCAATCTGTTCCAGACGCCGCAGCAGCGGGGCGCCTCGCGCGAGATCGCCTATTCGGAGTTCCTCACCGAGCTTGACGCCGGACGCATCAAGTCCGTGACGATCGCAGGCGACCGCATCTCGGGCACCTACGCCGACAACGCCAGCGGCTTCCAGACCTATTCGCCGGGCGACAACACGCTGGTTTCGCGCCTCGAGGAGAAGAACGTCACCATCAACGCCCGGCCGGAGACCGACGGCTCCAACACGCTGTTCGGCTACCTGATCTCGTGGCTGCCGATGATCCTGATCCTCGGCGTCTGGATATTCTTCATGCGCCAGATGCAGTCCGGGTCGGGCCGCGCGATGGGCTTCGGCAAGTCCAAGGCCAAGCTGCTCACGGAAGCGCATGGCCGTGTCACCTTCCAGGACGTCGCCGGCGTCGATGAGGCCAAGGAAGACCTGGAGGAGATCGTCGAGTTCCTGCGCGATCCTCAAAAATTCCAGCGGCTGGGCGGCAAGATTCCGCGCGGTGTCCTTCTCGTAGGCCCTCCCGGCACCGGTAAGACGCTGATCGCGCGCGCCGTCGCAGGCGAAGCCAACGTGCCGTTCTTCACGATTTCCGGTTCCGACTTCGTCGAGATGTTCGTCGGCGTGGGCGCGAGCCGCGTCCGCGACATGTTCGAGCAGGCCAAGAAGAACGCGCCCTGCATCATCTTCATCGACGAGATCGACGCGGTCGGCCGCCATCGCGGCGCCGGCCTCGGCGGCGGCAACGACGAGCGCGAGCAGACGCTGAACCAGTTGCTGGTCGAGATGGACGGTTTCGAGCCGAACGAATCCATCATCCTGATCGCCGCGACCAACCGTCCGGACGTTCTCGACCCGGCTCTGCTGCGTCCCGGCCGCTTCGACCGTCAGGTCGTGGTGCCCAATCCGGACATCATCGGCCGCGAGAAGATACTCAAGGTGCACGTCCGCAACGTGCCGCTGGCGCCGAACGTCGACCTCAAGGTCATCGCGCGTGGGACGCCGGGCTTCTCGGGCGCCGACCTGATGAACCTCGTCAACGAGGCCGCGCTGATGGCGGCGCGCCGCAACAAGCGGCTGGTCACCATGGCAGAGTTCGAGGACGCCAAGGACAAGATCATGATGGGCGCGGAGCGCCGCTCCTCTGCCATGACCCAGGCGGAGAAGGAACTGACCGCCTATCACGAGGCCGGTCATGCCATCCTGGCGCTGAACGTGCCGTCGGCCGATCCGCTCCACAAGGCGACCATCATCCCGCGCGGCCGTGCGCTGGGCATGGTCATGCAGCTCCCCGAGGGCGACCGCTACTCGATGAGCTACAAGTACATGATCTCGCGCCTGGCGATCATGATGGGCGGCCGCGTCGCCGAGGAGATCAAGTTCGGCAAGGAGAACATCACCTCCGGCGCCTCCTCCGACATCGAGCAGGCCACCAAGCTGGCGCGCGCCATGGTCACGCGCTGGGGCTTCTCCGACAAGCTCGGCCAGGTGGCCTATGGCGAGAACCAGGAAGAGGTGTTCCTCGGCCACTCGGTGGCTCGCACTCAGAATGTCTCGGAAGAAACCGCGCAGATCATCGACGCCGAGGTGCGCCGCCTGATCGACGAGGCCTACAACACCGCCAAGTCCGTTCTGACCAAGAAGAAGAAGGAATGGATCGCGCTCGCCGAAGGGCTGCTCGAATACGAGACGCTCTCGGGCGAGGAGATCAAGCAGCTGATCGCCGGCAACAAGCCGGCGCGCGACATGGGCGACGACACGCCGCCGAGCCGCGGCTCGGCCGTGCCGAAGGCCGGCGCCTCCGGCGGCCGCCGCAAGAAGGGCGGCGAAGAGCCGGAAGGCGGCATGGAGCCCCAGCCGCAAGGCTGAGGACCAGGCCGGTCCAGGCGAGCGGGCTCGCCACAGGTAAATGTTTGTGCGCCGCGCGGGAGACCGCGCGGCGTTTTCCTTTCGCGCGGCGCTGTCGGGGCTGTTTCGCGAGCTGGTCCACTCGATCGAGACGAGCGATGCCGGTCCGGCAGCTGGCCGGGAAGAGAGGAAGAGGCCTGCCCGCGGTGAGATAGCGGCCCGGCGTTCTGCGGGCTTCATTGACATGCCGAACACGTGGTGTTCATCCTCGCCGCAGGGGGAGGAACTAAAATGCACTTCAAGCGGGATGGGAAGGGTTTCGTCCGGCAGGCAGCGGACCGGCTGGCGCGCATCGGCGCGATCGGCCTGTCCGTTATGACGATCTATGGCGCGCTGTCGGGCGCAGCCCAGGCCGCCGAGCGCCTCGTCGAAGCCGGCGAAGGGGCGGCCGAGCGTCTGGTCGAGACGTTGATCATGGCCGAGCCGGGAGACATTGTGCGCATCGGGGAGGGTCGCATCGAGCTCACCGAGGGGCTGTCGCTGGACGTCGACGACGTGACCGTGAAGGGGGTGGGGAACGACAAGACGATCCTGTCCTTCAAGGGCCAGAGCGGATCGGGGGAGGGGCTGCTGGTGACCTCCGACCGGGTCGTGCTGGAGGATTTCGCGGTCGAGGACACCAGGGGCGACGGCGTCAAGGCGAAGGGGTCGGACCAGATCACCTTCCGCAATCTCCGCGTCGAGTGGACAAACGGTCCCGACGCGAACAACGGCGCTTACGGCGTCTATCCGGTGTCGTCGAGGAACGTGCTGGTCGAAGGCGTAATCGTGAAGGGCGCGGCAGACGCCGGCATCTATGTCGGCCAGAGCGAGGACATCGTCGTGCGCAACAGCCGCGCCGAGTTCAACGTCGCCGGCATCGAGATCGAGAATTCCATGCGCGCCGACGTCTATGGCAATGTCGCGACGCGCAACACAGGCGGCATCCTGGTGTTCGACCTGCCGAACCTTCCGGTGCAGGGCGGCCGCGACGTACGTGTGTTCGACAATGACGTCCACGACAACGACACGCCGAATTTCGCGCCGAGGGGCAATACGGTGGCGATGGTGCCGAAGGGCATGGGCATCATGGTGATGGCCAACCGCAACGTGCACGTGTTCGGCAACCGGCTCGCCGGCAACGGTACGACGCATGTGCTCATCGCGGCCTACCCGAACGAGTATGACGACGACAGTTACATGTTCGTGCCGCGCGGGGTCTACGTGCACGACAACGTCTACGGCGAGGGCGGCGGCGCACCCGACGGCGAGGTCGGCAGCATCATCAGCGAAATCTCCGGGACACCGGTTCCGGACATCGTGTGGGATGGTGCGACGAAGCTGACCGAGTATGCATCCTGGGTCGCGGCGGAGGACCGCATCTATGTCGCGGAGCCGGAAGGCACGACTTTCGCCAACCTGAAGATCATCTCGAACATGCTCCTGCCCTGGGGCTGGTGGCCCGACAAGGATATCTCGGCCTATGCGGGCAGTCTGCCGGAGCCCGCGCCGGTCAAGCTTCCGCAGGACGGCGGGGCGTAGGCGCACGATGCGCTGGTTGGCGGAAGGCTTCGCGGCCGGCGCAGCGGCCGCCCTCTTGTGCATCGCCGCGGCCATGAGCGCGGATGCGGCACCGGCTGACGATCTCATTCTCGCCAAATCGCCGCCAAAGTCGCTGTCGGAGTTCGGCTTCTTCGGCGACCTGCGGGGCCAGGCGCCCGCCGCCGGCGTCGTCCCCTTCGATCTCAACACGCCGCTCTTTTCCGACGGCGCGATGAAAACTCGATTTGTCTATGTGCCAGCCGGCAAGCAGGCCATCTACGACGAGGTCGAGGCGTTCGCGTTTCCGGTCGGGTCGGCGTTGATCAAGACCTTTGCCTTCCCTGCGGACTACCGGCAGCCCGACCAGAACCTGCGGCTGGTGGAGACGAGGGTGCTGCTGCGTCAGCAAACGGGGTGGCAGGCCTGGGCCTATCTCTGGAACGACGCGCAGACGGACGCGGTGCTGAAGATCGCCGGGGCGAAGGTGGACATTGCGACAACGACCGCCGACGGAACGCCGCTTCAGTTCAGCTATTCGGTGCCGAACAAGAACCAGTGCAAGGGGTGCCACGCCTTGGGCGGGGAGATCGTGCCGCTGGGGCCGAAGGCGCGCAACCTGAACCGGAACCATTCATATGCCGGCGTGGAAGAGAACCAGCTCGGGCACTGGGCGGCCGCGGGCGTTCTCGTGGGCGCGCCGGAGCCTGCCGCCGCGCCGGCCGTGCCGGACTGGCGCGATGCGGCCGCATCGCTCGATCTGCGGGCGCGGGCCTGGCTCGACGTCAATTGCGCGCATTGCCATCGCCGCGAGGGCCCGGCCAGCAATTCGGGTCTTTTCCTGACATGGGGCGAACAGGACCCTGTGGCCTACGGCATCCGCAAACGGCCGGTGGCGGCAGGCAAGGGCTCGGGCGGCCGCGACTTCGACATCGCGCCGGGCGAGCCGGAGAGGTCGATCCTACTCTATCGCGTGGAGAGCACGGAAGCCGGCGTCATGATGCCGGAGCTCGGCCGCCATCTCGCCGATCCCGATGCCGTGGCGCTGCTGAGCGCGTGGATTTCATCCCTCAAGTAGGGATTAACCCTGTTGCAAATGCACGCTTTTCTAAGGTTTCGTAATAAATAATCACACAAAGTGATGCCTGACGGCGCGGCCGATATGGCATATGCGCTGACTGAGATTCGGTGGGACGCCCATAGATGTCAAAGCGCTATTTCGGAACCGACGGCATTCGCGGACAAGCGAACAAGTTTCCGATGACCGCGGAAGTTGCGATGAAGGTCGGCATGGCCGCGGGGATGTCGTTCCATCGCGGCAAGCATCGCCATCGCGTCGTGCTGGGCAAGGACACGCGCCTTTCGGGCTACATGATCGAGAACGCGATGGTCGCGGGCTTCTGTGCGGCGGGCATGGACGTGTTCCTGCTCGGCCCGGTGCCGACGCCAGCCGTCGCTATGCTCGCGCGCTCGCTGCGCGCCGACATCGGCGTGATGATCTCGGCCTCGCACAACCCCTACCACGACAACGGCATCAAGCTCTTCGGCCCCGACGGCTACAAGCTCTCCGACGAGATCGAGGGGCGCATCGAGGCGATGCTAGACGAGGAGATCGAGATCAAGCTCGCCGACACGGATTCGCTCGGCCGCGCCAAGCGCGTCGACGGCGTGCATGACCGCTACATCGAGTTCGCCAAGCGCACCCTGCCGCGCTCCATGTCGCTGTCGGGTCTTCGCATCGTGATCGATTGTGCCAACGGCGCCGGCTACAAGGTGGCGCCGGCGGCGCTGTGGGAACTCGGCGCGGACGTCGTGACGATCAACGACGAGCCGAACGGCTTCAACATCAACCAGGAATGCGGATCGACCCATCCGGAAAGCCTGCAGAAGAAGGTCCACGAGGTGCGCGCCGACGTCGGCATCGCGCTCGACGGCGACGCCGACCGCATGCTGATCGTCGATGAGAACGGCAGCGTGGTCGACGGCGACCAGATCATGGCGATGATCGCCGAATCCTGGAACCAGAGCGGTCGCCTCGCCGGGGGCGGCATCGTCGCGACGGTGATGTCCAACCTCGGCCTCGAGCGCTTCCTCGGCGACATCGGCCTGTCGCTCCAGCGCACCAAGGTCGGCGACCGCTACGTGGTCGAGCACATGCGCGCGCACGGCTTCAACGTCGGTGGCGAGCAGTCCGGCCACATCGTGCTGTCCGATTTCTCGACCACCGGCGACGGCCTGGTGTCGGCCCTGCAGGTGCTGGCCTGCGTGAAGCGCGCAGGCAAGCCGGTGAGCGAGGTCGCCAAGAAGTTCGAGCCGGTGCCGCAGGTGCTCAAGAACGTACGGTTCTCGGGTGACAAGCCGCTCGAGAATGCCTTGGTGAAGTCGGCGATCGAGGATGCGCGCTCGCGCCTCGGCTCCAGCGGCCGCCTCGTCATCCGCCCTTCCGGCACCGAGCCGGTGATCCGCGTCATGGCCGAGGCGGACGACCCTACGCTGGTCGAGACCGTGGTGGATGACATCGTCGGCGTGATCGCGGAACTCAAGTCGGCTGCCTGACCAGCGTTCCTCCGGGAACTCCAAGCCCTGATCGCGACGCCGGCGGCAGCGCCGCGCGGTTGCGCGGCGCGTCCACAGCAGTGTCGCGCAAGAATCAGGTGCGCGGGACCGCCTGCCTTTTGCCGCTGATGTGGAACAGCGCCATCAGTGTGAGCGCCGACATGGTTGCGACATTGGCGATCAGCGGCCACACGGTATCGCCGCCAAGGGCGACGACGAACGCCGTCCCCACCACACCGACAATGATGCTCTGGATGCAGAAGTGCAGGCCGACCGCCGAGCCCGCGATGTCGCCGAACTCGGCCAGCGCTCCGTTCGCGGTGACGGACGTCGTCACGACGATGCCGACGGCAACCAGCCACATGGGGGCGACGAACGTCCAGAGCGAAGGCCCGCCCGCCAGCGCGCCAGCAAGCAGCAGGCCAGCGCCGGCGAGCAGCAGCGCGGCGCCCCGCATGGCGCTGCCGGCCGTTCCCCAGCGATCGATCATGCGCCTCGCGAAGCGCGTGGTCGCTATCATGGCGACCGCTACCGTCGCAAAGCCAAGGCTGAAGGTGATTTCCGACCAGCCGGCCTTCTCGATCAAGACGCGCGGCGCGGTGGAAAAGAACACGAAGAACGAGCCCATGGCTGTACCGAACGTGAAGGTATAGGCCCAGAAGGACGCGCTGCGCAGAACCTTGCCGAATGCCATCCTGCGTGGCCCTGCGCTCACCGCCCGTGTCTCATGCCAGGCGGGAAGCACCAGCACGAGCATCGCCAGCGCAGGAATGCCGAGCGCGACGAAGACGCCGCGCCAGCCGAACCATTCGGCGATCAGCGCGCCGGCTATCGGTCCGAGCGCCGGTACGAAGGCCAGCATGGCGTTCATCAGGCTGTAGATGGTGGCGCCTTCCGGCTGTTCCGCGTAGACGTCCCGGATTGTGGCGAAGAGCGCCACAAGCATCGCCGAAGCGCCGATTGCCTGGAAGAGCCGAAGGCCGAGGAACAGGCCTGCGGAGGATGTCGCCGCGAGGCCGAGCGAGGCTGCCGCAAAGACAAGTGCGCCGCCGATCAGCACGGGCCGGCGGCCCAGCCGGTCCGAGATCGGCCCGAACAGAAGCTGCCCTACGCCGAGCAAGACCATGTAGAGGGTCAGGGTCATCTGGATCATCGCCGGCGTGGCGCCGAGAATTCCCGGCATCGCCGGCACGACCGGCAGGTAGATGTCCATGCCTAGAGAGGCGAGAAGGTTGAAGGGGGCCAGAAGCGCCAGCGCGCAGGGAAGCGTGTAGGTCCAAGGACGGACCGGAAAAGTGGGCATGACGAAGCATCCGCTCAAATGAATGACATTCGACGGCGGTCTACTCCGCTCTCCCGGGACGGAACCGGACAGACTGCCGCAACAACGTGGAAGGTTGCTGCGGCCTAGCGATCTGCTTTCTTGGAACCCATGGCGCGTGTCCGATTTCATTGCCGGCCGGGCCGGCGAGACGGTTCCGATACCAGCCGCCCCAGCAACGCACAACCCTCGGGCACAGCAACCGGCAGTCGATGTCCGAACGTCGGCGTTTGCGGCGGTAAACAAGTGTGGTTAAGCGTTAGGGTTAAGTGCGATTTAACTTTTCCCCTCAATACTCGCCCGCGAGTACAACTATCCCGGGGGGGCTCCTGCCGGGTCGGCAGAGGGTGACGTTCATGCAGAAATTTGCGAAGCGGCTCGCATATGCCGCATTGATGGCGGGCATCGCCGCGCCGGCATACGCTGCCGACGCTTTCGAACCCGCTCCGTACGAGCCGGCCCCCGTGGTCGTCGAGCAGCCGGCCTACAACGGCTGGTACATCCGCGGCGACATCGGATACGCATGGTCCGACCTGCGCGGCGTCGACTACATCACCTACGGTGGCGGCATTCCGGGGGAGAAGTCGTTCGACTCTTACGACCTGAAGGGCGCGATGACGCTCGGCGCGGGCGTGGGCTACCAGGTCACCAACTACTTCCGCACCGACCTTACCGCAGACTACTTCTTCGATTCCGACTTCGACGGGCAGACGTCGGATCCGTTCTCGGTGTCGGTGGACACGTCGTCCTACTCGGCGTTCCTGCTGCTCGCCAACGCTTATGTGGATCTCGGCACCTATGCCGGCTTCACGCCCTATGTGGGCGCCGGCATCGGCGGCGCCTACGTGAAGTGGGACGACCTGCGCAACACGATCGATCCCGGCATCGACAACCTGCACAAGGGCGCGGCGGGCTGGCGCTTTGCCTGGTCGCTGATGGCCGGCGCTTCCTACTGCCTGACGGATCGTCTCGCGCTGGACGGCGGCTATCGCTACACCAATGTCGAGGGTGGCCGCATGTTCGAGGAATACTCGTCGTCGGGCGTCTCGCTCGGCGCGGGTCCGGGTTTCGACGACGGCTTCAACATCCACGAAGTGCGCGCCGGCCTGCGCTACAGCTTCGGCGGCAACAGCAACTGCTACGTGCCGCAGACGGTCGCCTACGAACCGCCGCCGGAGCCGGTGGTCTACAAATAGACCTGCCTCACACCGAGATTGCGGACCGCCCGGCCTGTGCCGGGCGGTTTTCGTTTGGGCGACGCTCCCTTTCGCACTTCCCTAGACAACCCTTGGTTATCCTTAACCCGGGCTTAACTACTATGGTTAACAATGCTCAGGACAAGCGATCCCGCAACAGGATCGCCGCTTCCGGGGAGCTGGGCGAAATGAATTTCGGAAAGCGCATTGCTGTTTCGCTGCTGGGCGCAGCATTGATGCCCTTTGGCGTCGCGATGGCGGCCGACTACGAGCCGCCGATCATCATCGACGAGGCTCCCGAAGTGGTGCCGGTCGAGGTGGGCTCGGGATGGTATCTGCGCGGCGACATCGGCTATGTCTTCTCGCAAAAGACGGACAGCTATACGTACCGGACCTTTGATGCAGGCACCGGCACCTATGGCTCGGCGCGTTTCGACGAGGTCGACCTGAAGGAGCCGTTCACCTTCGGCGCGGGTTTCGGCTACCATTTCAACGACCTCCTGCGGGCCGACTTCACCGTCGACGGCATGCGGACGCGCATGAACGGCCAGACCTTCAGCGCGCTGCCGTGCACGCCGATGCTGGCCGGGACCGGCTGCCGCTCGGAGGACCGGGCGGACGTTTCGGCCATCAGCTTCATGGCGAACGGCTATGTCGATCTCGGTACGGTTGCGGGCTTCACGCCCTATGTCGGCGCCGGCGCTGGCTACACCTATGTCAGCTGGAGCGAGCTCGACAGCAAGTTCTACTGCGTCGGCGGCAACTGCCCCGGAAGCTATCTCGGCCTGTCGGAAAACGGCGGGGCCAAGGAGTGGCGGTTCACGTGGCAGGCGATGGCCGGCGTCGCCTACGCAATCAACAAGAACCTGAAGGTCGACCTGGGCTACCGTTACCGCCAGATCGAGAAGGGCGACATGTTCGACTGGGATGCGGGCTCGGCGGCTGTCGGGGCCACCGGCATCCAGGGGCGCGACGGCGACCTGGAGCAGCATGAGGTGCGGATCGGCTTGCGTTACGACCTCTGGTAGGCTGGATAGACATTCTGTTATCGAAAGGGCGGGCTTCGGTCCGCCCTTTTCCGTTGTGGCCCTGCCGCCACGCGACGCTTTTGTCCCAGTGGCAGCCGCATAATTTTCTTGACGTGAGCGGGCTGCCCGCATATCGCCGTCCGTGGGACACCCCTCCCCAACGAGGGGCTTTCTATCTGGAAGGATAGCCACGATGACGAGTACTACGAAGCCCGGACTCCGTCCGGCAAACCCCAATTTCTCTTCTGGACCTTGCGCGAAGCGACCCGGCTGGTCGCTCGAGGGGCTCGCTGATGCCCCGCTCGGCCGTTCGCACCGCGCCAAGATCGGCAAGGACAAGCTCGCGCTTGCGATCGACCTGACCCGCGAGGTTCTTCAAGTTCCCGCTGACTACCGGATCGGCATCGTGCCGGCCTCGGACACCGGCGCGGTCGAGATGGCGCTTTGGTCGCTGCTCGGCGAGCACGGCGTCGACATGGTCGCCTGGGAAAGCTTTGGCGCCGGCTGGGTGACCGATGTGGTCAAGCAGCTGAAGCTGGCCGACGTGCGCACGTTCGAAGCGCCCTATGGCGAGCTGCCGGACCTCTCCAAGATCGACTTCGACCGCGATGTCGTGTTCACCTGGAATGGAACCACCTCCGGCGTGCGCGTCGCCGATGCCGATTTCATCCCGGCCGACCGCAAGGGCCTCACCATCTGCGACGCCACCTCCGCGGCGTTCGCCCAGCGGCTCGATTTCGCCAAGCTCGACGTGGTGACCTACTCCTGGCAGAAGGCGCTGGGCGGCGAGGGGGCGCATGGCGTGCTGATCCTCAGCCCGCGTGCCGTCGAGCGGCTGCTGACCTACAAGCCGGCCTGGCCGCTGCCCAAAATCTTCCGGCTGACCTCGGGCGGCAAGCTGATCGAGGGCATCTTCAAGGGCGAGACCATCAACACGCCTTCGATGCTTTGCGTCGAGGACTATATCGATGCGCTCAACTGGGCGAAATCCATCGGCGGCCTGGACACGCTGATCGCACGGGCTGACGCGAATGCGGCCGTTGTCGAGAAGCATGTCGCGCAGAGCGACTGGCTGGGCAACCTCGCCATCGATCCGGCGACCCGGTCGAATACCTCGGTGTGCCTGTCCATCGTCGATCCTGCGGTGACGTCGCTTGGCGCGGAAGCGTTGGCGGCCTTCGCCAAGGCCATGGTCTCGGCGCTGGACAAGGAAGGGGTTGCCTATGACATTGGCGCCTATCGCGATGCGCCTCCCGGCCTGCGCATCTGGTGCGGAGCGACCGTCGAGACGTCCGATCTCGAAGCGCTGATGCCCTGGCTCGACTGGGCCTTCGAGACCCAGAAAGCCGCGCTGAAGGCAGCGGCCTGATTTTATCGTGGGTGTTCCATGGAACACCCCCCATCCGACCTCGCTTCGCTCGGCCACCTTCTCCCGTAGGGGAGAGGGGACGGCGCCCTCCCTTCTCCCCTTGTGGCAGAAGGTGTCGCCGACGGCGACGGGTGAGGGGTCTGCAAACTTGATAGGATTGAAGAAATGCCTCGCGTTCTCGTTTCCGACAAACTCTCCCCCACCGCCGTTCAGATCTTCAAGGATCGCGGCGTCGACGTCGACTACCTGCCGGATCTGGGCAAGGACAAGGACAAGCTGCTCGAGGTGATCGGCCAGTACGACGGCCTGGCCATCCGCTCGGCCACCAAGGTCACCGAGAAGCTGATCAACGCAGCGACGAACCTCAAGGTGATCGGACGCGCCGGCATCGGCGTCGACAATGTCGACATCCCGGCAGCCAGCCGCAAGGGCATCATCGTGATGAACACGCCCTTCGGCAACTCGATCACGACGGCGGAGCACGCCGTCGCCATGATCTTCGCGCTCGCCCGCCAGATCCCCGAGGCGAACGCCTCGACCCATGCCGGCAAATGGGAGAAGAACCGCTTCATGGGCGTCGAGATCACCAGCAAGACGCTCGGCGTGATCGGCTGCGGCAACATCGGCTCGATCGTGGCCACCCGGGCCGTCGGCCTGAAGATGCACGTCGTCGCCTTCGACCCCTTCCTCTCGGAGGACAGAGCCGAGGAACTGGGCGTGCAGAAGGTGGAGCTGGACGAGCTCCTCGCCCGGGCCGATTTCATCACGCTTCACACGCCGCTGACCGACAAGACCCGCAACATCATCAACGCCGATTCCATCGCCAAGATGAAGGACGGCGTGCGCATCATCAACTGCGCGCGCGGCGGACTGATCGTCGAAGCCGACCTGCTGGCCGCCCTGAAGAGCGGAAAGGTGGCGGGAGCCGGCATCGACGTCTTCGAGACGGAGCCGGCGACGGAAAGCCCGTTCTTTGGCCTGGAGAATGTCGTGGCGACGCCGCATCTCGGCGCCTCCACCACGGAGGCGCAGGAGAATGTCGCGTTGCAGGTCGCCGAGCAGATGTCGGACTACCTGATCAAGGGCGCGGTCACCAACGCCATCAACATGCCCTCGATCACTGCCGAGGAAGCGCCGCGCCTGAAGCCGTTCGTCAAGCTGGCCGAGGTGCTGGGCGCGTTCGTCGGACAGGTGACGGAGGACCCGATCAAGGAGGTCGAGATCCTGTTCGACGGCTCGACCGCCCAAATGAACACGCGGGCGCTGATCAGCGCGGCGCTCGCCGGACTGATCCGTCCCCAGGTTTCCGACGTCAACATGGTGTCGGCGCCGATCATGGTGAAGGAGCGCGGTATCATCGTCGCCGAGATCAAGCGCGACAAGTCGGGCGTGTTCGACGGCTACATCAAGCTGACGGTCAAGACCGAGCACATGACGCGCTCGATCGCCGGCACGTGTTTCTCCGACCACAAGCCGCGCTTCATCCAGATCAAGGGCATCAACCTCGATGCCGAGGTCGGCGAGCACATGCTCTACACGACGAACCCCGACGCGCCGGGCATCATCGGCCTGCTTGGCTCGATCTGCGGCACCCACGGCGTCAACATCGCCAACTTCCAGCTTGGACGTGACCGGCCTGGCGGCGACGCGATCGCGCTGCTCTATCTCGACGCACCGTTCCCCGAGAACGTGCTGGCCGAACTCCAGGCGCATGCCAAGATCGACTCAGCAAAGCGGCTGCGCTTCGACGTGGCGACTGCTTGACGCGCCGATGGGGTCGTCGCAGCGAGCGGCGGCCCGGATGTTGGACGGTTTTTCCTTGAAGGAGGCGCGGTTGCGGGAACGGAGCCGCGCTTTCCTGTTAACGAACAACTGGTATTTACAGCGCACGGCCAGATGTAGGGCTCCATCGCTCCGCCAAAGTGCTAATGGCGAGGCGTAGTGCATTGCTTTGGAAGACGCTCGAATGGATGATCGAATTGCGTCGCCCTCGCTCCCGCAGGAGCCGGCGAAGCCCAATCCGCACGCGAATCGCGACAGCCTCGAATTCGGCTTCCGTTCCAAGCGCTTCGTCGCCGTGCAGCGCCTGATCCAGAAGGTGCTGGACGAACGCGGGTCGTGCGACATCGTCGACCTGGGCGGCACCGAACTCTACTGGCTGATCGGCGACGAGTTCCTGCAGCGCAATCGCGGCCGGATCAACATAACGCTCGTGAACCTGGAACTGGAGGCGGTGGACGATCAAGCCATGTTCGCCTCGATGGTTGGGAACGCCACCGATCTCAGCCTCATGGCCGGCAGGACCTTCGACCTCGTTCATTCGAACTCGACGATCGAGCATGTCGGCAACCTCGACGACATGGCGCGCTTCGCGTCCAATGTCAGGCGGCTTGCGCCGCGCTATTACGTGCAGACGCCCAACTTCTGGTTCCCCTACGAACCGCATTTCCGCTTTCCCGGCTTCCAATACCTGCCCGAGTTCGTGCGCGTGGCGTTGTTGCGCCGCTTCTCGCTGGGCTTCTTCCACAAGGTGCCCGATCGCGCGGAAGCGACGGATATCATCCAGCACCATCGGCTGATCGGCGCCGGCCAGATGCGCTCGCTTTTCCCCGACGCAACTGTGACGTTCGAGAAGGTGATGACGCTCAACAAGTCGATCATCGCCATCCGCGGATAGTGACTGGCCAGCCCGAACCGGCGTTGCCGCGGACCCGACGCGGCAAGGTCGAGCGTGGTTGGAGGAGGAGCGTCGAAAGACGCATCCCGGTTCAATGTTTCGTCGTGGACGCCTCGAAGATCTGGTCGATCGAGCGCGCCAGCGCCGCCTGGAACTCGGCATCGGACATGCTTGCCCGCAGATCCTCCACGAGCGCGCGGGAGAAACTGGCGATCATGCCGCGGTTCCGGGCGAGCAGGCGGGACGCCTCGTCGCGGGAATAGCCGCCGGAAAGCGCCACGACGCGGGCGACACGGTCGTGATCGACGAGCGGCCCATAGAAGTTCGCCTCGCTGGGAATCGTCAGCTTCAGCATCACCTTGCGGTCGCCTGGGACCTTTTCAAGCCGGCGCAGGATCTCGTCGCGCATGATGGCTTCGGCAGCCGCCTTGTCGGGGCTCTTGATCGATACCTCGGGCTCGATGATCGGAACGAGGCCATGGTCCCCGATCTGCCCGGCTACGTCGAACTGCTGGTCGACGACGGCCGCGATGCCCTTCCTGTCGGCCAGGTTGATGACCGAGCGCATCTTGGTGCCGACCACACCGAGTGAAGAGGCCCGCCTCAGCAGGCTGTCCAGATCCGGCATCGGCTTCATCAGGCTGACGCCGTCCGCTTCGGGCAGCAGCCCCTTGTCAACCTTGAGGATGGGAAGAACGCCGCGATCTTCCCGGAGATAGGTCGGGACCGGCTTGCCGTTGGCCAGGCCGTCCATGGTGCGCTCGAACAGGATCGCGGCGAGGATCTTGTCTCCGGTGAAGGAGGGCGCGCCCATGATGCGCAGGCGCATCTCGTGAACAAGGCGGAACATCTCGTCCTCGCCGCTGTAGGCGTCTTCCTTGACGCCGTACTGGCGCAGAGCGCCGGGCGTCGAGCCGCCGCTCTGGTCGAGTGCGGCGATGAACCCCGGCTTCGAGGACAATTGCGTGATCACGGCGGCGTCGACCATCTGTCTTCCTCCTTGTCAGCGTGTGACGGGAATAGTGTCACGGGGGTCCGCCCTCGCACAACTGCCCTGCAGTCGCAGGCCTGCTCAGGCTCGCGGGCGGCCGTGCTCTGCCAGCCATATGCCGCCAAGAACCATGACGAGGGCGGCCGCATGATAGAGATGGAACTCCTCTCCGAGGATCACGATGGACAGCAGGGTCCCGAAGATCGGCACGAGATTCACGAAGACGCCGGCGCGATTGCTGCCGATGAGCTCGACGCCGCGGATGTAGAACACCTGCGCGAGAATCGACGGAAAGATGACCGTGTAGGCGACGATGAGCCAGCCGGATGCATCGGGGAGCTTCGCAGTTCCATAGGTTGCTTCGGCGATCACGAAGGGCAGCGAGGTCACGAAGGCCGCGAAGGTGAGCGAGATCATCAGACTTTTCCAATGGATTTCGGGCCTGAATCGCAGCGCCACCGTGTAGGCGCCATAGACGAGAACCGCGACCAGCATCAGTGCGTCACCGAAATTGAGGTCGAGTTCGAGCAGGCGGGCCGGGTTGCCGTGACTCGCTGTGAGCGCAACGCCGACGATCGAGATAAGGAAACCGAGCACCTGCGCGCCGGTCACGCGCATGCCGAATAGCAGGAAGTTGGCGACGAAGATCACCAGCGGCATGCCGGCCTGCTCGATGCTGGTGTTGATGGCCGTCGTGAAGAGCAGTGCGGTATAGAGCGCAACGTTGAATATGGTGAAGCCGAGCGCGCCCAGAATGGCGAGCAGCAGCCATTGCGACCGGATCTTCGGCCAATCCTGGCGCAGCTTGGGCCAGCCGATCGCCAGCAGGACGAGGAAGGCAAACCCCCAGCGGGCTGCAGTGAGCACCATCGGCGATATGTGGCCGATGGCGAGCTTGCCGGCGACGGCATTGCCGCCCCAGAAGAGCGCGGTGAGCAGCAGGAGGATGTAGGCGTTTCGGCTGGGCAATAGATCGGTCCGGTATGTAATGGATCATGCCTAGGACGACGACGCTCGGCTGTAAATGCACGCAGGCGGCAATCCCGTGTCGCTCGGGGCGACCGGCTTGTCTCCTGCACCAGGATGGCGGGGTTTCGACGAGCCTTCAGGGCGGCGGCAAGATGGCCGCCGATGGGGCGCAGCGCGACGGCAGCCGACAGGGAATTGCGCGATCCGCTCAATCCGCCTGCGCTTCCAGCCAGCCACCGCGAAAACCGGCAGCCGCGAGGCCGCGTTTGACGATCGGCGAAGCGCGCATCAGACGCCAGCAGAGGCCGCTGCGGAAGTTCTCGATCGACATCACGAGCAGGCCCTGGTCGATGCCGGTGCAGCGGCGCGCAACCCAGCCTTCGGGGCCGTCGCCGCGTATGCTCGGATTGAAGCTGTCGGGAAAGCGGTCGTCGCTCAACACAGCCGGATAGGCGGCGAGGAGGTGGCGAAGCGCTCGCGCCGCCTCCGCGGGCGCGAAGGGCAGGCAGGACAGTGTCGCCCACGGCGCCAGCGTCCCGTCGTCGGGGCCGAAGGGAGCGCCGCGCGCCGCGTATCCCGCTATCGAGACACGACGGCCGTTCCTCAAAGTGAGCCGCGCCTTGGCGCCGTTGCAGGCGGTCAGCCCCCAGAGGTCGTCGCAGTAGCCGCTGAAGCGATGGGGGTTGTCGGCCGCATAGACCCGATGCGTGCGGATCGCTGTCCGGGTGTTCTCGCAATAGTCGGTCGCGTGGCGTCTGGTCAGGCGATCAGCAATGCCGCGGAAGTCGATCCACGCGTGTGGGAAGAGATGAATGAACAAAGGGCCGGCATAGACATAGCCGCCTGCGGGGCCTTCGTACCAGTCGCATGTGTCGAGCCACGTCTCGTAGCTCGCCGGCGACAGCGGAGAGGTCTCGGAGCCCAGCCCGAGCACGAACATGAGCAAGGATTCGCTGAAGCCGGTCCACCTGTCGGGCAGGAAACCGCGGCGCGGCTTCCAGCCCATGTGGACCGCGTGTCCGCGTGTCTCGGTCCAGCGCCAGTCCACGCGGCCGAAGATGCGGGCTGCCCTCTCTCGGATCTCGGCTTCGACGGCATCCGGGCCGTCAAGAAAGGCGGAGGCCGAGAGAACGCCGGCCATCAGGATCGCGGTGTCCATGAACGACAGCTCGGAGTTCCAGACGCGCAGGCCGGTCGCCATATCCAGGAAATGGTAGAAGAAGCCGCGGTGGCTGGTCTCGCCAGCGGCGTCGGTCTGGGCGTCGTCGAGGAAACGCAGAGTCGCCGCCACGATGCAGCCCGCCTCCGCCCGATCAATCCAGCCGCGCGTCACCGCGACGGGATAGCAGGACAGGGCGAAACCGACTGCGGCGATGCTGCAGGGCCAGTCCGGCAGCGAGGTGTCGGCTACAAGTCCGTTCGCCTCGTTGGTGAACAGGCGGAAATAGCCGAAGGCGGCGCGCTGCAAGCGGTCGATCAGGCCTGCATCGATCGTTTCGTGTTCCGTGGCCCGTGCGTCCATCACAATTCGGCTTGGTCATCATGCGGTGTCATTGTAGTCAGAAAAAGCATCGCACCCTCCTCATAGTGCGGTGCGACCGCTCTGCAAGCCATTCGTCTCGAGGATCCTCCCAGATGTCAGCGTCCTTTGCCATCCAACGGACGCCGCGCGTCGCCGTGTCGGCATTCTTCCTGGCGGCGGGCGCAGGCATCGGCGCGTGGGCCGCCAGCCTGCCCGCGCTGAGCGCCAGGGCCGACCTCGACAAGGGCGAACTCGGCATCGTCCTGCTGTGCTTCGCGCTTGGCGCCATCGCGACGATGACGAGCGTCGGCCGGATCCTGCCCAGATATGGCACTGCGGCGATCTGTTTGCTGAGCGCGGTCGTCTTCGGCGGCGTGCTGATCGCGGTTCCCCACTCGGGCAACATGGCGCTGCTCGCCGTTCTCGTGTTCGTCGGGGGCGGCGGCTTCGGCGCGCTCGACGTGGCGATGAACACCGAGGCTTCGTTCCTCGAGAGGCAAAGCGGACGACACATCATGTCGTCCTTCCATGCGGTGTTCAGCGTCGGCAGCCTCGCCGGGGCCGGCATCTGCGGTCAGTTGCTGCGCATGGGGGGCGACCTCGCGCTGTGCCTTGGCGTGGCGGGCGCGGCGGCGATCGCGCTGGCGCTGATTGCGCGATTCTGGTCGGACCTGCCCGAGGAACCGGACGACGCGCAGGTTTCCGCGACGTCAGATCCGAGGCTCGGGGGGGCGCAGAAGCGGCATCTGTGGCTGCTGGGCGGGGTCGCGTTCCTCGCCCTGTTCACCGAGGGCGCGCTGATGGACTGGAGCGCCATCTATCTCGTCGGCACGGTCGGCGCATCCGAGAGCACCGGCGCTTTCGGCTTCGCCGTCTTTGCAGCCACGATGGCGATCGGGCGGGCGGTCGGCGACATGATCATGCGCGTGCTCGGACCAGCGCTGGCGCTGCGCCTTGGAGCCGGTCTCGTCGCCGGTTCCCTGGCGTTCGCGCTGACCTTCAGCAATGTTCCCGTGGTCTTCGCCGCGCTGGCGCTCTGCGGGATCGGCATCGCCAACGTGGTGCCAGCGATCTTCTCGGCGGCGGGGCGCATCGGCGGAGACGCGGCGGGCGCGGCGATGTCGCGCGTCACGACCATGGGATACGCCGGCCTGCTGGTCGGCCCGCCCTTCATCGGCTTCCTCGCGGAAGGGACGACGCTGGCCGCCAGCCTGTTCGCCGTCGTGGTCGCAGCCGTCATCGTCGCTGCGGGCGCGAGCCTGGTCAGCGTGCGGGGCAAATAGCCGTTCCGGTGGCCGGGCATGAAGTCGGCCACTATAGTATCTCCCGGGAGTATCGCCGGCCGCGCGCAAGCGGAGCATCAGCTCGCTGCGCGGCAAGGGCGGTACAAGGAGAAAGGCGACATGAGCAGCGTCGAACCCTTCGTGTTTGCCGGGCTGCGGGCGCGCGTGATCTTCGGTCATGGGACGATTTCCCAGACGGCAGCCGAGATCGAAAAACTGGGGCGCAAGCGGGCGCTGGTGCTCTGCACGCCGAACCAGGCAAAGGCGGGCGAGAGGCTGGCGGCCGAGCTGGGAGCGCTGTCGGCCGGCGTTTTTGCCGAAGCAGCCATGCACACGCCAGTCGAGGTGACGGAAAGGGCGCTGAGGGTGTTCGAGGCCAGCGGCGCCGATTGCGTCGTCTCGCGGGGCGGTGGCTCCACGATCGGGCTGGGCAAGGCGATCGCAACCCGCACGGGAGCCGATCAGGTGGCGATTCCCACCACCTATGCCGGCTCCGAGATGACCGACGTGCTGGGAGAGACCTTTGGGGGCGAGAAGACGACCCGGCGCGACGCCTCGATCCTGCCGGAGACGGTCATCTACGACGTCGACCTGACGCGTCGTCTGCCCGTCGCGCTGACGGTCGCCTCCGGCCTCAACGCGATGGCGCATGCGGCCGAAGCACTCTATGCGCGCGACCGGAACCCCGTCATCTCGCTGCTGGCGAGCGAGGCGCTGCGGGCGCTTTGCGAAGCCCTGCCGGCGCTCGTCAGCAACCCGGACGATCGCGAAGCGCGTGCGGCTGCGCTCTACGGGGCCTGGTTGTGCGGAGCGTCGCTCGGCGGCGCATCCATGGCGCTGCACCACAAACTCTGCCACACGCTGGGCGGCAGCTTTGGCACGCCGCATGCGCATACCCACGCGATCCTGCTGCCGCATACGATAGGCTTCAACGCCGCGGCGGTCCCTGAACTGCTCGCCCCGGTCTCGCGCGTGCTGAATGGCGCGCCGGGGGGCGCATTGTTCGACTTCGCCTCTTCGCTCGGCGCGCCGACGAGGCTCAAGGAGCTCGACTTGAGCGAAGCGGATCTCGACAGGGCCGCGGGCATCGCCGTGACGAAACCCTACTGGAATCCGCGGCCCTTCGACCGCGACGCAATCCGCGCGCTGCTCCAGGATGCCTGGGAAGGGCGTCGCCCGCAGCAATGATGGCGATGCTGGCTGCGGAGAGCCGGCGAAACACGCGCTGCATCCCGCTGCGCCTTCGCAAAAGCGGGGCACGAGCCTTTTTCGTCGGCCGCGCTATTATTTGGAGCGAGAGGATGAGCAAGCAAGGTCTCGCGACGTCTGGAGGTCCGATGCCCCGCGTTTTTCTCGCGCTGTTTATGCTGGCGGCTTCCCTGTGCTGGGCTGCCGGGGATGAGGGTGTTCTTGACCGGGGACGCGAGCAGTCCGAATCATTTCTTCGCGGGAGCATGACCGGGATCTGGGAAAACATGACGCCGGAAATGCAGGAAAGTCTTGGCGATGAGGACGCTCTTGCCCGGCTACGCAACGACCTTCGCCGCAGCGCTGGTTCCGAGACGGAAATCCTTGAGGAGACGACCGAAAGCCGGGGTGGGCAGACGCTTTATCTCCGGACGTCGCGTTGGACCGGGATCGACGCGCCTATACTGATGCGGTGGGCCTTCAACGAGGATGGGCAGATCTCAGGCTTCTTCGTCCAGCCTAAGCCTGCGCTCGCCGAATCCCGCTTCCTCGACTACCAGACGAAGGCCACGCTGCGGCTGCCCTTCGACGGCGAGTGGCTGGTTTTCTGGGGCGGCCGGACGCTCGAGCAGAACTACCACGCGGCCGACAGGGCGCAGCGCTTCGCGACCGATTTCGTGGTGCGCGAGAACGGCGTCACCTTCCGGGGCGACGGCACGATCCTCGGAAACTACTATTGCTGGGACCGGCCAATTCTTGCGCCGGCGGCCGGCAAGGTGGTCTCCGCGGTGAGGGACCTGCCCGACCAGCCGATCGGTCAAGCCGACCGCGACAACCCGGCGGGCAACCACGTCGTGCTCGACCTCGGCAACAACGAGTTCGCCTTCCTCGCCCATTTCAGGCAGGGCAGCGTGCCCGTTTCGGCGGGCGACACGGTGACGGCCGGACAGATGCTCGGTCGTTGCGGCAACAGCGGAAACTCCTCCGAGCCCCACTTGCATTTCCATCTGCAGAACACGCCGGACCTGAAGGACGGCGAGGGGCTGCCCGCCTTCTTCGAGGATTTTCTCGCCGACGGCGTCGCCATCGGGCGCGGCGAGCCGGTCAAGGGCCAGGTGGTGGCGCCGGACGGCGCCGGTTGAGGCCGGGCGCCAGTGGCGACAGTCCTGCCCGTGACTGGGGTCAGCGGTCCTCGACGATGCGCAGGTAGGCCGCGGTGACCAGAAGCACGATCGCGCCGAACAGCATACGCCGCGCGCCTTCGGGCATCTGCAGGATGGTCAGCAGCGTGGTCAGCACGGTGAGGATGAGGGCGCCGATGATGGTGCCGGTGTAGCCGCCGCGGCCGCCGAAGATCGATGTGCCACCGATGACGGCCGCCGCCACCGAGGGCAGTACCAGCGGCTCGACCAGGGACAGCGACGGCGCCTTGATCAGGCCGACATAGAGCAGCCCGGTGATGCCCGCGAGCAGGCCGGAAAGCCCATAGAGCGCGACGATGACCTGCCAGTAGGACACGCCGGAGAGCCGCGCCGCGTGCTCGTTGTCGCCGACGGCGTAGAGCAGCCGCCCGAAGCCGGTCCGCCGCAGGGTGAAGATGATGAGCGCGGCAAGCGGCACGAAGAGCAGCAGCGCGTTGGGAACGCCGTAGGTGAGCCCTGTGCCGAGCCACGCCAAAAACTCCGGAACCTTGGTGCCCGACGCGATCACCGTGCGCTGGTAGACCTGCAGGCAGCCGATGCCGATGAGGCTGGTGCCGAGCGTCATGATGAGCGGATGCACGCGAAAGACACCGACGCCGATGCCGTTGGCGAGGCCGATGAGCAGCGGCGGCGCCATGGCGATCAGGAAGGCCACCGCCGGGTCCTGGTTGACCCACTGCGTCGAGATGATGAAGGCGCTCATGGTGGCGGCGGTGCCGACAGAGAGGTCGATGCCGCCGGTCAGCATCGTCATCGTCTGGCAGCCCGCCAGAATCGCCAACGGAATCGCGAACTTGATGGTGTTGGCGATCCAGCGCTCGTTGACGATGCCGGGCCGCAGGATCTGCAGGGCCACGACCAGCGCGATCAGCAGGATGATCAGCGGCACGAGCGGATAGTCGCTCATGAAGCGCCTGATGCGGCGGCCGAGGGGGACCGGCTGAGGGATGGTCGCAGTGCTGCTCATGACTTGCGCCCCCGCATGACGATGAAGGCTCCGAGCATCACGACGGCGACCATGATGACGCCCTCGATGATGGTGGTGACGTTGGGATCGACGGCCAGAAGCGTCAGATCCGTGCGCACGAGGCGCAGCACAAAGACGGCGATGATCGGGCCGAGCAGTCCGCCGCGGCCGCCGCCGAGCGCGACGCCGCCGAGCACGACCGCCGCCACGCTGGCCAGAAGGTAGGGACCAGGAATGGGCGCGCCGATGCCGGTGCTCATGGTGAGCGCGAGCCCGCCCATCGCGCCGAACAGGCCGGCGATGGCGTAGGCGAGGATCTTGGTGCGCGCCACCGGAACGCCGCTGCGGAACGCCGCCAGCTCGCTGCTGCCGATCGCATAGATGGACAGTCCGAGCCGCGAGCGCTTCAGCGGTATCCAAACGATGCAGAGGCAGACGACCAGCACGACGAGCGCCTTCGGGATCCAGGAGGTCACGGCCTCCGGCAGGCCGGGAATGGGCACGGTTCCCACCAGCAGCCCCTTCAGCCACTCGGCGGCAGCGCCGCCGGGCGCGCCCAGCACGAGCAGGGCCGCGCCCTGGAAGACGAACAGCATGGCCAGCGTGACCACGATGTCGGGCACGCGGGTGACCACGATGAGGATGCCGTTCAGCGCGCCGAGCGCCATGCCCATGGCAAGCACGAAGGGCACGACGAACAGCGCATACTGCTCGGTCGCACCGTTCATCATGGCCGCTGCTGTCACGCTGGTGAGGGCCATCATGGAGGCGACCGACAGGTCGATGCCGCCGGCGATGACCACCACAGTCTGTGCGGCGACGGCGAAGGCGTAAGGCAACACCGCCCGGACCAGCGAGCCGAAGTCGCCGGCGCCGTAGCTCGGCTGAATGATCTTGGTGGCGACCAGCAGGACAGCGAAGAGCGCCACGAGGCCGAGGGTCCAGCCATTCTGTCGGACGAGGCGCATCATGAAGTACTCGCCGGTTGGCTGGGCAGTTCTGCGAGCACGCCCGCATTCTCGGCGTCGCGCGGGAGCCCGTAGGCGGCGCGCGTCAATGCGGCTTCGTCGGCGATCTCGACGGGCAGAACGTCGACCACCCGCCCGCCGAAGATGACGATGGCGCGGTCACACACTTGCTGCACCTCCTCGAGTTCAGATGTGTAGAAAAGTACGGACTTGCCCTGCGCGGCGAGCTCGCGCAGCAGCTTGTAGATCTCCTGCTTGGTGCGCACGTCGATGCCGCGCGTCGGGTCGAAGCAGAGGATGGTCTGCGCATCGGCGGCGATCCAGCGGGCGATGGTCACCTTCTGCTGGTTGCCGCCCGAAAGTCGCTGCACCTCGCGCTGGGCGCGCGTGTCGATCTGCAGGCGCTCGATGGCGCTGACGACCCGGTTGCGCTCCCGCTTCACGTCGATCGGCCCCCAGCTGCGCGGTCGCGCGCTGAATGGAAGGGCGATGTTCTCGCGAACAGAGCGCTGCATCAGCAACGCCTCGGTGCGGTCGCCTGGCACATAGGCGATGCCGGCGGCGATGGCGTCGGCGGGGTGGCCGAAGCGGGTCTGCTCGCCATCCACCTCGATGGTCCCGCCCGCGGGGGGGATGGCGCCGGACAGCGCGGCGAAGAGTTCGTCCTGGCCCTGACCCTCGAGCGCCACGACGCCCGCGACCTCGCCGTTGCCAAGATCGAACGAGACGTCCTGCAGCTTGGTCCCGACCGCAAGGTTGCGGACACGCAGCCGCGCCGGACCAGCTTCAACGGCCGCGTCGCTGGCGCGGGCGGCGGCGACGCGCGTCTTCACGATACGGGCGCCGAGCATCAGCTCGACGATACGTTCCTCGACGCCGGGGGCGATGTCGACGACGCCGACCGTCTCGCCGTCCCGCAGCACGGTCGCGCGATCGCACAGGGCGGAGATCTCGACAAAGCGATGCGAGATGAAGATGACGGAGCGGCCGGCCCTGCTCTGGCGCTTGACGACGTCGAGCACGCGCTCGGCGAGGTTCGCCGGCAGCGCGGCCGTCATCTCGTCGAGCAGCAGCACGTCGGGCTCGATGGCCAGCGCGCGCGCAAGGTCGAGCACGCGCAGGATGGCAAGGGGGATGTCACGGGCGAGGTCGCGGATGTCCAGATCGGGGACGCCGAGTTCACGGACCCATTCGCGGAACGGTTCGACCGGGGTCTGCGTCAGGCGGAGATTGGACGCGACGTCGAGGTCGGGGATAAGCGCGGGCTCCTGGTAGACCGAGACCAGTCCGGCGCGGCGGGCTTCAGCCGGGGAATGGATAGGGCGCGTTTCGCCGCGGATCAGGATGCGTCCGGCATCGTGCTTGACGGCGCCGGTGAGGATCTTCACAAGCGTGGATTTGCCGGCGCCGTTCGCGCCCATGAGCGCATGCACCTCGCCGGGCAAGACGGACAGGGACGCGTTCCGCAGTGCGGCTACGGCGCCGTAGTTCTTGGCGACGCCCGAGGCGTCAAGTAGGGGTTTCGTCGTCACGGGCAGGATGCGTCCGGATTGAAGTTCGGGCGGGGATGCCGCGAACCGACGCCCCCGCCCGCATGACTGCCTGTGGTTACTCGCCCGGGCCCTTGCAGGCGACGATCTGTTCCTTGGTGTAGGTGGTCCAGTCCGGGATCGAGATCGAAACCGGCCACTCGGGGCTCAGCGACGGATCGGCGGCCGTCTTCAGCTTGGCCTTGCCGTCGTCGCTGGCGTTCTCCCAGAGCTCGGGATTGACCAGCACGGTCTGCTCGGCCGGCTTCTTCCCCTCGAGGATCTGCAGGGCGAGCGTCACGCCGGCGCCGCCGATCGAACCGGGATTGGTGACCGCCGCGCCCTTCAGCCCCTCGACCGAGTTGAGCTGGCCGACGAAGCCAGCGTTGTCGGCGCCGACGACCGGCACCAGCGGGGTCTGCGACTCGACCAGCGCGTCGACGATCACGTTGTCGATGCCGGAGGTCCAGATGCCGTTGAACGGCGTCCCGGTGGCGATGAAGTCGAGGATCTGCTGCTTGCCCTGGTCCTGCTGCCAGCCGGTGAACACCTCATGCGCGACCTTGATGTCGGGGAACTCGGCAAGCGCCTTCTTGAAGCCCTTGTCGCGGTCGCTGTCGGCGGACGCGCCGGCTGCGCCGCGCATGTAGACGACGTCGCCCTTGCCGCCCAATGTCTCGAAGAGCCACTTGGCGCCGAGATAGGCGTACTGCTCCTGGTTGTTGGAGATGATGTAGGCCGACGGCTCGGTCACCGCCTGGTCGACGGCGACGACGACGATGCCGGCCTTGGTCGCCTCGGCCAGAGCCGCCTGGATGCCGGCCGGGTCGGCCGGATTGACGACGATGGCGTTGACCTTGGCGCTGATCAGGTTGCGGATATCCTCCAGCTGACCGGCAGCATCGGTGTTGCGGTGGGCGATGTTGAGCTTGGCGACCTTGCCCGAGGCGAGCGCCTGCGCCTTGATCGCGCAGATCATCTCCTCGCGCCAGCCGTTGCCCTGCACGGTGTTGGACACGCCGATGGTGTAGCTGCCCTGCGCGCCCGCAGTGAGAGCCGACGCCATGAAGGCGGCGCCCGCCAGCAGCGGAAGCATTGCCAGTTGCCTTACCTTACGCATGAGAACTTCCTTTCCTCCCAGATGATGAAGCCTGTGTCAGTCGAGGGCGTTTTGCGCCCTCATTTCACGAAGGGGCGCAAAACGTCGCGCGCCAGCAGGAAGCCGCGCTTGACCAGTTCGTCGGCCCCTTCGAATTTCCGGTCCTCGTGCTCGATGATGACCGGGCCGTCATAGCCCGCCCGGTAGAGCGCCGAGAACGTCGCGCCCCAATCGACCTCGCCGAGGCCCGGCATGCGCGGAACCTGCCAGCCCATGCCCGCCGACATGATGCCCCGCTCGTAGAGGCCGTCGCGGTCGATCATCAGATCCTTGGCGTGGACGTGCAGCATGTGCGGCCCGAACTCGCGGATGAAGCGGCCCTGGTCGATCATCTGCCAGACCAGATGCGAGGGATCGTAGTTCATCCCGACATAGCCGTCCCACGCCTCGAGGATGCGACGCCAGACATAGGGCGAGTAGGCGATGTTGTGCCCGCCCGGCCACTCGTCGTAGCTGAAGATCATCGGGCAGTTCTCGAAGGCGAGGCGCACACCGTTGTCGCGCGCGTGGGCGACGATGTCGGGCCAGACCTTCAGCGCCTCCTCCCAGTTGGCGTCGACATGCTTCGACGCGTCGCCGCCGCAGAAGGTGTTGACGAGCGGCACGCCCATGCGGCCGGCCGCGACGATCACCTTCTTCAGGTGCTCGATGACGGCCTGGCGGTGGGCAGCGTCCGGATGGAGGGGGTTCGGGTAGTAACCGAGCGCCGAAATCGTCTGGTTTTTCTCGGCGAGCGCGGCGACGATCTCCTTGCCCTCCGAGGCCGAAAGGCTGGCGACGTCGATGTGGCTGGTTCCGGCATAGCGACGCGTCGGTCCCGTCGCCCTGGGCCAGCAGGCGATCTCCAGCGCCTCGAAGCCGACCGAATTCGCCCACTCCGCGACCTGCGCGAGCGGCGTTTCAGGAAACGGCGCTGTCAGAATTCCGAGCCTCATACATCCTCCCCCAGTCCGTACTATGCCGTATGCGTCGCGTGATTCAACTGCGCAGCTAGCGGCAGGCCGCAGACATGCCTCAGATGGCCCATGGGATCCTCCAGCAATCCCTCAAGATGGGCAACCACAGCCTGCCTGAACGCGGCGTTCGCGGAAAGCTCGCGATCGAAGATCGCGTCGATTGACAGTATCTCCCTAACCAGCGCCGGCGCGTCGCTGCCGACACGGTCGGCAATCGCCGCTATGCGCGCCGCATGCGGATCGTCGACCGTCCACTGCCGGCCGAAACGGTCGGACGCCTTGACGAGATAGACCATCCAGGCGGCGACGGGCAGCGTCAGCAGCCTGACTGCCTCTCCGCGGCGCAGGCGCTCCAGGATCGGATTGAGCAGGCGCTGCACGATCTTCTGCGAGCCGTCGGTCGCGATCTGATGGTTGCGGTGGCGGATCGCGGTGTTGCGCAGCCGCTCCAGGCTCTGCTCGACATAGGCCTCGGGCGATATCCCCGGAACCGGGCCGAGCGTGGGTAGGCTCTCTTCCAGCAGCATGCGGCGCACGAAGCCGACCAGAAGCGGATCCTTCATGTCGTCGCAGGTGTGCTCGTGGCCGGCGAGGACACCGAGATAGGACAGCGTCGTCTGGGCGCCGTTGAGAACCCGCATTTTCAGGTGCTCGAATGGCGTGACGTCGTCGACGAACGTCACCCCGACCTCATCCCAGCGCGGAAACCTTCCGGCGAAACGGTTCTCCAGCACCCACTGGCGGAAGGGTTCGCCGGTCACGACGGCGCGGTCGCGGTAGCCGAAGCCCCGCTCGACCGTCTCGAAATCCGCCTGTGACGTTGCCGGTGCGATGCGATCCACCATCGTTGAAGGGAAGGCTGCGTTGGCCGCGATCCAGTCCTCCAGACCGTTGCCGCGCCTATGTGTAATCGATTGCACAACGTTTTGCAAAAGGGCGCCGTTACCCGGAATATTGTCGCAACTGACGAGCGTCAGCGGGCGCCCGTGCGTGCTCATGCGAAGCTCCAGGGCACGTGCGATGAGGCCCGGCACGCTGCGCGGCGCATGGGGGTTGGAGAGGTCGTGGACGATGTCGGGGTGCGCGGTATCGAGGTCGCCGCTCGCCGGCCGATGGCAATAGCCCTTCTCGGTGATCGTCAGCGTCACGACGTCGATGTCGGACGAGGCCAGCACCTCCAGCGCCGGCTCGGGGCTCGCCTGGCTGTCGACCACCGACACGATGCTGCCGATGACGCGCGCCTCGGCGCGGTCGTTCTCGCGGATCAGGCGCGTGTACAAGCCTGCCTGGCGACCGAGCGTGCCGGCGAGGTCCGGGCTGCGAATGTTGATGCCGACCACGCCCCAGCGATCGAAGTGCTTCGCGAGGAGATCGTCCGTGTATTCGGCCTGGTGGCAGCGGTGGAATGCGCCGACGCCGATGTGAGCCATGCCGACGCGCAGGCGCGTGCGATCATAGGCCGGCCTCTGCACGGCCTCGGGAAGGCGATTGAGCGACACGGGGCCGAGCAGCGGGTTGCGGGCGACGGCGGACATCAGCGCTTCGCCCCGATGACGACCTGCTCCTGGTCGATGACCGCTCCGGTCATCGGAACGGACGCATCGCTCAGCAGGAAAACGGCCAGGTTCGCGACGTCCTGCGGCGCGAGCAGGCGGCCGAACGGTTGCGCGGCATTCGCCTCGTCGAGCCAGCCGGGGCCGAGTCCCAGCGTCTCGGATTGCATGATCCTTTCCGCAGGCGTGTCGGCCCAGCCGACGTTGATGCCATTGACGCGGATGCGATCGAAGCCGTGCGCGTTGGCGGCGTTCTTCGTCAGCACTGCAAGCGCCGCCTTGGTCGCCGAATAGACGGCAAGCTCCGGCGCGCCGCAGTGCACGTTGATGGACAGGATGTTGACGATCGCTCCGCCTTGCCCGCGCTGCCGCATCGCCCGGATCGCGCCCTGCATGAGGAAGAAGGGCGCGCGTGCGTTGACGTCGAACAGCCTGGTCCAGTCGTCAGGCGTGGCGTCGACCAGGGAGGCGCGGTCGGTGAGTGCGCCGGCGTTCACCAGGGCGTCGATGCGGCCGAAACGCGCCAGGCATTCCGCGACGAGGCGGTCCGGCGTTGCGGGGTCGCCAAGATCGGCGGCCACAAACTGGGTGGGGACGCCTTGCTCCGACAGCTCGTCGGCGACAGCCTTGCCGCGGCTGGCATTGCGGCCGGTAATCAGGAGGCCTGCGGCGCCGCTTGCCGCGAGCGTCGCGGCGATGGCGCGGCCGATGCCCTGCGTCGCGCCGGTGACCAGCGCCACTTTCCCGTCGACCCGCGCTTCCACGTCCCCTCCCGGAACAGGGTTTCTATTTTTCCAAATATGGAATGAAAATTCTGCGCAGTCAATCGACCGGACGCCGCCTGCTGGCGGCGCGCCGCGCGACGACGCCATGGACGACGGCCATCGCAATCGCCAGCGACGCCGAGAGAGAACGAAATCCTGCGAAGTCCGATTCAACGACTTCCAGCGAGATTTCAGAGAGGGCGATCAGCGGACTGAAGGTGCTGTCGGTGATCGAGGCCACCCGCGCGCCGCGTTCGAGCGCGACCGCCACGAGGTCCGGGGTGATGGAGTTATAGGGGCTGAAGCTGACCGCCAGCACGGCGTCGCCCTCGCCGACGCAACCCACCTGGTCGAATGCGGTGGACCCGACGTTGTCGACCAGGATGTTGCGCACGCCCTGCTGCGAGAGGGTGAGCGAGACATAGGCGGTCACGGGAAAGGCGCGCTTGCTGCCGATGACGTAGACGAGGTCGGCGTGGGCCAGGAGATCGACCACCCGCTCGAAGCCCTCGATGTCGAAGCTCTCGCCGACGCGATTGAGCGAGGTCTGCGAGGCGGCAATCAACCCGTGCATGAACTGGAGGCTGGCTTTGGCTTCATCCGCCCCGACGCCATCGGGCTCGTCCCGCGCACGCCCCTCGGGCCAGGCGCCCTTCATATGTTCCTTGAACAGTGCCTGGAGATCTGAGAACCCCGAGTAGCCGAAGATCTGGGCGAAGCGGACCAGGGTCGAGGGTTGTACGTCCGCCTTCTCGGCGACCTGCACAATGGTGCCGAGTGCGACCTCGCCCGGGTGCTGCCACAGGAAGATGGCCGCCTGTCGCAGACGCTTGGGGAAATGGATCGTGCCCGAAGAGAGTACGGCTCGCAGTTCCTCGTATGTCCTCGGCTTGGTGTATCCGAGCGCGGCGGCGCGGCCGCGCGCGTTGCCTTGCTTGTCGGGCGCCACCTTGGCGGGCGTCTTCCTCCTTGCGCCCGTCCGGGCGGCGCCTGTGGCGTCGAGCTTGCTCATGACACCAATGGCACCGTGCGTTTGCTGGCGGCGGACAGCACCGCACTGTCGATGATCCTCTGGCCGACAAGGCTGAGTTCAGGATCGAGCGGCCCGGTGATCGGCCCATCATCGGCAATGCGCGCGAGCACATAGTCGACCGCGCCGCGGCGGCCGGGCGGCAGGGTGTCGACGGGTATCTGGGCGGGGAGGGGCGCGCTGCGCGTCTGCAGCGTCACGTACGGCTCGTAGTCGTAGCACGAGACCGTGCCCTTTGTTCCGGCCAGCACGAAGCCGCATTTCGGCTGCGTCTGCTGCGTCCATGGATCGGTGAGCGTGCCCCAGCGCGTCTCGAATTTGGAGAGCCCGCGCCGATACCGGCAGACGGTGATGGAATGCTGGTCGACCTCGATGCCGGGCGTCTCATCGACGATGCATGTCACCTCGACCGGCGCCTCGCCGCCCATGAACCATGTGCCGAGGGTGGCGCCATAGCCAAGATAGTCGAGAAGGCTGCCGCCGCCGCTGGCCTTCCGGTACCACCAGGAATGCGGTTTCTGGGCTTCGACCTCCTCGGGCGAAACCTCGACCTTGTCGGCGAGGTGGAAGAGGGGGCCGCGATTGCCGCCGTAGTAATGGATCTCGACCAGGTCGCCGATGCAGCCCTCATCGACCAGGCGCTTGGCCGTGTTGTGGGGGCGCGACCATGCGGCCGGCCAGTTGATCGCAAGCTTCCGACCGCTCCCACTCATGGCGTCGATCATGCGACGCGCGTCGGCAAGGTTGGCTGCGAACGGCTTCTCCACCATGACATGCAGCCGATGCGGCGCGATCCTCTCGACAATGCTTGCATGCTCGGAGGTCGCCGCACAGACGATGGCAAGGTCGGCCGCGGTTGAGGCAAGACAGGCCTCGAGCTCGGTGAACACGCGCTTATCGGGGATGCCGAACCGGCTGATCGCGGCCTCCATGCGCGCCCGGTCGGGGTCGAACACGCCGGCAATCTCGGCTTGCGGATGCTCGGCCACCTCGCGCAGGAGGTCGCCCATGTGCATGTGGTCGAAGCTGATGCCGAGGACGCCGTATTTCGCCACCCGATCCCCCTGGTCAACGTCACGCTTCGGTGCGCGCATCCACGCTAGCGCGGCACGAAAATTTCACAATCTAAAAAATGGAAATCTGCTTCGAAAACGAACGAGGGCAGGCTAAGCTCCGACATACACCGAGGTGGTGTGGTCTTGACGGAGGAGTTTCGGGACATGGTTTACGCGACAGCCGATGGTTCCGCGCGCGCCCGTCTGCGGGTCGGCATGGTCGGCGGCGGGCGAAACGCGTTCATCGGGGCCGTCCACCGCTTCGCGATGCGTCTCGACGACCAGATCGAACTGGTTGCCGGCGCTCTCTCGTCCGATCCCGCCAATGCAGCCGCTTCCGCAGCCGAGATCGACATTGCGCCCGACCGCAGCTATGCCGACTACCGCGAGATGGCGCGCGCCGAAGCGGCAAGGCCCGATGGCATCGAGGCCGTCGTCATCGTGACGCCCAATCACCTGCACGCCCCGATCGCGACCGCCTTCCTCGAGGCAGGCATCGACGTTATCTGCGACAAGCCGCTTTCGACGACGCTTGCCGAGGCGGAGGCGCTTGTAGCGCTGGCGCGCGCCAGGCAGCGCAGGTTCGTCGTCACGCTCAACAACACCGGCTACGCCATGGTGCGGCAGGCGCGGGAGATGGTGGAGGCGGGCGATCTGGGCAGGATCGTCGCCGTTCATGCGTCCTACATACAGGACTGGCTGACGTTGCCGATCGACGCCGAGGGACAGAAGCAGGCCGAGTGGCGCACGGATCCGGCGCGCGCTGGCCAGTCGGCGGTTCTGGCCGACATCGGCGTGCACGCCTTCAATCTCGCCTGCTTCATCTCAGGTTGCCAGGCCGAGGCGGTCGCGGCAGACCTGTTCACCGCTGTACCCGGGAGGCGTCTCGACGACAATGCGCATGTGCTGGTGCGCTGGTCGGGCGGGGCGCGCGGCACAATCGTCGCCAGCCAGACCTCGCCGGGCCACTACAACGACCTGTCGGTCCGTATCTACGGCGACAAGGCGGGCCTGGAATGGCACGGAACGCGCCCCGAAGAGCTGCGCTTCACGCCCTATGGCGAGGAGACGCGCACCATCATCCGCGGCGGGCCGGGCTCGTCGCCCGAGAGCCGGCGCGTCTCGCGCATGCCCGCAGCGCACCCGGAAGGCTACATCGAAGCGTTCGGAAATTTCTATCGGGACGCGGCGGACATCATCCGCGTCCATCGAAGCGGCGCGGCGGTCGATCCCGCACGCGCCTTGCTGGTTCCCGACGTGGTCGATGGCGCGCGCGGCGTGAAGTTCGTTGCGGCGGCCGTCGCCTCGCAGGCGGCGGGCGGTGCGTGGACGCCTGCGCTGCTCGACTGACGGGACGGCTTCAGAAGCGGCAGCGCTGATACCCGAAGGCGAAATCCGGGAAGTTCGGGTCGAACCGCTCGAAGTGGTCCTCGTCGATCACGCGGAAGGAGACCGGGATAGTGTCGAACAGGATGGTGTCGGAGCAACTGAGCAGTGCGGTCATGCGATCGCCGTCGGCCTTGGTGCGCTGTGCTGTGCAGGATGCGTTCGGACCGCTGATCTTGTTGCCGGCGATGATGATGCCCGTTGTAACCGAGCCTCCCTTGTCGACGAACTCCACGCCGTTGCCGGTCTTGCGGAAGGTCTGGTCGCACTCGGTGCCTTCCATGGTCCACGCGCCCTGCAGTTCGTCGAGCGTCGCGGCGAGCACCGGATAGACGGCCGCGCCCGCCATCACTGCAACAACGGCCGCAACAATTCTTCGAGGTAGCATCGACATCCTCTTCGGAAACCGGCGCTTGCTGGCCGGGAACACAACAACAGCAGACTATCGCCAATACGCGCCCGGAAGAAGCTACGATACGGTTACGAGGCGCATCGATCATGCGTGGAGATCGCCTTTCTATCGATCCCTGCGATGCGAGGTCGGGCGCGGAGTACGGGCGAACAGCTGGCGCAACGTCCGCACCAACTCCATGGCGGCAATGTAACCGTTACGTACTGTGATTTCGGCCGCCCTGGGACGAACGTGGGCGCAGCAGGCAGCCATCCTGTCGCTCCACAGTCGAGGTGTTGCATGAGTTCGGCGACCGAGGACGCATCCACCAGGTTGATCGTCGCCTCGCGAGGCTGGTCATGAACAAGCCGATGCGAAACCCAGTCGGCCACGCCGCGGAGCATGACGGGCCGACTGGGCTGGCGTTCATTCCGGGCGGCGACTTCACCATGGGCTCGGACGCGCACTATCGCGAGGAAGCGCCTGCCCACAGGGTCCACGTCGACGATTTCCTGATCGACATAGCGCCGGTGACCAACCGCAAGTTCAAGGAGTTCGTCAAGGACACCGGCTATGTGACCCTAGCCGAGCGCACACCCGACGCGAAGGATTATCCCGGAGCGCTTCCGGAGATGCTGTTCGCCGGTTCCATGGTGTTCCAGAAATCATCGGGACCGGTCGATCTGGGCAACCCCAACAACTGGTGGGATTTTGTCCGGGGCGCCAATTGGCGGCATCCGGCTGGCGCGAACAGCGGGCTGTTCAAGCGCGACGCCCACCCGGTCGTGCATGTCGCCTACGAGGATGCGCTGGCCTATGCCCAGTGGGCCGGCAAGGACCTGCCGACCGAGGCCGAATGGGAATACGCGGCGCGCGGTGGGCTCGACGCCGCCGAATACGCCTGGGGCGACGAGTTCGCGCCCGGCGGCCGGCAGATGGCCAACACCTGGCAGGGAGCGTTCCCCCACGAGAACCTGCTGGCCGACGGCTTCGAGCGGACTTCGCCGGCCGGGACGTTTCCGCCGAACGGTTACGGCCTCCACGACATGATCGGCAATGTCTGGGAATGGACCTCCGACTGGTGGAGCGACGGCCACACGGCCGACCCTGCCAGCCCGTGCTGCATTCCGCGCAACCCGCGGGGGGCGGACGAGGCGGGGAGCCATGATCCGCGCCTGCCCGGAATCCGCATACCCCGCAAGGTGATCAAGGGCGGTTCGCATCTCTGCGCGCCGAACTATTGCCGGCGCTACCGCCCGGCGGCGCGCCATGCGCATCCCGTCGACACGTCGACCAGCCATCTCGGATTCCGCTGCGTCATGAGGAAACGGTCGGGAATATGAACGAAGAGCGACCATGCCGCATCGCACACGCGATGAACCCGGTTGGCCGGGGCTTTGGCGGCGCTGCTGCTCCGGGTCGGTGTTTCCACGCACGGCCTCTCGTTCGAAGTCCAGCAGCGCTTGTGGGACGACATTCTTGGCCGGCTTCACGGGCCGATGACGTCCCGCCTCTTCCTGCAGCCCGGCCTGGCGTTTCTCGTCGCCCTGTTCAAGGAATACCCGCCGGCCCAGCATACGGGCAGCTTCACCGTAGAGGATGTGCACGCGTCGATCAGCTCCGCGGCGAGCGGCGCAAACCAGTGACCGGGCGGTTGCGGGCGGGTGGAAGTTGCCGTCCGCTCACACTCTAAGAGAGGCAGGAGAGATTCTCATGGCAAACACTGAAACAATCCGTCCCCCGCTTGACGGGCGTCCAATGCTTCATGCCCTGGCGAGGAACTGGTGGCTCCTCATGCTGCGAGGCATCTGCGCCGTGCTGTTTGGCGTCCTGACCTTCGTCTGGCCGGGGATTACGCTCATCACTCTGGTGCTGCTCTACGGTGCCTATGCTTTCGCCGACGGCGTGTTCTCGCTGTTCGCCGCGATCACGGGCGGAACACCGGCGCCGCGCTGGTGGCTGGCTGTGGTCGGCTTGCTCGGCATCGGGGCGGGGCTGGTGACGCTGTTTTGGCCGGGCATGACGGCGCTGCTGCTGCTGTTCTTCATCGCCTTCTGGTCGATCGCCATCGGTGTCATGGAGATCATTGGCGCGATCCGCCTGCGCAAGGAGATCGACAATGAATGGTGGCTGGTCGCGAGCGGCGCCCTGTCCGTGATCTTCGGCGCCATCCTGCTGTTCCGCCCCGGGGCCGGGGCGCTTGGACTGATCCTCGTCATCGGCGTCTTTGCGTTGATCCACGGCGTCATGCTGATCTCGTTCGCGCTACGCCTGCGGGGCCACAAGCATGCCGAGGCCTGACCCGGCAGGCGGCGCGCTTTTCCCGGGGAAGGCCGGGCCGGCAAAGTGCTTTGCCTTCCATCCCACCGATGCCCCCGGGAAGAGAGGAAGGAACGGCTCGTCCTTGCAACGGATCACGCCGTCTTCGTCATCGCGCTGATGGCGCTGGTCGTCATCGCGGCCGGAACCCGGAAGCGTGACCTCGCGGACGTGCGCGAGCGACAGCGCGCGGGGACGGAACAGCCGCCTGCCGTGCCGTAGTGTCGCCTCCGGCGAGCAGCTTGCCGAGCAATTCCACATTAGGCGGTGAACGTGGGCCAGCAGTCAATCGTGGGGCGGCCGAAGCCTGCCTTGCCCGATTTCCGGCCGCTCATCAGCCGGGAAACACGGATCTCCAATCCTGCTTCATGTCGACGAGAACCCAGCCCTTGGCCTTCGCCTCGTTAAGCGCCTTGTCAAGCCTGCCCACCGACGAGTCGCGGTCATAGGCATACTCGCGCTCCGCGTCAGTATGATGGACGATGCCCGCAAAGCGCGCTCCCTCACCGGCCGCGGTCCACTGCAGCATCTCCAGATCGCCATCCGAATTGCCGAAGGCGAAGATCGGACGCCGTCCGATGAAGCGGTTGATGCCAACCGGCTTTCCGGGCCCGTCGTCCACGAACTCGACCTTTGCCTCCTTGATCAGACGAGGCGTTCCATCGGGACCCGTTTCGAACCTGACCACGCCGGACGACCCGATCACCTGTTCGGGCGGGATCCCGTATGTCTTCTCCGCGAACACGCGCATGAACTCGACGCCCCCGCCCGACACGATGAACGTCTTGAACGCGTTCGCCCGCAGATACGCCAAAAGCTCCAGCATCGGCTGGTAGACCAGTTCGGTGTAGGGGCGATTGAAGCGCTTGTCGCGAGCGGTCGCCAACCAGTCGGTCACGGCATCGGCGAACGCATCCGTCGTCATGCCGGCGTGCGTGGCCGCCATGATCTCCATCAACCCCTTCTGGCCGCTCGCCAGGAGCGCCTCGTTGTCGCCCTTCATCACCGCCTCGAAGGGCTCCTTGCCCCTCCACTCGGGATGCTCGGGGGCCAGCGCCTTCACACGGTCAAGAGCGAACACCAGTTGCGTATAGGCCGGCTTTTCGAGCCAGAGCGTCCCATCGTTGTCGAAGACGGCGATGCGTTCGGCGGGCGCGACATGGTCAGGCGACCCGTCGCGAACGACACGTTCGACAAACTCGAGGATGGATTGCCTGGCCGTACCCTCGTTCCAGGAGGGCAGGGGGTCCGATTGGGCCTGGGCCCGCCGATCGAGACGGAACACAACGCCGGTAGCCAAGAGGGATTTGAGGAACTGTCGCCGACCAAGTCGCAGGAGCATCTCGCACCTCGTTCGCGGACTTCGATTGCTTGTGCAATCTTGGTGCGAAGGCGAGCCCGTCGAAGTACGTAACTGTAACAATTGCGCAGGTCGCAGCTTCGGAATGCCGAAACCGGGCCCTCGAGGGGCTCACCCGCGCGTCTGACCTCGGCAAGCCAGTCCGGATGCGGTCAGATGCCGATGCCTGCCTTGGCGAGGCCGGCCGCCAACATCGAAACGAGAGAAGGCGTATACTGTCGCTGGTTGAGGTCTTTGCGCGCCCTTGACTGGAAGTTGGGCTGCTCCCGCTCTATGACCTCGATTTCACGCAAGGCATCCGGCACGCGATCAAGTTGAGCCAGCGTGGCGGCCTTGAGAATATGGCGGACATAGCAATCTCTGGGCTCCGACTGCTCGAGCCGCAGAAGCGCTTCCGTGAAAGAGCCCAGGCGATAGGCATTGAAGGCCAGCGTGCCTTGAACTGCCGCGGTAGGCGGATAGCCCGACTGCTCTGCGCTCATCACAAGCGCGATGCCCTCGTCCCACCGTCCGAGTATGAAGAGAATGCGACCCAATTCCGCCTTGGCGACCGGATTGTAGGGGTTCAACTCGAGCGCACGCCGGCCGGCAGCGATCGCAGCTTCGTGATGCCCGATACGAAACTGCGCCAACATCTGGGCAATCTGGCTGCGGTCCACGTCGGGCGCGAGGGCCATCGCCCGGGCGGCGCTCTCGCCCGCGCTCTCGGCGAGGTAGGCGGATCTCTCCCGTGGCTCCTGCTTCAACAGGACGATAGCCAGCATGGCATGCGCGTCGGCGTCGGCCGGCCTCAGCTGCAGTGTCTTCCGGAGGCAAGTCTGCGCCTCGTTCAACAATTCGGCCGATCCAGAGTCCACTGCCTGCAAGCTGCGCACAGTGCAGCCGTTGCCCAGGGAGGGGTGGGTGCGTTCCTCTTGCGCCTCCAACTGGTTGATCACGCCTTGCGCAGAGGCCAACCTTGCCGCAAGCCTCGTCCCGAGTTCGTTGGGCGTTGCACCCGCGTCGGGCAGCGTCGCTGCATGCTCCTCGCCCGCCTGCATCACCGTTCCGCGGCCGCGGTTCACGATCTGCCAGTAGACCGATCTGTGCCCGTCCATGACACGGTACTTCAGGGAAAGCGCATACCGGCTTCTCGTCGTCATTGGCAGAGCCGCTGTGGCGGAACCGGTGGCCAGCTGCGGGGGAACGTCTCGCAGAGCCTCGATCTGGACGGTGCGGAAGCGTGACAGAGCGATGGTGAGGGTGTCGCGAAACTGCCCGGCTTCGTCGCTGAGGGGAGCGGCAACGTCTTCCATCTCGATCGCCAGGCTCGGCCTTTCGCGAATGGCAGCCCTCTCATCGGGACCGGAAGGCCAGTTCACCCATGCCAACAGGGCCATCAGAAACCCTGCGGCGAAAGACCAGAGAGCGAGCCGACGTTGCGGTCGCTGCGGGCCGGCCAACTGCGCCGCGGAGTTCGGGGCAGATGCAGCGCGTTCCGACTGCTCCGTCGCCTCCGGTGCGTGGAAAACGGGTATGTAGTGGCCCTTCGGAAGCTCGATCCGGATCCGTCCCTCCTTGTCCTGACGGGCATAGTACTGACTGAGGGCTGCACGAAGACGGGTCGCCTCTATCCGAACGATGGGGTCGGTGACAGGGTCGAAGCTGCTGGCGCGGCCGAACACGTCGACGGCGATGGCATAAGCCTTGATGGATCTTTGACGCCCTTCGAGCGTCGCTTCGGCGACAAAGCGCAGGAAACGCTTGTTGCGATCGGTGCAGGCAAAGTCGGGATCAGCAATCAGGCGGTCGAGCTCCGCCCTGGCTTCCTGCTCGGAAACCGCTTCCGCGGGAGACGCAACTTCCTTCGACCACCCCTCAGAATGCATGGCAAGCCCTCAACTTGCCTCCACGCCCCAAACGCTGCTCGCGTAAGGGTAGCACGCCCCGCCCGCCACTTCTAGGGCGAGGCGATCGGGCGAGCGCGGCCCTACCGTGTGTTCATGCACAGCGCGATGATGTCATCCTCAATCTCCCGGCACAGAACCTCATACTCGACTATGGATTCCGGCGGCGCTGTCCCGGCAGACTTCCTCAAACTCTCCAGGGTGGAGCTCGCTTCTTCGAAGGCGCCACACAGGCTGCGCAGATCTTCGCTTCGTGCACTGAGCAATTGCAGCTCGCCGCGCAGGGCAGGCATCTTGAGCATGAGCCTGATCAGCCCTCGGCGGCTTGTTCCTGCGTCAGTTGACATTGTTTGCTCGCGGCGGACTGAGAGCAACGAGTGGCCGAGGGTTGTTACCCTTCGGCGGTGCCTGGCCCATGCGCTGGCTTTTCAGCGCCAGATATTCGCTTCATTTTTGGCTTAGGCCAGCACGTTACGGTTACATGCCTCATCGGCGTCGCGGCCGACCCGCGATCGCCCTCGGCTGCATACGGACGCGCTGGGCTATCGAACGCCCTGCGCCTTCAGCGCGCCAAGCTTCGCATCGAGGCTCTCGCGCGAAATCTCGCCCAGATGAACGTTGGAGAGCATCCCGTCGCCATCGATGAACAGCGTCGCGGGAAGTCCCGGAACGTTGTAATGCCGACCCAGTTCGCCCAGCCGGTCGAGAAGGGCTACCGGCAGGTCCAGCCCCTCCTTGTCGAGATAGGCAGTGACCCGGCCGGCGTCCTCGCCCTGATTGGCGAAGATGAACGAGACGTCCCGGACCTCGTGCGAGTAGGCCTCCAGCATGGGCATTTCGCGACGGCACGGGGGGCACCAGGATGCCCAGAGGTTGATGATCATGGGCCGGCCGATGCTGTCGGTCAGTTTGATCGGGTCTGCCGACAGGGCCTGGAACCGAGTGTCCGGGAGCGCAACCGGTTCGACCGCAGAGGTCAGCTGATCGGCGACGTTCCAGATGAACAAACCTGCAGCGACAGGCGCCAGCGCCGCCAGCCTCGCCTGCGCGCCGCGCAGGAAAAGCGGTATCGCGGCGAGCGCGACCAGCAGGCCGAATGGCCAGAAGAAGCCGCCCTGCCAGACTGCGAAGGCGCGCAGGGGCTCATCCTTGAAGCTGTCCCAATGGATCGCGACATGGCCGACGCGGGCCGCCACTATCCCCGCCACAAGCGCCCAGAACGACCATCGCCTGATGTCGGGGTCGACGCGGCGCGCCAGCATCCCCGCCACGAGCGTGAACGCGAAGATGCCGATCAGCGCGGCGGCGCGATCCGCCGCGAGCATCAGGGGGCCTACGGATATCGCGTTCATGTCACCCACCCTTGGCCGCGGACGTCACCAGTGAATCGACGTCGATCGTGCCGATGAGACGCGTGCCCTCGATCTCGCGCTTGTCGCCATGGAAGAACACCATTGACGGGGGCCCCGCCACGCGCAGCGCCTTCATCAGCTCCTCACGCCTGGGGTCGAGCTCCGTGATGTCGACTTTGACGAGGCGGTACGACGCGAGGGCCTCTTCGATACGCGGATCGGGCAGGACGGAACGCTCTATCTTCCGGCAGATGACGCACCAATCGGCCGTGAAGTACACCATCAGGGGCCGCTTCTGGCCATCGGGATCGTCGAAGCGGGCCAGGAGGTCGGGCAGGGTGGCGACCTCTTCGAAGGCGAGCGCGGATTTGCTCTGGGGAGGGGACTTCAGCACGATCCGCGCCTGCGCCTGAAAGGGCCGGTCGCCTCCGGATGCCGCAGTCAGCCCCATGACGGCGGCGTAGACGGAAAACACGCCGGCCGTCGCGCGCAAGGCGCGCCGACGCCAGCCCTTCGCCGCGCGGCCGAGAAGCCAGCCGGCGGCGGCGATCAGGAGCAACGCCCAGAGCACGGATAGGACGACATCGGACAGGAGCGGGGATGCGAGCCAGATCGCGACGCCCAGAAAGGCGAAGCCGAACGCCTTCTTGACGCTCTCCATCCACGCTCCGGCGCGCGGCAGAAGATGACCGCCGAAGCCGGCCAGTGCGATCAGCGGTAGGCCCTTGCCCAATCCGAGAGCGAAAAGCGCGGCCGCGCCGAGCTTCCAGTCGCCTCCCTGCGCGACATAGATGAGCGCTCCGGCAAGCGGTGCGGTGACGCAGGGCCCGACGATCAGTGCCGAGGAAAAGCCGAGGGCCGCGGCCGAGGTGATCGAGCCGCGCCCGGCGTTCCTGCCGGCGAAACGGGATGTCCAGGCGGACGGCAGCTGGAGCTCGAACAGGCCGAACATGGAGAGCGCCAGCAGGACCAGGATGGCTGCGCTGGCGGCGGTCGTCCATGGCGACTGGAGCGCGATCTGCATGTTGTGGCCGCTCCATGCCACGATGGCGCCGACCAGCGCGAAGGCGAAGGCGAGGGCGACGACATAGACGGAGGCCAGCGTGAAGCCCCGCGCCGCGGTCAGGCTCTCGCCCTGACGGCCAAGCATGCCGGCGACGATCGGATACATCGGCAGCACGCATGGCGTGAACGCCAGCAGCAGCCCGAAACCGAGAAAGCCTGCGATCACCCACGGATAGGCGCCGTCGGCGAGCAGCCTGGCAGCGCCGCCCTGATCCTCGGCAAGTATCAGCCCGGAATCGGCGGCTTCAACGGGCGGCGGCGCGTCCTGCGCCGGCGTCGACCACGCCACCGTCGGTCCGGCGTCCGAAATCGCAAGCGTCGCCGGATCGACCTGGCGCGTCTCCGGCCGATAGCAGATGCCGTCTTCCTGGCATCCCTGATAGGTGACCTTCAGGGGCTGCGCGACCGGACCGGCGATCGCGACGCGTGCTTGCCTGTAGATGACCTCGACCGATCCGAAACTCGGATCGTCCTTCACCTCGCCTCGTGACGAGGTAAAGGGAACCGGCTCTGCGGCGTGCACCTCGAAGTGATCGCGATAGAGGTAGTAGCCGTCGGCGATCTCCCATCTGAGTTCGATGCCGTCGCCGCCGCGCACCGCCGTCATGCGGAATGCGTCGTCGGCGGCAAGCGGCTCGGCGCTGGACGCCACCGAGAGAGCCATCAGCGCCAGAAGCGCGGAAACGAACCCGACTATCGCCTTCATTGTGTTGATTACCTCTTCAGCGCGTTGTCGGAGCCGGGGTCGACCGCATTCCTTAAGGCAGCCTTAAGCCTGCGGGCCAAGAGCTGGAGCCGGAAAAGATGTTGAACTGCCGATGCGTGTACTGATTGTCGAGGACGACCCCATCTTGCGCGACGGATTGTCGGTGGGCCTGAAACTCGCCGGCTTCATTCCGGACGCGGTGGCGACGTGCGGCGATGCCGATGCGGCCCTGCGGGCGAGCGAGTACGACGCGGTGGTCCTCGACGTCATGCTCCCCGACGGCTCGGGTCTCGACCTGCTGGCGGAGCGACGACGCCTGAAAGACCCGACGCCGATCCTCCTGCTCACCGCACGCGACCAGATCGCGGATCGGATCGCGGGCCTCGATGCCGGCGCGGACGACTATCTGGGCAAGCCCTTCGACCTCGACGAGCTGGCCGCGCGCGTGCGGGCGATCCTTCGGCGGGGCTCCGGCCGGGCCTCCTCCGTCCTGCAATGGGCCGACGTGACGCTCGATCCGGCCACATTGACGGTTCGCCGCGACGGGCGGACGGTTCCGCTGACGCGGCGCGAGTTCACTTTGTTGAGAGCATTGATGGAGCGGCCCGGGACCGTCCTCGGCAAGTCGGCGCTCGAAGAGGCCCTTTACGGCTGGCAGGAAGGCGTCGAGAGCAATGCGGTGGAAGTCCACATCCACCACCTGCGCAGCAAGATCGGGCCGGGCGTCGTGGAGACGGTGCGCGGCGTGGGCTACCGGGTCGGGACCGAGATCTGATGAAGTCGATACGCGCACGGCTCCTCGCCATCCTGCTTGCGACGACCGGCGCGGTCTGGCTCTCCGCCGCCGTGTGGATCTACACGAACACGCAGGCCGAGGTGGAGAGGGTGCTGGACGCGCGGCTGAAGGAGGCGGCGCGGATGGTCAACTCGCTGATCACCGATCATCGGGTCGAGGTGGCGATGGCCGCTGCAACGGCCTCGCCTCCGTTCAAGCCGGCTCCGCTTGCCGACGACCCCTCCTACAACCACCAGCTGTCCTGCCAGATCTGGTCGCTTTCGGGCGCTCTCGTGGGGCGGTCGGAAAGCGCACCTGAGCAACGGCTGTCCCAGACACCAAACGGCTTCTCGGACACGGTCATCGACGGGGAGACATGGCGCGTCTACGCGGTCGAGAACGCCGCGCTCGGCGTCCAGGTTCTGGTGGGCGACAATCTCCAGATCCGCGACGGGCTGGTCAACGACGTCATCAAGGGCCTGCTGCTGCCGCTCGCCCTCATAGTTCCGTTTGCCGGAGCGCTCATCTGGTTCAGTGTCCGCCGCGGGCTGTCTCCCCTGGATCGCATGGCGGAGGCGCTGTCGGGGCGGTCCGCGGACGACCTGCGGCCCATCGTGGCCGCCGATGCGCCCACCGAGATTGCGCCCGCGCTCCACGCGCTCAATGGCCTGTTCCGGCGCGTGGACGACGCGCGGCAGCGCGAGCGGAGTTTTACGGCCTTCGCCGCCCATGAGCTGAAGACGCCGCTTGCCGGCATCAAGACGCAGGCCCAGATCGCCCTTGCCAGCGACGATGCGGACACCAAGGCCCACGCGCTGGCCCAGATCGCCAGCGGCGTCGACCGGTCGGCGCGGCTGGCGCGCCAACTCCTCGACCTCGCCTCGGTGGATGCGGCGGACACATGGCCGGAAAGGAAGGAAGTCGACCTGCACGGCGTCCTTGCGGGTGCGGCGTCCGGCCTGAAAGCGCTTGCCGATGTCCGCGCTGTCTCGATCGATCTGGCGAATTGTGATCGGCCGAGGATCGTGGCTGAGCCGGTCTTCGTCGGAATGGCCGTGCGCAACGTGGTCGAGAACGCCATCCACCATGCGCCCCCCGGCACGACGGTAAGGATTTGCCTCGCGCGAAACGAGGAGACGGTTGCCGTCATCATCGAAGACGAAGGCCCGGGCATGAGCGACGAGGAACTCGCGCACGCGACCGAACGCTTCTATCGCGGCCGCAGCCGGCTGGAGACCGGCAGCGGCCTGGGGCTGGCCATCGTCGAAACCGTCATGAAGCGCTGCGGCGGCAATCTCGCCATCGCCAACCGCACGCCCCAAGGCCTGCGCGTCCGGCTCACATTCGACGCCGCTGCCGCATAGGGGCAGGGCGTCGAAGCCTCACTTGACGATGACCTTCGCGCCCTTGCCGACGCGGTCGTAGAGGTCGATCACATCCTGGTTCAGCATGCGGATGCAGCCAGCCGACACCGCCTTGCCGATGCTCGACGGTTCGTTCGTGCCGTGGATGCGGTAGAGCGTGTCGACGCCGTCCTGGAACAGATAGAGCGCGCGCGCGCCCATCGGGTTGCCGGGGCCGCCGTCGACGCCGCCGGCGTGCTTGCCGTAGCGCTCGGGATTGCGCTTGATCATGTTCGGCGTGGGGGTCCAGCGCGGCCATTCGCGCTTGTAGGCGAGGTCGGCCGTGCCCGAGAAGGCGCGTCCGGCTGCGCCCACGCCCACACCGTAGCGCAGAGCCTTGCCGCCCGGCTGGACGAGATAGAGAAACCGGCTGCCTGGATCGACGATGACCGTGCCGACCGGCTCGGCGGTCGGATAGTCGACGGTCTGCTTGTGAAACTGCTTCGGTATGCGGCCCATGTCGACGTCGGGAACCGGAAACTTCTCCTGGCGGGGCGGTGTCTTGCGTTTTTCGACAAGCGCCAACGCAGGCGCGCTTGCGCCTGCATTGGCTGAGTTGGGCGGCGGGCCGGACGTGGCGCAGCCCGCGATCGTGAGGCAGACGAGGGAGGTCGCGAGAAGACGCGCGAGGGGGCCGGTCTCGGGCCGGGACATTGGCATCGGAGTCTCGATTTCGGAGGAGAATTACTGCTGGACGCTTTCGCGGGCGTCCTTGACGACCTGGCGGAAGCCCATTTCATCGAGCGCGGAGGCGACCATGAAGGGTCCGATGAGATAGACGGGCGTGCCCTGCAGACCAAGCGCATCGGCCTGCGCGCCGTTGCGGCGGATCAGCGCCGTGATCTCCGCGTCGTGCTTCTTGGCGTCGCCCTCGAGCCGGGTCATGTCGACGCCCGAGGCCTCGATGGCTTGACGCATCCGCTCCTCGCCAACGCGTCGACCCTCGATGCTCATGAGGGCTTCGTGGACCGCCTCGTACTTGCCCTGGTAGTGGGCCGCCAACGCGGCCTTCGCGCCGTAGACCGAGGCCTCGGTGAGGATCGGCCAGTCCTTATAGACGAGCCGGATGTTCCCGTCCGACTTCATGACACTGGCAAGCGGCGCCATGGCCTGCTTGCAGAAGGGGCAGTTGTAATCGAAGAAGCTGACGATGGTGACGTCGCCCTTGGGGTTACCGCTGGTCGGCGCAGCCGGATCGTTGAGGATCATCTCGCGGCTCACATCGTCGGCGCTCGCCGACGGCGCGAGGCCGACCAGCGCTCCGGCCATGACGCCTCCGATCAGGGCGCGCCGTGTCACGATTCCGCAGGCGTGCGCGGGCGCAGCCTCGCGGAGCGCGTTTCCTTCGGCCGGTCTCTCGATGAACATTCGTACCCCTTCGATGACGATGAGTTGAAGGCATCGGCCCCGGCGACCTTAAGCCAGCCTTAAGGTCGAGTGGTGTTTTGGGCCGCATGCCTGAAAGCCTGGAAAGATTCATGTCCGACGCCAGCCACAATCATCAGACCGCAACGACCGGTGGCGGCGTCAGCCGCCGGGGATTGCTCCTTGGAGCAGCCGCTCTCGCCCTGTCCGGGTGCACGACGGCCCGCCAGGCCATGCCGACCGCGCCGGCACCCTCCAAAAGGCCCCCGGTTCCCGAGACGCCGCCAATGTACTACGCCATGCCGAACGAGCGTTTCCCCATCCCGGAGGTCGACGTCTCGAAGGTGGACCAGAAATTCTGGCGCCAGGAGGTCGACTATCCGACGTCCGAGGCGCCCGGCACGCTGATCGTCGATACGCCCAACAAACACCTCTACCATGTGCAGCCCGGGCAACGGGCGGTGCGCTACGGCATCGGCGTCGGCAGGGACGGCTTTTCCTGGTCCGGTCGCGCCATCGTCGCCTACAAGCGCGAGTGGCCGGTATGGACGCCGCCGGACGAGATGGTCGCGCGCCAGCCGCAGCTGGAGCCCTATTCGATACTCAACGGGGGCATGCCGCCCGGCCTCAACAATCCGCTCGGTGCAAGGTCCCTCTACATTCACAAGGATGGACGCGACACGCTCTATCGCGTGCACGGTTCTCCAGAGGCGCATTCGATCGGCAAGGCGGTGTCCTCAGGCTGCATCCGCCTGCTCAATCAGGACATCATTCATCTTCACGGAGCGGTTCGCGACGGAAGCACCATCATCGTGATTCCCGATCCGCTGATGGGGCAGCAGCAGTCCTTCGCATGACGCGGCAGCCGACCGGTCGAATTCCTTGCTGGAAATCGCCCGACAACTGAAACCCTGTGACGGGCCCAGATCGTATCTTGGGTGAAGGCCCGACCGACACACCCGGATCGCCGGGCTCGCTCGGGCGAAAATACCACACTACGTCCCGGATGCTCTTTCGCTGATCGTTTTCGAGCGGGCGTGATGGTCGTGGTGTGGTATGTTTCGAATCACCCTCATGGAAAGTGAGGGTTGGAGACTGATCACCGGAGGTTGGCTTCGCGTGGGAGGTTGGAGGCGAGGCTATGTTCTCCGGGATGTGAAGGAACCACTACGCCGTTCACTAAGTTGAAGACACACCGGCACATGCCGGATCGACTAGGGCGCGAGGGTATCATGCCTGAGAAAGCATCCGACGTCTTTGGCCTGTTTTCGGAGATATATACCGATACGGCCCACGAGGAGATGAGCCTCCAGCAATATCTGCTAGCCTGCGCCGAGGACAAGTCGATGTATGCATCGGCGCCCGAGCGCATGGTGGCTGCGATCGGCGAGCCTACGCTGATCGACACAAGCAAGGACGAGCGATTCGGCCGCATCTTTGCGAACAGGACGATCAAGACATACGCCTCCTTTGCCGACTTCTATGGCATGGAAGACACGATCGAGCGCATCGTCGGCTATTTCCGCTATGCCTCGCAGGGCCTCGAGGAGCGCAAGCAGATCCTCTATCTCCTCGGCCCGGTCGGCGGCGGCAAGTCGTCGCTCGCCGAACGGCTGAAGAAGCTGATGGAGAAGCGGCCGATCTACACGCTGAAGGTCGGGAAGGAGATAAGCCCGGTCTTCGAGTCCCCGCTGGGGCTCTTCCATCCCGACCGCATGGGGGACCTGCTGGAGGAGAAATACGGCATCGCCCGCCGCCGGCTGAACGGCCTGATATCGCCATGGGCCGCGAAACGGCTCGACGAATTGTCCGGCGACATCTCAAAATTCAGCGTCGTCAGGCTGATGCCGTCGAGACTGCGCCAGATCGCCATCGCCAAGACCGAGCCCGGCGACGAGAACAATCAGGACGTTTCCGCGCTGGTCGGCAAGGTCGACATCCGCAAGCTCGAGAACTTCAGCCAGAACGATCCGGACGCCTACTCCTACAGCGGAGGACTGAACCGGACGACCCAGGGCCTGCTGGAGTTCGTCGAGATGTTCAAGGCCCCGATCAAGGTGCTGCATCCCCTGCTCACGGCCACCCAGGAAGGCAGCTACAACGGTACCGAGAGCTTTGGAGCGTTCCCCTACCAGGGCATCATCGTGGCCCATTCCAACGAGTCGGAATGGCTACAGTTCAAGAACAACAAGAACAACGAGGCGTTCCTCGACCGCATCCTGGTGGTCAAGGTGCCGTATTGCCTGCGGGTCACCGAGGAACGGCAGATCTACGAGAAACTGTTGCGGGAAAGCGAACTGGCCGACAGCCCGTGCGCTCCGGAGGTGCTGGACATCCTCAGCCGCTTCACCGTGTCGACCCGCCTCCACGAGCACGACAACTCGCCGCTCTACACCAAGATGCGGGCCTATGACGGCGAGAACCTGAAGGACGTCGACCCCAAGGCGAAGTCGGTCCAGGAGTACCGCGACGCCGCAGGCGTGGACGAAGGCATGACCGGGGTCAGCACCCGCTTCGCCTTCAAGATCCTGTCGCAGACGTTCAACTACGACACCAATGAGGTGGCCGCCGATCCGGTGCACCTGATGTACATCCTTGAGGAGGCGATCAAGCGCGAGCAGTTTCCGAAGGAAACCGAGGCGGCCTATCTCAACTTCATCAAGTCGGAGCTGGCTTCCCGATACGCGGAGTTCATCGGCCACGAGATCCAGAAGGCCTATCTGGAATCCTACAGCGAGTACGGCCAGAACCTGTTCGACCGCTACATCGCCTATGCCGACGCCTGGATCGAGGATCAGGACTACAAGGATCCCGACACCGGCCAGATCCTGAACCGCTCGGTTCTCGACACGGAACTGTCGCAGATCGAGAAGCCGGCCGGAATCGCCAACCCGAAGGATTTCCGCAACGAGGTGGTCAAGTTCACGCTGCGGGCGCGCGCCAAGAATCACGGTCGCAACCCGTCCTGGACGAGCTACGAGAAGCTGCGTGAGGTGATCGAGAAGCGGATGTTCGGCCAGGTCGAGGACCTGCTGCCCGTCATCAGCTTCGGCTCCAAGCAGGATAGCGTGACGGAAAAGCGTCACACGGAATTCGTGCAGCGCATGGTGAAACGCGGCTACACCGAGCGGCAGGTGCGGCGGCTGGTGGACTGGTACATGCGGGTGAACAAGGCTGGCTGAGGCCGGAATCGGGGCCGCCATGCCGACATTCATCGATCGCAGACTGAATCCGAAGGACAAGAGCCTCGACAACCGTCAGCGCTTTCTGCGGCGCGCGCGCGAGGAGCTGAAGCGGACCATCCGGGACCAGATCCGCACCGGCAAGATCGCCGATGTGGACGCCGAGCACTCCGTTTCGATGCCCCGGCGCGGCACCAGCGAGCCGAGCTTCGATGCGGCCCGGGACAGCGGTCGACGACAGCACATCCTTCCGGGCAACAAGCAATTCGGAACCGGAGACCGCATCCCCAAGCCAGGGGAAGGGGAGGCTGGCCGCGGCGGCCCCTCTCGCCAGCCCTCGGAGGACGATTTCCGCTTCGTGCTTTCGCGGGAGGAGGTGCTCGACCTCTTCTTCGAGGATCTCGAGTTGCCCGACATGGTCAAGCTCAATCTCAAGGAGATTCTTGCCTTCAAGCCGCGCCGGGCGGGATTCACCGCGACGGGCACGCCGACCAACATCAATGTCGGCCGCACCATGCGCAACAGCTTCGGCCGCCGCATCGCGCTGCGGCGTCCCAAGCGGGAGGAGGTGGAAGCGCTCGAACGGGAAATTGCCGAGCTCGAGGCGGCTCCGCCCGGTCCCGCGGCGCCAGAGCGCCTCACCGTGTTGCGCGAAGAGGTCGAGCGGCTGAAGCGACGCCGCAGGGTGATCGCCTATGTCGATCCGGTGGACATCCGCTTCAACCGCTTCGAAGCCCAGCCAATCCCCAATGCCAATGCCGTGATGTTCTGCCTGATGGACGTCTCCGGCTCCATGGGCGAGCGCGAGAAGGACATGGCGAAGCGGTTCTTCGTACTGCTCCACCTGTTTCTCAAGCGTCGGTATGACCGCACCGAGATCGTCTTCATCCGCCACACCCACGAGGCGCAGGAGGTGGACGAGGACACGTTCTTCTACAGCACGCAGAGCGGCGGAACGATCGTCTCCACCGCGCTGGAAGAGATGCAGCGCATAATCAACGAGCGGTATCCAAGCCGGGAATGGAACATCTACGCGGCCCAGGCCTCCGATGGCGACAACTTCGCCAACGATTCGGAGCGCTGCATTGCCCTTCTCGACGGCGAGATCATGCGCATGTGCCAGTACTTCGCCTATGTCGAGATCATCGACGAGCGCGAGAGCCATATCTTCGGATCGACCGAGAACGGGACCTCACTCTGGCGGGCCTACAGCGCCGTCGACGTGAAATGGTCGAATTTCCAGATGGCGCGCATCGCCAAGGCGGGCGACATCTATCCGGTCTTTCGCCAGCTTTTCACCAAGCAGGCGTCCGTGCAGAAGAGCGGCTGAGGGCGATCCGGATGGCTGGTCAAGCGAGCAAATCCGGCCTGCTGTTTTCCGGCTCCGACTGGAATTTCGGCACCCTGTCGCGCATCTACGAAGCCGTCGAGGCGGTCGGCAGGGAGGAACTGCACCTCGACATCTATCCCGTGCAGATGGAGATCATCTCGTCCGAGCAGATGCTCGACGCCTATTCCTCCGTCGGCATGCCGCTGATGTACAATCACTGGTCGTTCGGCAAGCATTTCGTCTATCACGAGTTGATGTACCGCAAAGGCGGCCGCGGGCTCGCCTACGAGATCGTCATCAATTCCAATCCGTGCATCGTCTACCTGATGGAGGAGAACACCGCGGCCCTGCAGGCTCTGGTGACCGCGCACGCGGCTCTCGGCCACAACCATTTCTTCAAGAACAACTATCTGTTCCGGCAGTGGACGGATGCCGGCGCAATCCTCGGCTATCTCGACTTCGCAAAGCGCTACATCGCGCGCTGCGAGGAGCAGCACGGCGTCGCCGCGGTGGAGTCCATCCTCGACGCGGCGCACGCGCTGATGGAGCAGGGCGTCTTCAAGTACCGCCGTCCGCCGCGGCTCAGCCCAGAGAGGCAACGCGAAATCGTCCGCGAGCGCCTGGAATACGAGGGGCGTTCCTATAATGATCTGTGGCGAACACTGCCGCGTTTGAAGGAGGCGGAAAAATCCGGCCAGCTCGACCGCGAGGCGGCAGAGCGCAAGAAGACGCTCAACCTGCCCGAGGAGAACCTCCTCTACTTCCTGGAGAAGAACAGCCTTATCCTGGAGCCGTGGCAGCGCGAGATCCTCCGGATCGTCCGCGTGGTCGCCCAGTATTTCTACCCGCAGCGGCAGACCCAGGTGATGAACGAGGGCTGCGCCACCTTCGTGCACTACACCATCGTCAACGCGCTCTACGACCGGGGCAAGCTCGATGAAGGCGCGATGCTCCAGATCCTGCAGAACCATTCGAACGTCATCTTCCAGCCGGGTTTCGACGATCCGCGCTATTCCGGCATCAACCCCTACGCGCTGGGCCTGGACATGATGCAGGACATCCAGCGCATCTCGACGAACCCGACGGCGGAGGACCGCGACTGGTTTCCCGACATCGCGGGCAACGGCAACTGGCGGGAAACGCTGCTCGACGCCTGGGCCAACCACCGTGACGAGTCTTTCGTCCGCCAGTTCCTCAGCCCGGCGCTGATCCGGAAGTGGCGGCTGTTCGTCCTGGCTGACGCAGCCAACGAGCCGCACTACGAGGTTGCGTCGATCCACAATGAGCGCGGCTACGAGAAGATCCGGTCGGCGCTGGCCGACAGCTACGACGTTGGAGCGAGCCGGCTGGACATCCAGGTGGTGGATCTGGATCTTCTGGGCGACCGCCAGCTCCGGCTGCAGCACACCGTCAAGAACGGCATCGTGCTGCAGGAGGAGAGCCGCGACGCGACACTGCGCCACATCCGCAAGCTGTGGGGCTACGAGGTCAGCCTGCTGGGGGTGGATGCGGAGACGGGCGCCAGGGTCTACGAACGCTCGACCAGCCAGATCGAAGCCTGAACGAGGCGGACCGGCCAAGGGGAGGGCGCGACCCTGAACAGTCGCGCTCCGGAATGCGCGTCAGCCGCGCGGCTCGACCTTCTCGACGTCGCCACCGGCATTGCGCCACGCGGTGAAGCCACCGGCGACGTGGGCGACGGGAGCGAGTCCCATGTCCTGCGCAGTCTTCGCCGCCAGTGCCGAGCGCCAGCCAGACGCGCAGTAGAACACGAAGGTCTTGTCCTCCTGGAAGATCGGCTTGGCATAGGGGCTTTCGGGATCGATCCAGAATTCGAGCATGCCGCGCGTGCAGTGGAACGCCCCGGGGATCTTGCCCTCGCGCGTCAGCTCGCGGGGGTCGCGCAGGTCGACGAAGACAACATCGTCGCGGCCCTTCAGCGCCACAGCCTCTTCGGGCGCCAGCCCGCGGACGGCGGCGTTGGCCGCTTCGAGCATCGCCTTGTAACCCTGTGTGATCTTCGAAGGCATTCAGGTCTCTCCTTGTCTTCCATCATGCATCGCGCCGGGCGACATATCCCAATTAGCGCTTCTTGACCGACGAACGCCATCCGGTCCACAGGATGAGCTTGCAGCCGGGACGCGGTATTGCGACGGCACATGGCTTGCTGGCCGAGGCTGACGCCGCCGCCGTGCGGCGACAATACGACCTCGCTTCGGAGCTGGCTTGCCGATGCCGGATCCGGAACGGGGCAGGCGCAGGCTGAAGATGACCGATCGCAGTTCATTGATTGGAGACTGGCCGCGACGATGAGCAAGGTTCTGTGGCGTCTGCTCGGCGCCATCCCGACGCTTTTCGGCGTGGTGCTGGCGACCTTCTTGCTGACCAGGGTGCTGCCCGGCGACCCGGCGGTCTTTTTCGCCTCCAACCCGTCGATGACGGCCGCCGACATCGAACAGGTCCGCCAGTCGCTGGGGCTGGACAAGTCGTTGCCCGAGCAGTTCCTGATCTATCTCGGCTCCCTGCTTCACGGCGATCTGGGCAAGTCCATCTCGACGGGCCTGCCGGTATCGACCGAATTGATGAACCGGCTTCCGGCCTCCGCAGAACTGACCATCTTCGCCTTCATCCTTGCAATCGCGGTGGCCATTCCGCTCGGCGTGCTCGCCGCGCTGCGTCCGGGCTCGGCCATCGACCATGCCTGCCGTCTCATCGCGACGCTCGGCGTGTCGATGCCGACCTTCGTGACCGGCCTGCTGCTCATCTACCTGTTCTATTACCTGCTTGGCGTCGCTCCCGAGCCGATCGGCAGGCTGGACCCGTTCCTCGTCAATCCGCCCGCAATCACGCGGCTGATCACCGTCGATGCGCTGATCGCGAGCGACCTCGAAACTTTCTGGGCGGCGCTGCGCCAGCTCGTCCTGCCGGGCGTCACCATGGCGCTGTTCGCACTGGCGCCGCTGGCGCGCATGACGCGCGCCGCCATGCTGGGGGCGCTGTCGAGCGAGTTCGTGCGGACGGCGCGGGCGAACGGCCTCAGGCGGCGCACGGTGATCTTCACCTACGCCTTCCGCAACGCCATGCTGCCGCTGGTGACGACACTCGCCATGACCTTTTCCTACATGCTCGGCGCCAACGTGCTGGTCGAGCGCGTGTTCGCCTGGCCGGGCATCGGCGCTTTCGCGCTCGACAGCCTGATCTCGCTCGACTACGCGCCGCTGCAGGGTTTCATGCTCCTGATGGCGGGCATCTTCCTCCTGGTGAACCTCGTCGCGGATCTCGCCATTGCGGCGATCGACCCGCGGGCAGGGCTGAAATGACATCCGGCGTCCTGTCCTTGACGATGCGCGAGCGGCTGCGCGCGATGCGCTATGCGCTTGCCGAAAACCCCGTGAATCTGCTGGCTTTCGCCCTGTTCGGCCTGCTGGTGCTCGCGGCCTTGTTCGGGCCGTTGCTGGCGCCGCACGACCCGCTGGCCACGAATGCCTCCGACGCCCTCCAGGCGCCGTCGGCCCGCTACTGGTTCGGCACTGATCAACTGGGCCGCGACGTGTTTTCGCGAGTGCTGGTTGCGACTCGGCTCGATCTAGGAATCGCGCTTGGCGCGGTGCTGATCTCCTGTGCCGTCGGCTCGGCGATCGGCGCCGTTATCGGCTATTTCGGCGGCGCGCTCGACGCCACGGCGAGCCGGGTCGTGGACGTGCTGATGGCGTTCCCGCTGTTCGTGCTGGCAATGGCGCTGGTGGCCGCACTCGGCAACACGGTGATGAACGTCATCTACGCCACGGCCATCGTCAACCTGCCCTTCTACATCCGGCTGGCGCGCGCCGAGGTGAACGTGCGCCGCAATCTCGGCTATGTGGAAGCGGCCCGGGTCGGCGGTTCCAGCCATGCGCGGATCCTGTTGGTGTTCCTCCTGCCCAACATCCTTTCGCCCCTGGTCATCCAGGCGTCGGTCAACCTCGGCTGGGCGGTGCTGAACGCCGCCGGGCTTTCCTTCCTCGGGCTCGGCGTGCGGCCGCCGACGCCGGAATGGGGGATCATGGTCGCGGACGGCGCCCGCTTCATCGCTTCGGGGGAATGGTGGATCGCGCTGTTCCCCGGCCTCACCCTGATGACCGCGGTTTTCGCCTTCAATCTGCTCGGCGACGCACTACGGGACATGCTGGACCCGAGGATGCGCACATGAGCGCCGCGCCATTGCTCTCCGTCAAAGACCTGTCGGTCGATTTCCGCACCCGCAGTGGCGCCGTGGCGGTGCTCGACCGCGTGTCCTTCGACGTCGAGCCCGGCGAGATCGTCGGCGTGGTCGGCGAGTCCGGCTCCGGCAAGTCGGTCACCGCCTCCGCCATCATGGGCATCCTCGACAAGGCGGCCGAGATCACATCGGGGGAGATCCTCTTCGAGGGGCGCAACCTGCTCGCCATGGGCGAACGCGAGCGCGATGGCTGGCGCGGCGGCGAAGCATCGATCATCTTCCAGAATCCGCGCACGGCGCTCAACCCCATCCGCACGGCCGGCGAACAGATCGGCGACGTCATCGCCCGCCATGTTCCCGCTGCCGCGGCCGCCATCCGCGCCAGGGTGCTCGACGCGCTACGGCAGGTGCGCATCCCCGACCCCGAGACACGCGCCAGGGCCTATCCGTTCGAGCTGTCCAGCGGCATGTGCCAGCGCATCGGCATCGCAATGGCGCTCTCCTGCTCCCCAAAGCTGTTGATCGCCGACGAGCCGACCACCAGCCTCGATGTCACCACGCAGGCGGTCATCATGGACCTGATCCGCGACCTGGCGCGCGAACGCAACCTGGGCGCCCTGATCATCACCCACGACCTCGCGCTCGCCGCGGAATATTGCGACAGGATCGTGGTGATGCATGCCGGGCATGTCGTCGAAACGGCGGGGGTGGCCGAGCTTTTCGCACATCCAAGGCACCCCTACACGACGAAGCTGATGAGAAGCGTGCCGTCGATGGCGGATGACCTCTGTGAACTGCAGGCAATCGCAGGCTCCATGCCCGATCTCAGCCGCAACGATCTGCCGCCGTGTCGCTTTGCCGAGCGCTGCGAGCGGCGACTGCCGGCCTGCGACGCCGCACCGCTGACGCTCGAACCCGCCGGCCCCTTCCATCTTGTAGCTTGCCGAAACCCGCTATGAACGAGACGCCGGTCATCGAGGTGGAGAATGTCGAAAAGCGCTTCGAACTGACGACGCGCGGGCCGTTTTGGCGGCGGCTGGCGCAGGCGCTGCACGCGGTGGACGATGTCAGCCTCGAGATCCATCCCGGGGAGGCCGTGGGTCTCGTCGGCGAATCGGGCTGCGGGAAGTCGACGCTCGCGCGCGTCGTTTCGCGGCTGGTCGATCCGACCGCCGGTCGCATCCGGATGAACGGGCGCGACGTGACAGGTCTGAAGACCTCCAGCTTCACCAAGTCGCCGCTGCGGCGCGAGATCCAGATGGTGTTCCAGGATCCGACGGAGAGCCTGAACCCGCGCTTCACGGCCTTCGACCTGATTGCCGATCCGATTCGCCAGCTGATGCCTCCAGCCGGTCGCGGGGAGCTGCAGGCCAGGGTCGAGGCGGCGGCTGATGCGGTCCGTCTGCCGCTGGCGCTGCTCACGCGGTATCCCCACCAGCTCTCCGCGGGCCAGAAGGCGCGCGTCGGCATCGCCCGCGCGATGGCGGTCGAGCCGAAACTGCTTGTGCTGGACGAGCCGACCTCGGCGCTGGACGTTTCTCTGCAGGCGACCGTGCTGCAACTGCTCGACCGGCTGCGCCGCGAGGCCGGGGTGGCGCTGTTGTTCGTCAGCCACGACCTCAACGTGGTGCGGCTGCTTTGCGAGCGCATCCTCGTCATGTATCTCGGGCAGATCGTGGAAAGCGGGACGACCAAGCAGCTCTTCGGTGATCCCCGCCATCCCTACACGCGGGCGCTCATCTCCGCCATTCCCACGCTGCGGGAGGGAAAGCGCGAACGCATAAAACTCCCCGGCGAGCCGCAAAGCCCGGTCAATCCGTCGCCCACCATGTGCCGCTTCTATGGCCGCTGCGGGCGCCAGCAGGACCGCTGCCGGCAGGTGGCGCCGCTGCTCGTCGACGAGGCGGACGGGCGCGAGCTTCGCTGCCATTTCCCGCACGGTTGAGACGGCCGCGCCGAACCTCGCTCGCCCGGCGCCGAAAAGCGCGGAACCCCGCCTGGTCGAGGCGGGGTGTGTTGTTGCGTGCGGCGACTAAGTCGCCGGCGGCCCAGATTCAGGTCCGAGACAGCGTCTTCATTTCGAGCTGGCGATGGAAGGCGAAGCTGTAGCCTTCGATGTTCTTCTGCATTCCCGTGTCGAGCGCCGGATGCCACAGCAGGATGATCGGGATGTCCTGCTTGACCAGCGTGATCATGCGGCTGACATCGGCGTCATAGACGGCCTGATCTGTCTCGTAGCGGGTCTTTTCGACGAGGGAGGCAAACTCGGGGTTCTTGTAGGAGCCGAAGTTCCAGCGCGTGTCGCCGTGATAGAAGATGCGGAAGAAATAGTCCGGGTCGGCGAGATAGGAGATCGAACCCTCGAAATAGAAGGGAACCTTCTTGTCCTGGAGGAGGGTTCCAAGCTGACCGGCCGGAACCTTCTCGATCTCCACCTTGATGCCGACTTTGCCGAGCGCCTCCTGCAGCAGCAGCGCGACCGGCTCGGCGATCGAGGCGAGGGACAGTTCGTAGGAGAAGGTGGTCGCGAAACCCTCTGCGTGGCCCGCCTCCGCCAGCAGCGCCTTCGCCTTCTCCAGGTTGGTAGAGTAGCCCAGTGGCTGCGGGAAGCGGGTGGTGGTCGGCTCGCCCGGCTGGCCTCCGAAGAGGGGTTCGCCACGGCCGAAGAGCGCCGCCTTGAACATATCGTCATAGGGCAGCGCATAGGCGATCGCCTGGCGCACGCGCACGTCGTCGAAGGGCGCAATATCGCCGTTCATGCCGATGAACTGGAAGCTCGAGGTCGGCACGCCGACGACCTTGATGTCAGGATTGGCGTCCAGCGCGACGGCGTCTTTCGGCGGGATGTCCTGGACGATGTCGGCGTCCTTGCGGACCAGCGACGCGATGCGCGATTCCGCCGCCGGCACGGTCTGCCAGAGCACCCGCCTGATCTGCGGCAGCGGGCCGCTCTTCCACTCGTCGAAACGCGAGAACAGGATGCGCTCGCCCATCGCCGCGTTCTCGATCCTGAAGGCCCCGCCGCCGGCGGCGTTGGTCTTCAGCCACTCCATGGCGAACGGATCGGCCTCGGTTGCGTGCTGCTTGGCGAGCCTGGAGTTGACGATTATCGGATAGGTCAGCGCGAAGTTGGGCAGCGCGAAGCGGTCGGGCTGGGGTAGGTCGATGCGCACGGTCTGGGCGTCGACGACGACGAATTGGGCGGGATCGGTCATCGAGCCGGTCTGGAACTGCGCCTTGCCGACGGGGCTCGCCACGACGCGGTCGAGCGACCACTTGACGTCCTCGGCCGTCACCGGCGAGCCGTCATGGAACACGGCGTCCTTGCGCAAGTGGAAGGTAATGGACTTCTTGTCGTCGGCGACCTCGTAGCTCTCGGCCAACTGCCCCTGAATGTCGAAATAGTCGTAGTAGGGCGTGCCATCCTCGCGCGGCTTGTAGGCGAAGGTGACCAGGCGGTCGTAGACGTTCCAGCTGACCTGGATCGAGTTGCGATTGACGCCGACTGAGAAGGAATCGAAGGAGTTGGCGGCGCCCTCGCTGAGCACGCGGATGCTCTCCTCTCGCGACTGAGCGCGGGCCCAGCTTGCGGGCAGGGCGGACGCTGCCGTCAGAGCCGCGAAGCCGGCAAGAAGATCACGTCTGTTCATGTCGAGCTTTTTCCTTCTGGAATTTTCGTGTGTGGTCCCCGGACCGCCATTCAGGTGTCTTCGCGCCGCGCGAAGGCAGGAGGTTCCACGCCCAGATCATGGAAAGTCCATCCAATCAAGGCGCAAGTTTGAAGGGTTCCCCGGCGCTTTCCCGCCGATCTCTGATGGAACCTCGCGTTCGTTCTTCTCGACGCAAAGAGTGTCTTTTTGGTAGCGAGGCGGGCAATGAGGAGAGCGCCCGGTATGCACACGGCGCGCGGACAGCGATGATCCGACGAGACGTCAGGCGCGATCAAACTCTTCTCGACCAGTTCGCGTCCGCCAGCTGTGGCTAAACGAACGCGAACAGATCCTGTCCCAGCATCATCGATTGTCCATCGGGATAGACGTCTGCGAGCAGTTCATCGATCGCTTCTGCATAGGGGCCAAGACCGCTTTTGACGGCTTCGTTCAGGACCGAGCCGATGGCGACGATCTTGGTTGCATCGTCAAGGTCGACGCCGGGCCGAACAACGCGTTGCTCCGCGACATCCTCATAGAAGCCATGAGCGTTCATGAAGAAGTTGTAGGCTCCGCCGGTCAGCGGCTTTCCCATGATCTCTTCATAGGCGAGCGCTACGGCCTGCTCGAAGCTCAACGAGCCGAATTCGGCATCGAACCACGACTTTCCATCGCCGGCCGTCCCGAGATTGCTCGCGAAGTTGATATAGCGGTTCTCGGTGTTGAAGTGCGCATAGTAGGCGTCGGAGAGATCAGCCTGGTTGTCCGGGGAGGAGATGAGGTAGGCAAATCCGCCTGAATTCGGGACCCAGCCGAGGAAGAACTGATAGGTCGCGGCGACAATCTCGACGTTGGAGGACAGCTGATGCCATGCCGGCCTTGGCGCAAAATCCGACAAGAGCACGGAAGTTCCGTTTGCAAAGTGGAGAGCCTCGACGTCGTAGAGGATGTCATATCCTTCGCTGCCGTTGGACAGGTTCACGTCGACAACATGAAAAACGCCCGGGGCGGCCGGGGTGATCTGATAGTCGCCAAGGCTGCCGCTGAGATAGACCGTATCGAAGCCGGCTCCGCCGTAAACATCATCGTCGCCCGACCATGGATCAAACCAGTCATCCCCCGCATAGCCAGCGAGCCGGTCGCTGTAGGCGGACCCGTAGATGTCATCGTTGCCGGCCAGGGCATAGGAGAACAGGCCGACCGGATCTCTGGTGAGGATTTCCTCCGCCACGATCGGCGCGTGGGCATTGAAACCGTGGCCTTCGAACGCGACGGCTCCGCCATAGGTAACAACGTAGCTCGTCACGATGCCGCCGGTAACGTAGCTTCCGGCGTAGGTGAACCCATGGCCGCGGATAGAGGTCTCCGCGTTGCCGTCCGAGATGACGACTTCGGACGAGGTTGCTCTCGTGACGTAACCGCTCGGCAGCTGCCCATGGATCATGTCCGTGGGTGCGTATGCTCTGATGACCGCCATTGTTCCCTCCCCAAGCCGCGGCCAGGAGAGCAGTTGCCCGTGCACGTGTCAAACGTGGGGAGTGTGCGCGGGCGCAGGCGCCATTGGCGCCAATTGGCCCCGTCAATTTTGCACGATGCGAGGCACGCCGCATCAGTTGCGATCGCAGCAGGGAACAACAAACGTCCGGAAAAATGCAGAGATTACAATTCTCTACGAGAGCCGACTGGCGGAGAGGGAGGGATTCGAACCCCCGATACCCTTGCGAGTATGCCGCATTTCGAGTGCGGTGCATTCAACCACTCTGCCACCTCTCCGCGGGGCGTGGTCGCCTGGCCGGCGCGGCGCAGTACATAACGGTTGATCTGTCGACCGACAAGGCCATTCTCGGGAAAATTCAACAGCAGAATCCAAGTCGCATGCGCCGCATCGCCGCGGTGCGGTTTGCTGCGGGTCGCGCAGCACGCCGTCTGTTTCATCCGATCGACGTGATCCGGTCGGCGAGGGCTGGCATGCATGGGGCAGCCGGGGTGGACATGCTTCGTGCGCAACCGCTGCTCGACATTGTAGCGGTGACAAGTTTCCGCTACCGCTGGGCGATCCTTGCCTTGACTGGCTTTGCGGCTTCGGGTAGTGACCCGCACCACGGCGTGGAGGAATCCGCGCCGCTTTGATTTTTGTAGAAACCCGTACGACTGACAAAAAGACGGCCCGGACCGCCCAGTGCGTTCCAACAAGGCCGACCGAACAGCGAAAGGTAAAAAATGTTCGCAGTCATCAAAACGGGCGGCAAGCAGTATCGCGTCGCCGCCAACGACCTCCTGAAGGTCGAGAAGGTCGCCGGCAATGTCGGCGACATCGTGGAATTCGGCCAGGTTCTCGCTTTCGGCGAGGGCGACCAGGCAACCGTCGGCGTTCCGTTCGTCGATGGCGCGCTGGTCACCGCGGAAGTGGTGGAGCAGGGCCGTGGCGAGAAGGTCATCGCCTTCAAGAAGCGCCGCCGGCAGAATTCGCGCCGCAAGCGCGGCCACCGGCAGCTGCTGACGACCGTCAGGATCACCGAGATCCTCACGGGCGGCGCCAAGCCTTCGAAGAAGGCGGCGACGAAGGCCGTGAAGGCGGATGTCGTCGACGACATCGCGCTGATCGGCGGCATCGGCGAGGTGCTGAAGGAAAAGATGACGGAAGCGGGCTTCGGCACGCTGAAGGCGATCTCGAAGCTGAAGAAGGCCGACATCGCCAAGCTTGATGAGGAACTGAGCCTCGGCGGCCGCATCGAGCGCGAAGAGTGGGTCGAGCAGGCCAAGGAACTCCTGGCCGGTAAGCCGCCGCGCGCCAAGGTTGACCAGGAAGCCGCTGCGGCGGATAAAGAGTAACGTTCGAGGACTGAAGGAGTAATCCTATGGCACACAAGAAAGCTGGCGGTTCATCGCGCAACGGTCGTGATTCCGAATCCAAGCGCCTCGGCGTGAAGAAGTTCGGCGGCGAGAAGGTTCTCGCGGGCAACATCCTTATCCGTCAACGCGGCACCAAGTGGCACCCCGGCGTCAATGTCGGCATGGGCAAGGACCATACGCTTTTTGCGCTCGAGCACGGCGCAGTCGCATTCAGCAAGAAAGCCAACGGCCGAACCTACGTATCGGTCAATCCGATCATGGACGCAGCGGAGTAGCCGGTATCCGCACTTCAACACCGGCGCCCCATCTCGGGAACCGGTGTCTGGAGCGAAGAATCCAGGAAAGGATCAGGGGAGATGGGTCGCCATCTCCCCTTTTTATTTTTCTTTGACTGGAGGATCACATGGTTGCCGAAACGGAAGACACCGAAGACGAAAGTCTGCGGATCGAACGTCCGATCCTGAAGACGGAGCGCATGGTCATGCGCCCGCCGCACGAGGGCGACGTCGCGGCGCTGGCCGAACTGGCGGACAATCGCGCGATCGCCGAGATGGTGGCCCGCATGCCGCATCCCTATGGCGAGGCGGAAGCCCGTGCGTTCGTCGCCATGGCGTCGCGCCCGAGCCAGGCCGGCGCGGTCTACGCGCTTACCCTGGCGGGCTCGGGCGAACTGGTCGGTTGCGCCGGGCTGAGCGCTACCGAGCGCGGCCTCGAACTGGGCTACTGGGTCGGCGAACCATACTGGAACAAGGGCTACGCCACCGAGGCGGCGCACGCGCTGGTCGATCTCGCCTTCCGGGCGACCTCGATCCATGTGCTGCACGTCGCCTGCCGGGTCATCAATCCGGCATCGCGGCGCGTCGTCCACAAGTGCGGGTTCCAGTATGCCGGGCAGGGGATGATCGATTCGATCGTCGCCGGCCGGGTTCCGGTCGAGCGCTACCGGCTCGACCGCAAGGCCTGGACCAGCCTGCGCAACTGGGCGCGGCTATAGCTGCGGCTGAAGGCCGGCGGCAGGTGGACATGCCCATCAGCCGCCGCCCTTCCATGGCGTGAGGCGCGGCACCCAGCCGGGCACCGCCATGCGGTAGGCCTCGTATTCGGCGCCGTATCGCGCAGCCAGGACGGGCTCCTCATAGAAGCGCACGAAGGCGGCCATCGCCGTCCCGACCGCCGCAGCGTAGGCTGCCAGCGGCCACCACGCGAAGATCAGCGCCTGCCCGAGGATGATACCGACAACGGCGACGTACATCGGATTGCGCACGTGGCGGTAGACGCCGCCGACCACCAGCTTGTCGGTGGGGGCGACGGGTGCCGGCGTTCCCCTGCCTTCCAGCGCGAAGCGTGCGAAGGCGTGCAGCAGGAAGGCGAGCCCCGCGGCGACAAGCAGCGCGCCGGGCGCGGCCAATGCGGACCCCGCCAGCGGCCGCTCGTAGCCGCCGGTCATCAGCCAGGGGACGAGGCCCGCGACGACGCCCGGGGCGGCAAGGAAGAAGGCGGCGCTGCCCAGGATGGCGGAAGGCGTCTTCATGCGGGACCTCAAGGGAGTGGATCGCGCGGGTGGCCGGCCGGCCATGCGCGATATTATCCGGCAGGCGATCGGAAGCCACGCATTTCCTTCGCCACCGCGCAGCTGCCCCGCGGCGGCCACGGCCGAAGCGAGGCAATTCAACACTCGCGCTTGCGTCGCCCTTGCGGTAGAGCAGGCAGCAATCAGATCAAAGTCAGACCGTCCAGCCGCCATGAAATTCCTCGACCAGGCCAAAGTCTACATCCGCTCCGGTGACGGGGGCGCCGGCTCGGTGTCGTTCCGCCGCGAAAAGTTCATCGAGTTCGGCGGGCCGGACGGCGGCGACGGCGGCCGCGGCGGAGACGTGTTCGCCGAGGCGGTCGACGGGCTGAACACGCTGATCGACTATCGCTACCAGCAGCATTTCCGCGCCAAGACCGGCGTTCACGGCATGGGCCGCAACAAGACCGGCGCCAAGGGCGCGGACATCACGCTCAAGGTGCCGGCGGGAACGCAGATCTATGAGGAAGACAACGAGACGCTGATCGCCGACCTGACGGAAGTCGGGCAGAAAGTCCGGCTGGCGGCCGGCGGCAATGGCGGCTTCGGCAACCAGCATTTCAAGAGCTCGACCAACCAGGCGCCGCGGCGGGCCAATCCGGGGCTTCCGGGTGTAGACAAGGCGATCTGGCTGCGCCTCAAGCTGATCGCCGACGCCGGGCTGGTGGGGCTGCCCAATGCAGGCAAGTCGACTTTCCTTGCTGCGGTGACCGCGGCCAAGCCGAAGATCGCCGACTATCCCTTCACGACGCTGTATCCGGGTCTCGGAGTCGCTCGCGTCGATGCGCGCGAGTTCGTGCTGGCGGACATCCCGGGCCTGATCGAAGGCGCCCACGAGGGCGTCGGCATCGGCGACCGCTTCCTCGGCCATGTCGAGCGCACGCGGGTGCTGCTGCATCTGGTCTCGGCGCAGGAGGAAAATCCAGGCAAGGCGTACAAGACGGTGCGGGCCGAGCTTGCCGCCTATGGCAACGGACTGGCGGAAAAGCCGGAGATCGTCGCGCTGAGCCAGGTCGATACGCTGGACCCCGAGACGCGCAAGAAGAAGGTCGCTTCGCTGAAGCGCGCCGCCGGACGGGCGCCGATCCTGTTGTCCGCGGTGACGCGGGAAGGCGTCGAGGAAGCGCTCAGGGCGCTCATCGGCGTGGTCGAGGAGGCGCGGGGGGCGGAAGCCCCTGCCCATGAGGACGAGCGGTGGCGGATCTGATCGCGATGGCCGCATCGACTGCGACCCCCCTCTGGCCTTTTTGCGAGATCGCATTCGCATGACAACTCTATCGCTCCAGAAATATCGCCGCATCACCGTGAAAATCGGGTCGGCGCTGCTGGTCGACCGTGGTTCCGGGCTGAAGCGCGACTGGCTGACCGCATTGGTGGACGACGTGGCCGACCTGATCGAGGGCGGGGCCGAGGTGCTGGTCGTTTCCTCCGGGGCGATTGCGCTTGGCCGAACGATCCTCGGGCTTAAGCAGCGCGCCCTGAAGCTCGAGGAGAGCCAGGCGGCGGCGGCGGTCGGGCAGATCGCGCTGTCCAGCGCCTGGTCGGACGAACTCAACCGCAAGGGACTCCGCTCGGGGCAGATCCTGGTGACGCTCGGCGACACTGAGGAGCGCCGCCGCTATCTCAATGCGCGCGCCACCATCTCGACGCTGCTCAAGATGGACGCCGTGCCGATCATCAACGAAAACGATACGGTGGCGACCACGGAAATCCGCTACGGCGACAACGACCGGCTGGCGGCCCGGGTCGCCACAATGATGGGCTCGGACCTCCTGGTGCTGCTGTCGGACATCGACGGGCTCTACACGGCCTCGCCTGCCGTCGATCCGAACGCGAAATTCATCCCGGTCGTGGACCGCATTACGCCTGAGATCGAGGCGATGGGCGGCGGCGCCGCGTCGGAACTGTCGCGCGGCGGCATGCGCACGAAACTCGACGCGGGCAAGATCGCCACGCTGGCGGGGACCGCGATGATCATCGCATCCGGCACCCGGCTGAACCCGCTTTCCGCAATCGAGCGGGGCGAGCGCGCGACCTTCTTCAAGCCGAGCGCGCGGCCGGTGAAGGGGTACAAGACCTGGATCGCCGGCAATCTGGAGCCGGCCGGGCGGCTCACCGTCGATGCCGGCGCGGTCGGCGCGCTGATGTCGGGCAAGTCGCTGCTGCCGGCCGGGGTGAAGCTCGTCAGCGGGACGTTTTCGCGCGGCGACACGGTTGCGGTGCTGACGCCGGACGGCCATGAGGTCGCCCGCGGGCTGATCGGCTACGACTCGGCGGATGCCGTGCGGATCGCCGGGTTGAAGACGGCTGAGATCGAAGCGGTGCTGGGCTACCAGTCGCGCTCCGCGATGATCCACCGGGACGATCTGGTGCTGGGAGCGGTTGCGGCCGAATTGCCTGCCGCCGGTTGAGTTGCCGTTGCGTCCTTTGCGGTGTAAGCGGGCAGTCGATCGAATGCCTGCGAGGCGCATATGCTGACTGCCAATGAGAATTCCCGCGAAGACACTGCCGCGCTGATGGCCGCCATCGGCCGCAAGGCGAAGGCTGCCGCGCGACCATTGGCGGTGGCTTCCGCGGAACGCAAGCACGCCGCCCTGGTGGCGATGGCCGACGCCGTCATCCGCAACCAGGACGCCATTCTCGACGCCAATGCGCTCGACATGAGGAACGGCGAGGAGAGCGGCCTGTCGTCCGCATCGATGGACCGGCTGAACCTGACGCCCGCCCGCATCCGCGACATGGCGAACGGCATCCGCGCCATCGCCGACCTGCGCGATCCCGTCGGCGAGGTGATCGCCGAATGGGATCGGCCCAACGGCCTTCGCATCGAGCGCGTGCGCACGCCGCTCGGCGTCATCGGCGTCATCTACGAGAGCCGGCCCAACGTCACGGCGGATGCCGGAGCGCTCTGCCTTAAGGCCGGCAATCCGGTCATCCTGCGCGGCGGCTCGGACTCGATCAATTCATCGCTCGCCATCCACGCCTGCCTGGTCGAAGGGTTGAAGGCCGCAAAACTGCCCGCGGAAGCGATCCAGCTGGTGCCGACCACGGACCGCGCCGCCGTCGGCGAGATGCTGAAGGGGCTTTCGGGCAATCTCGACGTGATCGTGCCGCGCGGCGGCCGCAGCCTGGTCGAGCGCGTCCAGAACGAGGCGCGCGTGCCGGTCTTCGCTCATCTGGAAGGGCTGTGCCACGTCTACATCGACCGTTCGGCCGATCTCGACATGGCGGTGAAGGTCGTCGTCAACGCCAAGATGCGGCGCACCGGAATCTGCGGCGCGGCCGAGACGCTGCTGATCGACCGCGCCGTGGCCGGGACGCACCTCGTGCCGATCCTCGATGCGCTCGCCAAGGCGGGCTGCGAAATCCGCGCCACCGATGAGGTGCGCTCGGCGTTCCCCACGGCAAAGCCGGCGAAGGAGCAGGATTGGGCGACGGAGTATCTCGACGCCATCATCTCGGTGAAGCTGGTCGACGGCATCGGCGAGGCGATCGAGCACATCGAGACGCACTCTTCGCACCATACCGAAGCGATTATCGCCGACGACGCGTCGGCCGTGGAACGCTTCTTCAGCGAGATCGACTCGGCCATCCTGCTGCACAACGCCTCCACCCAGTTTGCCGATGGCGGCGAGTTCGGCATGGGGGCGGAGATCGGCATCGCGACCGGCAGGATGCATGCGCGCGGACCCGTCGGGGTGGAGCAGCTCACCTCGTTCAAGTATCGCGTGCGCGGGGCAGGGCAGGTGCGGCCATAGCCGAACGCCCGCTCCACCAGGGGGAGATGTCCGGCAGCATGCACGGGGCTGATCGGAGTGATGCATCGGCGGGGGGCGCGACCCTCCTGTCCCGCTACCTTCACATGCCGCACGCCGAGAAGGGCATGCAGGTCGGCCTGTTCGGCGGATCGTTCAACCCGCCGCATGCCGGCCACGCGCTGGTCGCGGAGATCGCGCTGAGACGCCTGGCGCTCGACCAGCTCTGGTGGATGGTCACGCCCGGCAATCCGCTCAAGAGCACGCGGGAACTCGCGCCGCTCGCCGAACGGTTGAGGCTGTCCGAGGTCATCGCGGAGGATCCGCGCATCAAGGTGACAGCCTTCGAGGCGAGCTACAGCGTGCGCTTCACGGCCGACACGCTGGCCCTGGTCAAGAAACGCAACCCCGGCGTGGATTTCGTCTGGATCATGGGTGCCGATAATCTCAGCGATTTCCACCGCTGGCAGCGGTGGCGCAAGATCGCGACGACCTTTCCGATCGCCGTGATCGACAGGCCGGGGTCGACGCTCTCGTTTCTGTCCTCGGTGATGGCCAAGACCTTCGACCATGCGCGGATCGACGAAGCCGACGCGCCGCGGCTCGCCCACATGAAGGCCCCGGCCTGGACCTTCATCCATGGCCCGCGCTCCTCGTTGTCGTCGACCGCACTGAGGGAGAAGGCGAAAGGAGAGATGGATTCCGCATCCGAGACGCCGTCGTCTCCGTTACGAAAGGCCAGATGATGCGGCTTGTCCGAAGCGCGGCCTCTACTGACGCACGGGTTCCGGCGCATCTCGGTGGCGATGCTGCGCCGGGCTGGGCCGTTCTGGCGCGTCGTCCTGCTGCGCCGGAACGTTGGCAGCTGGCGAGAAGGGCGTGCCGGCCTGCTTTAGCCGCGTCAGCGCGCGCCGCATCAGGTCGATCTTCACCCCCCAAAAGTCCTTGTTCGAAGTCCAGTAGCGCAGGCTGATCGCCATTGAGGCGTCAGTCAGATTGCTGATGAAGGCGCTGGGCGCAGGCAGCCTGCTGACGCGCGGATCCGTTGTTGCCAGGTCAACGAGCAGTTTCATGGTGGCGTCGAGGTCGGCGGCGTAGGACAGGTTGAACGTGATGTCGCTGCGACGCGTGCCGTTGCGGCTCGCGTTTCGCACCGGCTCCTTCCAGAGCTTCGAATTGGGCGCCAGGATATAGCTGCCGTCCGCCGCGCGCAGCCGCGTGGCGAACAGTCCGATTTCCTCGACATCGCCGGCAATGGCGCCAACCTCGATGGACTCCCCGATCCGGAAGGGCCGCAGGATCAGCAGCATGATGCCCGCCGCGATGTTCTGCAGCGTGCCCTGGAGCGCAAGACCTATCGCCAGGCCGACCGCGCCGATGGCGGCGATGATGGACGCCGTCTGCACGCCGAATTGCCCCAGCACCATCACCAGGACCAGGGCGAGGACGACGTAGCGCGCGAGCTGCGAGAAGAAGTTGCGCAGGGTGGCGTCGAAACCGTGGATGTTGCCGAGTCCGGCCCTTATCCCCCTCTCGACGAGACCTGCGGCCAGATAACCTCCGATGATTAGCACGATCGCGCCTATCACCGAGAAGGAGTATGCCACCGCGAGCGCCGAGAGTGCTCCCCAACTGCTCTGGAGGCTCGCCCACGCTGCGTCCAATTCCATGAAGCTTTCCTCGTTTTCTTGGAGGTTGCTAAACCGATCGGGCACAAAAGGGTTCCGGAACACCCTTCGGACGTCTTGAAACTGGCAGGGAACTCTGCCTATGTTCGTTGTGCATCGCGGGAAGCGATGATTTGGTTGTCCGGATCGAAAGGAAAGACGCTGAGAACAGCACTACGGAAGAAGGCGGATTCTCTGCCTTCGCCGGCTGGGATGAGCCGCGAACTGGATGCGTCCCAAGCCATTGAAACGGTCCTGGCCAGTCTTGAAGACTCGAAGGCCGAAGATATCGTCTCCATCGACATCAGACGCAAATCGTCCCTGGGCGACTACATGGTCGTGGCCTCCGGGCGATCCCATCGTCATGTCGCGGCCGTGGCCGAGCACCTGATCAAGGCTCTCAAGGATGAGGGTTTTGGGCAGGCGCGGGTCGAGGGGCTGCCGAGCGCCGACTGGGTTCTGATCGATTCGGGCGATGTCATCGTGCATGTTTTCCGACCCGAAGTGCGGGAGTTCTACAACATCGAAAAGATGTGGCAGGCGCCCGACCTCGAGGACGAAACGGTCCACTGATCGGGATGCCGCGCGGCTGACGTCGCCGGAGCGCGAATGAAGATTCATGTCCACGCCGTGGGCCGCATGAAGGCTGGCCCCGAGAAGGAGCTTGCCGAGCGCTATCTCGACCGGTTCGCCAAAGCGGGTCTGCAGCTCGGCTTCGATTTCGCTGGCGTGGCGGAGCTGATGGAAAGCCGGGCGGCGTCGCCTGCGGAACGCCAGCGCGAGGAGGCGGAACGGCTGAATTCGCAGTTTCCCGCGGGTTCGGCGATCATACTCCTCGACGAGCGCGGCAAGAACGTCTCTTCGCAGCAGTTTGCCGATCGGCTGGCGGGCTTCCGGGACGCCGGTCACAAGGCGCTGGCCCTGGCCATCGGCGGCCCCGACGGACATGCCGCCGGCCTGCGCGACAGGGCGGACTTCGTCCTGTCCTTCGGCGCACTCACCTGGCCGCACCAGCTGGTGAGAATCATGCTGGCGGAACAGCTCTACCGGGCCGTCACGATTCTGTCCGGCCACCCCTATCACCGGGCCTGACAAGCAAGCCGAATTCAGACACATTGCGTTGCGATGCTTTTGCCTCGCGGAACCGCTTCGGTATGGTTGACAGTTCGTTAACGAAGGGGCCGCTAGGATCGTACGCCGCTCAATTCCGAGACGCATTCGCTTGATGACGAGACAGAAGCCGAGGCTGGTTCTGCCGATCGTCCTGGCGCTGGCATTGCCAGCGGCGGGAGGGGTGGATGTCGTGCGGGCCGAACAACCCGATCTGACCGCCTCCCCCGATCTGACCGCCTCCATCGAAACCCGCCGTCAGGTGGGACTGGCGGAGTACGAGCGGGTGTCTCGCGAGATAACACTATCCAGCGAGAAGCTGGCCGAGCTTGCCGCCGACATCGCAACCGTCAAGAAGGAAAGCGTCGCGCTGACGGCGGCGCTGATCCAATCGGCCAAGACCGAGAAGAAGTTCTCAGAGGATATCGAGGAGATCGAGGCGCGCCTGTTCACCCTCAAGGAGCAGCAGGCGCAGGCCCAGCAGTCATTGGCCGCGCAGCGCGACGTGATGGCCGACGTGCTCGGCGCGCTGGAGCGGATGGGACTCAATCCGCCGCCCGCCATCCTGGTCCGGCCGGAGGACGCCCTCTCCTCTGTGCGTAGCGCCATCCTGCTAGGGGCGGTGGTGCCGGAGCTGCGGGAACAGACCGACGTGCTGCTGGCCGATCTCCAGAAGGTATCGCGGCTCGCCGCATCGATCGCGGCGGAACGCGACGGGCTCAAGGAGGCGGTCTCCGCCCAGCTCGTGGAGAAGCGCAAGCTGGAGATCCTGATCGAGGAGAAGCGGCGCCTGCGGCACGAGAGCGAGGCTTCGCTTGCGGAGGAACGCAAGAGAGCCGCCGAGCTGGCCCTCCAGGCCGGCAGCCTGAAAGAGCTGGTCGAAACGCTGGAAGCGGAAGCCAAGAAGGCGCAAAAGCAGACGCCTGCGCCCGCCCCCGACGCCCAGACCGAGCAGGTGGCGATGCCGCTGCCCGACGCCAATCTGCTACTCGGACCGGCGCCCTTCGATACGCTGCGGGGGCAGGTCGCAACCCCGGTTTCCGGCCGCTTCGTCAAGCGTTTCGGCAAGGCCGACGATAACGGCGGCGTGATGCTTGGCGACACGGTTGCGACACAATCCGACGCGATAGTCACCGCTCCGGCGGACGGTAGCGTACTTTATGCGGGGCCTTTCCGGTCTTATGGTCAACTCTTGATCCTGAACGTGGGCAGCGGCTATCATGTCGTGCTTGCCGGGATGAGCAGAATCAATGTTGCTCCGGGCCAGTCCGTCTTGGCGGGTGAGCCGGTCGGAGCAATGGGAGATGCCAGGGTGGCCAGCGCGGACGGGAGCGCGATTGGAAATGCCGGCCCGGAACTCTATATCGAGTTCCGGAAAAACGGGAAGCCAGTCGATCCGGCGCCTTGGTGGGCAAGTCGTCTTTCTGGAAGGACAGGAAATGATACGTAAGTTGTCGCTTCTGTTTGCGGGCGCGCTCATGGGCGCCACGGCCATGGGTCTCGTCTATGGAGCGGCCGGCATTCCTGCGAATGCGGCGGGATCCGAGACGTATCGCCAGCTTGCCATCTTCGGCGACATATTCGAGCGCGTGCGCGCCCAGTATGTGACGCCGCCTGACGAGAAGACGCTGGTCGAAAACGCGATCAACGGCATGCTGACGTCGCTCGATCCGCATTCGTCCTACCTCAACCAGGAAGCCGCGAAGGATATGCGGGTCCAGACCAAGGGCGAGTTCGGCGGCCTCGGCATCGAGGTCACCATGGAAAACGAGCTGGTCAAGGTGATCACCCCGATCGACGACACGCCGGCCGCCAAGGCCGGGGTGCTGGCCGGCGACTACATCTCCAAGATCGACGGCGAGGAGGTTCGCGGCCTGACGCTGAACGACGCTGTCGAGAAGATGCGCGGTCTCGTCAACACGCCGATCAAGCTGGAGATCCTGCGCGAGGGCGCGGACAAGCCGATCGAGCTGACCATCGTGCGCGACATCATCAAGGTGAAGGCGGTGAAGTACCGGGTCGAGGAAGACATCGGATACATGAAGATCACCTCGTTCACCGAAAAGACCTATGACGACCTGCAGGACGCGATCACCAAGATCAAGACCGAGATTCCGGCGGACAAGCTGAAGGGCTATGTGCTCGACCTTCGCCTCAATCCGGGCGGGCTGCTCGATCAGGCGGTCAGCGTTTCGGACACCTTCCTCGATCGCGGCGAGATCGTTTCGACGCGTGGCCGCGATCCGAAGGACATTTCGCGCTTCGATGCCCGCTCGGGCGACATGATCGACGGCAAGCCGCTGATCGTGCTGGTCAACGGCGGCTCGGCGAGCGCCTCCGAAATTGTCGCGGGCGCGCTGCAGGACCATCGCCGGGCGACGGTCGTCGGCACGCAATCCTTCGGCAAGGGATCGGTGCAGACCATCATCCCGCTGCCGGAGAACGGCGCGCTGCGGCTCACCACGGCGCTCTATTACACGCCCGCGGGCAAATCGATCCAGGGCAAGGGCATCACGCCCGACATCAAGGTCGACCAGCCGCTGCCTGACGAGCTGAAGGGCCGCGACGTCAGCCGTGGCGAATCCGATCTCAAGGGTCACATCAAGGGCGTCGAAGAGAGCGATGACGGCTCCGGCTCGGCAGCCTACGTGCCGCCGGACCCGAAAGACGACCTGCAGTTGATCCACGCCGAGGAGCTGCTGCGGGGTCTGAAGACCGATCCGGCCTTCCCGCCGAATCCTGAGAAGGCGGTTTTCAACCAGTAAGCTCGAGGCGGCCGGAACGGGGCGGCCGCCGGTTCGAAGCGCGTATCCGCCGCGGCCGGTGCTTCGGCGGGCTCTCGCAAGAGTCTGTTCCGCCGAAAGAGGGGGCGGTTTGTCGCTCGCGAACAAGGACCTCGATCGTCCGCTCGGCCAGCCGACATCACCCCGGCCGCCGCGTTCCCCACGCTTTTCCTTGCGGATGCGGCCCGTTCTGATGGCGGTGGCGGCGCTGGCGATTGTCGGCATCTCCGGCGTCATTGCCGTGCAGGACCGCGGCTTTCGCAATCCGTCGGTCGTCGCGATCGCCACGCCGGAGGCCAAGGAACCCTCCGCAGCGCCGGGCGCAGCTGCGGCTCCTCCCAAAAAAGCGGGTGAAGCTGCAGCCGGTCGCGTCACCAGGGAGGACGTCCAAGACGGTCCCTCTATCATCAGGGTATCGCCTCCCGACGCGGCCGAGAGTAGCGGGCAAGGAGTCATTGTCATCCGCGATCCATCCGCCATGGGGCAGGATCTGCGGGTCGCCCACCTGCCGGACCGGGCGCTCTTGTCACAGTCCGAGGCTGGCGCGCTCCCGGTGCGCGCCGCCGACGGACGGCGTCCGTTCGACGTCTATGCGCGTGCCTGGTCAGGCGCGCGAGGCGCCCGGGTGGCGATCGTCATCGGCGGGCTGGGATTGTCGCAGACAGGGACGCAGGCTGCCATCGAGCAACTGCCGGGGGAGGTGACGCTGGCGTTCGCTCCGCAAGGCAACAGCCTCGACCGATGGATGCAGGCGGCGCGTAGGAAGGGGCATGAACTCGTGATGCAGGTGCCGCTGGAGCCCTTCGACTATCCGAATGTCGATCCGGGCCGCAACACGCTGACCGTGGCGGCAGACGCGGACGAGAACGCCCGCAAACTTCACGCGTCGCTGGCGCGGACCACCAATTATACTGGCATCATGAACTATATGGGCGCACGCTTCGTCGCCGATCAGAGCGCCATGGAGCCGCTGATGGAGGAGCTTGGCGAGCGTGGGCTTCTCTACCTCGACGACGGCACCTCGGCGCGCAGCACGGCGGCTGACCTCGCACTCAAGAACCGCGTTCCATTTGCCGCCGCCGATACGACGATCGACGGCGCGCGCGACCGCGGCTCGATCCTGAAAAAACTCGATGAACTGGAGCGGATCGCCCGTGCGCAAGGCTTTGCCCTTGGCGTCGGCTCCGCATTCGAGGACACTGTCGCTGCGGTGACGTCCTGGGTTGCCGAGGCAAAGAAGCGCGGGATCGAGATCGTCCCCGTTTCCGCGGTGGCGACCGACCCCGAGCAAGGCTGATTCCGCCATGACAAAGTCCCGGAAGAGGATCGATCCCGAGAGCCTGCCCTATCGCCCCTGCGTCGGCATCATGGTGCTGAACAGCCAGGGACTGGTCTGGTGCGGGCGGCGCATCGCCGAACCGGACAGCGAGTTCGAAAACACCGAGATGCGATGGCAGATGCCCCAGGGCGGCATCGATGACGGTGAGGATCCGCTCGAGGCGGCACGGCGCGAGCTATACGAGGAAACCGGCATGCGCTCGGTCGCGCTGATCGGCGAGGCTGCGCGATGGATAAATTACGACCTTCCGGCGCATCTCGTGGGTGTGGCGTTCAAGGGCAGGTATCGCGGACAGACCCAGAAGTGGTTCGCGTTCCGCTTCGAGGGCGACGAGGGCGAGATCCAGATCGATCCGCCGCCCGGTGGACACAAGCCGGAATTCGACAACTGGGCCTGGACCGAAATGAACGATCTTCCCGGCTTGATCGTACCTTTCAAGCGCGCGGTGTATGAGCAGGTCGTCGCCGAATTTGTTCATCTGACTGCTGGGACGCCGCGCTGACGCACGGTCCGGGACTACACGATCTCGTAGTTGGCCTCCGGAACGAAAAGCCGGTAGGAAACGCGGCCGCTCGCCAGGTCGAGCGTTGCGCTGCCGTCAAGGGCAGCCGGGACGACGCGCTCGAGCGCCACGCTTCCGAAGCGCTTTTCATCTGCCGGCCGGGCCGGCGAAATTCGTTCCTTCCAGATGATCTCGAGGCCGGAGCGTTCGCCCTTGTGGGCGAGGACGACCTCGATGTCGATATGGCCGTCGAGATGCGCCAGGGCGCCGTAGCTGACGGAATTGACGGCCAGCTCATGCAAGGCAAGGCCGATATAAAGCGTCGCATTGGGGTTGAGGTAGGGGCTTTCGCCCTTCATCCGGATGTTCTGCCGCGGATCCGTGCAGTAGCGACCGACCTGATTCTTGGCGAGTTGCTGGAGGTCGGCGCCCCGCCAGTTCGACAACGTCACAAGATCCTGCGACGAGGCGAGCGATTGAATTCGACCGCGGAAGCGAGCCACGAAGGTGTCGATCGTCTCTGAATAGCGGCTTGTCTGGCTGGCAATGCTGAGGATGATCGCAAGCAGGTTCTTCGACCGGTGGCTCACTTCGCGCAGCAGCGCCCGCAGGGTCTGCTCGCGGCGCCTCTGGTCGGTGGTTTCTACCGAAGTGGTGACCAGCCCGACCGTGCGGTTCTGCTCGTCACGGTCTGCGTCGATCCAGACAACGAAGCAACGTACTCCATCGTTCGTCCGCAGTTGCAGTTCGACGGCCTGCTGTTCGCCGGTCGTCAGGACTCCCGTTCGGGCGTCAGCCAGCTGCCGACGGCCTTCCGGCCCGAGCAGCTTGCTGTCCTCGGTCCCCGAGAAGGGATTTCGCGACCACGGTGAGGGGACGTTGAGCGACCACATCTCGTTGCCGGCGACGTCCTGGTAAAGCACCGAAACGTCAGCGTTGGAGATTGCCCGCCTTAGGCTCCTGGAGAATGCAGGCCCGCGCCGGAGTCCGGCGCCGGGATTCTGGACTGATGTGCGCGATCGTTCGTCCGTCATCTCTGACCACTCTGAACTTCTGCGGCTGAACGTCGACGGAGGGCGCCCGTTCCTCCCATTGGCAAAAAGGCTCACCCTGAAAAAGTTCCGCCGGGCGACGGATTCCGAAGAATCACGAGCCCGGCGGCCACCGAAAGCCGGTTGAGGGGTGCGGCTCCCGGTTTCGAAGCCCGGCCTTTCGGCCGGGACTGTTACGAAGCCCGCCTGAAAAGTCCGGCGATGAGAGAAATCACCAGGAAGGCCAGGAAGATGAAGAACAGTATCTGGGCGATACCGGCCGAGGTCCCCGCAATACCGCCGAAGCCAAGTGCGCCGGCGATGACCGCAATCACCAAGAAAACAAGGGTCCAATACAGCATCACAGCTCTCCTTCGCGTTTCCAAATGAACGCGAGAACTCTCCCTGTAGTTCCATGCGATGTCTTGGTATTTACATGAAAAAACATGGATTGGCTCAAGCTGCTGCCGCACGGGCCTGGCGGTCGAAGAACAGCGCCTGGCTGATCAACGCCTTGACCATGTCGGGATTGAACGGCTTGGTGACGAGGAAAGCCGGCTCCGGCCGCTCGCCGGTGAGCAGGCGCTCAGGAAACGCGGTGATGAAGATCACCGGCACCGAGGCCGTAGCCAGGATCTCGTTGACGGCATCGATCCCCGAGCTGCCGTCGGCCAGCTGGATGTCGGCCAAGACGAGCTTCGGGTTGGTCTTCTCGAACAGCGCCGTCGCCTCCTTGTGGGTGCGCGCGGTGCCCACGACCCGGTGCCCCAGGCTCTCGACCATCTCCTCGATGTCCATCGCGATCAGGGGTTCGTCCTCGATGATCATGACATCGGTCGCGACCTGGCGCGAAATTTCGACGCTGGCCTGCGACAGAAGTTGCGCAAATTCGTCGGGGTCGGCGTCCAGGATCTCGGCCGCCTCGTCATCGCTAAAGCCTTCGACGGCGATCAGCAGGAAAGCCTGGCGCTGGCGCGGTGCGAGCGAGGACAGGTTCGCCGCGGCGCGTCGCTCCCACAGAGCCGCAGGCGTCTCGTGGGGTATTCGCAGGGCCACCGATGTGAAGAGCTTGGCGTAGAGCTTATAGAGCGCCACCCGCTCATTGGATGCGTCCGGAAAAACCGACGTATCGGCAATGATTGCTTCAAGGGTGGCTGCAACCAGTGCGTCTCCGCTCGTCTGGGAACCCGATACTGCTCGCGAGAAGCGTCGCAGAAACGGCAGATGCGGCGCAATTCGTGCTGACAAATTCATTGGAAAGCGTCTCCCTCACAGGACGTTCAAGGCTGATACTAGAGTAGACATACGTCCGCTACCCAACGATTCCAGCCAAAAAAAGTTCCCGACGCGGCGGAACTAAATTAGGAAACCGGCGTTCTTGGCCTGGTCGGACCACGGGCCGAACAAGAAGCACGCGAACGGATGGTCCAGAAATTGATCGGTTTGCAGGGCGTTGGGATAGGGCGGATGGATAGAATGACAAAACCAGTGGGCGCTGGCCCGAATTCACTACGGAGGGACAGGCGCGCCGAGCCATTGGGGGCCAACAGCGAGATAGCCCGGAAACTAAAGCAATATTACGACGATCTTGTCAGCGACGACATTCCCGATCGCTTTGCGGAACTGCTTGCTCAGCTCGAGCAGGCTGAACGGCCCCAAGGCAAGGATTGAAGCGATGGCGGTGTCTCCCGGGTTTAAAGCGGATCTGATCGCCGCGATACCAAGCTTGCGCGCGTTCGCAGTCTCGCTCTCGCAGAATGCCGACAAGGCCGACGACCTCGTCCAGGAGACCCTGGTCAAGGCGTGGGACAAGCACCAGAGCTTTCAGATGGGCACGAACATGAAAGCCTGGCTCTTCACCATCCTGCGCAACGAATTCTACTCCCAGATGCGCAAGCGGGGCAGGGAGGTCCAGGACACTGATGGCGCGATGACGGCGAGGCTGGCGGTGCATCCCAGTCAGCAGGGCAAACTCGACCTGCAGGATTTCCGCGGGGCGCTGGAGCAACTCCCGGAAGATCAGCGCGAAGCGATCATCCTCATCGGCGCCTCGGGCTTCTCCTATGAGGAGGCGGCCGAGATTTGCGGATGCGCGGTCGGCACGATCAAGAGCAGGGTGAGCCGCGCGCGCACCCGGCTGCAGGATATCCTCAAGGTGTCAGGCGAGGCCGAGTACGGACCAGATGCGATATCTGCCCAGGTGATGGGGTCGTCAGTTGTTGCCTGAGCTCAGCCCTATGGCGGCGGTGAGCGCATCAATGAGGTCCTGTCCGCTGTAGGGCTTTCCGACAATGGCAATGTCGGGGAATGCGGCCGCTATGTCGTCTCTGTCGGTATAGCCGGAGGCGAAGATGAAGGGGACGCCGTTCTGACGGAGGCTGTCCGCGAAGGACAGCGTGCTCTCCCCACCCAGCATCACATCGATGATCGCGGCGTCGTAGTTGGCGCCGCCGTCGAGCGCCTCGATCAGATTTTTACAGATGACGACATCGGTTGCGCCGTGGTCGCGGCAAAGCTGTTCCACATCCATCGCAATCAAGAACTCGTCTTCCAGAACCAGCAGGCGCGCACCCGCCAAGCGAAGATGGGACAATGTAGACTCCGGAGCAATTGACAGACACTTGTTGCCTCGGACAACCGCTTCGTCATTTAAAAAAGACACAGGCTGCGCGCAACAACCAATCTATGAATTGGTCTGAACCAGGCGAACAGAGCCTCTGAGGGGATGCTCACGATGAGAGACCGGCGCGACAGACCCAGGAACGTCAAGCAGGTGCCCTGCGAGAAGTGCCCGCTCCGTCCGTTGCCGATATTCAGGGAGTTCGAACGGTCCGAACTCGACTTCGTCAGCACCTTCAAACGGGGCGAGCTTTTCGTTGAGCGGGGCGCGACAGTGCTGCTGGAGGGAAGCCACAGCGCTCACCTCTACACGGTGCTCTCGGGCTGGGGCTTCCGCTACAAGCTTCTGCCCGACGGTCGCCGGCAGATCCTGAACTATCTGGTGCCGGGCGACCTGATCGGCCTCCAATCCAGCCTGCTGGGCGTCATGGAGCACTCGGTGGAGGCGCTTTCGGCCATGGTGCTGTGCGTGTTCGAACGGGAAAGGCTGAGCGAGCTCTACGAGAACTTTCCAGGCCTGGCGTTCGACGTCACCTGGATTGCATCGCGTGAAGAGCAGATGCTTGACGAAAACCTGCTGAGCGTCGGGCGCCGCAGCGCGGTCGAGCGCGCCGCATATGTGCTCGCTTTCCTCGGCGCGCGCGTCCGTTCGCTCGGCCCCGAAGCGGCGGGACCCATCACGATTCCGATCACCCAGCAGCACATTGCCGACACGCTCGGCCTGTCGCTTGTCCATACCAACCGGACGCTCAAGAAGCTTGCCGATCGCCGCCTCATTTCCTGGCGGGACGGGGCATGCGAAGTCAGGGATCCTGATGCCCTGGCGGCTATCGCGCGCTGGAGCGGGCTCGGCGAGAGCCGTCGTCCACTGATCTGAAGCCCGTTATGCGGGCCCTGATGGTGCGGTGTGCAGGTAGTGAGAGCCAGTCGACGCCCGGCAGGATGTTGCGGACGACAGCGTAGAGGATGAGAAGCGCCGGGATGGCGATGAAGCCGCCCAACGCGCCCCACGCCCAGATCCAGAAAGCCAGCCCCAGAAGGACGATGAACGGATTCATCGTCATCGTCCGGCCGATCACCAGGGGGGTGACGAACTGTCCCTCGATCGTATTGATGACGAGGTAGATCGCGGCCGGCAGGAGGCTGCCGCCCACCGTGTCGAATTGGGTCAAACCGATGACGAAGAGAAGCACCGTCACGAAGGCGGGGCCTATGAAAACGATGAAGTTCGCGATGGCTGCCACCGCCCCCCAGAGGATCGCCGAGGGGACGCCGATCAGCCAGAGCCCCAGCGCGAGGCTGGCACCTTCCGCCAGATTGATCAGCGCGATCGACAGCAAGTAGCGCGATACCATGGACTCGACGTCCCTGAAGATGTGCGCGACACGCCAGCGCAACCGGCGGCTGAAGCACAGCGACAGGATCGCGGCGCGGGTTTCATGGCGTGTCGCAACGAAGAAGTACAGGCTGGCGAAGAACAGCAGGATCTGTCCCAGAAGCGCCGGCGCCAGCGTGGCGAAGCTCTCCACCGGCACGCCCTCGTCGACGGTGACCTTGAGACCGGCGCTCCCGGTTACCTCTCGCAGTTCGTCGCGGATGCCGCCCAGCGCGTCCAGGGGCCCTTTCAGGTTGGACAGTTGCTGCTGGAGTTGCGCCCAGAGCTGGGGCAAGCGGTCGATCCAGAACGACAAGGGCGCGGCCACCACCGCCGCAAACGCGCAAACGATCGCGATGAACAGCACCGCGACGAGAAGGGCTGAGAGACCGCAGGGGACACCCCTCCGTTCCAACGCGGCCGCGATCGGCCCCAGCATCAGACCGACGACAATGCCGAGCGTGATCGGGGCCAGTATGTATTCACCCGCCTTGAGAGCGAACACGAAACCTATGATGCCGAGGAAAACGGTCGCCACCTGCGCTGAGCGCGTCAGCAGAACTTCGGCGTTTGATTTCAGCGGAAGCCGGACGACCGGCGCCTTCTTAGCAGTCCTGTCGGACATTTCGATCCCCTGCGGCACGCGATTTAAACGATTTGCGTCGGCCACGGTTCCAGGGATCTCAGGGTTGGCGAGCGGGTCGTCGGTCCGATAGGCCCAAGGCTGGCCTCAGGCAGCGGGCGATTCCAGCGGCAGCGAGATTTCCGCGCGGACGCCGTCCGGCAGGAACTCGTGCTTCACCTTGCTGGCGAGGATCTTGTCGAGGCTGCGGCGGATGAGAATCGAGCCAAACCCGCTGCGGTCCGGCTCCGATACCTGGGGGCCCCCGCTTTCAACCCAGGACAGCACGATACGCCGGTCGTGGGCGGGGCCACGCAACTGCCAGGCGACGTCGACGCTGCCTTCGGGAACCGACAAGGCGCCGTATCGCATTGCATTGCTTGCCAGTTCGTGGAGGATCAATCCCAGCCCGACCGCCGCATCCGGCATAAGCCAGACCGCCGTTCCCGTCAGGTGGATCCGCGACGCGCGGGCGTCATCGAAGGGTTGCACCTGCTGCAGAATGAGTTCGTGCAGATCTATTCCGCGCCACTCATAGTCGGACAGGAGACCATGGGCGCGACCCAACCCTTGAAGTCTCGCGCTGAAGGCATCGAGGAAGTCGCGCGGCTGGCGCGCGTGGCGGACGGTCTGCGATGCCAGAGCCTGCACAGTAGCCAGCGTGTTCTTGACCCGGTGGTTGAGCTCCCGCAGCAGTCGGCGTTGGCTCTCCTCGGTGCTCTTGCGCCCGCTGATGTCATAGCTCACTCCGATGACGAGCCGGGGCTTGCCGTCGGCGTCTCGTTCGATGACGCGGCCTCGCGTTGCCAGCCAGCGTGCGGGGCACACGCCCCTGACACGGTACTCGCCGGCATAGTCGTCGTCGACTTCGATCGCCTTCATCAGTTCCCGGTCGCTCTGCCGCAGGTCGCGCCGGTCTATCGAGAAGAAAAGGTGGCGCGCCTTTACCCGGGTGGCCGGCTGAAGATTGAAAAGCTGCGGTAGCAGCGCGTCGCAATCGACCATGCCCGACCGCACGTCCCATACCCAACTGGCGATGGTGGCGGCTTCGAGCGCGAGCTTGTGGCGCTTTTCGGCGCGAACCAAGGCGGCCGCGGCGATGCTGCCCTTGCGGGCGTTGTCCTTCAGGACGAAGAGACTTGCAGCCAGCGCGGCAAGTTGCTCCAACTGCACGACCGCGGCAGGATCCGGCAGCGGATGCGGGTCCTCGTTGATGACGCACAAGGTGCCGATCTTCTGCCCGTGCACGATGATGGGCGCCCCCGCATAGAAGCGGACGCCGCCTTCTCCGGACGGGGTTGCGGAGTCCGGGAAACGTGGGTCGCCCAGCGCGTCCGCCACCACCAGAATCTGCCCCTCCGCCGTGATCGCGTGGGCACAGAACGAGAAGCAGGTGGGGTGTTCGCGCCCTTCGAGCCCATGGCTGGACTTGAACCACTGCTTGTCCACGTCGATGAGGCTGATCAACGAGACAGGGGCGTTGAACCCGGCGGCGGCCAGTGCCGTGAGCCGGTCGAAATCCGGATCGCTGCCACCGTTCAGCAGGCTGATGCGGCTGAGGACCTCCCTGCGCGCAGGATCGGCGATCCGCTGCGCGACGTGCGGCGGAAGCGCGGCGAAGGGTGATGCGCCCAGCTGTCTCAGTGTACCCAGACCCATTTCACACTCGTTACCCCAAAACCTCTCTCCTGCCGAATCCTGGTGCGGGAGGAACCATCACCTGCGAGACGCATTGTCCGCAATCGGGGGCTTCAGCCGACACATGTGAGGATGACCATGGACCAGAAAACGATTCCGCCGGAGAAAGCGCGGCAGGGCAGGCGGGGCTGGCACGTTCTCGCGATTCTGGTGGTTGGGTTGGCGCTCGCGCTGGTCGCCTGGTATGCGGCGGAATGGAGCGCCCCTCCGGTAACGCCGCCCGCGGAGGGAACGGCGAACTGACCACGTGGTGGGCGGGCGTCGACGCCGCAGCGCGCTGCGTGCTTCCGGCTCCTGCAGGCGAAGCCGTATCTAAAATCTTCCCGATGGCAGGATTGCTGCGCGGATGTCGCGCCGACCGCATCGATTGAGACGCCATGTCCCTCTTTGCTGAGCTTTACCGTGGAATGACGCCAGGCCCGCTCAGCCCTCTCCAATTACCCTCTCAAGGGCAGCACCACGTCGGCGGAACGTCCCAATCCGCGAAATGTTCCATCGGTCGCGTGGAAGATTTTGAACGGCAGACGCGGGACATCAACCCGCCCTGATCCTTTCCCCCGAGCGGAACAACACGGGCATGTCGACGTTGTCAAAGGGTCGAAGCCGCGCCCGGCCTTCGCTTGGATGGTTCGGGTCGGGCGCGGCATGCACGAAGTTTACAAGGAGTAGGTTATCATGATCCGCAATCTCTTGGCCACCACGGCTGTCGCGACCCTTCTGGCCACCGGCGCGATGGCTCAGGAAAGCACGCAGCCCGCGCCCGCCATGCCGGCGCAGAACGAGACCATGCCTGCCGACACCATGAAGGCGCCGGCCGCGGTCCAGCCTGCGTCCGGACATCTGGCGACGAACCTGATCGGTGAGAACGTCTACAACGGAACCGGCGACCAGGCGCAGAACATTGGCGACGTCAATGACATCGTGATCAGCAACGAAGGCATGGTCGAAGCCGTCGTCGTCGGCGTCGGCGGATTCCTCGGCATCGGCGAAAAGAACGTCGCCGTCGACTACAAGCAGATGAACTGGGCCGAGCAGAACGGCGACCGCTGGCTGGTGATGGAGACCACGAAGGAGGCGCTGGAGTCGCTCCCGAACTTCGATCGCAGCGCCTATGAGCCGGCAGCCCCTGCCACGGCGACCGACACAACAACCCCGGCGCCTGCCGACCAGACCGCGACCGCTCCGGCCACGCCTGTCGCGCCGGCTGACCAGGCTGCCCAGGCGCCTGCGCCTGCCGACCAGACGGCCCAGGCTCCGGCCCCGGCCGACCAGAATGCCACCGAAACCGACACCATGAAGACGGGCGCCATCGACAAGTCGACGCTCAACCCGTTCGATACGTCGAACGTGCGCGCCGAGGACCTCATCGGTACCACCGTCTACGGCGCTGAAGACGCGAATGTCGGCGAGATCGGCGACGTCGTCATGACGCCGGACGGCAAGGTCGACGCCATCATCATCGACGTTGGCGGGTTCCTTGGCGTCGGCGAGAAAGAGGTCGCCGTCGGCATGGACAAGCTGGCCTTCCTGACCGACAAGGACGGTAACAAGTACCTGTACACGGCGTTCACCAAGGAGCAGCTCGATGCGGCTGCGGCCTATGACAAGAGTTCCTGGGCCGAGAAGCGCGACGAGCAGCGTCTGATGGTTCAGTAAATCGCTGTCTGACAGTACGTCGAAAGGAAGAGCCCGCGCATCGCGCGGGCTCTTCTGCTTTGATCAGGACTCGGTTCGCTCGCTGGCCGAGTTCACTCCTTGCGGGGCGATCCGCTCAGCCGCGCGAGCATGCCGCCGTCGACCCGCACCACCTCGCCAGTGACGAAGGAGGCCGCGTCGGATGCCAGAAACGCCACCACCTCGGCGATCTCTTCCGGACTCCCGATGCGGCCGAGCGGATGCATGTGATTCAGCGTGTCCCAGATGGCGTCCGGATTTTCATTGAGCGCTACGGAGGCGCGAAGCATGGGCGTGTTTATGGCCCCCGGGGCCACCGCGTTCACGCGCACGCCGAATGGCGCGTAGTCGACCGCCATGGAGCGGGCCATGCCGATCAGCCCGTGCTTGGCCACCGAATAGGCCAGCACGCCTTCCTGGCTGGCGAGGCCCTGGACCGACGCCATCAGAACGATCGATCCGCGGCTCTCGCGCAGCATCGGCATGACCGCCTGGGACAGCAGGTAGGCAGCCTTGAGGTTAACGTCCATCACCTCGTCCCAGCCCTCCTCGGTCGTCGTCTCGACGGTGCCGTAGCGCTGGATGCCGGCGTTGTGGGAGAGGATGTCGAGCCCGCCGAATTTTTCCTTCGCAAGGTCTGCGGCCGCGACGCAGGCCTTCCGGTCGGCGACGGAGCCGACGACGGTATGGACCTGTGCGCCCTGCTCGGCGAGCGAAGAGGCGACGTCATTCAGTGCGTCCTCGGCTAGGTCGAGGAGGGCGAGCGATGTCCCATCCTGCGCCAGGCGTTCTGCGACCGCCCGGCCGATGCCCATCGCCGCACCCGTCACCAGGGCGCGCTTTGCTGTGCCGTTAGCCATTTCCGTCCCTCCGGATCACGTCGACCTCCCACTTTGTCCGCTGCGCGCGCGGCGCGGCGGATGCGCCCTCACATCTCGTAGCCGCGCTGGCGCGCCAGCGTCGTCATCACGCCGCGCAGTTCCGCCAGTCCGCGCAGGCGTCCGATCACCGTATAGCCCGGATGGGTCTGCCGCGCCCCGTCGTCGATCAACTCATGGCCGTGATCGGGCCGGAAGGGCAGCAGCGAGCGCGGCAGGCCCTCCTTGCGGCGGCGCTGCTCTTCCTCGACCAGCACGTCGATAAGGGAAACCATGTCCACGTCGCCACCGAGGTGGTCGGCCTCCATGAATGAGCCGTCCGGGTCCTTGGTCACGTTGCGCAGGTGCGCGAAGAAGATTCTTGGAGCGAAGCAGCGGGCGATGGCGGGAACGTCGTTTTCCGGATTGGCCCCGAGCGAGCCGGAGCAGAGCGTCAGTCCGCTGTTGGGCGAGGGGACCGCATCGAGGATGAAGTCGATGTCCTTGGCGTTCCTGACAATGCGCGACAGGCCCATAAGGTCACGCGGCGGATCGTCCGGATGGATGCACATGGAGACGCCGGCCTCTTCGGCGGCGGGAAGCACGTTCTCCAGGAACTGCACCAGGTTGGCGCGCAGCCGTTCATGCGTCATCGTCGCCTGCGCGGCGACCACCTCGCGCAGCTCCTCGATGCCGTAGCGCTTGAACGCGCCCGGCAGGCCGGCCATGATGTTGGCGAGCAGCCTGTCCTTCGCCGCGTCCGGCGTCTCGTCCATCCACCGGCTCGCCCGTTGCAGCACGTCCGGCGTGTAGTCGCGTTCGGAGCCCGGTCGCTGCAGGATGTGGCAGTCGAAGGCCGCCAGCTCGTGCACGTTCAGCTTCAGCGCGCGGCCGCCGCCCGGAAGCCCCACGGCCAGGTCGGTGCGCGTCCAGTCGAGCACCAGCATGAAGTTGTAGCAGACAGTGCGGATGCCGCAGGCGCCGAGGTTGCGCAGCGTCTGGCTGAAGTTTGCATAGAGCTGCTTGAGGTCGTCGCCCTTGCCGTACTTGATGTGGTCGTGGACGGGCACGCTCTCGACGACGCTCCAGCGCAGCCCGAGCGACGGATCGGCCTCGATCTCGGCCTTGCGCTGCCGGATGGCCTCGATCGGCCACACCTCGCCATAGGGTATGTCGTGCAGGGCGGTGACGATTCCGGTCGCGCCGGCCTGCCTGGCGTGCGCCAGCGTCGCCGCGTCCCTTGGCCCGAACCAGCGCCAGGTCTGTTCCATGCGATCCTCCCGCCGCGGGCCGACGTCGAGCGGTTTGACCCACGGAACCAGCGAGGTGTACGTAGACAGCGCTACCATAGTCAACAGCGACGGTCGGGAGAGTTGATGGCGGGCGCGAGGCTGGTGCGGGACTGCCGCAACATCGTGGGCGAAAGCCTGATCTGGGTCGCGGAGGAGGGAGCGCTCTACTGGGTCGACATCGGCGGCAGGTCGATCTCGATGCTGCGCCCTGCCGACGGCGGTTTCGAGAGCTGGGCGACTCCCGATTTCCCCACCTCCATCGGCTTGCGCAAGGATGGCGGGTTCATCGTCGGGCTGACGCGCGACATCTGCTTCTGGCGGCCGGGCGAAGAGTTCCAGATTGTGGCGCGTCCCGAGCCGGAGCTTACGGGCAATCGGCTGAACGAAGGCGTGGTGGCGCCCGACGGCTCGTTCTGGGTCGGCTCCATGGACAACAATTTGAACCCGGATGGCTCGCCGAAAAAACAGACCTCCGCCAGCGGCGGCTACTACAGGCTTGCCCCAGACCTTTCCCTGCGGCAGCTGACCCCAAACGAGTACGGAATCACCAACACGATGGGCTGGCTCGCCGGCCAGCGCTTCGTCACCGCTGACACGCTCGCGAACACGCTGTACCAGTTCGATGTCGAGCCCGATGGTTGCATCGGCAATCGCCGGGTCTTCGCAGCCGGCTTCGAGCGCGGGTTCCCGGACGGGTCCTGCGTCGATGGCGAGGGGTATCTATGGAACTGCCGTGTCGCCGGCGGTTCCTGCGTGGTGCGGTTTTCTCCGTCGGGCAGCGTCGACCGGGTTGTGGAGCTGCCATGCTCGTGGCCGACGAGCTGCGCATTCGGTGGTCCCGAACTCGCAACGCTCTACGTGACATCAGCCCGCTTCACCATGAGCGCGGAACACCTCGCCGCCAATCCGCAGGAAGGGGGGCTGTTCGCAGTCGACGTCGCGGTCCGCGGCGTCCTGCCCAACAGGTTCGGCTGAACATCACCGCAATTGGCGTCCAGGTCGCGCCCGCGACCTAGAGTCTCCGCAAGATTAAGGGGTCGCGCGAACAGACTCTTGGGGCTATAGAGGCCTGTCATTTCGGGGAGCGCCGAGACTTGCGCTCCAATGCTGGGAAGATTTCATGGCAAATGTGGTGGTTGTCGGCTCGCAGTGGGGCGACGAAGGCAAGGGTAAGATCGTCGACTGGCTGTCCGAGCGCGCCGACGTGGTGGTGCGGTTCCAGGGCGGTCACAATGCCGGCCACACGCTGGTCGTCGACGGCAAGGTCTACAAGCTGTCGCTCCTCCCGTCGGGCGTGGTGCGCGAAGGCAAGCTTTCCATCATCGGCAACGGCGTGGTGTTCGATCCGCATGCATTCGTCGCCGAGGTGGAGAAGCTGAAGGCGCAGGGTGTGGATGTCGGGCCTGACCGCCTGAAAATTGCCGAAAACACAGCGCTTATCCTGTCACTGCATCGGGAGCTGGACGGTTTCCGCGAGGACGCGGCCTCGAATTCCGGCACCAAGATTGGGACGACCCGCCGTGGAATCGGCCCGGCCTATGAGGACAAGGTTGGCCGGCGCGCAGTGCGGGTCATGGATTTGGCTGATTTGGAAACCCTGCCCGCCAAGGTCGACAGGCTGCTCACCCATCACAACGCCTTGCGCAAGGGCCTCGGGCACCCCGAGGTGACGCACGAGGCGATCATGGCCGAGCTTACGTCGGTGGCGGACAAGGTGCTGCCCTATATGGATCGCGTCTGGAAGATACTCGACGACGCGCGCCGGGCGGGCGAGCGCATCCTGTTCGAGGGTGCACAGGGCACGCTGCTCGACATCGACCACGGCACCTATCCCTTTGTCACCTCGTCCAACACGGTGGCAGGGCAGGCGGCTTCCGGCTCCGGCGTCGGACCCGGAGCGATCAGCTACGTGCTCGGGATCACCAAGGCCTACACGACACGGGTGGGCGAGGGGCCGTTCCCCACAGAGCAGGACAATGAGATCGGCGAGTTCCTCGGCACGCGCGGCCATGAATTTGGCACAGTTACAGGGCGAAAGCGTCGCTGCGGGTGGTTCGATGCCGTGCTGGTCCGCCAGGCGGTCGCCGTCAACGGCATCAAGGGCATCGCGCTGACCAAGCTCGACGTTCTCGACGGGCTGGACGAGATCAAGGTCTGCACCGGCTACCGTCTCGACGGCGAGGTCATCGACTATCTGCCCGCGAGCCAGGGAGCGCAGGCGCGTGTCGAACCGATCTACGAGACGCTGGAAGGCTGGAAGGGCAGCACTGCCGGCGCACGCAGCTGGAATGATCTTCCGGCGCAGGCGGTCAAGTATGTCCGCTATATCGAGGAGCTGATCGGCGCGCCGGTGGCGCTGTTGTCGACCAGCCCGGAGCGGGACGACACGATACTTGTGACGGATCCGTTTCAAGACTAATTTTTCGCACCCCGCCGCGAGCTGCTTCGTGCGGCGTTTCGGGGAATCACAGGTCAGGCAGGAATGGCGGATTTCGTAGCGGTTCTGAGGAAGACACTGGATGGTCTGGGCGAGCCCACGCCGGAGATGCGCGAGCGCGTCTACGACAAGGCGCGCGCGACCGTTTCGGCCAAGCTTGCGGCGATCAATCCGGCTCCGCCGCCCGCCGTCGCCGAGCGCCAGACCAAGGCGCTTGAAGACGCCATTGCGATGGTGGAATCGGAATACGCCCCGGCCAAGCCGGCTTTCGATGATCCTCTGGAGGAACTCGAGAACGTCTTTGCGGCGCTGAAGGAAGGCAAGCCGATCGCGCCCGCGAAGGCTCCAGCAAGAACCTTGGCGACCCCGACGGTACCCAAGGCTGCGGCCCTCGAAGAGGCGCCAGCCGCGGCGGAGCCTGTTCCGGTCGACGCGAAACCTGAGGAAGACATGGCCTCTCCGCAACTGCGGGGACCATCAACTGACTTCCAGATTCGGGAGGAGCCGCCGCTCGTTGACGACGAGCCGCCGTTGCGGATGGAGGCGCCGCCTGCGATCAACGACGATGCGGATGTCTTCTTGGCTGACGATCGTCCCTTCGAGGACGACGTTTCGATTCCGCCGCACAAGCGCAGCTATCGCGGTGCGATAGCTGCCGTCGTCGCCCTCCTGATCGCCGCTGGCGCTGGATACGGCATCTGGTCGAACCGCGACGGATTGAGCGACATGCTCGGCTTCAACGGTGCGCCGTCCAGTCCCGAAGTACCGGCCGCGGATCAGCCGGAAACGCCTGCGTCGCAGGAGACGGATGTCGCCGAGGCGCCTCCTGCCGAGGCGCCGCAGCCGAATGGCCAGCCGGCGTCGCAGGACGAGCCTAAATTCACGCAGCGCCTCAACGCCGATGGGACCGAGATCGACGGCGGTCCGGCCGGCGGCGAGCAGACCTATGGCGAGGGAACCTCGGTTGCCGCGCTGACGGCGCCGGTCGCCGCAGATCAGCAGGCTACGACGCCTGCGGTCGGGGTGAGCGATGAGACCGCTCCGACGCAGCCGGTCGATAGTCCGGCGCCTGGCGCCGTTCCGCCGTCAGCCGACGGCGCAACCCCCGGCGCTGTCGCCGGCATGCCGGCCACCGGCACGACGCCTCCTTCCGGCGACACGGCCTCCTCGTCACTGGCGGTAGGGCAGCGAGCGATCTTCTACGAGGAGCGCACCAATGTCGCGCAGGGCTCTGCCGAGCCCGGCACGATCGTGTGGTCGGAGGTGCAGGAATCGCCGGGCGGAGACCTGCCGCCCGAGCCGGCAATCCGCGCCGAGGCCACCATCCCGGGCAAGGAGATCCAGCTGCGGATGACGATCCGCCGCAACGGCGACAAAACGCTGCCGGCCAGCCACATCATCGAGATGATCTTCCTCACGCCTGACAATTTCGAGGGCGGCGGCATCGACAACGTTCTGCGCATCGCGCTCAAGGGCTCGGAACAGGACGCCGGCAGCCCGCTGATCGGCATTCCCGCCAAGATCGCGGACGGCTTCTTCCTGGTCGCGCTGAACGACAACAAGAACGAGATGGCAACCAACCTGGGCCTGCTTCAGCGGCAGAGCTGGATCGACATACCGATCGTCTACAAGAACGGCCGCCGCGCGCTCTTCACTATGGAAAAGGGCATCCCGGGCGAGAAGGTGTTCGACGCGACGCTGAAGGCCTGGGAACCGAAGACGGCCGGATAGCAGCCCGCACCCAGTCCCGAAAGCAAAACCGCCGCCCAATGGGCGGCGGACTTGTTTCATGCGCGTGCAGTCATTTCTGCTTACTGAGGGCGAGCCTCGATGGTGCGCAGCGCCGAAGCCTGACGCTTGGCGGCGGCCTTCACCGCATCCTGCACCTTCTCGAAGGCGCGCACCTCGATCTGGCGCACGCGCTCGCGGCTGATGTCGAACTCCGTGGACAGCTCTTCCAGCGTCAACGGATCCTCGGACAGCCTGCGCGCCTCGAAGATGCGGCGTTCGCGGTCGTTGAGCACCGACAGGGCGCCCGCAAGCATGCCGCGCCGGTTCTCGAGCTCGTCCTGCTCGATCAGCATCTCTTCCTGGCTCTCGCTGTCATCGACCAGCCAGTCCTGCCATTCGCCTGATTCGCCTTCGGTGGCGCGGATCGGAGCGTTCAACGACGCGTCGCCCGACAGGCGGCGGTTCATCGAGACGACTTCCTCTTCGCTTACGTTGAGGCGGGTGGCGATCTCGGTGATCTGCTCGGGCTTCAGGTCGCCGTCGTCCAGCGCCTGGATCTTGCCCTTCACCTTGCGCAGATTGAAGAACAGCCGCTTCTGGTTGGCGGTCGTTCCCATCTTCACCAGGCTCCACGAGCGCAGGATGTATTCCTGAATCGAGGCCTTGATCCACCACATGGCGTAGGTCGCCAGGCGGAAGCCGCGCTCCGGTTCGAACTTCTTCACGGCCTGCATGAGGCCGACATTGCCTTCCGAGATCACCTCGCCGATGGGCAGGCCATAGCCGCGATAGCCCATCGCGATCTTGGCGACGAGACGCAGATGGCTGGTGACGAGCTTGTGCGCCGCGTTGGTGTCCTGATGCTCCGCGTACCGCTTGGCGAGCATGTACTCTTCCTGCGGCTGGAGCATCGGAAAGCGGCGGATTTCTTCCAGGTAGCGGCTGAGGCCGCCTTCGCCGGAAACGATACTGGGTAGTGACTGGGCCATAAAGCACCCTCCTCTCTCTATTCATGCCCCCTGAATGAGGCGGGCATATGCCGTCGCACCCCAACGTGGCTGCGAGCTTGAACGGCAACCTGCTTATATGGGAACAAAACAGGAAAATCAAGCAAATTGTTCAAGCCGGAACAGATTGCACGCCGACCCGAACAAGCGCCAGTCAAACTATTTTGACGTCGGATCAAGTTTCCGAAAGCTGTCGACCAGTAGCGCCATGTCTGCGGGCAGGGGGGATTCGAACCGCATGACCTGATCCTGCGTCGGATGGCGGAAGGCCAGCAGGCGGGCATGAAGCGCCTGACGGGGAAACGCCCTGGTCAGCGTCTGCAGCGGCTCGGGCAGCCGGTTGGCCTTGGTCCTGAACCCGACGCCATATTCGGGGTCGCCGATCAGAGGATGCCCAATATGCGTCAAGTGCACCCGGATCTGATGCGTCCGCCCCGTTTCCAGCCGGCACTCCAGCAGCGACGCCGTCACCTGGTCTACCGCGCCGAACCTTTCCTTCACGACAAAGTGTGTGACGGCATGCCTAGCGTCCTCGCGGCTCGCACTCACCACAGCTCGCTGGGTGCGGTCACGCGTGCCGCGGCCAAGGGGCGCGTCGATGACGCCCTTGTCCCGGTTCGGCGTGCCCCAGACGAGCGCTGTGTAGGCGCGCTCGAGTTCTCCCTCGCGGCCATGATCGGCGAAGGCGTCGGCCAGGGCGCGATGCGCAGTGTCCGTCTTGGCCACGACCATGACGCCGCTGGTGTCCTTGTCGAGCCGGTGCACGATGCCCGGCCGTCGAACGCCGCCGATGCCGGACAGGCTGTCGCCGCAATGATGGATCAACGCGTTGACCAGCGTGCCGGTCCAGTTGCCTGCTCCCGGGTGCACGACCAGTCCGGCAGGCTTGTCGAGGACGATCAATTGATCGTCCTCGTAGATGACGGCGAGGGGGATGTCCTCGCCCAGCGGTTCGGCGGGCTCCGGCTCCGGCAGCGCCACCTCCGCGCGCTCGCCTGCCTGCACGCGACGCTTGGTCTCGGCTACCACCTCGCCGTCCACCCGCACCGCCCCCTGGCGGATCAACTGCTGGACACGGTTGCGCGAGAAATCGTCGCCGAGCGCCGACGCTAGCCATTGGTCGAGACGCTGGCCGGCGGCGGTCGGTTCGGCCGTGACCACTTTCATTGGGCTTGCGCCTTCGCTATCAGGATCGTCCATGGGAATGCAGATGTGAGTTCAGGAATGTCAGGGCCGGTCATCGACGACAACCAGGAAAAGCCGCTCGACCCGGCGACCGAACGCGTGCGCCGCAAGCTTGTGCGCTTCGTCGCGATCAATCTGGGCCTCTTGTTCGCGGCTGTTATCGTCGTGATGGGCGCCGTTGTCTACAAGTCGATGAAGGAGAGTGCGCCGCCGCCCGTCGCCGCTTCGGATGTTGCCGTTCCCACGGGCGAGATGATCGAGGCCACCATCTCGGTTCCCGCAGGGGCGCGCATTGTGTCGCAGTCCCTCTTCGGCAACCGCGTGTCGCTCGAACTCGAACTGCCCAATGCCGCGCGTGAGATCCTGGTCTACGATTTTGGCGAGCGGCGCATCATCGCTCGCCTGCACGTGGAACCGGAGTGAGCCAGTCGCGTCGCGAAACCGGCGATCGCCGCCGCATCGCGACGCTCGCAGTCGTCGTCGCCGACTATGACGAGGCGATCGCGTGGTACACCGGCAAGCTCGGCTTCAGCCTCCTGGAAGACGTGCCGCTCGGCGAGGACAAGCGGTGGGTGACGGTGTCTCCCGGCAAGGGCGGCGCCCGGCTGCTGCTCGCCAAGGCCGCCGACGCGAATCAGCGGGCCGCGGTCGGCAAGCAGGCCGGCGGCCGTGTGTTCCTGTTCCTGGAGACCGACGACTTCGCGCGCGATCACGCGGCGATGCTCGCGGCGGGCGTGGACTTCCGCGAGGAACCACGGCGCGAGGCGTATGGCACGGTTGCGGTGTTCGGCGATCTCTACGGAAATCTGTGGGACCTGATCGAACCTGTGAAAACAACCGAAGAATGACGGTTGCAATTTCCCGAACCGCAGACTATGTGAGCGCATCGGCTGCGCCCATCGTCTAGCGGTCAGGACGGCGCCCTCTCACGGCGCAAACAGGGGTTCGATTCCCCTTGGGCGTACCAATATTTTCAAGTACTTAGCCTTACTACCTTCTCCCCGTCGAATATCCATCAAATAAACAACTGCGAACGCTTGCGCCAAACGGTGAACCGGCGCTCGGCTTATCGCGCAGCAACGAACACCGCTGGCCTGTTGTTTGGCCGGGTGTGTTCTCTGTGCCACAACCGGCAACATTGTTGTGCCAGACAGAGTGTTCGCGGTTGTTCACAGCCGCACGAGAAAGTTCGAGACGGTAAATTTACTCAATAAGATCAAATAGTTATTAGGTTGAACGGCTCTCCTCTCCAGCTTATGACCGATGCGGACAACTTGGAGATGGACTGCATGACCGACGAACCTGCCCTCAAGCCTGAAGCCCGCATCGTTTCCTCGAAGCCGCGCTCGATGACCGTCGCGCTGGATCACCCTGTCGAATTCGACGGCACGCTCTACGAAAGCGTGACCATCCGTCGTGTCACCGGCAAGGAGGTCGATGAGTTCATCCGCGCCAGTGCCGGGCTAAAGGAAGGCGAGCGCCAGCCGCAGCTTCCGGTCCTCGATTTTCCCCGCGAAGTGTACGACGAGATGGACGATGACGACCGCCTGCGGGTGGAGGAGGCCCTCCTCCCTTTTTTGCCCCGTCGGTTGACGCTGGGGGCCGCGTTAGTCCGCGAGACGTCCGCCACTACGTCCGAACAGTAGCCCGCCGCTATAGCACGCCGATTCCGGACGTCCTGGAAATGGACTGGCTGGAAATCATCGAACACGCGCTCGCGGCGCAGCACGAGGAGTACCTGGAAACGGTGTTCCGCGTGAGGCTGGCCGGCGCCAAACTCATCGGGTGAATGAATGGCCAGGACGCTTGTAGGCCAATTAGTCATAAAGCTTCGCTCCGAGGGACTGGGCGAAGCCGACAAGGTGACGCGCACAATGCGCGACATCGAAACTGCTGCGAGCGCCCTCGGAAAGATGCGTTCCGGTGATTGGGGAGCGGCTTTCGGCAAGCAGTTGGCTCAGTTGAAGGCGACGCCTGCCGAGCTCGAAGCGATCCGGCGCTCCTGGGGCGCGCTGCACGCTGATTTCGACAGCAAGAATGTCGCTGCAGCGCTGCGCAAGCAAAGCATCTCCACGTGGAAGGCAGCCACTGTCTCACACCTGGCGACAGTACGGGCCGAGGCGCAGGAGACCGAAAAGCGCATTCTGGCCATGAACCGCAGCATTGGCATGGGGCTCAAACCCTTCATGGTGATGGGAGGCGCCTACACAGGCGCGTACATGAGCGGCGTCCTGGGTCGTGAGGCGCTGATTTCCGCTTCGAATGAACGCCGGGTGGAAGCGGAAGCAAAATACGCCGGCCTGTCGTCCGATGAACGCGGCAAGATCGATACACGGGCTGATGATCTGTCCGGCCGCTTTCGGCTCTCCAAATCCCAAATCTACGAGGTGATGAAAGAGGCATCGCTGTCGATGCCTTCAACAGATGCGGCCCTGGCCGTCTCCGAAGAGATGGCGAAGGCCTATCTGGTCCTGTCCAACGTGATGGGACCGGAGGGCGCGATTGCCGGTCTCCGGCAGTTCAACAAAGCGCTCGACAATATCGAACGCGTTACACCCGACGAGTATCGGTTTGGCATCGAGAACTACCTGAAAGCCCAGCAGGTCGTTGGGAAGGATATGGACCCGACCGCCTTCGCGGAGGCCATCAAATTTGCCCGGGCGGGCGGCAAGGTCTTCGGCGACGATTTTCTATTCAAATGGCTGCCCATGCTCATCGCCGAAAGCGGCGGCTCTGATAGCGGCACCCAACTGCGGGCTGCGTTCGATCAGTTCATTGTCGGACGTGCGTCCAAGAAGGCCCTCGGCGAGCAGAAGGCCTTGGGTCTCCGCGACGATGCTGGGCGGCTCCTCAACCAGGAAAAGTTCACGGAAAATCCCCTGACGTGGATTTGGGACACAATGTTGCCCAAGCTGCGCGAGCGGGGCGTCGACACTGAAAATGAGACCGAGCTGGCGCGCGTCGTTGGCCAGCTCACGAACAACCGTTTGTCCTCCGACCTCATCCTTCGGGCAATCCTCTCCATGCAGCAGTATCGCCGCCTGGTCGAGGGGCGCTTACCGAACGCGCTCGGGCTCGATGCGGCCGACAAGATCCAGATCGACAATCCCTTCGCGGCTTGGGAGGGCTTCAAATCCAGCCTCGAAAACCTGTCGGCAGCGGTGTTGCCGATGTCATCCATCACCAGCGGGCTCAACAGCCTCGCCGATGGCATCAACGCCTTCCAGAAACGCATTCGGGAAGGCGACCCTACCATCACCTATGGCGCTGCTGCCGCGGCTGGGGCTGGAGGCCTCTGGACCACCTACAAGGTCACTACGGCGATAACGGGCCTCATATCCGCCGGCACAAACCTCAATCTGGCGGCAACCGCGTTGCAGCGTGCAGCAGTCCTGCAGGCCGGCGGGGACATCGCAGACGTCGGAGGGACCGGGAAGAAGAAAGGGCTGTTCGGCTTCATCACCGACCCACGCGTAATGGCGGCCGTGGCCGCGGCCTTGTCCGCTCAGAAGATCGTCACCGACTTCTCGGCGTCCAATGCCAAGGATCAGAAAGGACCGCCTCCGAACTACTACGAGCACCCCGAAGCCGCTGTGAACGCCGCGAACGCACACCGCTTTCACGGGGTTGCTTTCGAAGGCGGTATGCACCGCGCCGGACTTGGCGCCGGCCCGATGCCAGGCATTGAGAGCGCTCTCACGGATCTCGACAATCTCCGCGCTAAGGCGGCCCAGACAGGCAGCGATGTAGAGACCTCGCTCGGCGTTACCGTGCGGCCGGACATCGACAGCTCAGCGATCGACACCTTGATTTCTAAGGTGCGCACGGCCCTGTCGGAGTTGCAACGGCTCGGATCTGCAATTTCAGACGCGAACGACAACACCGACCGCCAGCTACGCCGCGCCATGGTGGACTACGGAGTGTCGCCATGATCGGCGCCCTGGACATCCTTGCCACCGTCATCGGCGCCGCCCTGCTCTACGGCACATTCAGCCGCGGAAAATGGGACCGTGCGAACGCGCTGGCCTACAGCCTCTGCGCCCTCGGCGTGACGTGGCTGCTCATCCGCCTTTGGGCGCCGCAAATCCCTCTTTGATCGAACTGGAGAATTCGATGGAAGTGAAAGAACTCAACGTTGGCCCGCCGACCCCGACGATCTTTTACGATCTCAATATGGGCAGCGCCTGGGCGCTCGCCGAAAATGCGCTCGACAGCCTCATGAGCGCCGGGGAAACCGCCTTTGAGCGTTTTGCACGAGGTGAGTTCCTCGAGCCGGAAGCGCTCGAAGCATATCGCGCAACACACCTGCCGGGAACGCGGCGCATCGGTGTGCGTGGTCGCGACACCGCAATTGTCTACCTGGAAGGGACGCTCGTGAAGCGCGAAAGTTGGCTGTCCCAGCTGCTCGGGCTCCCCACGTACGAAACCGTATTCCGGGATCTGCACGTCGTCGCCAACAACGACAACATCAAATCGATCGTCCTCTACATCGACTCGCCCGGCGGTGAAGTACACGGCTGCGGTGCTCTCGCCGAGGCCGTGTATGCACTGCGTGGCAAGAAGCCCGTCACCGCCTACGTCAGCGGCCAGGCCTGCTCAGCCGCATATTGGATCGCCAGCGCTGCGGAACGTGTCGTTGTCAGCGACTCCGCCATGTTGGGCAGCATCGGCGTATCGATGACGCTAACCGACACGTCGAAGGCGGACGAAAAGCGAGGCATCAAGAGGTTCGAGTTCGTTTCTTCCAACGCGCCCAACAAGCGGCCGAAGCTCGATACGGAAGCCGGCAGGTCCGTCGTCCAGAAGATCGTGGACGATCTCGCGGATGTTTTCATCAAGAGCGTCGCGAAACACCGCCGCGTCAGCACTCAGACTGTGGTCGACAAATTCGGCCAAGGCGGAGTTGAGGTTGGCGCCAATGCCGTCAAGGCAGGAATGGCGGACAACGTCGACCAATTCGAGAATGTCCTGGCAAGCGCACAGCGGCGGGCTGCGCCTCCAAGGGCGGCCGGCAGCAGCGGCCGCCAATCGCACCAATCGACGGACGCCAACGAGCCGACAGCAGCCGCGTCAGCCGTTCCTCACCGCTCCCCTGAAGAGGTCGCGAAGATGATTGCCGATCACAAGGCGGCTCAGGCGGCCGAAGCTGCCCGGATTGAGGCGGAGAAGAAGACGAGGATCGACGCGCTTTGGAAGGCGGCAGTTGATCGCGTGAACGAAGGAATGGGGCCGCACGCAGTGAAATCCGATCACTAACAACACAATCCATACGGAGAACGAAATGAACCACCTCGAGAAGTACCTGCCGAAGCCGAAAAACCCGTCGGCTCAAGCTGTCCAGCGCGACCGCGATCTCTGGGACAAGGCCGTCTCCAGGGTGAACGGAACTCCCCGTGACACTGCCAAGGATGAAGCCCGGAATGACGACGGCACCGGCCGTCTCAACAACCGCTAATCGCCAATAGGACAAAGGAGAGCTCCCAAAATGTCCCTCATCGATAATCTCATCCCAAAGCGCCGTGGCCGTCCGTCGAAGGCGGTCGCAGATGCCAATGCCGCCGTCGAGCGGCTGAGCAAGGATCTCGACAGGCTACAGGCCAAGCGCGAGGAACTGGCGTCTCGCTATGACGAGGCGCGGGCGTCCCTCGACAGGGCGAAAGAGCAACGGCGTGCCGCACTGGCGTCAGAGCCGACCGCCGACGTCACCTCGCTCTCGCGGACGGTGCGTGACGCCGAGGATCAGACCCAAATGTACGCGGATGCGCTTAGCGACGTCGAGAACCAGATCTCAGCCGTGACCGCCGAGCGCGAGGCGCAAGATCTGGCCGGGAAGCGCGAGCAGGTCGCGAACCACTTCGAGGGTATCGCCGACGCGGTGGACGAAGCCGCGGCAGAACTCGAGAAGGCGGTCACCGGCCTCGCCAAGGCTTTCGACAAACTCAAGGAGGCGATCCCCGAAGACTACGCGTTGATCGAGATCGAGTGGCCGGAGTATGGGCGCCCCGGAGGGCCAGCGCGTCCGCACGAGCTGGCGACAGTCATCTTGGCCGAGAGCCTCTACCGCCACAAGCCGGAGATGTTCATCGAGGACAGGTCCAGGTTCAGCGTGCACCGGTTCTTTGAAATCGATCAGACACCGACGACCAAGCTTTGGGGCGAACTTCCAATGGGCGCTGACGCGTCCGCCGCCGCGGCCACGCTCATCGGCGATCGCAACCGGGCACACGCTGACGCCATTCGCGGCGGTGATGTCGATCTCGCGTCGGGACGGCGCATTGAGCACGCGCCGGAAGTGGAACCCGAACCGAAGCGGCCGGAGCATTCCGAGGTGGAGGTATTCGTCACGAAGGACTTCCGCTACGTGAAAAACGACTCCGACTTCAGCTGCTGGGAAACCTGCTCACGGCGTGTGAAGCGCTGGTTGCCTGAGCCGGTGGCCAACGCTGCGGTCGAAGCCGGTTTCGTTCTGCGCATCGACACGCCGGAAGGCCGTGACGCTTACGAGGCAGACCAGAACTACCGCAAGACCGCCATGGCGTCTTGGGAGGGCCCGAAGCACTTCCTCGATTTCGAGGATCTCGGCGACCCGCTGGGCTTCTTCGAGGGCAAGGAGATCCCGATGCCGAAGATGCTGCACGCGACGCACCAGGCCGCGTGACGAGGTTGCGGCGGGGTACTCCGACCGCCGCTACACGCTGAGCCGGCCGGCTTGTCCCCGGAGGGTTTCCGAGCTCAGCAACTTCCGCTGCCATGGCCACCGACGTGGCGCGGACAGGCCGCCCTCGATGTGTGAGCGTCGGGGGCGGCCATGTGACAGACCATATCCTCTTGGGGTATCGGTCTGCTCAAGAGGCAGGCTTATAGCAAAAATCGTTTCCACTCTCGATGTTTAGAAGGCAGGTTCCATACTGCGATTTTGGCTGCAATGCTGTGATCACGCCGTTCAAACGGACATTTCCATTCGATACGGTAACAATAGTTTTGCCGCCCGATGGCCAGACGAACGATGTAACCTGCTTGCCCTCGTCAACGCTCAGGGAGATATCGCAGGGCTCCCTATCCGTGACGACATCCTTCTTAAGGACGAAGCACGTCCCTTTCGTGCCTGCGACCGCGGCCAGATCCACAATCTTTGTCCCTGGGCTAAATATCGCGATGGGTGGGATGCGATAGCTGCGCTTCTCTCTGAAGTTCGTTTCGTCACAAGACCCATCGCCGAGGATGGTGGATGTATATTCATCCTCTCCGCAGGCGAGTAACGAATCTTGGTCGGTCGAGACTATGCATCCCTCGGCGGCATAGCCGTCTGCCAATCCTCGGACCTCATACGCTTGTCCGCCAGGTGTTGAGTCAACGATTCTGACTTGTGGCGTGGCGCCCTGGCTCAAGAATTCAAACTCGATCTCGCCATCAGTCACGCCCGTTTGCCATTGAAGTCCATTCTCACAAGCATAAAAAGCTTGCGCAGGCGTCAGGAGACTAGGGGAAGCAAACCCAAAGAGTTCGATGTCCCAGCGGCCCGCCTTGTCGACAGTGTCGATCATGTACAAATCGTCGCCGATGTGTTTCAGCATGTTGTGAAGCAGATCCGACTTCATCATTGCGGCGTTGGACCAAGGCGATTTGCTGTTGGCAACGGTGAGCAAATTGAGGGCCGACTGGAACGCAGCATCATATGCTGCAGCGAGAAACTCGGTCTGCACGTAGCCCTCGTTACGAACGTCAAGGTACGGACGGTGAAATCCGAGAAACCCACGGATGTGTAGTTTTCTGTTGATGAAACTAACTTCTGGGCCGGAGGCTATCCCCATCATGAACATGACGGCACAGACGGAATAGCAGTGATCCCCATCGCCAACGACCGTTCCAATTCCCTTCTCATAGAAGTGCTTCGCGAACAGGACACCCTCTGAAAGGCTTCCTCCAGGGCTGTTGAGACACACAACGTCTCTCGACGTCGACTCACCATCGAGACCACGAAGGGCCGATCGCGCAGCGTCGAGAAACCTCTGATAGTCGCCGGGCCCTATCTCGCCATCTAAGCGAAGTCGGCATTCGTTGGATGCTGACGCAGTGATGTTTGCGGCAGCCGAGGGCGCAGCATAGGCAAGGAGCGCCAAGATCAAAGCTACGAATCGCATTGGCCGCCCCTTTTCTGCTTCCCCGTCACATGATTGCTGCCATCGACAAACTCTTCAAGTTGTGATCCCGTCTTCTGGGGGAAAGATGGGGATTGGATCAAGACTTGGATGGGCTGTCGCGGCAGGCTTGGCCGTGGCATTGATTTACAAGGATGACGGCGATCGCGAACCGCCACCGAAGGCCGCGCAACTAAGTGCATCGGGGCATTCCAAGCCGCTGACACAGTGGCCGGCAAAGACGATCATCCCTAATGCTATCACTGATCCCTCAAGGCCAGTCGTTGACGTCGCTGTCGCCAAGCCTGACGAGCCACTGCCCGTGGCCGAAGTGCGTGAGATGTTCACGACGGCGCGGGTGCGCGTTCGTGCAGAGCCCAACACCAAATCTGTTCCGCTGCTTACACTCGAAAAGGGTGCGAGATTAACGTCGAGCGGAGTTCGCGACGGCTGGCATCGAATATCGTACGAAAACAGCGAAGGATGGGTGCGCGGCGGCCAGGGGGCCGCCAGCCGGTGTGCTTCGAGGGAGAGTAGGGTGGCGGAAATGCAGCAATCGCTTAGCCGAGAAGAGCTTTATCAGCTGGTTTGGGCAAGGCCCGTTCGCGACATTGCCTCAGAGCACGGCGTTTCTGACGTGGGTTTCGCGAAAATGTGTCGAAAGCACAGCATCCCACTTCCGCCGAGGGGTTACTGGGCGAAGGTAGGATCTGGAGCGAAGGCTTCGGTTGAGCCTTTGCCGGTTCGGGGGTTTGGAATGCCTGAAATCGTCCGATCCGGTCGAGCGCGTTGGGATCGATACTCTATCCCAAAAAATCTTGAGGAGATGGACATCCCTCCGCCACCGGAATTTACAGAGAGCGAAGAGCAGCTATCTGTGCGAGTCCGAAAGCTCATCGGGACAGTGAGCATTCCCCGAGATCTGAATCGCCCTCACCATCAAATCTCTCGTCTTCTCAAGGAAGACGAGGTTCGTCGGGACAAGCAGTCTAGGGCTAAGTACCTTTCACTTTCGGACGGGCCCCTATTTGATTTTCCTTTCGAACGGCGCCGTCTGAGGCTGTTGTCGGGTCTATTCATCGCCCTTCAACGCGAAGGGATGAGCGTCATCGCTCGAAAGCAAGACCCAGACGATTTCGAGGTGACGGTCGGGGAACAGACGATTTTCATAAAAGCCGACCATCCAGAACCCGACCGATACGGCTGGCGGAGCGATAGAGACGCGAACAGACCGGCATCGGCACCGATGACCGTTGAGATCAGCCACCATCGGTCGTCGCCCACTCATAAGACGTGGAGCGATCGTCCTCACGACCCTGTTGAGGGCCATGCGACCGACATTGTTGTCAGCGTCATCGTATTCGCTGAAATGAATTATCGTGAGGGAGAGATCAATCATCACCGATGGCTTGTGCAGCACAAGCAGCAGCTTATCGAAGACAGACGCAAGCGACATGAGGAGGCAATTCGCGCTGCGGCAGAGGCTCGCGTCAAAGCGGAAAAGGCACGTGTCGATCGACTGCTCGGCGAAGCGTCAACGTTCCGTCAAGCTCAAGACATCAGGGCATACGTCGAAGCCGCACGACGGGCCAGTGCAGACACGGCCGATCCGGTGCCTCAAACTAAATTTGAAGCATGGGCCCAATGGGCGCATGAGAATGCCGATCGCATAGATCCGGTGCTGTCGAGGGCGTTTCTGAGAGATCGCAGTGACGATCAATAAGTCCGTTGTCTGGCATGCAAACACTTGCGCGACCAAGCCTCCCCGCCAAAGCGTATCACGCCCTAATTCCCAGCCGCAAATGGTCCGTACTGCCGCAGTTTTGCTCCTCCTCACCTTCCCAGCCCTGGCCGACTCGGTCATCACAGGTCGCGCAGCGGTCGTCGACGGCGACACGATCGATGTTCATGGTCAGCGCATCCGGCTTGATGGGATAGACGCGCCTGAAAGTTGGCAGCGGTGCCAGGACGGCGCCGGCAAGGACTACCCCTGCGGACGGATCGCAGCCTCGGCGCTGGACGTATTCCTGTCTGCGTCCCGGCCGGTCACCTGCCATCTTCAGGGCCGTACCTATGACCGGCGCGTCGGTGTTTGCTATCGGGCCGACGGAGCGAACGTCAACGCCTGGATGGTCAGGCAGGGTCACGCGCTCGACTGGCCGCGGTACTCAAAAGGAAGGTATGTCCACGATCAGGCTGCTGCCCGTCGAGCCAAGTCGTGCATGTGGCGCGGGACCTTCGTCGAGCCGTGGGAGGCTAGGCGGCTGAGGCGCGAGGGCGCATAAACCGCCTGTTCCACCTTCGCGTCTTCATCGGCGGCATCATCGCCGGGATCATTGCCTTCATGATCAAGGGCGACTTCGCCTCCTAACCCCTCAACAACCCGGAGAACCACCATGCGCGCCATGCTCGCAGGATGAAACGTAGACAAGTACGCTCTGCATTTGCTTTTCAGCAATCAGCATGAGCGATTATTGACGTCATGAGCCTTGTGGAAAACTTGACGTTGGCAGAGGCCAAAGCGACGACCGCCATCCTGGCGGCGGTAGCCATTGCATCTTTGGGCTTGTTGGCTTTGGTCGTCTCGGGCGCGAGCCTCAGAAGACCATGGCGTCACCGGATGTCTGCGACGGAACTCCGCTTCCGAAATGTCTTCGCCCTGATGGACGAGAAACGGCGGGAAGACCTGATCGCCAGCACCCGAAAAAAGTTACGCTGCGACCGGGACGCCGCGATGAAATACGTTCTCGATCAGCGGGATCTAGATGCGCGAAGCTGGCGGTGATTTTGATGGACATCCCCCAAGCCCTCCCAAGGCATAGGACGGAGCCTGCCACCTTCGGTAGAGGGACGCAAGGCGCTACGGCCGCGTGCCGTCAGACGTCCTCGTCTGTTCCTCGGTTTCGTCTACCGGGCGGGTCAGCCCGTAGGGCTCTTTCGGTTCATCGCCGCGGTCGCCCGTGTGGGTGGGATTGGGTCGCGGCGAGCGAAGGTCTTCCTTCAGCACTCGACCGCCGGTTTCTCGCTTGTTTTCGCCTGGCATGGCTGCCTCCACTTCTGATGAGGCATGAACCCCACCGAGAGGCGAACGTTCCGCAGAGGGCGCAGAACTACGCGCTTCCGTCTGTCGCGCTGTCCTCGTCGATGATCCGCGCCGGCAGATAGCCGTTGCCCGCAAGCCAATCCTTGACGATCGAACGGATCACCTCGTTGCGGGGCACGCCAATTTCTCCAGCCACCGCATCGAGAGCGTCGTTCCACTCAGGGTCCAGCGGGATCATGGCTGAGTTTCGAATGCGCAAGGCTGCGCGGCGGAGGATGATTTGCAGGTCGGCGCTGCTGATGTCGGCGATGCGCTCCGCAGCGTCCTCGAGTTCCTTGGCGTAAGATAGCATCGTCATGCCTTGGCCCTCCGTCCCTTCAGGCCAGCCGGCTTCAACGCCTCGGTCGCCGCGTGAGTGATCGCCAGGGCTTCGAGCCAGGCGCCGGCCTTCGGGGGAATCTCCTCTGTGTCACCAAGCCAGGCTTCGACCAGCGACACGTCGCATTTGAGCGCCCGCGCCAGCGTGTCGGGCGTCCATCGGATTATCGACAGGCACTCGGATAAGCGATCTGGCGTCACTGGGCCCCTCCCAAGGTTCACCAAAGGCGGAAACCTGCCACCACCGGGAGAGAGGCGCAAGACGCTGCACGGCTCCCCTGCTTGCTCCGCCCGAACCCGCGCCACTCAGGCGCGCTGCGTGCCGGCGCTTCCAGCAGATCGGTCCTCGCGCGGGCGGGTGTCGCCCCTGCTTTTTTCCCCTTGACGCGCGGAAGGACGATACCCAACTCATTCGCGTCGGCCGCTGTGATGGGGCCGGCGCGGTCAGGGAGCGCCAAGGCTTCTTGGCGCCCCTCGTATCTATGTTGCTCTAAGGAGGATGTAGCTATGAGAACGAGTATGGACTTCTCCCCCTTCTATCGCTCGAGCATTGGCTTCGACCGAATCTTCGACCTTCTCGAGAAGGCAAGCGTGCCGCAAAACGGCGACAACTGGCCGCCGTATGACATCGCCAAGCTTGGCGAGGACTCCTATCGCATTGTGATCGCGGTTGCAGGCTTCAGCGACGATGAGTTGACCATAACGCAGGAGGCCAACATGCTCGTGATCAACGGTGAGAAGGTCGAGACCGGCGCGGTTCAGTACCTTCATCATGGCCTTGCACTCAGGCCTTTCGCTCGCCGCTTCGAGCTTGCTGACCATGTCAGCGTCATTGGCGCCAAGCTTGCGAACGGCCTGTTGGTCATCGACCTCAAAAAGGAGATTCCTGAGGAGATGAAGCCGCGCCAGATCGCGATCAAGGCGGAAATGGGCAAGAAGCCGGCGAATCGGATTGAGAGCGAGGTTGCCGCCTGAGGGATACGGGGCGCGCGCATTCCGACGTGCTGATCATTCGCCCGCGTGTCCCAACGGATGCGCGGGCTCTTTTCGTTTGAGATCAGAGCGACCGCCTACGCCGCATCGTTGCTCCAACCCCCGTCCCGGCCACGTCCGCGCCGCCCGCCTGAATGCACTTGCGGACTGATGAGCTAGTGCTTCACGCCGCCTGCGTAGCGGCTTCTTGCCATCTCAGAGTTGTAAGCCGAAGCCTCTTCGGCTGTGTCAAAGGCTTTCGCAACCACGCTCCCGTCCGGGGCCAGGCTAACCGCCAAAAACGGCAGCCCCTTCGCTGGAGGAGCATAGACCACATAGGCGAGCATGCGCTTGTTCATCGCGCAACTCTATAAGGTTGGAATCACTCAATCCAGTTCAGGTTCTCAAGGCTGCGCGTCGAAGGATGATCTGCAGGTCGGCGCTGCTGATGTCTGCAGTGAGCTCCGCAGCTGCGTGCCGGCGCTCCCCTTCCTTCGCTATCGGAACATTGTCCTGCCTCCAACGTTGGGTGATCCCCAACCGAGCGATGGCGCGTCGGAAGTATGGTCCTCGGTCGAGCCACGACAGGCGAGCCATCGTCTCGCAAAAGAAACCGAGGAGATGCGCGATGAAACTGTTGTCTGCAATTGTTGTCGCCGCCGCGACCGGCCTCTCAGCCGGTACCGCCATTGCCGCTTGTCCAACTGATGCTGCCCGCCAGGGTGTTGATGCAAACAAGACGGCCGGCATAGCCAAGGATGGGACGCACGCCCCTCTGGAGACCCCGGATACGCAGGCGAAGGCCGGCAATCCGGTTGCGAAGGATGGCAGCACGATGCCGTTGGCTGATCAGGAAGGCGGCGGAAACAAGGATCTGGCCACCTCGCAGCAAGATATCGAAGCCCAACAGCGCGGGGAGAAGACAGCCGCAGCCAAAGCCCAGGACGAAGCGTGCGCCGAGTGACGACCGGGCCCTTTCTGCCGCTAACCATTTCTTCAGAATCCCCACCGACATTGCCTCAGCGGACATGTTTCGAGTACCGCCTCAGGCAACGCGCCCGCTGGCTTCGGCCGGCGGGTCTTTTTTTGTTGTCTTCGACCTGCAATCTGCCGTAGCTGAGTACAGTGAACTGCAGCGCTCTGGGAAGGTTGACGTGAGCTACGACTGGACAGGTGAACGAACCCGTCGACGCCAGAGGATCAAGCGGGCGCTGGTCGCACTGTCGGTCGCTTTTGCAGCGGGCATCGCCTGGATGCTGGATGTGCGTTCACTTCATTGATCGCATCACTCGGCCGCCCGGACCGAATGATCGGCGTCCAGACCGGCTCGGAGCGCCTCCACATTTGTTGCTCCACGAACGAACAAGCCCATCAGACGATGCGCCACATCCTCGCGATCGTCGGGGTTAATAATGCCTTTGGCCGCGCAATGCTCGTCCAGAGCCGTGCGAAGGATCTCGATCTGATCGGGGCCATAAATGTTCGGGAAAGGTATGGCTTTCTCCCCTGTGGTTTGGGCGAAAGCGCAGATCGTCTTTCAAGTACCCCCCACGCCAGAACAGGCAGGTGACGGGCACGATATCTCAAACGATGCGGCAGCGCTATGTGAATTGATGGTGACCCTGCTCTATCTCCCCCGCTCCACATGGCTGCGCCCCCCGTCTCTCTATTCACCGGGAAACATTAGGGGCCGCGAGCGTTGTGCTCTCCAACCGTGATATGGCTCAGGCAAGGAAAATGGCAGACGGCGACAAGGACGATCCGCCACAAAAATTAGTCCCCCTGGCAAAGCGCCTGGTTGCTGAAACCGGCATCTCCGAGGCTCAAGCGCGCGAGCCGATTGCTACTTTGGGCGTCGACTGGGCTTCCCTGGTGCGGGAGGCTCAGCTGTTGCGAAAGATCGGCCGCAGTTGGGCGGGAAGCAGCGGTGCGGAGTTCAGTCCAAGGGCCTAACCTAAGCGGTATGGTCGGTCATAGGCGCCAACTGGCGGCCGGGGCGCAGTCCTTCCACTCCGACTTTTGGGTGCGTGCCTGGGCTGCCGCGCTCGATCAGAAGACATCAAGCGAAAACTTCTTCGAGATCCCCAAGCCTAACGTGAACTGGTCCTCGTCCCCGGCTTCGACGATTGGGGAATCACCGGCATCACCGATCAGCTTGCTGTACGAAGCCTCGCCATTCAGGAACCAGGTTGGACGGAATTCATACCGGGCCGAGCCTTTCAGGCCGGCGGTCTTGAAGCCGCCGTCGGCATCGTAGGGGGCGACGCGAAATCCGGTGTTGGCCGCCTCCTCTGGCGACACACCGAAATAGCTCTGCATGTAGTCGCCGGAGGCGGCACTGGCGAAAGGCCCGAGCTTCAACTCCAGCTCCGGCACGGGTCGCACTACCGCGTTCGCCCCAAATTCACCGACGAAACCTTCCGCTCCCCCGAAAGCGTATCTCACCTCGCCCCATACCTCCGCGTGGGTCCATTGGTACCTGGCGCCGATACCGGCTTCGAAAGTCGAGTCGACTTCATCCAGCCCAAACAGGTCCGGATCGTCGTCGAGGTTTCGCTCGGAGATGTAGTTGAAGGCAGGGCCAAACGACAAACCCGCACGGTCGGGCTCAACGGTTCCTATCGTGAACAGCCCCGGAAGCGCCACGTAGCCAATTCCGATGGTCGGCCAGGGGGAGAGTTCGTAATCGTCGGAACCCTCGTATTCGGGCTGCCACTTGCCGCCGAAACCGAGCTCTATGATGATGTCGATATCAGATTGGGAAACCTGCGCCTCCAGATTGTCGGCGGCCCCGACAGCGGTGGACAGGAGCCCGCAAAAGAGGGTCGCTATTCCTGTTCTCGTCCACATGTCCGGGGTATCTCCGACGCTCGCAAGTGAAGCGTGTACCGGGTTCTACTGCAGCGCAAGGTTCGTTCGATAAGATAACGCGCAAGACGACACATACACGACAACGTGTGGCCGAACGGCCACCGTCGAACCCGGCCGTCAGCCTCTCGTCAGACCAGCCCGGTCCACCAAAAGCATCCCACCGCCACCGCCCCGCACACCAGCGCCATGACCAAATCCCGCCGCTTGGCCCGCGGTTCGCGCCGCGCCACCGGTGTGATGTTCGGCAGAAATTTCGCGTAGTCGCCCGGTTGCCAGTCATCGCCGGGCGCCACTTCTGGCCCAGGGTCAATCCCACGCGCGATCTTCTGCCTCCGTATGAATTGGCTGGCGGCGGCGTTGTCGCTGAGGCCGGCAGCGTACTTCGTGCGCAATTCCGTTCCCTCGATCGCTGTGCGCCGCTCGAGCTCAGATATCGGCTCCATCGAACTCGTCGGCGGCAGCACGGCGACCTTCTCCACGGGCGCGGGCGCGCCGTCGTCGCCGAACACCGAAACGAGCGCCTCACCCGTGGCCAACGCTGGCAATTCCGCCCGCGCATCGACAACGCCTTTGTTCGGTCGCAAGGTGTCGGCTGCTGCCCTCACCTGACGCATAGACTTGGCAGTATGCGCACGCATTCCGTGCAGCACACGCGTTCCGAGTTGTTCGAGCACGACGTCGGGCACATCCGCCGGACTCTGCGTCACGAAGAATACACCCACCCCCTTGGATCGGACCAAGCGGACCAAACGTTCGATCTGCTGAAGAAGGGCCGGCGGCGCGTCGCGGAACAGCAGGTGCGCTTCATCAAAGAAGAAGGCGATTTTGGGTTTCTCAAGATCGCCCGCTTCGGGCAGCCGACGGAACAGTTCTGTCAGCAGCCAGAGCAGAAAAACCGCATACGTCTTCGGGCTTTCCATCAGGTGGTCAGCGTGCAGAAGATTGATTATGCCGCGGCCGTCAGGTGCCACGCGCATGAAATCGGAAATGTCGAACGGCGGCTCTCCGAAGAGACGATCGCCCCCCTGCGCCTCGAGCGCAAGGATGCCGCGCTGGATGGCCGAAATCGAGCTCGCGGTGATGTTGCCATATTGACGGCAGACAGACTCGCGGTCCTCCAGCATGTCATTGAGGGTCCAGCGCAAATCGTTCAGCGTCAGCATCCATTCGTACCGCTCATCAGCAATTCGAAACGCTATGGCCATGGCCCCGGCTTGCGTCTCGTTGAGCCCCAACATTGTAGACAGGAGCAGCGCCCCCATGTCCTGGACACTCGTGCGGATTGGGAGCCCGTGCAAATCGAAGAGATCCCAAAAGGCTACCGGGAACGCCTCAGGCGCCCAGATGCGCCCTAAGGCGGCGGCGCGGGCCGCTGGGGGGCCGTTGGCCACGCCAGGGCTTCCCAACCCCGACAGATCGCCTTTCACGTCAGCAGCGAAGACCGGCACGCCAGCCGCCGACAGCTGCTCGACCATAACTTGAAGGGTTCGAGTTTTCCCGGACCCGGTCGCGCCGGTAACCAGCCCGTGGCGATTGGCCAGGCGGAGCGGCAGAGAGATACCCCTGCCGTCCTTCGTCACCCCGATCGTGATTGCGGCGCCCGTCACTGGAATTCTCCAGCGCGAGTCACCACATGCCCGCCGAGCACAAAATCGAACGCCGCGATTGCCTGCGCCTCGGCGTCGGTCACGTAGAACGCACGCCGCTCGGCTTCCGCAACAACGGTGGCCGCGTCCTCCGATCCGCAGAAGAACTGCGCTGCAGCATCGACGTCGATCAAATTGATCGGCAACGCCGCCGCAGCAGCCCAGGCTGCAATCGCCGCGCAATTGGAGCCTGTCGGCAAGCACAGTCGATCGACGCCGACGGCCCGAAGCTCATCGAGCCTTGCAATTGCATTGGCTGTGCTGGACAGCGGCATTGTCACGACATGACCAGCCGTGCCGCACGCCATGCCGATCGACTCCGAGTCAAAAGCGATTGATATCGTCCGCATTTTTTAGAATCCCCGTTCGGATGAAGGCCGTCCCTTGGCCAGGTGAATGCGGTCGCCCGGCACCATGCCGGCGCGATCCGCGGTTATCGCTGCCCCGTGCAGCGAATGGTCGTCAGGCGCTGTTGCTGTCGCGCGATTTGCTTTCCAGTTCGGCCAGCACGCGCTCAAGCATCGCCATGGTCTCGGGCATGAATTTTTCGACGCGCCGGGCTCTTGCAAAAAAGGTGCCGTCGCCCAGGTAACGCCGCGCGAATGTGCCCTCCCGCAGGCCGAGCGCGTGGCGCGCGGCTTCAAGGCGCGCGAGGTATTCCGCGGCGGTGCAAGGATCTGGTGCCGGGGCCAATTCGCCCCGCGCCAACAGATCCAGCACGGCCTCAATCTTGGCCAGCGTTGGTGCGTAAACTCCACCGCCGCGGCGGATTCGCCCAACGAAGTCTCGACTGCCGAAAAACCGGGCACCGAATGCGCCGTCGCCAAGACCCGATTGTTTGAGTGCCGCCTCGAGGTCAGGCAGAAACTCGACCGCGGAACGTACCGTGTTTCGTCTCGTCAGGCTGCGCGCTCCGTCGCGGGCGACAGGTCTATCGGATTGTGTTTCTCCAAGGCTCATATCCGCCTCCCCTTCCGTGAAATCGATCTGATTTTGGTTCGTGCCCGGCGTGCGGGCTGCGAACCGCCAGGCGGCGCGGCGTCCATATCCCTGACGACGGCATCAACCTCGCGCATCAGGTCAAAGCCGAGCGGATCAGACGACGCGCGCTGACTAATCCGGCGCAGCAAGTCGAATGCGCGCTGCTGAAGCGGGGCCGCGGCTTCTGAATCTTCGGCCGGGCGAGACGGTCGCAGTCGTTTGAGGGCCTGCGCGAGACGATCCTCGCGGGCCAGGGCTTTCTCGCGCTCATCCGCCATGCGGTCGAAAAGGGGCATAAAGCGCTCGCCGTAACGTTCCACAACGCGAGCCGCCTGCAGGTATGCGCGGTCGATTTCCTCAAAGGTGGACATCACTTGTCCTCCATCGCGCTTTGCAGGCTGATCGGCTCGCCGCTGCACTGCTCCAAATTCCAGTCGGTCGGCTCGGTCGCCGCTATCTCGCACGCAGCGGCGCGCGAGTTCACCGCGCAAAGGCGATCGGCCACGGCGCTCACGCCCATCACGAACAGCGCCACGGCGGCGAGGCTGGCGACGTCGTGCGCCAGATCGACAAGGTCGGTGCGCGTCATGATGCACCTCGCCGGAGCTCGGGATTGTTGGGCCAGGTGGGGCTCGAGAAGCACTGCTTCACCCGGCGATCTAGACGCCCGTCCCGCCGCACGGCGAAACGGCTGTTCGCCAGCCATTCCGCGTCGCTGGCAAACTGCAAAGGATACGCGGTGCCATCAGGCCTCGGTCGCAATGCCCAGGCGGGCGTGTGGTCCCCGCTGAAGCGGTGGACGTAGGCGGCAAGCACAAACGCCTGGTCTGCCGGATGCAAGCCGGAGCCACGGGCCGTGCAGGCGTCGGGCGAGATCTTCATAGCCGCGCCCCCGCCAGTTTCACGGAGTCGAGCGTGGCCGCGCCGTAATGCGTGCCGATAGTCGCCTCTACATGCAATCTTTTCTTCGGCCTTATCGGCGGCCGTTTCATCGGCGTCGGTCCAGCTTGCAAGCACACGGCGCGCGGCGGGATCGTAACGCTTACCCAGGCGCACAAGCGCTTCGGCATCAACGGCCGCGTAATAGCCGATTGAATGGTCGCCAGGTTCAGAGTCCAGCGTTGCGGCGAGCACTGCCGCCGGCGATGGTTCGCGGTGTTTGGTCATTATGGGAGTCCTTGAGCAAGGCTTCGCCGGCGCGCTGGAAAGCGCGGCATGCGGCGAGCTGCGTTGATGTTTTGGGTGAGTGTGGGTGCGCGCTAAGCCGGCTTACCGGCAGTCGATCCAGGCGCGCTTTGCCGCTCGAGTGGCACGGCGGTCATCGCGGCGAATGCGCTCGCGAAGGTTTGCAAAATCGTGGCGTGAAATGGTAAGGCTACGAGCAGCCATGATCGAACTCCTGAGGTTCGGTTTCGGTGAGACCCGGTGGGAGGCTGCAACCTCGCTCCGGGTCGTTTTTCTTGCACCTTCATAGTAGCAAAATCGCAGGGATTCGCAACGAAAAAAGCGAGTCCAATCAACGATTTATGCCGACTTTTGGCTCTCTTTCGAGTGCTCCAGGACTAGCCGACGTCAGGCGGAAGGCGGGCTGCCGTGCTGCCCTCGTCGAGGGCGCGGGTGCGTGCCGCAGCTCGCACGCTGCTGCGCATGCCGGCGCTGTGGCGCGGGGGTCCTGGCACGGTGGGAGCCTGCGCCCGCTAGGCTGTGCGCTGCCCTCGTGGAGCTCAGGCGAGGCCTTGACTTTTCAGGAATAAATGCCTACATGTCGATGACTGCAGCGCCACCTTCGCGCAGCGTCTAGGCTGGCCCGGATCGCCCGCCGCCTCGAGCGCCCGGCGCTCACTTTCAAGAATGACGTTTAGGGACCGTGTTTGAGAGGGGCGGGTCGAGGGTCGCCAGCCTGCCTGGTGTCGCGGACCTTACTTTTTTTCGTAGGGGTTCTTCCCCACGGTCCAAAGGCGCGAAGTTTTAGAGGTTCTCGTCGGCAAATTCTGAACCAGCGATCGGGACACCAAACGCGCGGGCAGCTAGAACCTTCTGCCTGGCCGCCTTGGTGTAGCGGGTCACTTCCTTGGAGGTCTGGTGGCCTGTGATGGCCATGATCTCGTGCTCGCTCTTGCCCTGATCGGCCAGGCGCGCGGCGGCCGCCTTACGCAGCCCGTGCGCGGAGCAATGCCGAAGCCCGGCCTCGTCGCATCGGTCGCGGAACCAGTTGCCGAAGCCGTTCGCGGTGAAGGGCTTCTTGAATTCGGTGACGAGGAAGTTGAGGTCGCCTGTCGGGCTGGCGTCAATGATGCGTTGGAGTTCGTCGACGATCGGTATCTCGAGCGTGACCGGCTTGTTGCGTTTGTTCTTCACTTGGGTGAACTTCAGCCAGCCGCTGCGGACGTGCTGGCGCCCGAACGTCACGATGTCGGATCTGCGCTGGCCGGTGTAGAGCAGGAGGGCCAGGGCTAACCGTGCTTTCGTGCCGACGGGGTGCCGCTCTTCGAACTTCTCGACTTCCTCGATCTCCCACGAGTGGAAGCCCTGCGAGCCGGTCTGGATGTAGGGGATGTCGCGCGCCGGGTTCTTGTCTAGCTGCTCGTCGGCAATGGCGAAGGTGAACACCTGCCGTAGCGCCTTCACGCGGGCATTGGCCGCCTCCGGCGTGTCGCGCGTATCGCGGTCTCGGATGGCGCGCACAACCTTGCCGGTGATCATCCCTAAGGGCATGTCGCCGAACTGCTTGCCGTTGGGCTTCTCCTTCCGGAGCGGGATCTCGCAGATCCGATCGAGGATACCACGGCGGACGCGCTGCGTGCGATCGTCCAATCGGCTGAACTCCGCGCACTCGTAGTAGTCGTTCACGAGCTTCTTCAGCGTACCGTTGACGACGCCAATGCGAACTGGAGGCGGAGATTCGACGCGAGCGGACAACATGGCACGGTACGCCTGCATGAAATCGTCGGACCAGGGCGTTCCTTTGATCCTGACCTTTTTGCCGTGCCTCCTAAAATAGACATAGGTCTTGCCGCCGGCCGTGAACTCGGTGACATATTTTGGCAGCCGCCTGTGCTTTCGGCCGGTCAATCGTATGCCCACTCGTCTGTCATTTCGGCGTCATCGCCAGGCAGCTCATCAAATGCCTTATCGACGCGACGGATGTCCCACACCCGACGGCCGTTGATCTCTTTAGGCTTGGGCATGCGACCGTCTCCGACCATCTGATCGAACAATGAAGCCGAGACGCCGACATAGGCGGCGGCCTCAGTGCGCGACAGGCCGCGGGGCGGCAGGTTTGGGGGGAGCTTCGGACCATCGAGTTTCACTGGTGGCTTCTTCTTAAGAGCAAGGCGTCAGCGACAGAGTTGCCAAGCGGGCGACTTCCAACAATGGCTGCGCCGCTCAGGTCTGCTTGTCGAGACACCCCACAAGAGCTTCGCCGGCCTTCGTCGACCCGCTAGCTTTCAAAAGGTGTGGTTGGTCGCTGATGCCATCTTTGATCGCAACCTGTCTCTGAGCTGACGCAAAGGCGGATACGAACTGCCGCGCCTGGTCACCCTGGAGCAATACCTCTGCGGCGGCGATATTATCGCCGACGGCACCAGTTGTCCCTTTGGCGCCGAGGAGCCTCTCCCCATCGAATGCGAATTCGATCGTGGGCTCTATCAGTGCCAGGTCCGGCACATAGGCCCACCCAGGAACGGCCCGAACACGGACGCCTGGCTCAGCAGTGTCGCACACGATGAAAACGCCCGAGCGTATCGTCGACATGTTGACGAGGACTTTCCGACCGCCCGAGAACGGATCATTTTCGATCTCGGCAGACCAACGCAGAAAATCTGCCGCGGCCGAGTTGATGCTCAAAGTCGATGCAGTGAAAAGCGCAAGCGTCGCAAGGCGCATGCCATCCCCTCCCAAGCTCCAATCCCCTCGCAATCTGGGCACGCCGTCCAGATTTTTGCAAGAAGGAGCCGCGGCACGCCGGCGGCGGTATCGCGGTCGGAGGGGGCATTCGACCTTCTCACTTTTGCCCCACTCTCACCTGGCCAAGCTTAGGGCTTGGCCGGTGGTGAGAATTGAGGTGGGCGGATCGGTGAGACTATAGTGAGAGTTAGTGAGAGAAAAACAGAAACCACATTTAAATCAACATTTTAGGTCTGGTGAGAGTTCGTGAGAGTGGTGAGAACAGTTCCCAAAATGACTCTCACCAAGGAGGTGAGAATGAGCCCCCTTCTCACCTCCTTGGTGAGAGTTAGCGGCGACCTCAAGCCGCCTCATCTTCGATCGCAAACGTTGCGAAGAGACCGGCGCCGTGATCGTGGGCGAAGTCTGAGTCCAGCAACTCGCGCCTCAGCCTCAACAAGGTCGAGTCTCCGCAATTCTTCGGCAGCGGATCTCCCGACTTCCAATCCGCCTTGCCGTGCCGACACCGCGTCTCCTGCCATTCCGTCCAGGAAACCGCTTTGCTTCCTGCATTCTCCATTGCACGCTCCAGACAGTCGAGCAGCACGCTCGCTGCCTTGCTCACCGAAACGATACCCTTGCGGCCGGGCCGTTGGATGGCGTCCACCGCGAGCGAGCCACGTGGCTCACCTCCGGCCTCCCATTCAACGGTCGTGAATTTGACCGACCGAGACCAACCGTCCGGCCCATCCTTCATCTTTGTGCACTTTATGGTGCCTTCCGACAGAGGAGCGCTGTCTGCATTCTCCCTCGTCAAGCCAAACACGAAATCAGCGTTGGCCTCGAAGTAGGTGGACCCCATCATCGTGCCGCTCTTGTTTTCGTGATGCACACCGATCACTGTTCCGCCGGCTGCCTTGGCCAGCCGGTCACAGCGCTCCATAAATGCCGTCACGCTTTCGGGGGCGCTCATGTCGGCGCCGGCCATCACCCTCGCAACAGTGTCGATAATCACGAGCGCGAACTTTTCGCCGTAGTCGCGGATGAACTCCTCCAACGCTTTGAAGTCCGGCGCGCTCATGAAGTTAACCGGCGTGCGCATGAACACGAAGTTGGGCGTGATCGTTTTGATCCCGTGCCGCCGGCGGAACGCTTCGGCGCGGTCAACGAAGCCCTGATGGCCTTCACGGGCCAGAACCAACACTTTGCGCGGCGGGCCTGAAATTTCAGCGCCGTGCCAATCCGGCAATCCGTATGCGATATGGAGCCCCAAATCGAACGCCAAAAAGGACTTTCCCGAACCCCACTTGCCGTAGAGGATGCCGGTGGAGTTTTCCGTAACCCAGCCCTCTACAAGCCACTTAGGCTTCGGCAGCTTGGCCAGATCGTCAAGTGTCTCGAGCACGAAGCGCGGTGGCTTCGGCGGCGCAGGCACTTCGCCCGTTGTCTCGTGGCTCGTCGACGAGGTGTTCTCGTCCGGCGCTATCTGGTCGTCCAAATCCAAGTCGATCGCCTCAAAGTCATCGCCGGGGGGGGACCAGCACCTCACCCAATCGCGGGCTAGCGCCCTAGGCGAGAGCGCTTCCTCGATGTCAGGACGGCTGGTCGACCGCGGCCAGATCCACGCGAGCCGGGCATAGTCGATGACGTCAAAACTGCCGTCCCGCTTGAGGTGGCCGGCAAGCGCGAACCGTTTCTCGTTTCCTGGGTCGCTATGGTCCTCCCAGAACTCACGAAGCTGCCGCTGTTCGAGGAATTCCTCGAAACGCCCGACGAGCTCACACGGAAGATCCGCGAAGTCCACGGCACGGTAGTCTGAAGCTTCGATCTCTGCGATGCAGGCCTGAACGCGGGGATCATCATCATTGGCGGCTGCCGTTCTCTTAGGAGCAGCCGGCAGCGCGGCGACTAGTGTGGCGCGGTCATAGACGGGACCATCCTGCCACAGGACAGTTGCGCGCCGTTCTGTACGGCCCCTTGCCCGTTTACCGGCGTCGGGCATGTTGATTGTCCCCGGCAGCCGCATGATCCGCTCGATGTTCTGCGTCGCATCGCCGCCACCCAACAGCGCCGCGGCGGCGCGGTTCATGTGCTCAATGTCGCCAGGGCCATCGGTGAGCGGGATCTTCTGTGTGAGTTTCCAGAAGGCTTGCACGCCGCCGCCGCTGTCAATCGCAAAAGTCGGCTGGACCGCGGCCTCGGAAACCGCTGACAGGAGTCGTTGCCGCTCTGACGGCAGATCAGCGTCCTTCCTCGGGTCCAGATCAACGTGAAGAGCCCGCGCGGCGACGATGTCGCCTTTCTTAAGCTTGTCATGCGGCGCGCCGGCGCGCGGCTCGTTGACGGAAAAATAGACGTTGGTGCGGCCGTTCCGCGCCTCCACCCACTTCTCAATGTCCGGCCATGTTCCCGGCTCAAAAGTGCGCCCCGAGACGGACCTCGTGTTCGGGTCAATGGCTACCAGATTGTGCCGGCCGACAGGGTCGAGTGCTTTCAAGAACTCGATGGCCGTCCAAGAGTCGATTTCGCTCGGCTCCAACCTTTCGGCGGTCTCGCTCATGCCGCCCTCCCAAACATCTGTCCCGTAAAAGACAGGCGGCCAGCATCGAGGATGTCCCGCACTTGAGCATCCGGCAACCACCCCAGGTAGGAATCGAACCACAGATATGTCCGGACTTGGGAGGCCTTCACAAGCAAGGTGCGATCATACTCGCCCATTGTGTTCAGTACGGTGTTCACTACCTTGTTGTCGTAATAGCCTTTGGAGCGACGGCGGAGCACGCCTTTTCGTTCCTCGTGCACCAAGATGAATGCTGCGGCTGCGCTCCTCGTCCACTCGTGATGTTGAGCAAAGAAACGTTCCTGATCGATGGGCTCGGCGCGCAGATCATCCGCCACGAACAGCTCATGACCATCTTGTGACAACATCACGCCGTCCGGCACGCTGCGGATTTCACGCTGCCCTCCCATCTTCTTCAGGAGTAGCCATTCCAGATCGATGTCCGAAGCCGGCGGATTATTGTCTACTTTCACGAATGTTCTCCGAAAACGAAGGCCCGCGCCGTTTTGGTTGGCCTGGCCCTTTTGGCGTCCACCAACAATCTCGGCAGCGTACTGCAGCACCGGCTTGGAAAGACCGAGCAGGGGTTTGAGCTCATTCCGGCGTTGCAGTTCGGCGATTGCGGCGTTCCGTTGGCCATTGCTTGCGACGTTCATGCCGCCCGGTCGCGCTCGGCGACCCGCTTCTCGAGCCAGTTTTCGATTTCGGATTTGATGAAGCCCTTGCGCTTACCGCTTGGCGACAAGCTTATCGGCCGGGGAAAGTCCGAGCTGGCATCCCGGCACATTTCGAAGATCATGGTCCTGCACAGACCGACCTTTTTGCACACGTCCTTGATGTGGATGACTTCCACTGTGATGCTCCTAGCGTTGCGTTTTGGGAACGCTGAGACCGAGCTGAATTTCTCAATTGGCTCGATTTGCTAAGAGGCTAATTTACTAAGGTCACAGCGGTTCATTACATAGCGGCTGTGTGCGTCTAAAACAACGGAAAAATTTCCAAGAGCAAAACCATCCTGTAATCTGGCACATTACATCACAAGCTGCACGACCGCCTTCGCCGCGAGTTCCTCCAAGCCATCCGCGATATACCGGCCGTAGTGGCGCTCGATCATAGCAACGCTGGTGTCGTGCAGGGCCGCGACAAGCCTTATGGGGAGGTTGGCGCGCAAGCCCCGCACTATCGACGAGTGCCGCAACGCGTAGGGAATGACGCCAGGCAACTCCGCGCGATCGCGGACATCCTTCCATGGACGATTGAGTTCGTTTGGTCCCCAGGGGCCGCGATTGACCTTCTCCCACGTCGTTGGTCCGGTCTGCCGCTTCCGCCAGCGCTCGAGGAGTGGCTCGTTGCCATTGCGGTCGGTCACCATCGTACGCAACTCATCTAGAACATCTGGACCGATCGGAACCGGCCGGTTAGGAGCCTTCGCGCCTTTGCCTTTCCGACTCGATGGCACGAGTATCCTTCCATTCTCCACCTGGCAGTCCGCCACGCGAATACGAGCGCACTGCGAGTAGCGGGCGCCGGTTGCGGCCATGACCAAAACCAGCCGATACAAGTCGCCGTCCCAGTCTTGAAACATGTCCGTCTGCTTTGCCGCGGCAACGAGAGCAGACACCTTGGCGTCGGTCAGCACCTGGTTCTCGCGGGCGACGTCGATCGCATCATCATCCTCGTGGTGAATAAGTAAGCCGCGTTTTATGATAGAGGGGAGGGCCGCTGGAAGATGTTTGTGGTTCGCCGAGTACGCGGAATTCAGAGCCGCTTTTAGGTCATTAGCCAGGCGCCGAACGGTCGTCTCCTTAAGAGTAGGCGGCAGCTCGCGCATCCACGCCTTCAGAACTTTTTCATCCAGTTCATGCATCGCAATGTCTGCGAGATCAGCGGGCGGGATCTCTCGGCGCTTGCCGCGCTTTGGCTGTCCGAGAATGTAGCGGCTAAGCCGCCGGCTGGCATCGGAACGAACCGGCTTACCGGCTCTCTTGCTATCTCGGGCGTCTCTTCGCGCGATATATTCTTCGACAGCGACTCGGACTTTGATTGGCTCGTTCTGGGGGGAGGCGGCCAGGGCCAACCTACGGCGCTCCACGTGCTGGCGCGCTGCTATCTCCGCAGCATCGAAACTCAGATTGCCTTCGGCGACCACGTCATCCGCAATACCCAAGGGCGTCTGCTTGTAGCCGACTCCTTCTCGCCATCGAACGATCCAGCGACCATCACGTTTACTCTTTCGGTAGCCGAGGTGGATTGTTGCATCGACCCGTCTCCAGTGCACTCCATCAGAGAGCTTCGACCGGCTACTGCGCGTCGTCAGCGCGCTCTCTGTCAACGTCTTCGCCATCGGTCACTGCCCAACACTCGTCAAATATCCGTCAAATATACGTGCCTGTGTCACCATGAACATCAGTGAACGGATATATGACTAACCCATTGAAGTGCATACAGCAATTCTCCGCCGAGTTCCACCTGAAAGTGTCTGGAATCAAGCCCTCTCACGGCGCAAACAGGGGTTCGATTCCCCTTGGGCGTACCAATCTTCCTTCCATTTCAAGAGCTTGCAGTCCGGGCCGCCAAGTAGGTTAGTCAGGCGGCTTTCCAAACCTATTTCGGCGCAAAACCGCACCGCGCTCTTCGGGGTGATGGATCGGATACCGGAGCGGCGGCTTGAGGCGCAATATGGACCGCCGCCGCTTCAGTGTCGAAACGGCGGCGGTCGCGTAGCGCCGGCCTGAGGGGGAGCTGAACCTGCCGGCATAGTCGAACTCAAATCCGGCCGACTTGTTCCGAAAATATGCGACCGCCGCTGCCGCGCTTGGGCAAGGGTCTACCGTCTCAGCTCATCCCCATACCAGACGGCAAACGCATAGACCGCCATGCAGGCGGTAACCACCAACATCGTTCCGAGCATGTGAGCCTCCAGCCGCAGATCAGCATCAATGCGGCCGGTGAACAATTCGTTCCGGCATCAACTTCAAAGATCCTCTGAAAGGAACCGTCATGGACCGCAGTTTCCAGCGGGGCGCTGAAGCTCGTCGTGAAGCATGAAGGTGGATGGGGCGATCATCCGAAGGAAGCTCTGGCCGACGTCAAGCAAGGAATGATCTGGATGCGCACCCGGATGGTCGGCGGAGCTTCGAAGCCGTGGCCGACGGGGAAGACGGCCTCGTAGGCGGACCCCACGGGAGCTTCGCGTTGTTTCGCCTTGCCGCTTGATATGAGCTCGCCAAGCAGCACGGACCACTCGGCCTACGCCAACTCCGCTTCGCGGATCATCGACGTTCATAATGGTTTTTGTCGGTGTCCGGGACTGGCGCTCGCGAACGACCCGCGTCCAGGCCGGCGCGGAGTGCCTCCACCGTTGTCACGCCATTGTTGAAGAGATCCATCAGCCGCAGCACCACGCTCGCGCGGCCATGGAGGTCGATGACGCCATGGGCTTGGCAATGCTGATCGAGCGCGATGCGTAGGATGGTGACCTGAGACGGTTGATAAATGTTCGTGAACGGCAAGGCTTCCTCCCTGAGTTGGGCGAAAGCACAGATGGTATCTTTCAAGCACCCCCACGCCGGAACTGGGCAGGTGGCGGGACACCGTATGCTCAATGTAGGGGCAGCGTGATGTCAAATGATGGTGAGGGTCATCCTTTGGGTGCCCTACCGGATGGCGGGGTTAGCTCTCCTGACACAACGGTGCCGCCGCGCCGCGCTACCGTCGCTTCAGTAGCGTGGGAGCTCGAGCATGAAGCCTTTGCCCAAATGCGCCATTTGCGATGCGACTGGATGGGTCTGCGAGCGGTGTCCCGACCGGCCATCGGATGCCTTCAGCCTTCGGTTGGACGCATGTGGTTGCGCACCAGCGATGCGTTGCATCTGCAATCGAAACGGGGGAACTCCCTGCCCGCCCCATGGCGTTCAGATTGTCCGCTAAATCCGCGTGAGGCGCGCCTTGGCCGGGGCCAGCGAGTCGCTCCTCAGTTGAGCATCGCCGGTACTCACCAAGCTATGGTGAGCATCAGGCGGAGCGTCACTCCCGTTCGGAGCGGGAAGTCACTCTTTCCGCACTGTCATGCCGGATACCAGTGCGCCGAGGAAGAGCCCTAATCCGTTGGAGTTGGCTGCGCCCCTGCAGCTGAGCCTGCCGGGCCCGGATCTTGTGCAGAAGGGGGCACTTGTGACGCGCCGCCGCTGCCGGTTTCAGGGCGCGTATCGGTCTCCACCCGTGGATTGGGATCGGGTTCGCTTGCGGTCTCTTCGGTGTCACTGCACGCCGTCAATGCGACGAGTACGCAGAGCATCGCTGACATTCGCTTCATCTTGGGCCTTCTCACTCGATAGACAGTCACTCTTCCGAGCAGGAACAAGGCCGATCGCGGTTGGTTCCGCCTAGGTCCGATGGGCGGCGGTGGATCTGGCTCGCCGACTGGCTATGTCGGTGCGCCGCGTCCGCCGGTCTTTTTCAGAACGACTGCCTCCAAGGGCCCGCCGGAGTCGCTCGTCAGGATGCCGGCTTGTCGCGCGAACTCGACAAACGCCGCACGGGCGACCTCTTCATCGCCTTGACCAGTGAGCGCGGCACGGCAGGCGCTGAGCGCAGCCTCATGTGCGCCACCGCGTTGTCTCATCGGCCAGTCAGCGAGCATCGCGTAGGCGCGGACAACGTTCTGAACCGTACTCGGAAATCCAAGACCAATGAGGATGGTGACAGGCTTGGCGAATGGCATGGGCTCCTCCATTGCTACCGTCGGGCGGTCGGAATGCTGTTTATCAACGTCCGGCAGGTTTCCCGGCTGCGCAAACGCCGCGTTGCGCCAGAACCCAAGATTCACTCCGCTGGAACACGGATCGAACGGTCGGCCTCCTCCAGGCCAGCCCGGAGCGCCTCGACTGTGCCGGCGCCCTTGCTGAACAAATCCATCAGGCGGAAGGCGACTTCCTCGCGACCGTCGACGGTGATGATCCCTCTGACCTGGCAATACTCGTCAAGCGCGACGGTCAGGACTTTGACCTGAGATGGCTGGTAGATATTCTGGAAAGGCATGGCTTCCTCCCTTGGTGTGGGCGAAAGCGCGGGTGGTCTCTTCCAAGCGTCCGTAGCCGGAAAGATCGGACGACGAGGACACAATACGCTCCTGCGACCTGGGGTGCACTTCAAAATGATAGTGAAGACAAAAATTCGCCGCTGCGTGATGTCCGCATCGCCAGAGGCAACGAATGGCATTTCCCTTTTTGCTGCACTCCGGTTTGAGCTAGAGCGGCGTGCATTCAGGCATACCCGGCGGCCTTGAAGTAGTTCTGGCATTCGGTTGATGGGTAGAGGGTGCAGATGTCGCCGATGGCCTGCCAGAGGCGGTCGATGGTTCGGATGGCGCGCGTCCTGAGGTGAGCCTTCAGCTTTGAGAAGGCCATCTCGATGGGGTTGAGATCGGGGCTGTAGGGCGGCAGGAACAGCATCCATGCGCCACGCGCCCGGATGGCGGCCTGCGCCTTTGGGCTCTTGTGGGCGGCGAGGTTGTCGAGGATGACGACGTCGCCTTTGGACAGCGTCGGTGCGAGTTGGGTCTCGACATAGGTTTCGAAGATGCAGCGGTTCATCGGCCTGTCGACGACGAAGGGCGCAGTCAGGCCGAAGCATCTCAGCCCGGCAATGAAGGTCTGGGTCTTCCAGTGCCCGAACGGCGCCTTCGAGCGCAGCCGCTGGCCTTTTGGACATCGGCCGCGCAGGCGCGTCATCTTTGTGGTGGTTCCGGTCTCGTCGATGAACACCAGGCGATGGGGTTCAAGCCGCATCCTCGGCTGGCGGGCGACCCACTCCTGGCGCGCGGCTGCGACGTCGGGCCGGTCCTGCTCGCTGGCCAACAGCGTTTTTTTTGAAGCGGTAGCCGTTGCGGATCAGCCAGCGCGAGATCGAGGACGGCGCGACGACCGTGTCTCGCCCGGCCAGTTCGGAAGCCAGCTCCGGCATGGTGATGTCGTCTTGCTCGGCGATCCGGCGCACCAGGAAATCCCGGTGCGGATCGAGTTTCGAGTAGCGCCAGCCGCCCTCCGGCTTTGCCTTGAGGCTGCCGCTCGCACGATACGCCGCCATCAGCTTGACGACGAACGACACCGAAACGCTGAAATGGGCCGCAGCCGCATGGCACGTCCCGCCGCGCCCCACAAAGCCCGCAACACGCTCACGAAGATCAAGCGAATAGGATCGGGTCATCGCAAATCACCTCCAACCGAAGTGAATCACGAAAACCCAGCTGCTAGAATCTCTTAGATTCAGTCAGAACGCCCGACGCTCTAGCGCTCGACTCCGATCCGCCGTTCAGGACCAGATTGCGCTCAGGATTTTGGAGAAGCTCGATATCCCCTGATCTTGCGTGGTGAGCGGACCGATTGAGCGGCAAAGCGCCGGAGCGCCTTCTCGTTCCTGCGCCTTGATGATGCTCCGGCGAGGGCGTCCGGATTGGGCTGGACCTGCCAAACGGGCGATTCAGCGACTTTCGAACTGTCGGCCGACGCGGGCGTGGGGGCGCCCGCGCGCCCATGTCTATCCCGTTCCGCCCGGAAGGCTCCGGATCCAGGCCGAGGCTTCGGTGGAGAGCGTGCGCAGGTGGTCGGCGGCCGAGTAGCCTGACACCTTCTGGCGCGGCTTGAGGTCGTGGTCGCCGTCTTCCAGCCAGAGCAAGGTGATCGCCGGGGAGAGAGCGTAGGTCTCAACCTCTTCGCGCGTGCCGAACTCGTCGCGCGTGCCCTGGACGATGAGGGTGGGGGTTCGAATGTGCTCCAGGTGGTTCGTGCGCAACTGCTGCGGCTTGCCGGGCGGATGGAACGGATAGCCGAGGCAGAGCAGCCCGACGATGTCATGCGATGCGTAGAGGTCGTCCGCCAGCATGCTGGCGACGCGCCCGCCCATCGATTTCCCGCCGATGACGAGCGGGCCGCTGGCCCTCAGGTCGACCACGGCGGCCCGGTATTCAGGGATCAGCGTTTCCGCCCTCGGTGGCGGCTTTCGGCCTGCGGCGGTGCGGCGGCCGGCCATGTAGGCGAACTCAAACCGGGCGACGCGCAGCCCAGCCGAGGCGAGCGCCAGGGCGGCCGCGTTCATCGACGCAGAATCCATCGGCGCGCCGGCCCCGTGGCCAAGTAGAATGGTCACAGGAGCATTCTCTTCACCGTCGATCAGGAACGTGACGCCCATCGATCTCTATCCTCCCTGCTTTCTCCTTTGACGTCATCGGCGCGAGAAACCGGCCGCGTCAATGCGAAAGTCTCGATGGGATCATCATTGGTGGGCTGGAATGCGGCCGTCCTCCTTGCTAGTTATTGCGCATGAACAAAGTCGTCCCCTTTCGTTCGCGATCGGCTGCCGATGCCGACGCTTGGCTTGCGGCCATTGTCGATTCTTCCTTCGACGCCATTGTTGGCAAGGATCTCAACAGCATCGTCACCAGTTGGAATCGCGCCGCTGAGCAGCTGTTCGGCTACAGTGCGGACGAGATGGTCGGAAAGCCGGTTACACTGCTCATTCCGGAGGCGCTGCAGTCCGAAGAAACCGATATCATCAGCCGTATCAAACGCGGCGAACGGCTCGCCAGCTATGAAACCACCCGCATGCGCAAGGATGGCAAACTGATCCTGGTTTCGTTGACCATCTCGCCCATCTACAGCGGCGCAGGCGAGATCATCGGCGCCTCGAAGATCGCCCGTGACATCACCGCGGCCAAGGAAAGCGAGCGTCGCATCAAGTTGCTGATGCGCGAGGTCAACCATCGGGTCAAGAACCAGTTCGCCGTAATCCTGTCGATGGTTCGCGAGACGAGCAAGCGTTCGAGGGATTCGGTGGAGTTCATGGCCCAGGTCCAGGATCGGATCATGGCGCTGTCCCGCTCGCACGACCTGTTGGTCAATTCCGAATGGAGCGGCACCAGTCTTTTCGAGGTCGCGCAGGGGCACTTGGCCCCGTTCGGCCATGAAACGCAGATCAAGCTCTCCGGTCCGTTGATCACGCTGCAGCCTAACGCGGTGCAATATCTGGGCATGGCTTTCCACGAACTCGGCACCAATTCTGCAAAGTACGGCGCGCTCTCCAGCGACGCCGGTCGATTGACAGTGGAGTGGGATGTGACCACCGATACGGCCGGCCAGCGCAATCTCGAGCTGGTTTGGGAGGAAACGTCCGTTCCCCGCGCCGAAACGGAGCTGGGTTCGGAACCTCGCGCGGGATTCGGCAGCGTCGTGCTGACGCGCGTCGCGCCGCAGGCGCTCAACGGGATGGCGACGCTCGAACGCGGGCGGGGACACGTGCGATGGAAACTCGTCGCTCCGCTGGCAGGCTGCACCAACGACGAGTGATCGGGACTGCGCCCCCGCGGAGCGGTCCGTCGGCGACGGTGAAATGCTCGACAAGGATGCTTATCTATCCGGTCCGTTGGTCTTTTCGGATTGGCAGCGCTGAACGCATGAGCAAACTACGCCGTCTGACGCTTCTGGCCGTGCCGGTTCTGTGCCTGGCGGCTTCCGGCTGCGGCGCGGCGCGCGCCGTCGCAACCACCGGCGAGACGTTCGACAGGTTCGGCTGCCTGGCGCGTGACTTCAAGGACGAGCCCCCGTGTGAGCCTGCTCCCGCGCGAACGGTTTCCCCCTGAGGCGCAGACTCGCGCAGACACGGCCCGGACCCGTCCTATCTCCGCTACGCTTGCCTTTTCGAGAGACAGCACCGTCGCAATGCCGTGACCAATGATCCGGCGCAAGGTCAAAGCCGCCGCCGCGCCATAAGATGCGCCTGAGCGCGCGGCGGCGGCCCCGACGCCCGGTGGGGGGTGAGGAGGGCGCCGGCAGCGATCTTGCATCAATGCGGTCGCAGACGACAGCAGGGGAAAACGGAAGCAACCATTGCAGCACGCGGGTGGCAAGTCTGCCCAGGGGCAAACCTGCCGCTGCGCTTTTTGGATGGGTCCCCCCTACGCCACGGCGAACAGGCTGCCGCCGAAGTCTTCGGCCTGCCCGGAGGCCTGGACGATGGCGGCGAAGTCGTTGACCGCCTCGCCATAGGGGCCAAGGTCGGACCTGACCGCCTCGTAGAGCATCGAACCCAGCATGACGATCTTGGCGGCATCGTCGAGATCGACGCCGGGTCCCGCCACGCGCTCCATCGCCACCTGCTCGAAGAAGCTCTCGGCGTTCAGGAAGAAGGCCAGCGCCACCGCCGGGTCGCTGCCGGCGGCAACGTGCGCGCCGCTGGTCACGATCGCGGCGAACGCCTTCTGCACCGCCGCCTCGTAGCTGAGATCGCCGTATTCGGCGGCGAACCAGGCGATGCCGTCGGGGTTGCCGGTGGCCAGGTTGGCGGCGAAGTTCAGGTAGAGGTTTTCGAGGTTGAAGCCGGCATAGTAGGGGTCGTTGAGGTCGGTCGGGTTGGTCTGCGACAGCACCAGGAACTCGAAGCCGCCTTCGGTCGGCAGCGCTCCCATGAACAGCTGCCAGGTGGCGGCGACCAGCGCCACGTCGTCGATTTCGAGCGACCAGTCCGGCTGGCCGACGAGCGAGCCGATGGTGACCGGGGCGGCGCTGCCGAACTGCAAGAGCTCGATGCCCGACAGGATGTCGGTTCCGTCGTCGCCGTCGGCCGGATCGATGTCGACGATCTCGACCGTGCCGTCGGCCAGCCTGGTCAGCTGGTAGCCGGCAAGGTCGCCGGCGAAGAAGGCGGTGTCCAGGCCGCGGCCGCCGTTGAGCAAATCGTTGCCGCCGCGGCCCTCCAGAACATCGTCGCCACCCAAACCGTTGAGGATGTCGTCGGCCGATGCGCCGACAAGCCGGTCGTTGCCGGACGTGCCGGCGGTCGTGCCGCCGTCGTCGGCGCCGACGATGGTGACGACGATCAGCTGCGGCGTGCCGTCGGCCGCGGTGACGACAAAGCGGTCGGTGAGGGTCTCGCCGGCGGCCAGCCCGTCGACCTTCGGATGAGCGTTGTCGAGCGTGTAGGTCCAGGTCCCGCCCGCGGTCATCTCGAAGGCGCCGTAGCCGAAGATCGAGCGGGTGCCGGCGGCGATCGGCGCAAAGCCGGCGGCCGGGTTGTCGGGATCGGCGGCCGTCAGGCTGCCGGTCGCCGTCGGCGTGCCGGGATCGCCGGCCGCCGCCTCGACCACCTGGCCGGTGACCGCGCCGCCGATGACGGTGTCGTCACTGACCGGGGCGACGGCAAAACCCTGCGTGGCGGGCAGGACGCCGCCATTGCCGTCGATGACGTCATAGGTGAGGTTGACCGCGCCGTTGAAGTTGGCCGGCAGGGCGATGGTGAAGGTGTTGTCGCCATTGTCGGTCACCGTGCCGACGCTGCTCGCCAGGTTGGCGATCGAGAGCGCATCGCCGTCGGGATCGGAGAAGCCGAGAAGCAGGTCGGCGACCGACACGACATAGGGCGTGTCCTCCGTGCCGTTCGCCAGCACCGTGGTCGGCGCGCCGGTCGGTGCGTCTTCGACCGGCGTGATGTTGACCGTGATCTGGGCGACGCCTGTCGCAAGGCCTCCTCCTCCCTGCGCTCCCTGGTTGCCGTCGGCGAAGGCGTATTCCAGGACCACGCTCGCCGGCGGGGCGTCGCTGCTGTTGGTGTAGCTCACCGACCGGATGATCGCATCCACAAGCGCCGAGGTGGCAGGCGCCTCCTGGCTGGTGAAATTGATCGTCAGCACCCCGCCTGTCGACGTGAAGGTGGCGACGGTTTGGCCGTTCCCGTCATCGATTGCGCCGCCGGTCACGCTGAAACCAGGACCCGACACCAGCGAGAACTGATCGTCCGCGCTGGCCCCTCCCTGGCGCGATACCGTCAGCGAGGCGCCGGCATAGTCGCCGCTGCCGCCATTGGCAGCGTCAAGTTCCGGATCGGAAACGGTGATATCGGCGTCCAGAACGACGGGCGCCGCCTGCTCCACAGTGGTGACAGCCGGACCCACATTGGCGAAGACCGGCGTGTCGTTGGTGGCAGTGATTGCCACGTCGACAAGGTGGCTGACCGTGCCGTCGGCAGCGCCTGAACCGTCGTTGAAGGCGACCAAAAGCTGAACGCCGCCGGGCGGCGTGTCGCTGGTGTTGGCGTAGGTGATCGATCGCAGGACCGAATTGACCACCTGACTGGTGGCTAACGCCGGCGAACTGGTGAAGTGGATCGTCAGGACGCCGCCGGCATTGGTGATGGTGCCAAAGTCGTTATCGCCGTCGGTCAGGATACCGCCATTGTCGAAGAACGCGCCCGACAGCGACAGCACGTCCTCGGGAGTGCCGCCGCCCTGGAGCGTGATGGTGAGAGTGGCGCCGCCATAGTCGCCATTGCTGTCCGCCATCGGATCGAGGTCGACATCCGAAATGGTGGCGTCGGCGGCCACCCGCACGGCGTCTGCATCCTCGACAAAGGACACCGGAGCAAGCCCGGCGAGGACCGGCGCGTCGTTGACCGGTGTGATGTTGACCGTGATCTGGGCAGTGCCGGTCTGTGAGCCGCCCGAACCTTGCTGCCCCTGGTTGCCGTCGGCGAAGGCGTATTCCAGGACCACGCTGGCCGGCGGGGCGTCGCTGGTGTTCTGGTAGGTGATGTGTCGCAGGACCGCATCGACGAAGGGCTGGAACACATTCGTATCCTGCCCTGCGAAGGTGACGGTCAGCACGCCGCCCGAGATCGAATAGGTGGCGAAGTCGCCGCGTCCGTTCAACGCGGTGATGACGCCGTTCGCTGCGAGATAGTCGGCGGCCGGCAGGTCGAAGCCGAAAGAATCGTCGGCGTTGGCCCCGCCTTCGCGCATCAGCGTCAGCGTCGAGCCGCGGTAGTTGGAGGCTGCCGCCAGTTCGGAATCGAACACGCTGATGTTGCTGTCGAGCAGCACCCACGTCTGCTCGACAGCGGTTACGGCCGGCCCGACGCCGGAAAACACCGGCGCGTCGTTGACGGCGTCGACGCGGACACCGACGGTAGAGCCGACACTGTTGAGGGGGGTGACGGCGGCATTGCCGGTGGCATCGGCGATAGAACCGCCATTGGCGTCGATCGCCGCGCCGACCGATATGCCGGTCATGTCCTGTTGCCCGGCGGCGACGGTGTAGCGGAAGACCAGCGCGCCTGTGCCCGAGCCGCTGAGATAATCTGCGTAGACCGTGCCGCCCGTGTCGAGCGTGATGGCGATGCGCGGCGTGCCGGAACTGGTGTCGACGGTGACCGCCTCGCTGAAATTGACAGTGAAGTCGAGGTTCTGGCCGGCGACATAGGTGGCGCTCGCAGGCACTCCGACGGAGGTCACGGCCGGCGCCACGGTGTCGACGACGATATTGCTCTGCCCCCCGATCGAGTTCGCGCCGCCGGGCGCCGGCAGCGTCAGTACGGCGTCCCGGCCGGAGTCGGCGCTTTGTATCGTCGCGCCGTTCAGCGCCAGCGCGCTTGCCGACTGATAGTCGAGATCGGCTGAAACATCGCCTGACAGGACCGTGTAGGTGAAGGTCAGCGTGTCGGTACCCGAGCCACCGGAATAGGTCGCCACGCGGTCGGTCGCGCCGGTTTCGAGAAGGAGCGTTGGCGTCCCATTGACCGTCACGATCTGATCGAAGGTCATCGTGAGGGTAATGGTGTCGCCTGCCTTGTAGCCGCCGTCCGGTGAGGTCGCCTGGACGGAAACCACCTCGGGACCGACCTGATTGACCGTGATGTCGATCGTGTCGGTGTCGGTCAGGGCGGCGCCGCCGGTCATGCCAAGATCGTCGGTGGTGATCTCGATGGAGGCCGCACCTACATGGTCGGCAGTCGGGGTGAAGGTCAGTCCGTTCAGCGCCGCGTTGATGTCGGCGACCGTCCCCTGGAACTTCATCATGCCGTCGCCGGTACCGTCGCCGGCGCTGAACGTCAGCCCCGCTACGCCACTCAGTGACAGGACGCCGTTCGTCGCGGTCAGCGTGACTTCAACCGATCCGCTCCCGGCGTCGACGTCCGAAATCGAGATCAGGTTGAGGTTGCCGCTGCTGAACACCAGGCCGACGTCCTTGTCGGTGTCCTGGGCCGTCGGCACGGTGTTCACCGGCGCATCGTTGACGGCGGAGACGTCAAGCGTCACGGTCGTGGAAGCGGTCAGCGAAGAACCCGTGCCCGTATTGCCCCCATCGTCTATCGTCACCGTCAGGGTCACATCGGCGGTGGCGTTGGCAGCGGTGGTGAAGGACACGCCGCCCGCCGCGACAAAGGCGTTGATGTTGGCAATCGAACCCGTCAATGTCAGCGCACTCCCGGTGCCGCCGACGGTGACGCCGCCGCCTGACGTCGCCGCCAAGGCGCCGCTGGGCACGGAGAACGTGGCGGTTACGGCGCCCGACCCGGCATCCACGTCGGCGAACGAGATTCCGCTCAACGCCTTCGCGACGTCCTCGTCAACGGCTATGGTGGTGGGCGCGGTGATGGTCGGCGCGTCGTTGACGGCGCTCACCTGCAGCGGGACAGTCGCGCTGTCTGTCTGAGTGCCGCCGGAGCCGGTATTGCCGCCATCGTCGATCGAAACGGTCAACGTGACCTCGCCGGTCGCGTTGGCGGCGGTCGTGAACGCGAGGTTGCTGGCCGCGATGAAGGCGTTGATGTTGGCGATCGAGCCCGTCAGCGTCAGAGCCGAGGCGGTGCCGCCGACGGTGACGCCGCCGCCGCTGGTCGCGGAAAGCGAGCCGGACGGCACGGACAGGGTCACGGTGACGTTGGCACTGCCCGCGTCCACATCCGAAAAGCTGATGCCGGTGACCGCGCTCGCCACGTCTTCCGTGACGGAGATGTTACCGGGCACCGTCACCACCGGCGCGTCGTTCACTGCGGCAACCACGACGGTCACCGTCTGGGCGGCGGAGGTTCCGCCAGCGCCGTCGCTGAGGGTGACCTGTACGCTCCGGGTGGCGGTGCCGGGGTCGAGGCCGTCAGCGTTGGCATAGGTCAGCGCGCGCACCAGTTCCTGCACCCGGGCTGGCGTTGCCGCGGAATTCAGGGACACGACCAGGGCATTGCCGCTGATGCCATTGGCGGTGATGGTGCCGACTTGCTCGCCTGAGACGGAAACCACGCTCCCGACGGTCATCCCCGCAGATAGCGACACCCACGCAGCGAAGCCGAGAACGTCTTCGGAAGCGTTCCCGTTTGCGACGATCGAGACGGTGAGCGCGCCGCCGCTGAAATTGGCCGAATCGCCGTCCGTGACGGTCGCGTTGGACCCCGCATCGAGGAGAACTGCAGGGCCGTTCTCGGTGAAAGCGACGCTGTCGCCGCTGAGATTTGCAATGATCGGCGGCAAGGCGCTCGTTCCCGTAATGAAGCTGAACTGGGTGGCATCGGTGATGCCGGCATGAATGGCGCCATCCATATCGACGAAGGCGCCGGCCTCAATGCGCACGCCGTAGTACGTGCTGGCGGCGAGATCGGCTGGCGGGTCGATCGTCCAGGTTGTGCCGGAACCCGTCACTTGGGCCGAGGTGACGGCTATTGTCTGGACGGCCACATTGTCGGAGAGGCGAACGATGTAGATATTCCCACTCCCCTTCGTCACCGCCTCGTCGAAGGTGACGACGAGATTGGCCGTGGGGGACACGTTGGTCGCGTCGTCGGCCGGGGTGGTGGAGACGATGACAGGCGGTGAGCCGTCGCCGCCCGAATCGCTGCCCTGGATCCAGACACCGAGCCCACCGGCCGGATCGCGATCGAGGATGTCGAGGTCGCCGTCATTGTCGTAGTCGACGACGAACAAGTTGGTCAGTTGCTGTCCGGCAAAATCGAAGCCTGCGAAAGGCGTGCCGGCGGCATTGGCATTGGTGAGGGTCGTAAAGGAGCTGCCGTCGTTTCGGATGTAGCCGAATCCGACGCCGGCGGTGTTGCCTGCCTGATAGAGGATATCGATGTCACCGTCGCTGTCGAAGTCGCCGAACTGCATGCGGCCTTCGGCGACCCCCGCATTGATAAGGCCAAGTGGGTCGGCAACGCGAGTGAAGGCGCCATTGTCGTTGCGCCAGGCGCCAATCGTGTTCGCGCCCCCGCCGGTGTTGTCGCGATCGAGGATGTCGAGATCACCGTCACCGTCGTAGTCCACGACGTAGAGCGAAAGCGTGGTCATGAGCTGACCACTGAAATCGGCTGTCGCGAACGGCGTTCCGGCAGTGTTTGCGTTAGCGACATTCGTGAACGAGCCGCTTCCGTTGTTCTGCAGATATCCGAAGCCGCTGCCTGGCGTGTTGCCTGCCTGGTACAGGAAGTCGACGTCGCCATCACTGTCGAAGTCTCCGGCGATCATGCGTCCTTCGCCGGACCCGCCATTGATCTGTCCCAGCGGATCTGCGGCCAGCGTGAATGCGCCGTTGTCGTTCCGCCATGCAGCCAGTCCGCCGGCTGGGTCGCGATCGATGATGTCGACGTCGCCGTCATTGTCGTAGTCCACGACAAAGAGGCTGTTCAGTTGCTGCCCGGAGAAATTGAAGGTGACGAATGGCGTCCCGGCGGAGTTGGCATTCGTGTAATTGAAGAAAGTGCCGTCGCCGTTGTTCCGAAAGTATCCGAAGCCGGAGCCCGCCGTATTGCCGGACTGATAAAGAACATCGATGTTGCCGTCTCCGTCGAAGTCGCCAAACACCATTCGGCCTTCGCCGGATCCGCTGTTTATTTGACCCAGCGGGTCGGCTCCCTCCGTGAACTTGACCGCGAGAAGCCCCGGATAGGCAGCGAGCGCGGCGGGTGGCGCAAAGAGATGGATTTCACCGTGCTGCGTGCGGACATCAAGGTCCCAGCACCCGCCCAGCTCCGCCGAGCCCACTTTGGAACTGGAGGCGGCGACATTCGCACCCGTCGCCGCCGCAAACCGGTCGATGAAGCTGCGGCCTGCCGCGTCGGCCCCCGTCTCGCAACCATAGAGCAGGATGTCGGCTCCCGGGGCCAGCGCCTCGCCGATCGATGCGAGTTCCTTCGCGCTCTCGTCCAATGCAGGTCCGTCGATGACACGGCCGCCGAGCAGGATCGCGCCCGGCTGCCCGTGCGAGAGCACGTGCATTGCTTCGTAGCCGGCCTTGCCCATTGCCCAGCCGGCAATCCGGCCAAGCCCTTCGGTCCCGGGCTCGAGGCGCACGATCTCTGCGCTCTCCGACACTGACGAAAGGAGCGCGTCGACATCAGCCAACGCGCCATCGACGATGACGACGGTCTTCATGATCGTGCAGTGCCCCCCACCCAGATGTGCAAGTAATTGCCCAAGCACTACCGGGACACGGATTGTGTGTCGAGTAAACGCGAGCGGAAATGCAATCGGTGCGCGAATCTTGCGTCGCTGTGTTGCGTCAGCGCCGCATCCGGCCGCGACCGAATTTCTTCGAACAAGGTTAGCCTCCCGTTAATGTATGTCCCGCAAAGTGCCGCCCCGGAGGAAGCGCTCTTCAATGAGGGGGCGTTCGCGGGGTGACGACGGAATGTCTGAGGGGACTGTCTCGGAAGGGAGGCGGCGCGGCGCCGCGCCTGAGGAACCGGGCGCTGGCGGCGGCGGCGATCCCGACGATCTCATAGAACTCGGCCGCGGCCGGCCGCTGGGCGGCGAGGCAAGCTCTCCGTCCAGCGACATGCAACGTGTGCTCGACGCGATGTCCATTGGCGTGGTGCTGCTCGATTCGGAGCTCAACGCGGAGATCATCAACAAGACCTTCCACGATATCTGGTCCCTGCAGCCGGACCAGCTCGAGGTCGGCGCGCCTTTCCGCGCGCTGATGGACATCAACCGGTGCAATGGCTTCTACGACGTAGAGGACGGCGGCTGGGAGGACTATGTCGCCTGGCGGCTCGACGAGATCCGTGCCGGCGACGTGCAGCCTCGCGAGTTCCATCGCGCCGACGGCCGCACCCTCATCTACTCGGTGACGACGCTCTCGGGCGGCAAGCGGCTCGTGTGCTACTACGACGTCAGCGAGATCAAGCGCCGCGAGGCCGAGGCGGAGCAGGCGCACAGCCAACTCGCCAGCGTGCTGGACTCGCTGCCGGCGGGCGTTCTCATCCATGACCGGGACGACCGCTTCGTCTATGCCAATGAACGGCTCAGGGCGTTCCTCCCCGAACTCGAGCCGGTCTGGAAACCGACGAAGACCTTCCGCGATGCGGCCGAGCTCGGCCACAGCATGGGCTTCTTCCGCAGCAGCGGCGACGCCGCGGTCGACGCGCTCTACGACACAGACCGTGACGCATGGATCGCAGCCTTCATGGCGCGGCATCGCGAGCCGCACGTGACCTTCGAGCGTCGCAATCCGGACGGCCGCTGGTTCCAGGTGACGGATGCGTGGACCAGCGACGGCATCTTCGTCGGGGTGCGCGTCGACATCACCGAGCTGAAGGAGAGGGAAGAACAACTGCGCGCGTCGATGCGCGAGAACGAGGTGTTCCGCAGCCTCATCGACAACCTGCCTGTCGCCATCTACGCCAAGAAGCCGGATCTTTCGACCTTCTACGTCAACAAGACGTGGTCGGATCTCACCGGTGTTCCCGCCGAGTTCGCGATCGGCAGGAACGATGTCGATTTCTTCGGAGCGGAAGGCGAGGTGCTGGCGGCGGCCGACCTGGAAATCCTCGCAACCAGAGAGATGCGGGAGATCGAGGAGACGCTGACCTCGCCGGATGGCTCGGTTCGGCGCCAGCTCGCCCGCAAAAGCACCTTCACCGCATCGGACGGATCGCTCTATCTCGGCGGGTCGACCATAGACATCACCGACCAGAAGCAGCGCGAGCAGGAGCTGCACGACGCGCGCCAGCGCGCCGTGGTGGCCGATCGCGCCAAGTCCGAGTTCCTCGCCAACATGAGCCATGAGATTCGCACGCCGATGAACGGCGTGCTCGGCATGGCCGAGCTGCTCTCGAAATCGGAGCTCACGTCCAAGCAGCGCACCTTCACCGACATCATCGTCAAGTCGGGCAACGCGCTGCTGACCATCATCAACGACATTCTCGACTTCTCGAAGATCGACGCCGGCCAGCTGACGCTCGACCCGGGACCCTTCAACCTCGCCGAGGCGGTCGAGGATGTCGCCACCCTGCTGTCGACCCGGGCGAAGGAGAAGGATCTCGAACTGATCGTACGCGTCCAGCAGGGGCTGCGGGAGGAGTTCGTCGGCGATGTCGGGCGGCTGCGGCAGATCATCACCAACATGGTCGGCAATGCGGTGAAGTTCACCGAGGCGGGGCATGTGCTGATAGACGTCAGCGGCGAGGGCGACTCCCAGACAACGAAGCTGAAGTTCAGCATCACCGATACCGGCATCGGCATACCGCCCGACAAGCTGGAACTGGTCTTCGACAAGTTCAGCCAGGTGGACGCTTCCTCGACCCGTCGTCACGAGGGCACCGGGCTCGGCCTCGCCATCACCTCGCGCCTGGTGCAGTTGATGGGCGGCGAGATCGGCGTAGAGAGCCAGGTGGGGGAGGGCTCGACCTTCTGGTTCACCGTCGAGCTGCCCAACTCGGCAGCCAAGGCGCGCCGGGTCGTGATGCCCATCGACGTGACCGGGGCGCGGGTGCTGGTGGTCGACGACAATGCAGCAAACCGCACGATCCTCTCCGAGCAGATGCGGTCCTGGACCTTCGATTCCTGCGCCGCCGAAAGCGGGCCGGAGGCGATCCAGGTGCTCAAGGCGGTTTCGGGCATGGGCATGGCGGTCGACTGCGTCGTGCTCGACTTCCAGATGCCGGGCATGAACGGCGCCCAGGTGGCGCGCATGATCCGTCAGACTCCCGAATTTGCGGACACGCCCATCGTCATGCTGACGTCCGTCGATCACTCGCAGGCGAACTATCGCGACTTGATGATCGAGGCGCATATCGTCAAGCCGGCGCGCTCGTCGGAATTGCTGGAATCGCTTGTCTCAGCGATACAGAAGCGCCACGCAAAGCAGCGCGGAATCGAGCCTGTGCCGCGGGCGGCGCGGGGTTCGGCGGCGTTGCCCCATGCCGCAGCAAGCCCCGTCCATACCGAGACGCGGTTCGGCGCGGGGCGCGATGCCGAAAAGACAGGCGGGCGCCTCGACATCCTTGTCGCCGAGGACAACGAGGTCAACCAGCTGGTCTTCACGCAGATCCTGCAGGAAACGCCGCACCGGTTCGAGATCGTGCCCAACGGCAGGCTTGCGGTCGAAGCCGCGAAAAAATTCAAGCCGCGCATGATCCTCATGGACATCTCGATGCCGGAAATGAACGGGCTCGAGGCAACCGCCGCAATCCGTGAAGCGGAGGCGGTGACGGGAGACCATGTCCCGATCGTCGGCGTGACGGCGCATGCGCTGAAGGGCGACCGTGAGCGTTGCATCGACGCCGGCATGGACGACTACCTCGCCAAGCCCATCAGCCCCAAGGCGTTGCTCGACAAGATCGCCCGCTGGATCGAGGGGGTCGCCCTGGAGGTTCGATCCGGCTGAGCAAGGGGCAGCGATGTTCGGGCATCGCATAGTGTCACTCCCTGCATGATGAAGATCGGGGCGTCGCAGCATCCGGTCGCCCGCTCACGCGGCCGGAAAAAGAGACACAAATCTGTCATCCAACTGTTACAGAAGGACGTTAGAGCCTGCCCCGGACGCCAAGGATGGCGCCACGAGATACTTCCGAACAGGAGCAGGCCACATGAAGAAGTTCCTCCTCTCGGCGTCAGCCGCGGTCATCGCGGTTGCCGCATCGGCCGGTTACGCGGCCGCCCGCGACCAGGTCCAGATCGCCGGTTCCTCGACCGTCCTTCCCTACGCCAAGATCGTGGCGGAGACGTTCGGCGAGACGTTCACCAACTTCAAGACGCCGGTCGTCGAATCCGGCGGCAGCGGCGCCGGCATCAAGGAATTCTGCAAGGGCGTCGGCGAGAACACCATCGACATCGCCAACTCCTCCCGCAAGATGAAGGAGCAGGAACTGCAGTCCTGCGTCGACGCGGGCGTCAAGGAGATCGAGGAAGTCAAGCTCGGCTATGACGGCATCGTCTTCGCCACCGACGCAGCCGGTCCCGACTGGGCGCTGACGGCGGAAGACGTCTACAAGGCGCTGGCCGCCAAGGTCGTCGTCGACGGCAAGCTGGTCGACAACCCGAACACCAAGTGGAACCAGGTCAACCCGAACCTGCCCGAGTGGGATATCGTCGCCTACATCCCCGGCGAGAAGCACGGCACCCGCGAAGTCTTCGAGGAGAAGCTGCTGATCGCCGGCTGCGAGGCCCTGGGCGGCCCCGAGGCTGCCAAGGCCGACGGCCTGGACGAGAAGGCCGCCGCCAACGCCTGCAAGGCGGTGCGCAAGGACGGCAAGGCGGTTGATATCGACGGCGACTATTCCGAGACGCTCGCCCGCATCGACAGCAACAAGACCGGCGTCGGCGTGTTCGGCCTCTCCTTCTACGAGAACAATGCCGACAAGCTGAAGGTCGCCACCATCGGCGGCATCTCGCCGTCGACCGAAACCATCGCGTCGGGCGAGTATCCGGTGTCGCGCCCGCTCTATTTCTACGTGAAGAAGGCGCACCTCGGCGTCGTTCCGGGCCTCAAGGAGTATGTCGAGTTCTTCCTCGACGACCAGATGGTCGGCCCGGAGAGCCCGCTGGCCGACTACGGCCTCGTGCCGGCCCCGGATCCCGAGCGCCAGGAGCAGCGCGACAACTTCGCCGCCGGCAAGACGATGTAATCAGCGGAAGGCGGGCTGCCAACGCGCGGCCCGCCTTCCCCTTCGCTTGCATACCTCCGAGCCGTCGACCTTGCGCAGACGTCGCCCGGCCACGGGTCTTTTCGCAGGGACAAAGATTTCCGGTGAACGTGTGGAATAAGGCGTTGCCTTCTCCGTTCTGTCTGAGGAAAGAGCCCGACAGGGTCAATTGGGGCGGGTTCGCCTCGCAACGTATCGCGGCTAAGGTGCCTTGATGTCGCCACTGCTCACATCGCTCATCGTGCTTGCGGTTGCCTTCGCCGCCTTCCTGGTCGCACGGACCAGGGCGGCTGCGCATGAAGGCGGCGAGATCAAGCCGCATTCGCGTGCGCCCTATCACGGGTGGTGGGCGTTCCTCCTCAGCGGACTCCCCGCCTTCGCCTTCCTCGCCCTGTGGTCGATCGGCTCCTCGATCTATGTCGAGCGCAGCATCCACACGGCGTTGCCGTCCCACGTCGCCGAATCCGGCGCCAGCGAGACGCTGGCCGTCAGCCTGGTCAGGGGATTGTCGCGGGGCCTCGACCGGCTCGACACGGCTGATCTCGAGCGACTGCCCTCGACCTTTGCGGAGCTGCGGCCAATCCTCGCCGAAAAGGGCGTCGCGCTGGCGCCCGACACGCAGGACTACATGATCCCGATCGCGGTTGAAACGAACCGCAGCATCGACAGATTTGGCCTCATCGGCACGGTAGTCGCGATCTTCCTTGCGCTGGCAGGCGCGGTCATCGGCGTGCGCCAGGTGGCGCCGCGGGCGCGGGCGCGCAACTCCGTCGAGAACCTGATGCTCTGGGGTCTGCTCGGCGCTTCCACCATCGCCATCGTCACCACCATCGGCATCGTCCTGTCGATGCTGTTCCAGACCATCCAGTTCTTCGAGAGCGTGTCGCTCTCCAACTTCTTCTTCGGCACGGTGTGGGATCCGCGCTTCGCAGCGGCCGGATCGGGCGGTTCCGAGGGGCAGTTCGGCCTCATCCCGCTGCTGGCCGGCACGCTCTACATCGCGCTGGTCGCCTTGCTTGTGGCGGTGCCGATCGGCCTGATGTCGGCGGTCTACATGGCCGAGTATGCGACGCCCAGGGTGCGCGCCGTCGTCAAGCCGGCGCTCGAACTCCTGGCCGGCATCCCCACCATCGTCTACGGCATCTTCGCGCTGGTCACGCTCGGGCCGTTCCTGCGCGACCTCAGTGCGGCGCTCGCAGGCGGCTCGCCGTTCATCCAGGCCCAGTCGATATTCACCGCCGGTCTCGTCATGGGCGTCATGCTCATCCCGGTCGTCTCGTCGCTCTCCGACGACATCATCACCGCCGTGCCGCGGGCGCTGCGCGACGGCTCGTTGGGCCTGGGCGCGACCCGCTCCGAGACGATCAAGCGGGTCATCCTGCCGGCGGCGCTGCCGGGCATCGTCGGCGCTATCCTGCTCACCGCCTCGCGCGCCATCGGCGAAACCATGATCGTCGTGCTCGCGGCCGGCGTCGCCGCCAACCTTACGCTCAACCCGTTCGAGGCGATGACGACGATCACCGTCAAGATCGTCAACCAGCTCACCGGCGACCTCGAGTTCAACTCGCCGCAGACGCTGGTCGCCTTCGCGCTGGGCATCACCCTGTTCTTCGTCACGCTGGTGATGAACATCGTCGCGCTCTACATCGTCCGCAAGTACCGGGAGCAGTACGAATGACCGACGTCTCGCTCGGATCGCTCGCCCCAACCGCCGCGCGCCCACGCCGCGACATCGGCATCAAGCGCCGCTACGCCGCCGAGCGCCGCTTCCGCCTCTACGGCGTGCTGGCCGCCTCGGTGGGCCTCGTCTTCCTGGCGATCATGCTTGTCTCGATCATCGCGAAGGGCCACACCGCCTTCTGGCAGACGACGGTTAGCCTTCCGATCTCCTTCGATGAAAAGGTCATCGACCCGTCGGGCAAGCGCGCCTCGGATCCGGATGTGCTGATACGGGCGAACTATCCCAAACTCGCCGAGAACGCGCTGATCGAGGCGCTGGGGATCGATCCCAAGGACAAGGCTGCGATCCGCAAACTGAAAGGCTTCCTGTCGGACGGCGTGCGCGTCCAGCTGCGCAACATCGTCGTCGCGGATCCGTCCGTCATCGGCACCACCCGCAACGTCGACCTGCTCGCCGCCGCCAACATCGATTCGGCCTACAAGGGCCAGATCGACCTCACCGTCGACGAGAAGCGCCGCAAGGTTTCCGACCAGCAGGTTGAGTGGATGAACCGGCTCAAGGCCGAAGGCGCGATGGCCGAGCGCTTCAACACCGGACTGTTCACCTTCGGCGCCTCCAGCCGGCCCGAGACCTCGGGCGTGGGAGTGGCAATCATCGGCTCACTCTATATGATGGGGATCGTGCTTCTGCTGGCGCTGCCGATCGGTGTCGCCGCGTCGATCTACCTCGAGGAATTCGCCAAGAAGTCCCGGCTGACCGACCTCATCGAGGTCAACATCAACAACCTCGCTGCCGTGCCGTCGATCGTCTTCGGTCTGCTGGGTCTCGCCGTGTTCGTCAATTTCCTTGGCATGCCGCGCTCTGCGTCGCTGGTCGGCGGCCTGGTGCTGACGCTGATGACGCTGCCCACCATCATCATCGCCACGCGCGCAGCACTTGCCGCCGTGCCGCCGTCGATCCGATCGGCCGCACTCGGCCTCGGCGCCTCGAAGATGCAGATGGTGTTCCATCACGTGCTGCCGCTGGCGCTGCCCGGCATCCTGACCGGCACCATCATCGGGCTGGCCCGCGCATTGGGCGAGACGGCGCCGCTGCTGCTCATCGGCATGGTGGCCTTCGTCGCCGACTATCCGACGACGCCGCTCGATCCGGCGACCGCACTGCCGGTGCAGATCTACATGTGGGCCAACGAGGCGGAGCGCGCCTTCGTGGAGCGCATGTCTGGCGCCATCATCATCCTGCTCGTCTTCCTCATGGCGATGAACATCACCGCCATCGTCCTGAGACGGAAGTTCGAGCGCCGCTGGTAAGGCTAGGGGAAAGTGACGATATGAACATCATGACCGATACGACCCTCGAGAAAGCCGTGAGCGGCAGCATGGACGAGATGGCCAACGAGCCGATCAAGTTGCGCGGCGAGAAGGTCTGCGTGCACTACGGCGAGAAGCAGGCGCTGTTCGACGTCGATCTGAACGTCCGTGAGAACCAGGTGACGGCGCTGATCGGCCCGTCGGGCTGCGGCAAGTCGACATTCCTGCGTTGCCTGAACCGCATGAACGACACCATCGACAGCGCCCGCGTCAGCGGCAAGATCACGTTGGACGGCGAGGACATCTACGACCGCAACATCGACGTGGTGGAACTCCGCGCCCGCGTCGGGATGGTGTTCCAGAAGCCCAACCCGTTTCCGAAGTCGATCTACGAGAACGTCGCCTACGGACCGCGCATCCACGGGCTCGGCCGCACCAAGGCCGATTTCGACCGCATCGTGGAGTCCAGCCTGCAGAAGGCGGCGCTGTGGAACGAGGTAAAGGACCGCCTGCACGAGCCCGGCACAGGGCTTTCCGGCGGCCAGCAGCAGCGCCTCTGCATCGCCCGCGCGATCGCCGTCAGTCCCGAGGTGATCCTGATGGACGAGCCGTGTTCCGCGCTCGATCCGATCGCCACGGCGAAGGTGGAGGAACTCATCGACGAGCTGCGCCAGAACTACACGATCGTCATCGTGACGCACTCCATGCAGCAGGCCGCGCGCGTGTCGCAGCGCACCGCGATGTTCCACCTCGGCTACCTGGTCGAGGAAGGGGCGACGGACAAGATGTTCACCAACCCCGACGACAAGCGCACGCAGGACTACATCACCGGCCGTTTCGGCTGAGTGGACGCGACTCTAGACGCCGAGGACATCATGGGCGAGCACACCGTCTCCTCCTTCGACGAGGACCTGAAGCATATCCATCAGCTCATCCGCGACATGGGCGAGCATGCCGGCCGGATGGTGCAGGCCGCGACCCGCGCGCTCTTGGCCTCCGACGTGGCGTTGGGGCAGCGTGTCGTCTCCGACGACGCGATCATGGACACCAAGCAGCGCGAGCTGGACGACCGTGCGATCAGGCTGATCGCCCTGCGCCAGCCTATGGCGCAGGACCTGCGCGCCGTGGTCGGGGCCATCCGCATGGCGGCCGATCTCGAACGCATCGGAGATCTCGCCAAGAACATCGCCAAGCGCGTCGGCGCGGTCGGAATGACGGCCATCCCCAAGGCGCCGTCCAACAGCATCGAGCTGATGGCCGCCCAGGTGCTCGAGCAGGTCGAAGGCGTCATCGAACACTATGTCGGCAAGGATGCCGAGGCGCTTGTCCAACTGCGCGTCGACGACCGCCAGATCGACGCCAAGTATACCGCGGTGTTCCGCGAGCTGCTGACCTACATGATGGAGGACCCGCGCAACATCACGGCCTGCACGCACCTCCTGTTCTGCGCCAAGAACCTGGAGCGCATCGGCGACCATGTCACCAACATCGCCGAGAACGCCTATTTCGTGATCACCGGCAGGCAGTTGCCGCTCAACCGGCCGAAGCTCGACGAAACGTCGGCGTCGGCTCTCGCCGACTGAAGCTGCAGGACAGGCCGATGATTGCTCCCAAGGTCATGGTGGTGGAGGACGAGGAGCCGCTGTGCGAACTCCTCCGCTACAATCTGGAGGCCGAAGGCTACCAGGTCGAGGTCGTCACCCGCGGCGACGAAGCCGAGCTTCGCCTGCAGGAGAACGTGCCCGACCTGCTGGTGCTCGACTGGATGATTCCGGCGGTGTCCGGCATCGAGCTCTGTCGCCGCCTGCGGATGCGGCCGGAGACGGAGCGGCTGCCGGTCATCATGCTGACGGCGCGCGGCGAGGAGAGCGACCGCGTGCGCGGCCTCTCGACGGGCGCTGACGACTACCTCGTGAAGCCGTTCTCAACGCCCGAGTTCGTGGCGCGCGTGCGTGCGCTGCTGCGCCGCGCCAAGCCCGAGGTGCTGTCCAGCGTGCTCAAGGTCGGCGACATCGTGCTCGACCGCGAATCCCATCGGGTCTATCGCAAGAAGACCGAGATCAAGCTCGGCCCGACAGAGTTCCGCCTGCTGGAATTCATGATGCAGCATCCCGGCCGCGTCTTTTCCCGTGGCCAGCTCCTCGACAATGTCTGGGGCGAAACGATCTACATCGATGAGCGGACGGTCGACGTTCACGTCGGGCGGCTGCGCAAGGCTGTCAACAATGGCCGCATGCCGGACGTCATCCGTACCATCCGCGGCGCCGGCTACGCCATCAACGAGGCGTAGCGGGTAGGTGGCCTCGGGCGAAAAGTTGCCCAAGAAACAGCTATCCTGGAACTGACGAACTGCGAGTTCGCAGTGGCCGCAACCGCCTTGTCCGAGGCGGGTGCGGCATGCTTACCTGAGGCCTTCGTACGACGGGAACCTGGGGGAGGGTGCACGTGGAGGTAACGCGCCGAACGGTTGCGGTGGCGATCGTCGCGACGATCGCGTGTCTGGCCGCGCGTGTCCCCGCCGCCATGGCTGCGCCCCCTGCTTCCCAGCCCCAGCCCATCATCTTCGCCTGGAACCGTCTCGTCCTCGAACTGGTGCGGCACACGCCGACCTATTCGCCCCCGGTCGCCAGCCGGGCGCTCGCCTATCTCGGAGTGACCGCCTTCGAGGCGATCGCCGGCGGCTCGGCCGGACTGCGCTCCCTGGCGGGCCAGCTAAACGGGCTGCAGCCCGTTCCGGCGCGGGAGAACGGCGCGGCCTATGCGGACGCCGTGGTGGTCCAGGCGGCGATGGCGCATGCCGTGCGCGAGCTCTTCTCCAACACCGGACCGACCGGCCTACGCGCGCTGAAGCTGGTCGAACGGAACCTGCATTTGGCCGCAGCCTCGGGCGTCGCCGAAGATGTCGCCGGCCGCAGCACCGCCTATGGCCGGGCGGTGGCCGAGCACATCCTCGCCTGGTCGCGCACGGACGGCGGAGCGACCATCGAGAACATGGGCTTCCCCTACGAATACAAGCTCACGGAAGGGCCGGCGCACTGGGTGCCGACGAGCCTGGTGGCGCAGCAGCAGCTGCCGCTCCTGCCCGACTGGGGGAAGGTGCGCCCCTTCGCGATGCCGAGCGGTGCGGCCTGCGGCATACCTCCTCCGCTCGAATACAGCGAGGAAGAGACCTCGCCCTTCTATCGGGAGGCGCTCGAGGTCCACGACGCGGTGAAGGGGCTGACGCCCGAGCAGCGCGCCATCGCGCGGTTCTGGTCGGACGACCCGATGCTCTCGCCCACGCCGCCCGGGCACTGGATCTCGATCGCCCTGCAGGTGCTGGAGGGCGAGGGCGCGGACGCGGAGACCACGGTGGACGTTCTGGCTCGCCTCGGCATCGCCATGGCCGACGCCTTCATCGGCTGCTGGGACGCCAAGTTCCGCTACGACCTCGTGCGGCCGCTCACCTACATCCGACGGGTCATCGATCCAAAGTGGGAAGCCCTGCTCAACACGCCCCCATTCCCGGAGTATCCCAGCGGCCACAGCACGCAGTCGGGCGCCGCCGCCACCGTGCTCACCGATCTCTTCGGCACGGACTATGCCTTCGAGGACGCGACCCACAGCGCCGACGGGCTAAAGCCGCGCAGCTTCCCGAGCTTCTGGGCAGCAGCCGAGGAGGCCGGCATCTCGCGCCTCTACGGCGGCATCCATTTTCGCGACGCGATCGAACGGGGCCTCGACCAGGGCCGCTGCATCGGCGCCTATGTCAACGCACTCGACACGCGGAAATAGCCATGCGTCGGTTTCTCGTTCTGCTGTCGTCGATGTCGGTGCTCGCCGCGGAAGCGCGCGCCGAGGAGGCGCCCTTCGTCATCCCGACCTTCGTGGAGGAGACGGCCAGCGCCGGCATCGACAGCGTCTATGCCGGCGACTGGGAATACATGGTCGGCGGCGGCGCAGCCACCTTCGACTGCAACGATGACGGCTATGCGGACCTGCTTCTGGCAGGCGGGGAGACGCCCGCGAAATTCTACCGCAACGCCAGCAAGCAGGGCGGCGCGCTCCGCTTTGAAGCAGAGGCGAGCGGGCTCGAGCTGGACAAGGTCGCGGCCGCCTATCCTCTCGACGTCGACGGCGACGGCCACACAGACCTGGCGCTTCTGAGGGTAGGCGAGAACGTCCTTATGCGCGGCTTGGGCGGCTGCCGCTTCGAGCGCGCCAACGAAACGTGGGGCTTCGACGGTGGGGACGGCTGGTCGACCGCCTTCGCCGCCACCTGGGAGCGCGACGCCGAGTGGCCGACGCTGGCGGTCGGCAACTACATCGACCGCACCCAGGCAGTGCCGTGGGGCTCTTGCACGGACAACTGGCTACACCGGCCGGGCGTCGCCGACGGGGAGCGCAGGAAGTTCGCCGCGCCGTTGCCGCTCACGCCCAGCTACTGCGCGCTCTCCATGCTGTTCACCGACTGGAACCGCTCGGGCACGCCGAGCCTGCGCGTCTCCAATGACCGCGAGTACTACAAGGGCGGGCAGGAGCAGCTCTGGCGCGTCGAGCCGGGCAACCCGCCCGTTGCGTATGGCGCAGGCGACGGCTGGAAGACGCTGCGCATCTGGGGCATGGGCATCGCCAGCACCGATCTCGACGGCGACGGCTACCCCGAATACTTCCTGACCAGCATGGCCGACAACAAGCTGCAGACCTTGTCCGCCGTGCCGACGGAGGGCGCACCGCAACCCGACTATAAGGACGTCGCCTACGCCAAAGGCGTCACCGCGCACCGCCCCTATATCGGCGACGACCTGAAGCCGAGCACCGCCTGGCACACGCAGTTCGAGGACGTGAACAATGACGGCCGCGTCGACCTGTTCATCGCCAAGGGCAATGTCGCCGAGATGCCGGACTTTGCGGCCAAGGACCCCAACAACCTCCTGCTGCAGCGCGCCGACGGGACGTTCGAGGAAGCCGGCGACAGGGCCGGCGTCGCCAGCACCGAGATCTCGCGCGGGGGCGCCCTCTCCGATTTCAACTTGGACGGACTGCTGGACCTCATCGTCGTCAATCGCGGGGTGAGCGCCCAGGTCTGGCGCAACGCCAGCGTCGGCGCCGGGCGCTGGCTGCAGGTCGAACTCAGGCAGTCTGGACCAAACCGGGACGCCATCGGCGCATGGATCGAAGTGCGCTGCGCGGGAAAGGTGACGCGCCGCGAGATCACTGTCGGCGGCGGCCATGCCGGCGGGCAGACCGGCTGGTGGCATTTCGGCGTCGGCGACACTGAAGAGCCGGAAGTGCGCGTCATCTGGCCCGATGGTACAGCCAGCGACTGGGAGCTCGTCGAGAGCGACAATTTCTACATCGTCGAACGCGGCCAGCCGGCACGGGCATGGCATCCTGAATAGGGACTGTTAACTGCGTACGTCATCCGTTCCAACGCTGTCCGGCGGCGCCGGGAAGCGTTCCAGGTAGCGCCGGGCGCGGGGCAGGGCGTCGTGGAGGAACTGCTCCGGTCCCCTCAACCACAGGCCGGGGATCGTCTTCGAGCGCGCCTCGCTTGTCAGGACCTTGGGAGGGATCGGGACGATCTCCGCGTCCCACCCCGGCCAGAAATGACGCGCCCTGCGCCATGTGTGCGCGATGAAGCGCTCGCGGTCCGAGTAGCCGTGGTAGTCGAAAACCCAGTCGGCGGCCGCCACGAATATGTGGTTGCCGGTGTGGCCCTCCGCAGGCTTGATCCAAAGGACGTCGAGACCGGGACGGGGATGCCTCTCCAGGAAGGCATGGGCGAGGATATTGCATGCGCCGCAGGCGAAGAACACGCGGTCGGGCAGCGCCCAACGCATGACCTGGTTCTTCTTTGAATAGCCCGGGGTCCTGATTCGATACATGGCAGGATATTGCCTGCCGGGCACCCCTCGGCGGCAAGAGCCGACTGAAGTCTTCCCTTATGCCACGGCCTTTCCCGCGGGCAACGCGCCGGGCGCGAAGATGCCCTCGTCGACGAACTGCAGCGCGCGCTTGGCGCTACCCTCGCGGATGATGGGCGCCTCGTAGGGCTCGGTGAGGAAAGTGATGGAGCCTGAATGCTGGCCGCCGGCCGTTTTCGCGATCGCTTCGCGCAGGCTTGGCTCCATCAGGTCGAAGGCCGTCGCGCCGACGCCGATGAAGGCGACGGGGGCCGGATCGATGATGGCGAACAGGCTGCCCAGGCCGAAGCCGAGCGCTTCGCCTGCCCGACGGAACGCCTCGCGTTCCGAACCGTCCGCGCGGCGGGCCTGCTCGGCGAGTTCGGTGATGTCGGCGTCGGTGACGTCCGCCTTCGGCATCTCGTCCTCCGGCTGGTGATGGGCCTTGCGCCAGATCGCGTAGTTCCCGGCATAGGCCTCGATGCAGCCACGCCGTCCGCAGCGGCAGAGCGCGCCGTCCGGCCGGTGGATCATGTGGCCGAACTCGCCGCCCGAGGAATGCGTGCCGGTGAACAGCTCGCCCTTCAGCATCATGCCCATGCCGATGCCGTGCGAGAGCAGGATGGCGATGAAGTCGTCGTGATAAATCTCGGGATCGCGGGACCGCAGGGCGAACGCCATCATGTTGCAGTCGTTCTCGACCGTCGTCGCGACGCCGAAGGCTTCCTCGAGCGCTTCCGCGAAGGGGATGTCCGCATGGACCGTGATCGGCGACCACAGCATGCTGCGGGCGCTGGCGTCGGTGACGCCCTGGATCGATACGACGATGCGCTTGGCCGCCGCCTGTCGCGACGGCTGCATCTCGAAGAGCCCGCGGACCATGCCGATGGTCTCGTGCACCAGGTCGGCGGCTGCCATTTCGAGGGTTGGAAGGCGGCGCTTTTCGGCGGCCAGCACCGTTCCGCCATAGTCGAACAGGGCTGCCGATAGCGAGTTCAGCGACAGGTCCACCGTCACGACGGTGGCCGCTTCCGCGTTGAGGCCGATGGCCACCTGCGGCCGCCCCCGCTTCAGGGCGGACGGCTCGGTTGCCTTCGGTTCGGCCAAGATGCCCTCCTGGAGGAGGTCGGACGAGATTGCCGAGATCGTCGAGTGACTGAGCCCCGTCGCTGCTGCGATCTCTGTCCGGGATGGATGGACCGCGCGGCGGACGGCCGCGATCACGGCCGCGCGGTTGCGCCGCCTCAGATCGTCGTGACGGATTCTCACCGCCGTTTGCATCTTTCCTCCCCTGCGCTTGCCGGCCGTCTTCCCTGCCACCGGTCGAGACGCAGGAGAAGTCTGTCAGAACTCGCCGGTCATGTCATTGTTTATTTCGACCCTCGAAAAAATAAGAATTCCTCTTCAAAATCGCCTTGACAGCTTTTGAGGTTTCGGACAGTATTTTTTCGAGGATCGAAATAAAGTACATTTTGACGGGCCGTCGGCCAGATTTTCGCATCCTCGCGATGCAGGGAGGAAATCATGAAGACATTTGCAGCCGCCATGCTGGCGGGTGTTGCGATGACGCTGTCGCTGGCAGCAGTCGCAGAGGCCAAGGACAAGGTCATCGGCGTGTCCTGGTCGAATTTCCAGGAAGAGCGGTGGAAGACCGACGAAGCCGCGATCAAGGCGGCGGTCGAGGCCGCCGGCGACAAGTACATCTCCGCCGACGCGCAGTCGTCGGCCTCCAAGCAGCTCACCGACGTCGAGAGCCTGATCAGCCAGGGCGCGAACGCCCTCATCATCCTCTCGCAGGACGCCTCCGCGATCGGCCCGGCCGTCGACAAGGCGCTCGCCGAGGGCATCCCGGTCGTCGGCTATGACCGCCTGATCGAGAACAAGGACGTCTTCTACCTGACCTTCGACAACAAGGAAGTGGGCCGCATGCAGGCTCGCGAGGTGTTCAAGGTCAAGCCGGAGGGCAACTACGCCTTCATCAAGGGCTCGTCGGCCGATCCGAACGCCGACTTCCTGTTCTCCGGGCAGATGGAGGTCCTCAAGGAAGCCATCGATGCCGGCAAGATCAAGAACGTCGGCGAGGCCTACACCGACGGCTGGCTGCCCGCCAACGCGCAGAAGAACATGGAGCAGATCCTGACGACCAACGACAACAAGGTCGACGCGGTCGTGGCCTCCAACGACGGCACCGCCGGCGGCGTCGTGGCGGCTCTCGAGGCGCAGGGCCTCGCGGGCTCGGTGCCGGTCTCCGGTCAGGACGGCGACCATGCCGCCCTCAACCGCGTCGCGCTCGGCACGCAGACGGTCTCTGTCTGGAAGGATGCGCGCGAGCTCGGCAAGGCCGCAGGCGAAATCGCCTCATCGCTGGCCGAAGGCAAGGCGATGACGGACATCCCGAACGTCGTCGACTTCACCACGCCCGGCGGCAACGTGACCAAGTCGGTCTTCCTGACGCCGATGCCGATCACCAAGGACAACCTGAACGTCGTGATCGACGCGGGCTGGGTGACCAAGGATGTCGTCTGCGCCGGCGTGGCGGCCGGCTCGGTCGCCGCCTGCAACTAGGCCGAAAATCGGCATCGATACGGACGCCGCGGTTTGACGAAAACCGCGGCGTCTCTCTAAGATCGGGAGGCCGGACACCCTGACGACAGGGAGCCGGCGGGAGGAAGCCATGACCGACACGACGTCCGGATCTCCGGTCGATACCGCGCGCGCCTCCGAACTCAACGCGCTGGGCCGCTTCCTCAAGGCAACCGAACTCGACACGCGCATGCTCGGCATGGTGGGCGCGCTGCTGATCATCTGGATCGGCCTCCACCTCATGTCCGGCGGCCTGTTCCTGACCCCGCGCAACCTCTGGAACCTGTCCGTCCAGTCCTCCTCCGTCGCCATCATGGCGACCGGCATGGTGCTCGTCATAGTCACCCGCAACATCGACCTGTCGGTCGGCTCGCTGCTCGGCTTTGTCGGCATGATCATCGGCGTGACGCAGGCGGAATTCCTGCCCCGCGTGATGGGTTTCCCGCTCGGCGACCCGTGGATCTGGATCATCGCCGTGGCCGTCGGCCTGCTGGTCGGCCTGCTGATCGGCGGCTTTCAGGGCTACCTGATCGCCTATCTCGGCATCCCGGCCTTCATCGTGACGCTCGGCGGCCTGCTCGTCTGGCGCGGCGCGGCATGGTGGGTGACCAGCGGCCGCACCGTGGCGCCGATGGACGCGACGTTCCGCCTGCTCGGCGGCGGGCCGCAAGGCGCCATCGGGGCGACGTGGAGCTGGATCGTCGGGGTCGTCGCATGTCTGGGCGTCGTCGCGCTGCTCGCCAGCGGCCGCCGCCAGCGCCAGCGCTTCAAGTTCCCGCTCAGGCCGGTCTGGGCGGAGGTCTTCCTCGGGACGGTGACCTGCGCGGCGATCCTCGGCGCGGTCTGGGTGGCCAATTCGTATCCATGGCCGGTCAACATCGTGAAGCGTTATGCCGAGGCCAACGGCATCACAGTTCCCGAGGGCGGCATGTTCATCGCGCACGGCATCGCCATCCCGGTCCTCATCGCCGTGGCGGTGGGCATCGTGATGACCTTCATCGCGACCCGCACGCGCTTCGGCCGCTACGTCTTCGCCATCGGCGGCAATCCCGAGGCGGCGACACTCGCGGGCATCAACACGCGCTGGGTGACGATGAAGATCTTCATGCTGATGGGGCTGCTGGCCGCCATCAGCGCTTCGATCTCCACCGCCCGCCTCAACGCCGCCACCAATGCGCTCGGCACGCTGGACGAACTGCTGGTCATTGCCGCGGCGGTCATCGGCGGCACATCGCTCGCCGGCGGCGCGGGCACCATCGCCGGCGCTATGCTTGGCGCGCTGCTCATGCAGTCGCTACAGTCGGGCATGGTGCTGCTCGGCATCGACACGCCGCTGCAGAACATCGTGGTCGGCCTTGTCCTCGTCGTGGCCGTCTGGCTCGACACCGTGTACCGCAAGCGCGTGTAGGGGAGACGCTCCGATGACTGAGACCGCTGCCCCGCTCGTCGAGATGAAGAACATCTCCATCGCCTTCGGCGGCATCCGCGCCGTGGACGACGCCTCCTGCGATCTCTATCCCGGCGAGGTGGTTGCGCTCCTCGGCCATAATGGTGCGGGAAAGTCCACGCTGATCAAGATCCTGTCCGGCGCCTACAAGCGCGATGCGGGCACGATCCACGTCAATGGCGAGGAAGCCTCGATCGGCAACCCGCGCGACGCCAAGAAATACGGCATCGAGACGATCTACCAGACGCTGGCGCTCGCCGACAACGTCGATGCGGCCGCCAACCTGTTCCTCGGCCGCGAACTGAGGACGGCCTGGGGCACGCTCGACGACGTCGCCATGGAGGCTGAGGCGCGCAAGGTGATGGGCCGCCTCAATCCTCGATTCCAGCGCTTCAAGGATCCGGTAATCAAGCTTTCCGGCGGCCAGCGGCAATCGGTGGCGATTGCGCGGGCGATCCTCTTCAACGCCCGCATCCTCATCATGGACGAGCCGACCGCCGCGCTCGGGCCGCAGGAGACGGCGCAGGTCGGCGAACTGGTGAAACAGCTGAAATCGGACGGCATCGGTATCTTCCTCATCAGCCACGACATCCATGACGTGTTCGATCTCGCCGATCGCGTCTGCGTGATGAAGAATGGTCAGGTCGTCGGCACGGCTCACACCGGGGAGGTCACCAAGGACGAGGTGCTGGGCATGATCATCCTGGGCAAATGCCCGCCCGGCGCGGTTCCCGGCCCGGGCGCCGTGGTCGGCTGAAAATTTCGTTCTTGATATGCAATCAGGCCGGCGATGGCCGGCCTGATGATGTTTTCTACGGTAGCGCCGCTCAATAGCCTTTGGGGCAGCGCGACACGTAACGCTCGCCAGTGCGGCGGTCGCGATAGAGGCAGCGGCCGTCGCGCTGCCTGGTGACGAGGTACCCAGCCAGCGCACCCACCGCGCCGCCGACCAGCGCGCCTTCGACGTCACCGCTGATGATGGCGCCCGCTGTCGCGCCCACCGCCGCGCCGACGCCGACGTCCTGCTCTGCCGTCGTGCATGCGGAAAGCGCCATGGCCGCAGCCATGGCGAGAATCACTGCTCTCATCCCTCTCTCCCGAAAAAATGGGCCAGAAAAGCCCTGAAAAATATGCTTCCTGCACTATTCCTGTCGGACGCCGTCTTCCGCCCGCCGCCCGGAGGCGACAACAACGTCACTAACGGCCGTTATGCTGGCGACGAGACGTCCGTCCTTGGTGACGTCCCATTCCAGCACCGCGTCCTCTTCTTCCATTGCGGGATCAACATACACGCAGTCCGCGAAAACCCGTGAATCTTTTCCGCGCGCGCTCTTCAGCGTCGACGGGAGCACGGCGGCGCACTCCTCCATCGTCTCGAAAATGGGGGTAGGGGCGGGCAGCTCCCGGCATTCCTGGAGGTCGCCCGAGCATCCGACGATGAGCAAAAGGGCAGCAATGTGTTCCATGGCCCTCTCCTTTCAGGACCAGAAACGCGTTTGCCGGAAATTGAGTTCCCTGGGATGCCCGGGTGCGGGCTACCAGCGCGTGGCTTCGCCGGGCGCGGCGGCCTCGATGGCCAAGGCGTGGAGACCAGCCTTCAGTTCGGGCGCAAGAAGGTCGTTGACCGCACGGTGACGGGCGATCCGGCTCATGCCGGCAAAGGCCGGAGCCTCTATGCGGACGCGGAAATGCGTCTCGCCGGTGCCATCGAAGGACTCCTGGTGGCCGGCATGGAGGTGGCTCTCGTTGAGGACCTTGAGCCGCACTGGCGCAAAAGCCTCAGTGAGCTTCGTCTCGATCGAGGACTGTATGGACATTTTCGGCTCCACTCACCAAATGTGACCCATCCGACACAATGGCACGCATGCGCGGATTGCGCCCACGCGATTCAGCGGTTAGGTCCATCGCGCCCCGAATGTCAATTCTTGTATCCCGCGGCGAACGCCCCATAATTCAGTCGAACCATGTCTACCTATTCGAAATATTTCGAGAAGATTCGCGTGCGCCCGGACCGCCAGGCGGAGGTGAAGTCGCACGCGCCGCGCTGCCAGTGGGACGGGTGCGATGAGCCCGGCACCCACCGTGCGCCGGTCGGGCGCATGCGCGAGGGCGAATACTTCCGGTTCTGCTTCGACCATGTGCGCGAGTACAACAAGGGCTTCAACTATTTCTCGGGCGTCTCCGATAGCGAGATCGCGCGTTTCCAGAAGGAGGCGCTGACCGGCCATCGACCGACCTGGGTGATGGGCGCCAACAGCGGCGCCAAGGCGGCGTCGGATTTTTCGCACATACGTTCCGGCCGCGCCGGCTACTACAACCGCGTCCGCGATCCGTACAACATGTTCGGTGGCGGGCGCGCCGAGCCCCGTCAGCGCCAGGCCAAGCCGCTTGAGGCCAAGGCGCTGGAAACGCTTGGACTTGACACAAAGGCGACTGGCGCGGACATCAAGGCCCGCTATAAGGAACTGGTGAAGCGCCACCATCCCGATGCGAATGGCGGCGACAGAGGTTCGGAAGACCGGTTCCGCGACGTGCTGCAGGCCTACCGTCTGCTCAAACAAGCTGGTTTGTGTTGAGCAAAGGGTCTGATAAAGACCGCCTCCGACTAGAGATGATGTGATACCGGCTGATCCCAAGCAGCCGGCATGAGGCTGGGATGAACAAGATCGATCGCGACATTGCAAATCTGCCGGACACGACGGTGTCGGTGAAGGAAGTCTTCGGCTTCGAGTCCAAGATGGTCGTGCCGGCCTATTCGGTCGCCACCGAGCACGTTCCCGACATCGATCCCGACTACCTGTTCGACCGCCAGACCACGATGGCGATCCTGGCCGGCTTCGCCTACAACCGCCGCGTCATGGTGTCGGGCTATCACGGCACCGGCAAGTCGACCCACATCGAGCAGGTCGCCGCTCGGCTCAACTGGCCGATGGTCCGCGTCAACCTCGACAGCCACGTCAGCCGCATCGATCTCGTCGGCAAGGACGCGATCGTGCTGTCGGAAGGCAAGCAGGTGACCGAGTTCCGCGACGGCATCCTGCCCTGGGCCTACCAGCACAATGTCGCGCTCTGCTTCGACGAGTACGACGCGGGACGTCCCGATGTGATGTTCGTCATCCAGCGCGTGCTGGAGTCGTCGGGCCGCCTGACGCTTCTCGATCAAAGCCGCGTGATCCGGCCGCATCCGGCCTTCCGCCTGTTCGCCACCGCCAATACGGTGGGCCTCGGCGACACGACGGGCCTCTATCACGGCACCCAGCAGATCAACCAGGCGCAGATGGACCGCTGGTCGATCGTGACGACGCTGAACTACCTGCCGCACGACAACGAGGTGAACATCGTTCTCGCCAAGGCCAAGCACTACCGCGACGCCAAGGGCAAGGAGATCGTCAACAAGATGGTCCGCATCGCCGACATGACGCGCTCGGCCTTCGTGAACGGCGACCTGTCAACCGTCATGAGCCCGCGCACCGTGATCACCTGGGCCGAGAACGCCGAGATCTTCGGCGACGTCGGGCTTGCCTTCCGGCTGACCTTCCTCAACAAGTGCGACGAACTGGAGCGTCCGCTGGTGGCGGAGTTCTACCAGCGCGCATTCGGTCAGGAACTGCCGGAGAGCGCCGCGAACGTGGTGCTCGGCTAAACCGGCGGCTGGCGGATTGGGGAAAACGATCGAGCGGATGCGCGCCAACCCGAGGGCGGATTGGCAAATCTCCGACGTTGAGAAAGCATGCAAGGAGGCGGGCATCGCCGTTCTGAAGCCAGCGGGCGGGTCGCACTTCAAGGTCGGTAATCCGCATGCTGGCCGCCGTCTCACAATACCGGCGCGCCGACCGATAAAGCCGGTGTATATTGCGATGCTTGTCAATTTCCTGGACGAAGAAGGTGCGGCATGATCGTACGTTCAAAGCTTATCGACACGGAAGGCGGTGTTTTCGATCCTGCAGCCTATGAAGTCACCGTACGGCCGCTGCAGGCGGTGGAAGGTGGCGGCTGGCTGGCGACCATTCCGACTTTGCCCGGTTGTGTGGGGGACGGCGAGACGGAGATGGATGCAATACAGGACGTCAGGCTGGCCGCACTGGAATGGGCGGAGGCGGCCATGAAGGACGGAGATCCAATTCCCGCACCGTCGCACCGCAATCCGATGGCCGCGGAATAGGCGTGTAGGGAATCGGTAGAGGCGAAGAAGAGTTCTGATGGCGGGAGCAGGCGACAACACGCGCAACAAGCCGAAGGCGGGCGGGGAGACGGACGTCTTCAAGCGCGCGCTGACGGTATGCATGCGCGCCATTTCCGGCGATCATGAGCTCGAGGTCGGCTTTGCAAAGGACAAGCCGGCGCTGGCAGGAAGCCGCGCGCGGCTTCCGGAATTGCCGAAGAAGCCGACCGCCAACGACCTTGCGGTGAGCCGCGGCCTCGGCGACTCCATGGCGTTGAAGCGGGCCTGCCACGACAATCGCGTGCATCTCCGGCTGGCGCCGGAGGGCAAGCACGCCCGCGCCGTTTTCGATGCGGTCGAACAGGCGCGGGTGGAGGCGATCGGCAGCCGGGCGATGCAGGGCGTCGGCGACAACATCGGCTCCATGCTGGAGGACAAGTATCTGCGGGCCAACCTGGCCGAGGTGCGCGAGCAGGCCGACGCGCCGCTCGAGGAGGCTGTGGCGCTCATCGTGCGCGAAAAGCTGACCGGCCGCCCCGTGCCGAAGAGCGGCGAGCGCCTGGTCGGGCTCTGGCGCGACTGGGTCGAGGAGAAGGCGGGCAAGGACCTCGATGGCCTTTCCGGCCAGCTGGAAGACCAGCAGGCATTCGCGCGCCTGGTGCGCGACATGCTGGTTTCGCTCGACATGGCGGAAGAGCTCGGCGAAGACCAGCAGCAGGACGAGAGCGACGACAGCGAAGACGACCAGCCGCAGGGCGAGGACAATTCGGAAGAGGGTGGCGAGGACGATTCGAGCGGTGATCAGTCGCAGGCCGACGACGCCGAATCATCGTCGGAGGACGAGCAGGCTGGCGAGATGGAGGCGGCGGACGCCACCGCGGACGACGTCTCCGATGAGGAGGCGGACGCCGAGACGCCCGGTGAGGCCAAGCGGCCCGACCATTCGCTCGCCAATCTCAGCCGGGACATCGACTATAAGATCTTCACCACGTCGTTCGACGAGACCGTCGGCGCCGAGGATCTCTGCGACGAGGAAGAGCTCGACCGCCTGCGCGCATTCCTGGACAAGCAGCTCGCCAATCTGCAGGGCGTCGTCGGCCGTCTCGCCAACCGCCTGCAGCGCCGCCTCATGGCCCAGCAGAACCGCTCCTGGGACTTCGATCTGGAAGAGGGTTATCTCGATCCGGCGCGGCTGGTGCGTGTCGTCATCGATCCGATGCAGCCGCTCTCCTTCAAGCAGGAGCGCGACACCAAGTTTCGCGACACGGTCGTGACGCTGCTGCTCGACAATTCCGGCTCGATGCGCGGCCGCCCGATTACCGTTGCCGCCACCTGCGCCGACATCCTGGCGCGCACGCTGGAGCGCTGCGGCGTCTCGGTCGAGATCCTCGGCTTCACGACGCGCGCCTGGAAGGGCGGGCAGGCCCGGGAGAAGTGGCTGAAGGACGGCAAGCCGCCGGCGCCGGGCCGCCTCAACGATTTGCGCCACATCATCTACAAGAGCGCCGACGCGCCGTGGCGTCGCGCCCGCCGCAATCTCGGCCTGATGATGCGCGAGGGTCTGCTGAAGGAGAACATCGACGGCGAGGCGCTTCTGTGGGCGCACAACCGCCTGCTGGGCCGACCGGAGCAACGGAAGATCCTGATGATGATATCGGATGGCGCGCCGGTCGACGATTCGACGCTGTCGGTCAATCCGGGCAACTATCTCGAACGGCACCTGCGCGCCGTGATCGACCTGATTGAGACGCGCTCGCCGGTCGAGCTTCTCGCCATCGGCATCGGACACGACGTCACCCGCTACTATCAGCGCGCGGTCACCATCGTCGACGCCGAGGAACTGGCCGGAGCGATGACGGAACAGCTGGCATCCCTGTTCGACGAAGCATCGCCGCGCGATCGCCGCTTCCAGTTGAGACGCGCCGGATGATAAAGCGGCTGCGGCATTGGGGCGTGGCGGCGTCGATTGCCGCAGCGATCGTCGTAGCTGCCGCGGTCTGGCCGGCCCGGTCTCCGGCAGACGAGATCGAGGGACCGTTCCCGGTCGAAATCAGGGCGCGTCCGATATCGGACTTCCGTATCGGCAGCGCAGACAGGCAGTTCGGCCAGCTGGAATTCGTCGGCGGGCTCGAGATGAACGGCAGTTCGCGCCATTTCGGCGCCAGCTCTGCCTTTCGCTTCCTGAAACCGGGCAGCGACTTCATTGGCGTCGCCGACACCGGGTTCTGGTTCTTCGGGACCATCGAGCGCGACGCTCAGGGCAAGCCCGTCGGCGTGGACAACTTCTCGATGGCCCAGATGGTCGACGAGAGCGGAAAGCTGATATCCGAGAAATGGGAGGTTGATGCGGAAGGGCTGGACGTGGAGGGCGACATCGCCACGGTCGGCTTCGAGCGCAACCACCGCATCGCCCAGTTCAAGATTGACCCGGCAGGGATGAAGGGGCCGATAAGGACCCTCGACTTTGTCGTGCCGAAGCGTGAGCTGCGGCGCAACCGTGGGTTCGAGACCGTCACCCGCGCCGATCCGCAAGGGCAGCACGCCGGTGGACTCGTCGTGGTTTCGGAGAAAAGCCTGGACGACCGCGGCAATATCCTGGCCGCGGTCATCGAAGGCCCCAACAAGGGACCCTTCACGGTCAAGCGCGACGGCGAGTTCAGCATCACCGACGGCGCCTTCCTGCCAAATGGCGACCTGCTCCTCCTGGAGCGCAGCTTCTCGATGGGCGCGGGGGTCAAGATGCGCCTGAGGCGCATCTACGGCGAAAGCATAGCCAAGGACGCCGTCGCCGACGGGCCGGTGCTGCTCGAGGCCGACATGTCATTCCAGATCGACAACATGGAAGCCATGGACGTGTGGACGCGCCAAGACGGCGCGCTGATGGTGTCGCTGATGTCCGACGACAACCACTCCATCCTGCAGCGCAACCTCTACCTGGAGTTCCGCCTGCACGAGGACTAAGGCGTGGTACGTCCGCCGCGCTGGTGCTCAGCTCAAACGATTGTCGTTGCGGGCGTTCGGATCCGTCAGGCCGCCAGATGGGTCACGCCCGCCTGGGCGTAGTTGTGCCCGAAGCGGTTGGCGAGGAAGGCGTCGAGCGGGATGTCCTCCTGCCGCACGAAGCCTTTCGCCGGCAGGCTGCCGGACGCCAGCATGTCGAGCACGGCGCAGATGCCGGAGGCGGTCGTGATCTGGATCGCGCTGCGCACCGCGCCGTTGATGCTGCGGCTGTAGATCTTGTTGGCGTAGCTCTCCTGAAGCAGGCGTCCGCCCTTGCGGCCGGAAACCGTCACGAAGATCACCACGACGTCCTGCAGGGTCGCCGGCAGGGCGTTCTCCAGGATGTCCTTCAGCACCTCGCGGCGGTGGCGCAGGCCGAGGTCGTTGAGCAGCGCCTTCATGATCGATGCGTGGCCGGGATAGCGGATCGTCCGGTAGTTCAGCGTGCGCACCTTGCCCTCATAGGTCTCGCACAGCGTCCCAAGGCCGCCTGACGTGTTGAACGCCTCGTAGGTGATGCCGTCGAGCGAGAATTCCTCGCGCTCCTCCAGCGGCGGCACTTCGATCAGCTCGCCCTCGGCGATTGCCTCGCAGGGCTCGCAATACTCGTTGATGACGCCGTCGGTGCTCCAGGTCAGGTTGTAGTTCAGCGCGTTGGAGGGGTACTGCGGCAGCGCGCCGACGCGCATGCGCACGCTCTCCAGCGTGTCGAAGCGGCGCGCGAGATCGTTGGCCACGATGGAGATGAAGCCGGGCGCCAGGCCGCATTGCGGGATGAAGGCGCTGCGCGCCGTGGCCGCAAGCTCCTTGACGCGCCGCGTGCTCGCCACGTCCTCGGTGAGGTCGAGATAGTGCACGCCGGCTTCCGCCGCGGCTTCGGCGATCTTCACGGTGAGGTGGAAGGGGGCCGCCGAAAGCACCGCGAACTTGCCCGCCAGCGCCTTGCCGAGGGCGTCGCGGTCGGAAATGTCGATGCAGAGCCGCTCCACCTCCTGCGTCACCTCCAGCGCGTCAAGCTGCGCCTGGGCGCGGTCAATGACGGCGACGCGATAGTCGCCCGTGGCGGCCAGCAGGTCAGCGATTGTGGAACCGATCTTGCCGGCCCCGGCGACCACGATATTCTTCAAGGCATCGTCCCCCGATTGTGTCTCTCTGCCGATACTACCGGCAGTTCATGACAGATCACAGTATCGCTTTGGACAGATCGCCGTTATCGTTTGTGCAGAACAACGAAGTCAGTGTGCAAAATGACGACAGATGCGGACAATGCCCTGATCGCGCTGCTGCGCGAGAACGCACGCGCCTCGATCGCCGATCTCGCCCGGCGGCTGGGCGTCTCGCGCACGACGGTGCAGAGCCGCATCGAGCGGCTGGAGCGAAGCGGAGTGATCGCCGGCTACAGCGTGCGGTTGTCGGCGGAGCACGAGAGGGGGCTGGTCCGCGCCCACATCCTCGTCACCGTGCCGCCGAAGCAGTCGGCTGCGGTGGCGGCCGAACTCGCCCGCATCCCGCAGGTCCGGGCCCTGCATTCGGTCAGCGGCAACTTCGACATGATCATCGTGGTCGAGGCGCCCTCCGTCAGCGACCTCGACACGCTCATCGACAGGATCGGCGCGCTTGACGGCGTCGAGCGCACGCTGTCCTCGATCATCCTGTCCACCCGAATCAACCGCTAGGGAAAGTGTCGGATCCGGCCTCGCCAGCACGTCCTTGGAATGGCGTCCCCCGCACGCAACCATGGCAAACGGGTGGCGTTTCCCATCCACCACAAGCTGGAGGAAGCCATGCTCAAGGACAAATCGTCATCCGCCATCGTCGCCGTGAGCGACATCGAGCGGGCAAGGACCTTCTATCGCGACACGCTGGGACTGCAGCTGCTGGACGACAGCATGGGCGATGTCCTGGTTTTCCGCACCGGCGACACGTCGCTGGTCGTCTACCGTTCCGACTTCGCCGGAACCAACAAGGCCAACGCAGCCGTCTGGGATGTCGGCAGCGAGGTCGAATCGATCGCCGCCATGCTGAAGGGTCGTGGTGTGAGCTTCGAGCGCTACGACAATCCCGGAATGGACCTGAAGGGCGACGTCTATGTCGCCGGCTCGATGAAGCTGTTCTGGTTCAAGGACCCGGACGGCAACATCCTGCATGTCAACGGTACGTGAGGCGCCGGGCCACCGCTGCGAGCGTGAGCCTACCGCGCCGTGCGCGTCGCCATCCAGATGACATGCCGGGCGCCGCGCTTGCCGTTGGCGCGGGTGTTGACCTCTTCGACGGCGAAGCCGGCCTGCTTGAGCCGCCTGGTGAAGCCGGCGTCGGGCGCCGACGACCAGACCGAGAGGACCCCGCCGGGCCGCAGGGCGGCGTGCGCGGCCCGGAGTCCCGACAGATCGTAGAGGGCATTGTTGTCCTCCCGGGTCAGCCCTTCCGGGCCGTTGTCGACATCCAGCAGGATTGCATCGTAGCGGGCCTTGGCTGACCGGATGATGCCCCCGACATCGGCCTGGCGCAGATTGACGCGGCGATCGTCGAGGCAGCCGGCGAAGATCTCCGCCATCGGCCCGCGGGCCCAGGCAACCACGGCGGGAACCAGTTCGGCAACGGTTACCCTGGCGTCAGCTCCGAGTTCGGCAAGGGCGGCGCGCAGCGTGAAACCCATGCCGAGGCCGCCGATAAGCATGTGCGGAGCCTGCCGGCCGGCGATCCCGGCGCAGGACAGCCGCGCCATCGCCTCCTCCGAGCCGCTGAGGCGGCTGTTCATCAGTTCGTTGGTGCCGAGCATGATGGAGAACTCGGCGCCGCGCTGTTTGAGGCGAAGGGTCTCGTGCGATCCGGGAATCGCGGCCGTGTCGAGCTGGACCCATGGAATCATTGCTTAGACGGCAATCGCCGGCTGGCTCCAGCGCGCGGCGATGAGCCGGTAGGGAATCAGCGCGAACACGGCGATCAGGAGCTTGACGCCCAGATCGCCCAGCGCCCACGACACCCAGCGCGGCGCTTCCGTCGCCAGCATGCCGAACAGCGGCGCGGCCTCCAGCGCGAAGGCGTCCTCCGGTCCGACGAAGGAGAAGGCCGCCGCGAAGGCGATGGAGAAGAAGATCATGGTGTCCACCACAGATCCGGCGAGCGTGCCGAAGATCGGTGCGCGCCACCAGCTCTGGCGGCGCAGCCAGTTGAACACGGTGACGTCGAGGAGCTGTGCGGTGAGGAACGCCGCGCCGGATGCCACGGCGATCCGCACCAGCCGGTCAGCTGCGGTCTCGAACTCGATGAAGCCGTGGCGGAACAGGAAAGGCGGCACAACGATCGAGCAGACGACTGCCGTCATGAAGCCGACGAAGACGATCCGACGCGCCATCTGCGGCCCGTAGCGGCGGTTGGCGAGATCGGTCACCAGGAAGGCGAATGGATAGGTGAAGGCGCCCCAGGTCAGGAGGTCGGCCAGGGACAAGGGCCCAAGCGTGCCCTGCACGGGGAACTGCACAAGCACGTTCGACGCCACGACGACGAGCGCCATGGCGACCACAAAGGGCACATAGATCGAGAAACGGAGCATTTTTTTAACCTGGGTTATGGAACCAGTGGCAGGCCGGTCCCCCGACCGGCTGCCCGAGAAGGCGGTTGTCCCCCGCCTTGAAAGAATCAGGCGGTGGCCTCCTCGTCCGCCTTCTTGGCGATCTGCTTCTTCAGCAGACGAGCGCGCGGCGACAGCTCTGCGCTGTCGGCTTTGGCGAGGAAGCCGTCGAGGCCGCCACGATGTTCGACCGAACGCAGGGCGTTGGCCGAGATGCGCAGGCGCACGCTCTGGTTCAGGGCTTCCGACTGAAGCGTGACGTTGACCAGGTTCGGCAGGAAGCGACGCTTGGTCTTGTTGTTGGCGTGGCTCACATTGTGGCCGGACATTACGGCCTTGCCGGTCAGTTCGCAGGAGCGGGACATTATTCGTACCTTCGGTTCACAATTAGGCCAAAGACCAAAGTCGCACCAGACATGCGGGCGCGCGGTCTCTTCGGCGGCCTTTGGAAAAGTCGGGGTTCCATAGTGAGATTTCAGCGAAGCGTCAAGCCCGGCAAGCTGGTCGCGCCTTTGGAGGACGATCGGCCGCTTGCGGACCGCCAACGGAGATGCAGGGGAACGGCCCGCTCACAGAATTGCCGAATTCCGACCCCACTTATTAACACACCTACAAGAATGTGGACGGACGGGCATCTCAGGCCATGAACGCATTCATCCACCGATTTCTGGTGCTGTCGGTCGCTGTCCTGGCGGTCGTGCCGTCGGCGTCGAGCGCAAGGACCGGGGGAAAATCCTTCCGCGGCGAGTATGCTGTCACCTATCTCGGCCTTACGGTCGCACGCTCCAGCATGACATCGACCTTGCGCGACAACGCCTATTCGATCGAAGGCTCGGTTTCGACGGCCGGCCTCGGCAAGATTTTCGATGACACGAAAGCGACGCTGTCCGTCAGCGGGCGCATCTCGCGTGACCGGGCCGTGCCCGAGCGCGCCCACACCAGCTACAAGCACGAGAAGAAGAGCAAGAGCCTCACGATCGATTTCGCCAAAGGCAATGTCGTCGGCACGAAGGTGGTGCCGCCCCCGAAGCCGCGCGGCCCGGACTGGGTGCCGGTCACGAACGCGCAGCTCCGCGCGGTGCTCGACCCGCTTTCCGCCTTCCTGGTGCCGGCGAGCAGTCCCGAGCAGGTCTGCGCAAAGCCGCTGAAGCTCTATGACGGCGAGATGCGCGTCGACCTGAAGCTGCGCCATGTGGAGACGAGTACGGTCAAGCTCGTCGGCTACGAGGGCCCGGCCGTCACCTGCAGCGCCCGCTTCAGCCCGGTTTCGGGCTACCGGGCCAGCAAGAAGTCGATCAAGTTCATGCGCGACCGGGCGCGCATCTCGATCACATTTGCGCCGCTGGGCACAACCGGGGTATATGCGCCGGTCCGCGCCAGCGTCGGCACCGAGATCGGCACGCTGACGCTGCAGGCGCGGAAGGTCGAAATCATCGATTAGGGGGCGATCCGCCCCGGAGGAAGCGATGGGGCGGGCGACACTGATCGGCTTCTCGGCCGTGGCCATGTGGGCGCTGCTGGCGCTCCTGACCGACGCCTCGGGCGAAGTGCCGCCCTTCCTGCTGTCCGCCATCACCTTCGCCATCGGAACGCTGGTGGGCATCGTCGCGCGCCTCGTGTCTCCGACTGCCACCGCCCCGGTGAAGATCCCCCCGCAGGTGTGGGGCATCGGCATTGCCGGCCTGTTCGGATACCACTTCTTCTATTTTACGGCGCTGCGCAACGCGCCGGCCGTCGAGGCAAGCCTGATCGCCTATCTGTGGCCGCTGTTCATCGTGCTCGGCTCGGCGCTGATGCCGGGCGAGCGGCTGCAATGGTACCACGTGGCGGGGGCGGTGCTCGGGCTCGCCGGCACGTTCCTCATCGTCACCAATGGCGGCCGGTTCGCCTTCGACAGCCGCTACCTGTTCGGCTACGCCATGGCCGGCGCCTGCGCCTTCATCTGGACCGGCTATTCGCTGCTCTCGCGACAGTTCCAGGCGGTGCCGACCGCGGTCGTCGCATGGTTCTGCGCGGCGACATCGGCACTATCGCTGGTCTGCCACTTCCTGCTGGAGGACACCGTCCTGCCGTCCGGTCCGGGCGAGTGGCTGGCGGTCGTCGGCTTGGGCCTCATGCCGGTCGGCGCGGCGTTCTATGCGTGGGACCACGGCGTCAAGCGCGGCAACATCCAGGTGCTTGGCGCTGCGAGCTACGCTGCGCCGCTTCTCTCTACGCTCATCCTCATCGCCGCCGGCTTCGCCGAGGCGACGCCCCACATCCTGCTCGCCTGCGTGCTGATCACGGCGGGCGCGGTGCTTGCGGCCAAGTCGCTGCTGTTCAAGCGCCGCGCATCGCCAGAGGCCGCCGGCGCATGATGCCCTTTGGCGGCGGCCTCGACTCGGCCTCGAACGGAACGCTGATCTTCTCGATTGGCGCAGCCATCTTCTATCTCAACGCGCTCGACGCGCCGCCGAACCTCCGGCGCACGGCGGCGAAGGCGCTCGCGGTGGGCTTTCTCGCACTGCTCGCCCTGATCGAAGGCGGACCGCTCCTGCTCGTGGCCGCGCTCGCGGCGAGCGCTGCCGGCGACGCGTTCCTGTCGCGCCCGGGCGAGCGCGCTTTCCTCGGGGGCTTGGCGGCCTTTCTCGTGGCGCACGTCCTCTACGTGGCGCTGTTCCTCACTGCAGGGGAGGGCGCCGATTTCGTCCTGGAGCATCCGGCGCGCATGGTAGTCGGCGCGGTCATGATCGCCGCGACCGGCCTTCTGCTGGCGAGGCTGCGCGTCGTGGCGCCGTCAGAGCTGAAGGCGCCGGTGACCGCCTACGCGGCGGCCATCCTCGCCATGGGGCTCACTTCCCTCACAATGCCCGGTCCCTGGATCGTGCTCGGGGCGGTCTGCTTCATAGCATCGGACGCCATGCTGGCCGTCGAGAAGTTCATGCCCGTGCCCGATCCCACGCTGCGGACGGCGATGCGCACCGCCGTCTGGGTGGCCTACTATGCCGCGCAGGCCATCATCACGCTCGGCTTCCTGCTCGGGAGCGCGAGCTAACCCTGCTCGGGCCTGATGCGGCGGCCGACGTCTTCCAGCCAGTGATCGCGGATCTCGAGCGCGTTGAGGTGCTCGAGCGTGTTGATGACATATTCGTCATTTGGGCCCGACTGGCCATGCGATGTGGCGACGATCTCGGCGGCGTGTCCGGCGTCCATGCGGCCGGCATATTGCTCATGGCCGCGGTCGACGACGTAGCAGACCGCCGTGGCGGTGCCGCCGCTGGAGAGCTTTATCGGCAGCGTGCGCTCCAGATAGACCCTGGTGACGAGCTCGCGCTCGCGCAGGTAGGCAAGCACTTCCTCGCGCAGTTCGATCGGCACGCGAAAGGCCAGCCCGATGCAGGAGCCGCCACGGTCGAGCCCCAGCACCAGGCCGGGGTGTTCTTGGGTGCCGCGGTGCACCCAGGAGCGCACGCAGAGCGAACGCCGGAAGCCGTGCAGCCGTGCCCGCTGGACCTCGACATGCGCGAAGCCGGGGCGCCACATCAGCGAACCATAGCCAAAGACCCAAAAATCGCCCATATCATCGCCGCTCGTCAGGGTGACCGGCGAGGCGTAACGAAAGAGAGAGCATGGCGTCAAGCGAGACCACTCCCCGCTATTCCCGCCGCATGGTCTGGCTGGCGGCCTTCATCGTCGTGCTCTTCGGCGGCTACAGTGCCGGCTGGTTCTATGTCGGCAACATGCTCGAAGGCCAAGTGCGGACGGCGCTCGCGAACGCCGGGCAGAAGGGCGTCGCCGCCGACTGCGCCAATCCGACGGCGCGCGGCTTCCCGTTTCGCATCGGCGTCTACTGCGACAAGGTCAGCTTCGACGACGGCAAGGGGGTGAACGTCTCCGCCGGCGCGCTGAGGTCGGCCGCACAGGTCTACAATCCATTCCACGTCGTCAGCGAGCTCGACGGGCCGGCAACCGTCGGCCTCGGCAGCGCGGGCTCCCTTCAGCTGGACTGGAAGGCGCTGCGCGCCAGCGCGCGGCTCGCGACCCCGCTCCCGGAACGCGTGTCGATCGAGGGCACGGACATCGCCGCAGGTCCCGTTTCCGCCGCCCCACAGCTCAATGCGAAGACGTTCGAGGGCCACATGCGCCCCAAAGGCAGCGATCTCGACGTGGCGGGCAGCATCGGCGACCTGACGGCGGCTGCGGGGCTTGTCCAGGGACGCGTGCTGCCGCCGTTGTCCGGCCAGATCGACGCGACCATCGCCAACGGCGTCGCCCTGCTGCGTTCCGGTGCCGCTGACCTCAAGGGACAGTCGGCGACGATCCGCAATCTCTGGCTCTCGACCGGCCCGAACACGGGGGTCGGGGTGAAGGGCAGTATCGCGGCCGACGCCGCCGGCCTGATCGACGCCGACCTGACGCTGACCATCCGCAACGCCAAGGGCCTTGCCCAAGTCGCGGCTCAGGCGTTCCCCGAAGCCAGCAAGCAGATCAATAACGCCATGCTCGGCCTGGCGATGCTTGGCGAGAACACGTCCGTGCCTCTCAGGATCGTGAAGGGGAAGGCGACGCTCGGCTTCATTTCGCTCGGCGACATTCCGCCGATCTGACGCCCCGCTTCGGAACGGCGCAGTTTTACTTCTTGACCGGGTGCTCGATCGCCTGACGCCCGAAGTCCGGGGCATCGATCTCCTGGCCCGCCTCGATGATCGAGCGGCGGATCGCGCGGGTCCGCGTGAACATGTCGAACAGCTTGTCGCCGTCACCCCAGCGGATCGCCCGCTGCAGCGAGGCGAGATCCTCGGAGAAGCGCGCCAGCATTTCGAGGATGGCGTCCTTGTTGTGCAGGCAGACGTCGCGCCACATGGTCGGGTCGGAGGCGGCGAGGCGCGTGAAATCGCGGAAACCCGAAGCCGAGTACTTGATCACTTCGGACTTCGTCACCTGCTGCAGGTCGTCGGCCGTGCCGACGATGTTGTAGGCGATGATATGCGGCAGGTGCGAGACGATGGCGAGCACCATGTCGTGATGGTCGTGCTCCATCGTGTCGATGTTGGAGCCACAGCGCCGCCAGAACTCCGACAGCTTCTCCAGCGCTTCCGGGTCGGTGCCCGGCAGCGGGGTAAAAATGCACCAGCGGTTCTCGAAGAGGTCCGCGAAGCCGGCGTCGGGGCCTGACTTCTCCGTTCCCGCAATAGGGTGGCCAGGAATGAAATGCACGCCCGCAGGGATGTGCGGCGCCATCTGGGCGATCACCGAGGACTTGGTCGAGCCGACGTCGGTCACGATTGCGCCCGGCTTCAGGGCAGGCGCGATCTGCTGCGCCACCTCGCCGGAGGATCCGACCGGAACCGAAACGATCACCAGATCGGCGTCGCGGACGGCTTCCTCGAGGTCGGTCGTGTAGCTGTCGCCCAGCTTCAGCTCCGCCGCACGGGCGAGGGTCTTTTCGCTGCGCGTCGCGATCGCGACATGGCCGGCCAGGTTCTCGCGGCGGATGACGCGCGCCAGCGAGGAGCCGATCAGGCCGATGCCGATCAGGGCGATTTTCTCGAACATCGGGTTGGGCATGATCAGCTCTTCAGAAATTCGGACAGCGCGTCGATGACGCCGCGATTGGCTTCTTCGGTACCGACCGACATGCGCAACGCATTGGGGAAGCCGTAGCCGGTCACTGCGCGCAGCACGTAACCGCGCTCGGTGAGATAGGCGTCCGCCGCGGCGGCGCTGTGCCTGCCATCTTCGGGGAAGTGCACCAGCAGGAAGTTGCCGACGCTCGGCGTGACGCGCAGGCCAAGCGCGGTGAATTGCTCGGTCAGCCAGGTGCGCCAGCGTTCGTTGTGCGTGACGCTGAGCTCGAGATAGGCGCGATCGTGGACGGCGGCGATCCCCGCCTCGATGGCGACGGCGTTGACGTTGAAGGGACCGCGCATGCGGTTGATCGCGTCGACGATGGGAAGCGGTGCGTACATCCAGCCGATGCGCGCGCCGCCGAGGCCGAGCTTCGAGAAGGTGCGTGTCATCACGACATTGTCGGAACTGGAGACCAGTTCGATGCCGGCCTCGTAGTCGTTGCGCCTGACGAACTCGGCATAGGCGGCGTCGAGCACGAAGAGCACGTGAGGAGGCAGGCCGGCATGCAGGCGCCGGATCTCGTCGAAGGGCAGGTATGTGCCCGTCGGGTTGTTGGGATTGGCCAGGAAAAGGATCTTCGTGCGCGGGGTTACCGCGGCCAGGATGGCGTCGACGTCGGCGCGTTCGTCGCGCTCCTTGACGATCACCGGCGTGCCGCCCGCCGCCTTGACGTAGATCTTGTAGACCATGAAGGCGTGTTCGGTGAAAATCGCCTCGTCGCCCGGCGACAGGTAGGTCTGCGCGAGCAGGCCCAGGATCTCGTCGGAGCCGTTCGAGCAGACGATGTTCGCCGCGTTCAGGCCATGCGCCTCCGCCAGCGCCTCGCGCAGCCGCCGGGCGGTGCCGTCGGGATAGATGTCAAGTTTGCCGGCCACTTCGCGCGCCGCCGCGATCGCCTTTGGCGACGGCCCCAGCGGGTTCTCGTTGGACGACAGCTTGTGCAGCTTGACGCCGGCCGGCGCGGTGCTCTTGCCGGGAACGTAGGCGTCGATGTCCATGACGCCGGGTTTCGGCTGCGGGCGAGTAGGTGCGTTCGTGTTCGACATCGAAAATCCAGTCAAGGCCGGGAGGCGCTCGCGGAAATACAGGCGGGAAAAGGGATTGTCGAGGGAAAGCGTGGTCGCGGCAAGGAGGCCGCCGGCCCTACGGCGTGTAGACGACCACCGATTTCGGGCGGATGCGGAAATGCGCCGGCGTCCACGTCGTCAGCTCGCCGTCGGTATTGACGGGCCGCGGGCGGCGGGTTCGGATGGTGACTTCGGTCGTCTTGAAGGCGCGCACGTCGTCCCACTGGCCCTGCGTGCCGGCGCGGAGGCTCGGCAGCAGCCGCAGCAGGCGCCACCAGTGGTCGACCTCCAGGCTGTAAAGGTCGAGCCAGCCGTCATCCGCGGTGGCCGATTCCTCAACGGTCATTCCGCCTCCGTAATGACGGCCATTGCCGACCGAGACCTGCATGGTGCGGATCATTTCGGTTGTGCCATCATGGTCGAGAAAGGCACTGAACAGGCGCGAGCGCAGCAATATGCGGGAGGCCACGATCGCATAACCGAGGGTTCCCCATCTTTTCTGGGCATGCTCGGTCAGCTCGCGCGCGAGCTCCGCGCTGAAGCCGATGCTGGCGACGTTGAAGAAGAGGTGACCGTTCACCTCGCCGAGGTCGACATGCTTGGTGCGGCCCTGCACGATAAGCTCAGCCGCCTGCAGCGGGTCGGTCGGTATGCCCATGGTGCGGGCGAAGTCGTTGGCGGTGCCGAGCGGCAGCACCCCGAGAGGGAGCCCCGTATAGACGAGGGCGGACGCGGCCGCATTCAAGGTGCCGTCGCCTCCGCCCAGGATGACGAGGTCGCAGCGGTTGGCATTGCGCGAAATGAGGTCGGAGATGCTCTCGCCCGCGTCGGGCTGCATGTCGATCAACTCGAAGTTGGCGTCCTCGAGCAGCGTGCGGGCAGGCCCGAGCGGCGTCTCGCCTCGACGGGCGCGGGGGTTGGTTATGACCAGGGCGCGCTTGGAATTCGACACGGGCGACTCGAGGGGTTGCGGAAGAGGTTGGAAACGAAGGTTGTGAGGAATTCAGTCATATCTATGCCGTGCGGGCAGCTTTGGAAGACCTTGCGGCGCGCCGACGCACGCGGGCCGTGGCGCCGCCCCAGGCCTGCCGCTATCGGTCCAGCTCGGGCAGGTAGGGGTCCGAATAGGTCCGGCGCAGTTTTTCTCCGATCTGGCAGTCGACCGGCGATTGAGCCGCGTTCTTGACCACGGCAGGCAGGTCCGCCCCGCTCACCTCCAGGATCAGCTTGCGGCGAATAGCGTTGGCGAATTCGGATGCGGCCCGCACCGGCAGGACAAAACTCCCCGGACCACCCGTCACGCATTCCGCGTAGTAGGCGTCGAGATCACCGACGCTCGGCGAGGGGCGTATCAGGATCGGCAGGCCGTTGATGGTGATGCCCTGTGAGATGGCTGCCTTGCGGGCCTCCACGACCGGGCCGCCGATATTGTTGGGGCCGTCCCCCGAGATGTCGATGACCTTCCGCGTTGCGCGGATGTCGTTTTCCTCGAGGCGCATGGCCGCGTGGCGCAAGGCGGCCGACACGGAGGTGCCCCGGAAGGTCGCCGCGGGCCGGCGCTCCAGCGTGTCGGCGAAGGCGTTGGCGCTCTCGGCCCCGTCGATGATGCGCCATTCCACTTGCGAGGAGGCGTGAACGCTGCCGGCCCATTCGAAATAGGTCAATGCGATGCGTCCGTTGGCTCCGTAGCCGATCGCCCGGATGAAATCGGGATGGCGCAGGGCGGCGACATAGCCCGCACGCTGCACGGCAAACTCCTCCGGATCCATCGAGCGGGAGATGTCGACGGCCAGCACCAGCTCCAGATCGACTGCCTGGTCGCCCGAAGCGGCGATCAGGCTCCCCGCCGGCGCGGACAGGACGGCGACCGCCGCGATTGGCAGGAGACGGCGCGCCAATACATGCAGGCTCCACATTTTTTGGCCCGTTCTGTCATCAGGCGGCAGGCACTTTATCATCAAATGTTGTAGCCCGCTGTCGGCGCGAGTCGGATTCCCGCTTGCAGGGTGCAAATCGTCGGATCAATTTCGGCCATGTTCCCGCAACGGCCGTCAACGTCATGCGTTGAATCGTGATACCCAGCGGAGGGACGGCAGTGACGAGCACCCAATTACTGTCCTTCGCCGTCATCGCGCTCATGATGGGCGCATTCGTCTGGGGGCGATTCCGCTACGACCTGATTGCGGCGACCGCCCTGATCGTCTCGATCGCTGTCGGCATCGTGCCTTTTGATGCGGCCTTCGACGGTTTCAGCGACGATATCGTCATCATCGTGGGCAGCGCGCTCGTGGTCAGCTATGGCGTCGCCCGCTCAGGCGTCATGGAGTACGCGGTGCAGCGCTATGCGCCCAGCGTCTCGTCGCTGCGCGCCCAACTGGCGCTGCTGGTCATCGTGGTCACTGTGCTGTCGGCCTTCGTCAAGAACATCGGAGCGCTGGCGATCATGATCCCCATCGCATTCCAGTTCGCGAAGCGGTCCAACGCATCGCCCTCCGTGTTCCTTATGCCGATGGCGTTCGGTTCGCTGCTGGGCGGGCTTCTGACCCAGGTGGGGACATCGCCGAACATCATCATCTCGCGGGTGCGCGAAGAGATGACCGGGACGTCGTTCAGCATGTTCGATTTCACGCCCGTCGCCGCCATGCTGTGCGCCGCCGGCATCGTGTTCCTCCTGCTGTTCTATTGGCTGGTTCCCGCCCGCTCGCGCGAAAGCGCGTCCATGCACGAGGCCATCGACATCAAGAACTATCTGGTCGAGGCCAGGGTCACGACCGATTCCAACCTGCACGGAAAGCCTGTTGGGGAACTGGTCAAGCTTGCGGAAGGAGACGCGGTCGTCACATCGATCATGCGGCGCGGCTTGCGCATCGCGCCGCTGCCGGACACGGTGTTCAGTTCCGGCGACGTTGTGCTGCTGGAGGGCGACCCCGAGGCGCTGGGGCGCGTTGTCTCCCACGCAAAGCTCGACCTGACCGGCGACCGCAGCGTCATCAGCCCCAAAGGCACCGAGGCCGAGGCTGTGGAAGCCGTCATCGGCGAGAATTCCCCGCTGATCGGATGGTCGGCGAAGAGCTTTGCGCTGCACGAACGCTTCAATGTCAATTTGCTCGCGGTGAGCCGCAAGGATGAACGCCTCACCGAGCGGCCGGCCGAGGTCAGGCTGCGCCTGGGCGACGTGATCGTGCTGCAGGGCAGCCGAGCCTCGATGCCCGAGGTGCTGCGCACCTTCGGCTGCCTGCCGCTCGCCGAGCGACCGATTCTGCTGGGCAGCGTCAGGCGGGGAATCGTGCCCATCCTGATCCTTGCCGCGGCGATGGGCGCCACAGCGCTCGGCGCGCTGCCGATTTCGATCGCCTTCTTCGTTGCAGCGGTCGGTATGGTCGCCCTGAACGCCGTGCCCCTGCGCGAGGTCTACGGTGCGATGGACGGGCCGATCCTCGTGATGCTCGCTACGCTCATTCCGGTGAGCGATTCGCTGAGGACCAGCGGCGCCACCGACCTCATCGCCGCCTATCTGGCGGAAGTCGGAACGGCGCTGCCCGCATATGGCGCGCTGGCGCTCATCCTTGTCTGCGCCATGGCCGTCACGCCGTTCCTCAACAATGCGGCGACCGCGCTGGTCATGGCGCCCATCGCCGCAGGGTTCGCGACAGGCCTGGGCTACAAGCCGGAAGCGTTCCTGATGGCGGTGGCGATCGGCGCCGGCTGCGATTTCCTCACGCCGATCGGACACCAGTGCAACACGCTCGTCATGGGGCCGGGTGGATACCGCTTCTCCGACTACGCGCGGCTCGGCCTGCCGCTGTCGATTCTCGTGATCGTGGTCGCCGTGCCGGCGTTGATCCTGGTGTGGCCGCTGTAGCAATGCCGGATCGGGCCTTCCCGGGCGGTCGGGCCACCGATTTGTCAGGAGGCTTGGCTGGACCAACAGGTCGCGGATAGCCATCCGGGGTGCGGCGACGTATAAGCGCTCCCTTTTTCGAAAACGCCGAGACCTGAGAAATGTCCGTCCTTTCCGGCTCAAAGCGCCAGGCGGCGATCGCCTTCATCCTCATCACCGCCGCGCTCGACATCGTGGCGATGGGGATCGTGATCCCGGTCCTGCCCCAGTTGATCGAGGAGTTCGCCGGGTCGAACGCCAATGCCGGCTGGTACAACGGCATCTTCGTCGCGCTCTGGGCGCTGATGCAGTTCGTCTGCTCGCCGATCGTCGGCTCGCTGTCCGACCGCTACGGACGCCGGCCGGTCATCCTGCTGTCGACGATAGGACTTGCCGCAGACTACGTGCTGATGGCGCTGGCGCCCAACCTCTGGTGGCTGGCCGTGGGCCGCATCATCGCAGGCATCACCTCCTCCAGCTTCACGACGGCTTTCGCCTACATGGCCGACATAACGCCGCCGGAGGGCCGTGCGCGCGCCTACGGGCTGATCGGCGCCGCATTCAGCGGCGGCTTCGTGCTCGGACCGTTGATCGGCGGGTTCGTCGGGGAGATTTCGCCCCGCGCGCCGTTCTGGCTGGCGGCGGCGATGAGCGGCCTCGCCTTTATCTACGGCCTCGTCGTGCTGCCGGAGTCGCTTGCGCCGGCCAAGCGCATGGCCTTCTCGTGGAAGCGCGCCAATCCGTTCGGAGCGATGGTGCTGTTGCGTTCCCATCATGAGCTGTTCGGCCTGGCGCTGGTGAACTTCCTGCTGCACTTCGCTCACCACGTGTTCTCGGCGGTCTTCGTGCTCTATGCGGGCTACCGCTACGGATGGGGCGCGTGGCAGGTCGGCCTTTTGCTGGCCTTGGTCGGCGTGCTGGACATGGCGGTGCAGGGTCTGCTCGTGGGCCCCATGGTGAAGCGCTTCGGCGACCGCGCCGTGATGGTGTTCGGGCTGTTTGGCGGCGCCATCGGCATTGCCTGCATGGGCCTGGCGCCGGATTGGATCAGCTTTACCCTGGCCATGCTACCCAACGCGCTGTGGGGTCTCGCCATGCCGACGATCCAGTCGCTGATGACCCGCCACGTCTCCGAATCGGAGCAGGGTCAGCTCCAGGGCGCCAACATGAGCCTTGCCAGCATCGCCGGCGTGCTGTCGCCGCTCTTCTTCGGCTGGGTCTATTCCCAGTCGGTATGGGAGGGAGCGCCACGCTGGCTGTCCGGGCTGTCGCTGCTGATTGCGGCGGGGGTTCTGCTCGGCGCGGCCGTGCTTGGCTGGTGGGTCGCCCGCCAGGCGGGACGCTTCGAGAGCGTCCAGCGATCCGCGGAAACTGCTTAGGGCCTGTCGGTCCTGAGCGAAGCGGCGCGCGTGGCCCCCTGCGGCGTCAACACCGGAACGAAGACGCGCCGGGAAGCGCGCTGCGCCATCGGAACGCCTTGGTAAAGCCGCTTCTGCGCTTCGACGACGATGACGCCGGAGAAAATCGGCCAGAAACGGCGTCCCGCGCGCTCCAGAATGTTGTGGAAGCGCATCATGAAGCGCCGCTTCGACGGCGGAAAGAAGAGTGCGTCAGCCCAGGCGGACGGGGTGAAGTTGGTCTCGCGCAAGAGATCGGTGAGCTGACCGCGCGAGAATGGGCGGCCCGTTCCGAACGGGGTGTGCTCGAAACGCGCCCACACGCCCCGGCGATTCGGGACGACGATGACGACGCGGCCGGCCGGCGACAGCACGCGCCAGATCTCCTTCAGAGTCTCGCGCGGGTTTTCGGCGTGCTCCAGCGCGTGGACCACGAGCATGCGGTCGATGGAGGCGTCGACCAGCGGCAGTTCCTCGTCGAAGACGAGCGCTGTGGCGGACGGACCGCCTGCCGGCCAGATCACCGCGCCCTGGGTTGCCGGCATGAAGGCGAACACGCGGTCTGCGTCGGCGCCGAAACGATCGAGCCAGGGCAACGAATAGCCGAGACCCACGAGACGCTCGTTCGGCAGCTTCGCCCAGACGGCCGAAAGCGCCATGGTGATCGACCGCTCCGCCAACCGGCCTAGAACGGAGCTGTAGAAGGAGCGCAGCATGACGACGTCGGAATTCATACGCAGGAAGCTAGAGCAAGATGCATGCGGATTGAAGCGCTCCGCGTGCAGCCCGGCTTCGGCTGCGACCGTTTGCGCGGCCCCACAGGGTGACAGCACACACCCGCAGCCCTATGTTCCGGCCAGAATCCGGAGGCTCCCATGACTATCCAAATCGACCAGTTCCCCTGCCGCGCGGACAATTTCGGCGTGCTCATCCACGACAGCGCAAGTGGGGAAACCGCTCTGATCGACGCCCCCGAAGAGACGGCCATCCTCGAGGCGATCAAGCGGACCGGCTGGAAGCCGAGCGTGCTCTTCATCACCCACCACCATGCCGACCACGTCGAAGCCAATCTGTCGCTCAAGCAGAAATTCGATCTGAAGATCATCGGCCCGAAGGCCGAGGCGTCGAAGATCCCCGGCATCGACCAGACGGTGGCGGAAGGCGACGTGCTGACGTTCGGCGGCGAAGAGGTGCGCGTCATCGAGACGCCCGGCCACACGGCGGGACACGTCTCCTACTACTTGCCCAAATCGGGCGTGGCGTTTACCGCGGACACGCTGTTTGCCCTCGGCTGCGGACGCCTGTTCGAGGCGCCTGCGCCGGTCATGTACGAATCGCTGAAGAAGCTCGCCGCGCTGCCGCCGGAAACCCAGGTCTATTGCGGCCACGAATACACGCTCTCCAACGCGCGGTTCGCGCTGACGGTCGACCCGACCAACCCGAAGCTCAAGGCGCGCGCGGAAAAGATCGAGAAGCTGCGCGCGGAGGGGAAGGCGACGCTGCCGACGAGCATCGGCGAAGAACTGGAGACCAACCCCTTCCTGCGCTGGGACGATGCTGCGATCCGCAAGAATCTCGGCATGGAAAATGCCTCTGACGCCGAGGTTTTTACCGAAATCCGCAAGCGGAAGGATAATTTTTGAGTAAATCGGCCGGCATTTTGATCGAATGCGGGGGGCGATTCAGAGGCTCACGCCCAATTCGGCCAGCCGCTTGACCGCGCTTGGCGGCATCGGCGGCGGGTTCTGCGACCGCGCCGCCTCAATGAGGAGTTGGTCGCAGGCGGCTTCCGTCTCGGAAATCAGGCGGTTGATGAACTCTTCGCGGCCAAGGCCCGGCTCTATCGGTTTCAGGAAGCGCGCCTTGATCGTGCCGGGATAGCGCAGGAATTTCCGCCGCGGCCAATAAAGCCCGGCGACGTGGGCAACCGGCACCACCGGAACGCCGAGCTGGCAGTAGAGCTCCACGATGCCCCATTTGTAGGCCGGTTCAGCCCCCGGCGAGCGGCGCGTGCCTTCGGGATAGATGATCAGCTGGCGCGGGTTGCGCGCCATCTCGGCCTTGGTCGCCGCCACCACCGCCTTCAGGGCCTTGGACCGGCTGCCTCGGTCGACCGGGATCATGCGCATCTTCATGATGTACCAGCCGAAGAACGGGATCCACTGGAGTTCGCGCTTCAGGATGTAGAGAGGGTCGTCCAGATACGGGAAGAAGGCGATCGCGTCCCAGAAGGACTGGTGTTTGGGCGCGAGGATGAATGAGCCCTCCGGCAGGTTCTCTGCGCCAGTGATCTCGCTCCTGGTCCCGGCGATCTTCTCGTACAGCCAAGCGCTGCTGCGCGCCCAGAACTTCGGCACGAACCACGCCATGTGGCGCGGCGCCAGGAAGTAGAACGGCGTCCAGAAGAGCATCTGAAGGATCAGGCTGGCGTAGAAGGCCAGATTGAATGCCAGCGATCGAATGGCGAGCATGGATGGGCCTGCGGCTGATATGACGGCCGCTCGTTACACCATTGTGCCGGAGAAAGAAAAGCAGCTTCGCCGGCAGAGGATCAGCCGCTGGTCGGAGCCGCATCGACCATTTCCAGCGTTTGCGCCGGCGGCTCGGCCGGGATCACGCCGCGAGCAAGGGCGGCGAGGTACTTCGTGTATTCCGTGAACAGGACCCGCAGCACTTCTCTGCTCGTGAGCCAGCTGCCGCTGCCGACGCCCTTGTTGACGACGGGGTAGGGAACGAAATCGATCGCTCCGACCACGCGCTTCATCTCCAGCATCGTGCGCGGCATGTGATAGTTGTTGGTGACCAGGATCGCGCTGGCATAGGCGTGGTCCTTCAACCATTTGGCGCTTTCCTGCGCGTTGCCGATGGTGTCGAGGGCGGCATAGTCGACGTCGACGCAGCATTTGAACAGCGACTTGTCGCCGCCGGTGGCGGCGCGCAGATCGTCCAGATTGGCGTTCGGATGGACGCCGCTGATCAGCAGGCGTTCGCCCTTTCCCGATTTGAGAAGGCCCACAGCGGCCTCCAGGCGCGACTTGCCGCCGGTCACCACGATGACGGCGTCGGCCGTGCCGGGGTCGCTCGGCGTCGCCAACGAACTCACATAATCGGCAAACAAGCCGAAGCCGGCGGCAAAGACGGCGACGCCTGCCAACAGGCTGAGGACGCCAACGCGAATCGAGCGCATCCAACGGCCCCTGCGGGGCGAAGGCTTGCGTGCAACGACCTCACGCTCTGCGCCAGGGCGGTCCAAATCAGCCATGTCGCGTCCGTCCATCATCTTCAGGCTAGCCCGGAATTTTGCCGGCGCATAGTAGCGCTCTCATCTCGTCAACTGGCATCGTGCTGCCGCGCTTCGATGTCGGTCAGATAGGCGATCACCGTGAGGTGCGACGTCAGTGCGGTGATGCCGGCAACAGCGAGCATGACGAAGGCCACGCCGGCATAGCCGCTCACGCCGATCGAGAAATTGCCGAACAGCGCGGTTGCCTGGTCCGCCTCCGGCGTCGCCATGTTCATCGACGACCACCAGGAAAAGGCAATGAACGTAAATACCGCGGCAATCCCACCCGCGACGGCGCCCTTGGCGCCGGTCAGCAGGAAGTGGCGGCGGAACTGAACCGCGATGAAGCGCGCCTCGGCGCCGACGAAATGCAGCACGTCGATGATGTGTCCGGCCCCCGCCATGGCCCCGCGGGTGGCGAATATCACCGTCAACACGGTTGCCGTCAGCATCAGGGCCAGCACCGACATGCCGATGGTGACCATGGTGCGCGCCATGGCGATCAGCCGATCCACCCAGGTGCGGTGATCGTCGAGCGTGGCGGTCGGCAGTTCCGGCGCCAGCCATGTCCGCATCGCGGTGAAGTCGGGCGGGCTTGCCTGGTCGATGGTGATGATGACCAGACGCGGTATCGGCAGCTGGTTGAAGTCGATGTTGGATCCAAGCCAGGGCTCGAGCAGCCTCGCGGTCGCCTTCTGGTCGACGATGCGCACGCCGGTGACGCCCGGGAAGCCGGACGCAATGTCGGCCGCCTTGACGAGGGCTGCGTCCATGTCGAGGCCCTCGGCCGGCTTGATCTGGATGGTGGCCTCGCGGGAGATCTGGGTCTGCCAGTCCGCCGCGGTGTCGCGGATCATGGTTACCGCGCCGAGCGTCAAGCACGAGAGGAAGGTCATGATCGCGATGACCAGCACCAGCGCCTGACCGGCCATGCTCTGGTCGGGGATGATCGAGGCCGGCTTGCGGTGTGCACGCTGGGCGGTCTGAGCGCGCGGTATCTCGGCCGGGACATCAGTCATAGATGTCCAGCCTTCCGGCGGTCAGGATCATGCGGCGCGCGTCGACCTGCTCCATCAAGTGCAGGTCGTGGGTGGCGATCACCACCGCCGTGCCCAGCCGGTTCATCTCGATGAACAGCCGCAGCAGACGGCGCGCCAGGGGCGGATCCACATTGCCGGTGGGCTCGTCCGCCAGCAGGATCTCGGGCTGCTCGATGAGGGCGCGGGCGATCGCCACGCGCTGCTTCTCGCCGCCCGAGAGCACCGGCGGCAGCACATGCATGCGGTCGCCGAGGCCCACCCATTTGAGCAGTTCGGACACGTCGTGACGGTAGCTCGATTCCTCGCGCCCGCGCACGCGCAGGGGCAGGGCGACGTTGTCGAAGGTCGACATGTGGTCGAGCAGTCGGAAATCCTGGAACACGATGCCGATGCGGCGGCGCAGAAGGGGCAGTTCCTGCCGTGTGATGCGCGAGCGGTCCTTTCCGAACATGTTGATGAGGCCGCGCGTCGGCTTCAGGGACATGAAGAGGAGCCGGAGAAGCGAAGTCTTGCCGGCGCCCGAGGGACCGCTCAGGAACTGGAACGAGCGCTCCGGAAGGTCGAAGGAGATGTCACGCAGGATCTCCGGTCCCAAACCGTAGCGCAGGCCGACATTCTCGAACCGGATCACTCTGTCCTACACCCTTTGGATTTTCGGCGCATGGCGCCCATCGAACGACATTTGGGCCAGCATGGTTAACCGAGCGTTAATTTTCGCGGCCGCGCTCCACCCGGTCGGTAAGCGTTAACCAATTTCCTTTACCACCGCCTGGCACCGAGGCCAAAAAGGATGACGCGGCCCGCATGGCTGATTCCGGCAGCGCACGCTCCGTTTCCGGCGAAATGATGACCGCTGGAGGTGCGACCGCCCGTGGTGCGGACGCCCTGAGCGATGTCATCGACGCCGACTATGTCGAGATTGTGCCGGAACCTCGCATGCCCACGCCGCGCGAGGCCGTTGGCGCAATCTCCTCCTTCAATTCCACCGGCATGGCTGTGCTGGAGAGGGGAGCGGCCGCCGCCTCGCCATCCGCCGGAGCGCGCGGAGGTCCGGTGTTCTGGGTCGCGGGAGCGATCGCCGTGTGCGCTGCCTTCTGGATATCGGGCGGTCACGCATTGGTGCGCGAAAACCTCAGTCCGGCAACCCAGGACATATCGCCGAAGCTGCTGATCGGCGACGTGCGCTCGCGTTCGGAAACGGTCGAAGGGACACCTGCGCTGCTCGTCGATGGAGAGGTTCTGAACGAAGGCCGGGCTTCAGGCGAAATGCCCAGCCTGGCGATCCGCGTGACCTCGATGGACAGCGGGGTGACGACCTACTTGTTGGGAACATCGCGTCAGCCTTTGGCGCCTGGTGCGAAATACCGCTTTTCTAGCCGCCTGGACATGCCTAAGGACGGGGTGAAGACCGTTACGGTCGCCTTCGACGAGTAGGATGCGTGTCATGCCAGTTGTCCGCGGCAAGGAAATCGAGGTTCTGTATTCCGCCTCGGCCATCGCCCGCCGTAACCTCGAACTGGCGAAGGAGATCGCCGCACATGAGTATCACGACCTTCTGGTCATCTCTGTGCTCAAGGGATCGTTCATCTTCGCCGCCGACCTGATCCGCGCCATGCACGACGTCGGCCTGTCGCCAGAGGTGGAGTTCATCTTCATCTCAAGTTACGGCGCCGGCACCACGAGTGGGGAAGTGCGCGTGCTGCGCGACATCGACAACGATGTGGCGGGGCGCGACGTGCTGCTGATCGACGACATTCTCGAATCCGGCAAGACGCTCTCTTTTGCGCGCGAGCTCATGCTGTCGCGCGGCGCCAAGAGCTGCTCGCTCGCAGTGCTGCTCGACAAGCGGATGCGCCGGCAGGCCAAGATCGATGCCGATTTCGTCGGCTTCGACTGCCCCGACTATTTCGTCGTCGGCTACGGCATGGACGTCGCCCATGCGTTCCGGGAGCTTCCCTTCGTCGGCGTGGTGAAGAGCTAGCCAGCGGAATGCGGGCATTCATTCCGCCGTCCAGGGTCGTAGAGCGCGAGTTCGTCAGCCGTTGGACGCTGGAAACGTTCCGACCATCGCAGACGCTCAGGCCTGCTGATCTCGAACGCGCCAAACGGCCGATCCTTGTTGCGCCGCCAAATGCGTTTCCAGAGCCCGTCGAGGGAGGGCGCCGAGATGCGCGTCGATCCAGGGTTAACGTCCATGGGGCTGGTGAGGCGTCCCTATCGCCCCTCATCTAGCCGGCTGCCGCAGCGTTAAGGAATCGCTTCAGGGAACATCAAGGATTCGCCGCCAAGGTCGCGCCATGGCGAAGATCCTTATTGTCGAAGACGACGACTCGGTGCGCACGCTGGCCGCCCGGGCGCTCCAACGAAACGGATACGAGGTCGAGGTGGCCGTCGACGGCGGCAGCGGCCTCGACTGTATACGGGCGGCCGAGGGAAGCTATGACCTGGTCGTCTCGGACGTACGGATGCCGGGGATGGACGGCATCGAGATGGCGCGCGCGGCGGCTGCCTCCTATCCCGCGCTGAAGCTGATGCTGATGACAGGATACGCGGACCAGCGCGAGCGCTGCGAGTCCCTGCGGGGCGTGGTCCGGGACGTGCTGCAGAAGCCTTTCTCGCTGGCGGATCTGCGCGAGCGCGTCGAGCATCTCCTGGCGGAAGCCGTCGAGCCGGCAGCCTGACCACCGCCCATCGCGGCAGCGGCAGGCATTCTGACGACTGCAGCTTCGCTGCTCTATCTGCTTGTGAACCGCATTTTTGCGACGCTAGACGAGCCCGTCTGGCTGCGAAATGCGCAGCGACGTCAGCCGACGATGCGGTCGCCGTAGTGCCGAGTGATGGCGTCCGGCGGCCGCTGGTCCGCAGGCAGCGTCTCGGGGAAGTATGTCGGCGCGCCGTGCCGCTTGCCGAACATAATGTCGAACTGCAGGAAGCGGAAATCCCGGATGATCGGGGCGACCGACTTGGCGCGTGACCACTCCGGCGTCGCTGCGTCGTCGGCGCCGATCAGCATGCTGCGCTCGACCACCCGGTACTGCTCGCGAACCTTCCCAAGGAAATCCGTGTAGTAGGGATGCTGGATGCCGGCGGCCTTAAAAATCTCCAGCGGCAGGAAGGCGGGGCTGATCGAGCCTGTCTCGGCGGAGCCGGCGCGATTCGACCAGACGACCAGCGGCGTCTCGCGGTGCAGCGCCATTTTCTCGGCGGATTCCTTGCGGTCCGGCACCGGATTCTTGAGGAACCCGGTGTCGACATAGGCAGGCCCGAGCGGTGGCAGGTGGTCGCCGAAGAAGGCGATAACCGTCGGACGATCGCGGTTCGACGCCCATTCGATCAGTTGCTCCAGGCCTTTGTCGGCGTCCGAGGCGCCTTCCGCATAGGTGAGGATCGAGCCGCGGGCCCAGGGGCCGCCGATGGTGCTCACCGTGTGGGTCGCGGCCGCGTAGCGATTCGGCTCATAGGGACCATGGCTTTGCAGGCTGACGGCGAAGATGAAGAACGGATCGGTCTTGGCCTCGGCTTCCCTGATGATCTCATCGGTAAGCGCCGCGTCGGAGACCAGCTGCCCGCGCTTTGCCATGGGCGGCAGCGTCTCCGAGGAGAGGAAGTCGGTAAAGCCGAACGCCTTGTAGACGGGCTTGCGGTTCCAGAACCAGCCCTCGAAAGGATGGATGGCGAGCGTGTCGTAGCCCTGGCTCTTCAGGAAGGTCGCCATCGACGGCAGCGAGTCGCGCACATACTGCTGATAGGGGATGCTTCCGTAAGGCAGGAAGGCGTTGGAGAAGCCGGTCAGCGCCTCGAACTCGACGTTGGCCGTCATACCGCCGAACTCCGGCGAAAAGACGTGACCGGACTGCAGCCGGCGCGCATTCGCGATCGGGTCCGGAGTGATCATGGTGCCCGGCAGCCGCGACGGATCCCAGAAGGATTCGCTCATCACCACGATGATGTCGGGGCGGTCGAGCGGAACCGAAGCGGCCGTCGCGGGCTGCGGCGCCGCCGCGATGGCGGCCTGCGAATAGCCGCTCGGGGCCGAGACCTTGGCCATCGGGACGTTGAGCGCGAAGGCGAGCGCGAAGCCGTTGTGCGCGTAGTTTTCCTTCTGGTCCCACATTATGGGGAAGATCTGAAGGCGGTCTCGCGCCCACGAGAAGGTCGCGTAGTCCATGATCGACACGAAGAAGGCCAGCGCCGGCAACGCCACCGCCAGTCTGATGATGCGATCGCCCTTTGAAAGGCGCGGGAACTTGCGCCGCCAGAAACGCCACGCGAAGAAAAGCGCGGCGCTCGCGACGACCATGGAGAGCACCAGGCCGACCGCTGTCCACGGCCTGTCGGCGACGAGCAGGGGCATCAGTTCCACGATCTGCCTGGCGTATAGGAAATCGGTCGGGTAGAGCGGATCGCCGAGATAATAGGCCTTCTGGTGCCCGGTGAAGGCGAGGACCATGAACACCGGCGCAAGCACCAGCAATCCCTGATGCGCGCGACCGAGAAGCGCGTCGAGGCCGAGAAAAAGCAGGCAGAAGATGACGACGGTCGTCCAGCCCGGCCGATAGGGCTGCAGGAAGAAGCCGAGCGCACCGCCCGCAGAACCACGCGCGACCAGTTCAATCGTGAAGGTGAGGACGAGCGCGATCAGGAAGGTGACGGAGACGGTCTGCACGGCGCGCGCCAGGCGCTGCCGCCGTGAGGGCGTCAACTCCGGAACAGCCGAATTTACCGACGCCACGGCGCCGCTTGCGGTCAATGCACTCAAAACACATCCTCATTGCGGCGCGCGCGCGTGTCACGCATCTGTCATCGAACCGTCATCAAAGCTAGGGCTCGCGGCCAAATTGTGAAGAGCGCCGCGACTTTCGCTACGCCGTATAGGGGGCTGGGGATAAAGCTGGGGAGGCGGGGCCGACCGGCCTTTGGCCTCAGCGCATGTCGAGCAGGCGCTCGAGATAGTCGCGCTCGAGCGCGGGGCTGAGCGCGTTGCCCAGGCGTTTGCGGATGGCTTCGAGGATCTGGCGGGCCCGCTGGACGTCGATCTCGTCGGGCACCTTGACGGAGTCTCCGAAATCGGGGCCGGTGGTGGCGCGCGGGCGGCCGAGCGGATCGCGATCGGCATTCTGCTGCCGTCCGCCCTGTTCGCTGCCGCCCTGGTCGCCCTGCATGGCCTGCATCATCTGCTGCATCATGTCCTGGGCGCCCCGGCGCAAAGCTTCAAGGGCGCGCCCCTGCTCGCCGACGGCGCGTTCGTCCTCGCCCTCGCCAAGCGAACCTTCGGCTTCGCCCATCGCCTCGCCGGCGTCGCCGAACCCTTCGCCCGGCTGGACGCCGAGACCTTCGAGGTCCTTCATCAGCCCCTGCAGGTCCTTCTGGAGTTGACCCTGGCCCTCCTGCAACTGCTTCAGCGCCTCGGCAAATTCCTCAGGAGTCATGCCGGGGCCGTCCTGCGGCTGGCCTTCGCCGTTCTCGCCCGCCTGGGGCTCGCCGCCCTGTTCGCCGGGATCGCCGCGCTGCTGCCTGTCCCTCTGCTGCTGCCCGAGCCCGAAGGTCTCGTTCATGGTCTGCTGCTGGCGACGCATGATGTCGCCCAGCCGATCCATCTGCTTCTTCATCTCGCCGGACTGGCCGTCCTGCTGGCGTTGCTGCTGGCGGCGGCCGGCCTGGAGATTGTTCATCAGGTTCTGGAGCTCGGAAAGGAGCTGTTGCGCCTGGTCGCGGTTGCCCGACTTGGCGAGGTTCTCGATCTGGTCCAGCATACGCTGCAGATCGCTCTCGCGCAGTTGCTGGCCGTTCTGGGGCAGCTGCTCGGCGAGGTTCGGATCCTGCTGCGCGCGTTCGGCGAATTCGCGCAGGAATTCATCCATCGCCTCGCGCAGTTCCTTCATGAGCTGATCGATCTCTTCATCGCTGGCGCCATTCTCCAGCGCCTGCTTGAGATTCTCCTGGGCCTGGCGCAGCCGCTTTTCCGCAGCCGAAAGATCGCCGTCCTCGATGGTCAGCGCCATCTGCCAGAGATAGTCGGCCGCCTCGCGCAGCTGGTCGTCGCTCTGGGCGAGCTTCAGCCGCGTCATGCCCGCCATGATGCCGAGATAGTGGGAGAGATTGTCGAACGTGTCCTCCGGGCGCAGCGTGATGGCGTCCATCAGGCCACGCACGTCAGCCTTGCGGTTGGCGTCGAGCGCGAGCATCCGACGCTGCTCCACTACCGCTTTCGCCAGCGGATTGGTGAAGGGACGCGCCGGCAGGATGATGCGCTTGGTCTCGCTGGTCGCCTCCTGACCGGCGTCGTCGACGGCCTTGAGCGTCAGGGTCACCGGCAGGCCGGCCCAGGCATGCTCGGTCAGGTCCCGCGAAGCCTTGGCGGCCTTGGCCTCTGCGCCGCGCCGCGGAAGCGCCAGCGGCAGGTCCGGCGCCTCGTAGAGCGGACGCGCATTGGACGCGGAGGGATCGATCAGCTTGAACTCTGCCTCGGCGGACGCGGCGCCATAGTCGTCGGCGATCTCGTAGTTCAACTCGAGCGTGCCGTTGACCGCCCGCTTCGGCTCGCCGACGAACGTGATCGTCGGGGGGCTGTCGGGCACGATCTTGAACGCCCAGCTCCTCAGCTCGGCATCGCCGGATTTGAGAACCAGCGTTCCGTCCATGGTCAGCTTGCCGGCGAACTGCCGCGATGCGCTCGCGCTCTGGACCACGGGCGGCGCGGCATCGGGCGCAGCGACCTTGGGAGCGATGTCATGGAAGACGCCGTTCGCCTCCACGAAGGCCAGTGTCTCGTCGCCGGCGCCGCCGGTGACGCGCAGGGCGACGTCGCTGCCTTCCGGCACGGTAAAGGTTGCGCCCGGCTGTGCGGCATCCGCTGTCAGGAAGATCGGGGCCTTGCGGGTGTAGGCAGGCGGCGTCACCCAGGCGTCGATGCGGGCGGGCAGAGAGTCGACGCTGGCATGGGCGCGGAAGCCGTCGTCCAGGCGGCCGCCCAGGGGGCCGAAGGAGAACGCGAACGCGGCGAGGAGAAGGAGGGGAACGGCGGCGCGCAGACCCCACGGGTCCCGCTCGGGTACTCGCGGCCGCGGCAGATCGCCCGACAGATCCCTCAGCCTTGCGGCCATGCGGCGCTGGTGCTCGCGCCAGAGCGCCTCGCCAAACCCCGTCTCGCGACCGCTCAGCCGGTCGCCCTGAACGGTCACAGGCGTGTGCAGCAGGCGGTTCGAACTTTCGATGCGGCGGTCGATCTCCGTCGCCGATGGCCGTCTGAAGTAGCGCAGGGGATAGACCGCGCCCAACACGGCGATGCCGAACAGCGCGAGGACGGCGAGCCGCATCACGTCGGGCATCAGCCGGAACAGTCCGAACCAGGATATCGCGAGGAAGAGGCCGCCGACAATCAGCAGGGGCAGGAGCAGCGGCCAGAGGCGCTCGACATGGATCGCCGTCCAGGTGCCGAGGCGAGCCCAACGGAGCCGTCCGTTCCGGCTGTTGGTGGCGCTCGCAGTCGTCGGTTCCTTCATCCGCCCTTTCCGGGTGGGGCGGCAATTCCTGCCGCCGCCTTACAAACCTGAACAATAGCAACAATCGCGGCAAAGGCGAGGCAGTTGCGAAAACGTGATGGGCCGACAGCGCACGGGCCGGGAACCGTTCAGCGTCGTGACTGGTTCAAACTCCGGGATGCGCGTGCGAGGCGCCAGGTAAAGCTCTCCGGCTACGCCAGCCAGTCCGGCAGCGAATCAAGACCGATGAGGTCTTCATAGGTGCCGCGCGGCCGGATCACGTGGAAGCGGTCGCCGTCGACAAGCACTTCCGGGATCAGGAGTCGCGTGTTGTAGGTCCCTGCCTGCACCGCGCCGTAGGCGCCTGCCGTGCCGACCGCGATCAGGTCGCCGGGTTTCATGCGCGGCAGGTCGCGGTCCTGACCCAGATAGTCGCCTGTTTCGCAGACGGGCCCGACGATGTCGGCGGTCATGCGCGGCGCATCGGGCGCGGCCTGCACGACGGGCCTGATCTCGTGGAAGGCGTCGTAGAGCGTCGGTCGAATCAGGTCGTTCATCGCCGCGTCGACGATGACGAAGTTTTTCGCCTCGCCTTCCTTCACGTAGATCACCTCGGAGACCAGGATGCCGGCGTTGCCGACGATCATGCGGCCGGGCTCGAAGATGACCTTCATGCCTAGATTCGCGACATGCTTGCGGGCGATCGCCGCATAGGCGTCGGGCAGGGGAGGCGGGTTGTTGTCGGTGCGGTAGGGGATGCCGAGCCCGCCGCCGAGGTCGATGTGCCTGATGTCGTGGCCGTCGGCCTTGAGAGCTCCGACCAATTCGGCTAGCAGCGCATAGGCGTCGTCGAAGGGCTGCAGGTCGGTGATCTGGCTGCCGATGTGCGTGTCGACGCCCGATACCTTGATCCCAGGCAGTTTTGCAGCACGCGCGTAGACCTGGCGGGCCTTCTGCAGCGGGATGCCGAACTTGTTCTCGGCCTTGCCCGTGGAGATCTTCTTGTGAGTCTTGGCATCCACGTCGGGATTGATGCGCAGCGAGACCGAGGCTGTCTTGCCGAGTGCGGCTGCGCGCGCCGAGAGAAGTTCGAGTTCCGGCTCCGATTCCACGTTGAAGCACAAGATGTCGGCGTTCAGCGCAAAATCCATCTCGCGGGCGGTCTTGCCGACGCCCGAGAAGACGATCTTCTTCGGCGGAACGCCGGCGGCCAGCGCCCTCCGCAACTCGCCTTCCGAAACCACGTCGGCGCCTGCGCCGAGCTTCGCCAGCGTCCTGATGACGGCCTGGTTGGAGTTGGCCTTCAGCGCGTAGCAGACCAGGATGTCGGCGTTCTCGAAGGCCCTGCTGAAGACGCCGAAATGGCGTGTGAGCGTGGCCGTCGAATAGCAATAGAACGGTGTCCCGACCGCGGCGGCGATCTCCGGGACGGGCACATCTTCGGCGTACAGCACGCCATCGCGGTATTCGAAGTGGTTCATGGCATTCGGAGGTCTGAAAGATACGGAAGTCCGTTCGGCCTGGGCCGGGCGGCAGTGCTAGTCGATCAGCCTGTCGAGGATGAACGGTTTGTCGGCGACCGGTTTTTCCGGCGCTGGCGGCACGGGCTGCCCGGCCTTTTCGGCCTCACGCCGCGCCTCCAGCTGCGCCTCGTAGGGCGTGATCAGGTCTGACTTGCGGCCGCAGGCGGCAAGCCCGAACGCGGCGATGAGAACAGCGGATAGAACGAAGCGCGAAGCGGTCATGCCAAGGGAGTCCCGTCGGAAGATGTGACGCTCTTAGCCGAGATCGGGAAAGAATGCATCATCGCTCGGACGCCGGTCGTGCGACATCCGCACCTTCTTGCGGCGGACGTGGACCGCGCGGCATCCGTTGATAAGGTGGTTCCCGGCATATCGGAGGGCTTTTAGATGACTGCGACAGGGTCGATCGAGGCGATCACGACCGCGCTTCGGGACGAGGCGGGCATCAGGGCCCTCTTCCTGAGCGGCAGTCGCGGATACGCGCTGGATGATGCCTACAGCGACATCGACTTCCTGGCGGTTGCCGTCGACGGGCCGACAGACCGCTTTTCGGCGCTTTGGCGCGATGCAGTGGGCCGGACCGGCGAGATCGTCCTCTGGTGGGATAGGCAGGTGAAGCCCATGCTGATCAACGCCATCACCGATGCTTGGGTGCGCGTCGACGTCCTTATCGTGAAACCGGACCAGGTGGCCGGGCACGCGCGCGACGGGCTCAGGGTGCTGTTCGACCGCGACGGCATCTTCGACCGGCTGCCCGCATCGCTGGGCCCGGCTGTTCCCAACCCGCCCCGCCTGAAATGGCAAATCGAGGAGTTTGTCCGGATCGTCGGCCTGCTGCCGCTGGCGATGGGCAGGCAGGAATACCTGAACTCGGTCACCGGCGCCTTTTACCTGCGCAACTTGCTGATCGACCTTTTTATCGAGGAAACTGGCGCGCCGAACAGGGGCGGTGCGCTCCATCTCAACCGGCTGATCACGGAGGAGCAGAAGGAGCTGCTGCGTGCGCTGCCGCCCTTCCTCCCGACGCGCGACGCCATGCTGGCGGCCTACCTTGAACATGCGGCCATCTACCTGCCGCGGGCCCGCAGGCTGGCGACGAAACTCGGCGTGGAGTGGCCTGAGCGGTTCGAAGCGGCAACCCGGGCACACCTCGGCCGGGAACTGGCGATCGAGTTGCCGGCCTCGCGCTTATGAGGGGCAGGCGGGAGCCGTGCGGCTAAGCCTTGGCCAGCCGCTTCTGCCAGTAGCGGATCTGCCGGCGCACCTCGGCCGGTGCGGTGCCGCCGAAAGACTTGCGGCTCTTCACCGAGTTCTGGACAGCGAGCACCGAAAACACGTCGTCGGTGATGCCGTCGTGGATCGACTTCAGGTCGTCCAGGCTGAGCTTTTCCAGGCCGACCTTCTTCTGCTCGGCAAGCGCCACGGCGCGGCCGGTGACATGGTGCGCCTCGCGGAAGGGCAGGCCGAGCGTGCGCACCAGCCAGTCGGCGAGGTCGGTGGCAGTGGAATAGCCGGAGCCGGCAGCCTTCTTCATGGCCGGCTCGTTCACGGTCATGTCGCCCACCATTCCGGTCATGGCGGCGAGCATGAGATCGAGCGTCTCGGCGGCGTCGAAGACGGCCTCCTTGTCCTCCTGCATATCCTTCGAATAGGTCAGCGGCAGGCCCTTCATGACGGTGAGCAGCCCAATCAGATGGCCGTTCACGCGGCCGGTCTTGGCCCGCACCAGTTCGGCGGCGTCCGGGTTCTTTTTCTGCGGCATGATCGAGGAGCCGGTCGAGAACGAATCGGACAGCCGGACGAAGGCGAATTGCGGCGTCGACCAGATGACGATCTCTTCCGCCAGCCGCGACAGGTGGGTGGCGCAGATCGCCGCTGTCGACAGGAACTCCAGCGCGTAATCGCGGTCGGAGACGCTGTCGAGCGAGTTGCGGGTGGGCTCCCGAAAGCCGAGCGCCTTCGCGGTCATGTGCCGGTCGATCGGGAAGCCGGTGCCGGCCAGCGCGGCGGCGCCCAGCGGGCTCTCGTCCATGCGCTCGATGGCGTCGCGCACGCGGCTGAGGTCGCGCGCGAACATCTCCACGTAGGCCATGCAATGATGGCCGAAGGTCACCGGCTGCGCGGTCTGCAGATGGGTGAAACCCGGCATCACGGTTGCGGCATGCTCTTCCGCGCGGCGCAGGAACACGGCGATCAGACCCTTGAGGGCGACCGCGACGCGGTTGAACTCGTCCTTGACCCAGAGGCGGAAATCGACCGCGACCTGGTCGTTGCGCGAGCGCGCGGTGTGCAGGCGTCCGGCGGCCGGTCCGATCAGTTCGGCAAGTCGCGCCTCGACGTTCATGTGGATGTCTTCGAGGCGGGTCGAGAAGGTGAACTTGCCGTCCTCGATCTCTTTCAAAATCGTGTTCAGCCCGTGAGCGATTTTCTCTTGATCCGCCTTCGAAATGATGGAGGTTTCGGCCAGCATCTCGGCATGCGCGAGCGATCCTCTGATGTCCTGGCCGTAAAGCTTCCTGTCGAAGCCGATGGAGGCATTGATCGCTTCCATGATTGCTGACGGGCCCGCGGCGAAACGGCCACCCCACATCTGGTTGCTGGTCTTGGCGTCGCTCATCGTGGTAACCGGAAGGCTGGAGAACAAGAAGAATGGCCGACCCGAAGAAACTCTTGCCCGCCCCGAAACTGATCGTGGCAGCCGCGGTGGCAGGCATCCTGGCCGGTGCGGTGGCGGTATATGTCACCGAGCCGCGCTCTGGCAACCCGACTGCATCGGCTGGCGAGGCCGTCGTCGATGCCGGCGACAACAAGTGCGCCGCCAGGGCGGACCTTGCCAAGGCGGTGGCCGCGTCGGCAAAGGGCGATGTGGCGGCGATGCTTCCGGCCGATCCCCCGCAATCGCTGAAGACGCTGGCGTTCAACGGACCGGACGATGCGCCGATGACGCTCGCGGACCGGACCGGAAAAACCTTGCTCATCAATCTGTGGGCGACCTGGTGCGCCCCATGCCGCGAGGAGATGCCTGCCCTCGACGCACTGCAGAAGGACATGGGCGGCGACGAATTCGAGGTGGTGGCGATCAACGTCGATACCGGCGACGACACGAAGCCCAAGAAGTTCCTGGAGGAGATCAAGGTGCAGTCGCTGGCCTCCTACCGCGACAACACCATGGACATCTTCAACGAGTTGAAGACCCGCGGACTGGCGCTCGGGCTGCCCGTCACGCTCCTCATCGACGAGGACGGGTGCCTGCTGGCGAACATGAATGGACCGGCGCACTGGTCGGGGCCCGACGCCAAGGCGTTCCTGACGGCGGCGATGGGCGAGACGTCCGAAGCGCCGACTAACTAAAAGCAAGAAACGCTTTTCACCAGCCTGCAACAAATCGGTTGTCGGGCTGTCATATTCCGCCGATACTCCCGTTCGCGAACCTACCTCGCCAATGAATAAACGGGAGAAAACGATGAAATTCCAGGGCTTTGCGGTCGGTATGGCTGCGACCTTCACCTTGCTCTCGGCGTCTGCGTCCTATGCGGCAACCGAGATTTCATGGTGGCATGCGATGACCGGCGCCAACAACGAGGTCGTTGAGCAGCTTTCGAAGGAATTCAACGAAAGCCAGAGCGACTACAAGATCACGCCTGTCTTCAAGGGCACCTATCCCGAGACGCTCAACGCCGGCATCGCCGCCTTCCGCGCGGGCCAGGCTCCGCACATCATGCAGGTCTTCGACGCCGGCACCGGCACCATGATGGCCGCGGAGCAGGCGATCAAGCCGGTGGCCGACGTGATCTCCATGGGCGGCTCCGCCTTCGACAAGAGCCAGTACCTGTCGGGCATCGTCGCCTATTACTCCAAGCCCGACGGCACCATGCTGTCCTTCCCGTACAACTCGTCGTCGCCGATCCTCTACTACAACAAGGACATCTTCCAGAAGGCCGGGCTCGACGTCGACAACCCGCCGAAGACCTGGGGCGAGGTCTTCGAGGCAGCCAAGAAGATCAAGTCGAGCGGCGCCGCTCCCTGCGGCTTCACCTCGACCTGGCTGACCTGGATCCACACCGAGAACTTCGCGGCCTGGAACAACCAACAGTGGGGCACCAACGAGAACGGCATCGCCGCCCTTGACGTCGAACTCAAGGTCAATTCGCCGGTCTTCGTAAAGCACTTCCAGGCGCTGGCGGACCTCGCCAAGGACGGCACCTTCAAGTACGGCGGCCGCACCTCCGAGGCCAAGCAGATCTTCCTCGCCGGCGAATGCGGCATCTTCACCGAATCGTCCGGCGGTCTCGGCGACATCGTGAAGTCCGGCATGAACTACGGCACCGGCAGCCTGCCCTACGATGCGGACGTGCAGGGCGCCCCGCAGAACACCATCCCCGGCGGCGCCAGCCTCTGGGTCTTCGGCGGCAAGTCCGACGAGGAGTACAAGGGCGTGGCCGCGTTCTTCAACTTCCTGTCGCAGACCGACATCCAGGCCCGCCTGCATCAGGTCTCCGGCTATCTTCCGGTGACGATGGCGGCCTACGAGAAGACCAAAGCCGACGGCTTCTACGAGAAGAACCCGGCGCGCGAGATCCCGATCAAGCAGATGATGGGCAAGGCTCCGACGGAGAATTCCAAGGGCGTTCGCCTCGCCAACCTGCCGCAGGTGCGCGACATCATGAACGAGGAGTACGAGAAGATGCTGGCCGGCGACCAGACCGCCCAGCAGGCGCTCGACAACATCGTTTCGCGCGGCAACGCCGCCATCAAGGAAGCGATCGGGAACTGATCCCGGCGTCGCGGGCGGCTCCCTCCCCCTTGAGGGGAGGGTGGCCGCGAAGCGGCCGGGTGGGGTGGCAGCGGCAGTGCGCCAGCCTTTCTCCTTCAGCGTCGTAATGGAGGTTCCTTCTTTGGCTACCCCCTCCGCCGCCTTCGGCGGCACCTCCCCCTCAAGGGGGGAGGACAGGCGATGACACCCCGCATCGTCTTCCCCAACAAGCTTCTGCCCTACCTGCTGGTCGCGCCGCAGCTCGCCATCACGCTGGTGTTCTTCTACTGGCCGGCCAGCCAGGCGATCCGTCAGTCGATGCTCCGGGAGGATCCATTCGGGCTGCGGTCGAAATTCGTGTGGTTCGCCAATTTCGAGAAGGTTCTAGCGGACCCGAACTATCTGAATTCCGTCAAGGTGACGGTAGTCTTCTCCGTCTCGACGGCCTTCGTCGCCATGTCGGTTGCGCTGCTGCTTGCGGTCATGGCTGATCGCGTGGTGCGCGGCAAAGGCTTCTATCGCACCCTGATGATCTGGCCCTATGCAGTCGCGCCGGCGATTGCCGGCATGTTCTGGCTGTTCCTGTTCAACCCGTCGATCGGCACGCTGGCCGTGGCGCTGCGCTGGCTCGGCGTGGCGTGGGACCCGTTGCTCAACGGCAACCAGGCCATGGTGCTGGTCGTCGCCGCCGCGGCGTGGAAGCAGATCAGCTACAACTTCCTGTTCTTCGTCGCGGGGCTGCAGGCGATCCCCAAGACGCTCATCGAGGCCGCCGCGATCGACGGCGCCGGCGAAACGAAGCGCTTCTGGACCATCGTCTTCCCGCTGCTGGCGCCGACGACCTTCTTTCTGCTCGTCATCAACACGACCTATGCCTTCTTCGACACCTTCGGCATCATCCACGCCGTCACCGGCGGCGGTCCCGGCAAGGCGACCGAGACGCTGGTCTACAAGGTCTACAGCGACGGCGCCCTCAACCAGCTCCTCGGCGACTCGGCCGCCCAGTCGGTCATCCTCATGGCCATCGTGATCGCGCTGACGGCCGTGCAGTTCCGCTACGTGGAGAGGAAGGTGCACTATGGGTAGCGCCAGGGTTTTCTCCTCCCTTGAGGGGGAGATGCCCGCGAAGCGGGCAGAGGGGGGCACCTCAGACGCCACCTCCCCCTCGAGGGGGGAGGAAACGCCCCGCGCTGCCGGACCTACCCCACCCGGCGAGCTTCGCCCGCCGACCTCCCCTCAAGGGGGAGGTGAACCATGATCGGCCAGTCCCGCATCCGCGGCGTCGTCGCCCACATCGTGCTGATCCTGGGCATCCTGATCGTCGCGTTCCCGATCTATTACACCTTCGTCGCCTCGACCCACACGCTGCAGACCATCCTGCGTCCGCCGCTGCCGCTGGTGCCCGGGCGCGAGTTCTTCGCCAACTACTACGAAGCGCTGTTCGGCGGCGTCGGCCGCATCGGCGGCGTCAACGTCTGGACGCTGCTGTTCAACACGACCGTGATGGCGTTCGCCATCGCCATCGGCAAGATCGTCATCTCGATCCTGTCCGCCTACGCGATCGTGTTCTTCCGCTTCCCGTTCCGGATGACCTTTTTCTGGCTGATCTTCATCACGCTGATGCTGCCGGTCGAGGTGCGCATCATGCCGACCTACAAGGTGATGGTCGATCTCGGCCTGATCGACACCTATACCGGCCTGACCCTGCCGCTGATGGCCTCGGCCACGGCCACGCTGCTCTTCCGCCAGTTCTTCCTCACCATCCCCGGCGAACTCGTGGAGGCGGCGCGCATCGACGGCGCCGGCCCGTGGCGCTTCTTCCGGGACATCCTGCTGCCGCTGTCGCGCACCAACATCGCGGCGCTGTTCGTCATCCTCTTCATCTACGGCTGGACGCAGTATCTCTGGCCGCTGCTGATGACCAACCGCAACGACATGAACACCATCGTCATCGCACTGAAGAAGATGGTGTCCTTCGCCGACGCGGACACCGAATGGCACCTCGTCATGGTCACCGCCATGCTCGCCATCGTACCGCCCATCGTCGTGGTCGTCCTAATGCAGCGCTGGTTCGTGCGCGGGCTGATCGAGACGGAGAAGTGAAGGTGCTCACTATTCAGCCACGCCCCCTCCACCGCCTTCGGCGGTTCCCCTCCCCCGTAAACGGGGGAGGGGGACCACGCGAAGCGTGGTGGAGGGGGCGTATGGCCCACGCGTCGGTAGAATGTGGTTCGGGTGAATAGATGGCCACCGTTGATCTGAACAACGTCCAGAAGACCTATGCCGGCAATGTGCATGCCGTGAAGGGCGTCTCCATCGCCATTCCGGACGGGTCGCTGTGCGTCCTGGTTGGCCCCTCGGGCTGCGGCAAGTCCACGCTGCTGCGCATGATCGCGGGACTGGAATCCATCACGGAAGGCTCGGTCTCCATCGACGGCAAGGTGGTCAATGACGTCGGACCGGCCGAGCGCGACATCGCCATGGTGTTCCAGAACTACGCGCTCTACCCGCACATGAACGTCTACGACAACATGGCCTACGGCTTGCGCAACCGCGGCACGCCGAAGGACGAGATCGATCGGCGCGTGCGCGAGACGGCCAAGACGCTGGAACTGGCGCACCTCCTGGAGAGGCGGCCGCGCGAGCTCTCCGGCGGCCAGCGCCAGCGCGTCGCCATGGGGCGCGCCATCGTGCGCAACCCGAAGGTCTTCCTGTTCGACGAGCCGCTGTCCAACCTCGACGCCAAGCTGCGCGGCCAGATGCGGGTCGAGATCAAGAACCTGCAGCGGTCGCTCGACGTCACCAGCGTCTACGTCACTCACGACCAGCTCGAGGCGATGACGCTCGCCGATACGCTGGTGGTGATGAATGCCGGCGTGGTCGAGCAGGCCGGCGCGCCGCTCGACATCTACGAGAAGCCGGCCTCGACATTCGTGGCGAGTTTCATTGGCGCGCCGCCGATGAACCTGCTGCCGGCCGACGGGGCAGGGCTACCGCCGGCGGCGGCGGGCGCCGCAACGCTCGGTTTCCGGCCCGAGGACGCCGTGATCGGCGGGCCCGAGGCAGACGGCGCGCTGACGCTTGAGGCCACTGTCGAAGGCGTCGAGCCGGTCGGCGCGGAGAGCTTCCTCTACTGCATGGCGGGTGGCGAGAGGCTGGTGGTGCGCGTCCCGGGCCGCTCGGCCGCAAATCCCGGCGACCGGCTCACCATCGGCGCCCAGCCAGGCAAGCTGCACTGGTTCGACGCTGCCGGTAAACGGATAGGCTAGACGTCCAGCTTCCCGTCCGCGGAAGACATTCCTTCAAAGCGAAAGAGCCCCACTCCGTTCACCGGAATGAGGCTCCTCGTCGAAAAGATCTGGACGTCCGCCTGCCGTGGCCGCAGGTGACGGGCGCGAATTGCGTCTCAGTGGCCGGGGTGCAGCGCGTCGTTCAGGTACATGCAGGTGAGCATGGTGAAGATGTAGGCCTGGATCACCGCCATCAGCAGCTCCAGCGCCGTCAGCGCGATGGTCATCAGGAGCGGCGCGATGGCGCCGACGACCCCGAGCGCGCCGAGGCTGCTCAGGTCCACGATGAAGCCGGCGAAGACTTTCAACGTGATGTGGCCGGCTAGCATGACCGCGAACAGACGCACGGAATGACTGATCGGGCGCGACAGGTAGGAGACGACCTCGATCGGGATGATGATGGGCGCTAGCACCAGGGGAATGCCCGAAGGCAGGAACAGCCGGAAGAAGCCCAGCCCATGCTTGTACAGGCCGTAGAGCGTCACCGTCAGGAACACCAGCATCGCCAGAGAGAAGGTGACGAGGATGTGGCTGGTCACCGTGAAGGCGTAGGGGAACATCCCGATCACGTTGGCGAACAGGATGAACATGAACAGCGAGAAGACCAGCGGGAAGAAGCGCATTCCTTGCTCGCCGGCATTGTCACTCAATGTCTTGGCGACGAATTCGTAGAGGAGTTCGGCGCTCGACTGCCAGCGGCCGGGAACCAGCGCGCGGCCCGAGGTCGAGAACAGGAGGAACATGCCCGCGGACACCACGGTCAGCACCATATAGGCGGACGAGTTGGTGAAGCTCAGCTCAACGCCGCCGATCTCGGCAAGCGCCAAGAGCGGCTTGATTTCGAATTGTTCGATAGGTCCGGCCACGGCGATCCCCTAGGTTGGTTGGGGTCGTCCCCGGCATAGGCAATGGCACGGGTCGTCCCGTGCTTGGGTTGCGGTTACCGGAGACGCCGCCACTTTTCAAGCCCGGAAGCGGCCTCCGTCCGAGGAAGACTTCGGCCAACTCGCATACCAAGAGCGCCGACTTGCCGAAGCGCACCCAAAGGGCTGCCGGAAGCCACGAACAGCGGTCGTCGGCAGAAGGGGGAGGCAGGCCCGCAGTGCGGTTTTCGAAGCCCTCCCGTGTGCGGCAACGGGCGCTTTGGGGGCGTTGACGGCTGTCCAGGCTTGTCGTTTCTGCGAAGATCGGACGCGCTCAATGCCTGCCGATGGGCTATGCGCTTCCGGACAGGTCGCGTGTCCTGCGCGGAACGCTGGCGCTCTCCGCCAGGGTCCTGCGAATGGTGCAGAGGCTACAGGCGACGCCAGTGGTGGTGGCGGCCAAAGCTTAGCGGGTCGGGACCGGATGCTCTCCGCGATAGTCGTAGAAACCGCGGCCGGCCTTGCGGCCCAGCCAGCCGGCCTCGACATATTTGACCAGGAGCGGGCAGGGTCGGTACTTGGAATCCGACAGGCCGTCATGCAGCACCTGCATGATCGACAGGCAGGTATCCAGGCCGATGAAGTCGGCGAGCTGCAGCGGCCCCATCGGATGGTTGGCGCCGAGCCGCATCGCGGTGTCGATAGCCTCGACCGTGCCGACGCCCTCGTAGAGCGTGTAGATCGCCTCGTTGATCATCGGCAGCAGGATGCGGTTGACGATGAAGGCCGGAAAATCCTCGGCCACGGTGACGGTCTTGTCGAGGCTGGTAACGAATGCCTTGGCGGCCTCGAACGTCGTATCCTCGGTGGCGATGCCGCGCACCAGCTCGACCAGTTTCATTACCGGCACGGGGTTCATGAAGTGGATGCCGATGAACCGCTCCGGCCGATCGGTCTGCGCGGCAAGACGGGTGATGGAGATCGACGAGGTGTTGGTGGCGAGCAGCGCCGTCGGGTTCAGCTTGGGGCAAAGCTGGCCGTAGATCTTGCGCTTGATCGTCTCGTCCTCGGTCGCCGCCTCGATGACGAGGTCCGCGCCGGCGAGCCCTTCCATGTCGGCGACGCCGCTGATGCGCGCGAGAGCCTGCTGGCGCACTGCGTCCTCAAGCTTGCCCGAGGAGACCTGGCGGGCCATGTTGCCGCTGATGGTCGCGATGCCGTTTTCGATGCGGTCCGAAGAGATGTCGAAGAGCAGGACCTTGTAACCCGCCATCGCCGCCACATGCGCGATGCCGCCGCCCATCTGGCCGGCCCCGACAATGCCCACCGTCTCGATCTTCATCTGCTCACACATCCCGTCAGGGCGCTTCCGCCCAGGTATTGTGCGGCGCACACTAGGAGAGCCGTGACACTTCGTCTACCCCGGCGCGGGCAATTTTGCGCGCCGCTTGCGCCAATGTCAAAGCGAGTGTTGCGCCTAGCCGCCTCGTCGCGCACGAAGATACTCGGATGCGGCCGATATCCGCATTGATAGTAGGCAGCGCCGCTCCGAAGGGGTATGCCGGATCAGGTCGCGCCACGCACGCTACGCTGGGCGCCCGGCCTCGCAGGGAAGACGAGAATTGCTCCAAAGAAGCCCCACGCTCGCTCCGTTCCAGCATCAGAACTTCCGCACCTTGTGGAGCGCCACGCTCATTTCGAACCTGGGCGGTCTCGTGCAGGCGGTGGGAGCCGGCTGGCTGATGACCACCATCACGGACTCCAAGAGCATGGTGGCGCTGGTGCAGGGCGCGACGACGCTGCCGATCATGCTGTTCTCGCTGGCGAGCGGGGCCCTGGCCGACAATTTCGACCGCCGCCGCATCATGCTGACGGCACAGGTCATCATGATGCTCGCGTCCGTGGTCCTGGCGGTCGTTGCCGTGCAGGGGCTGCTGACGCCCTGGCTGATGCTGGGCATCACCTTCGTCATCGGCTGCGGCACCGCGCTGCATAATCCGTCCTGGCAGGCCTCCATGGGGGACATGGTGCCGCGCGAAGACCTGGCAGCGGCCGTCACGCTCAACGCCATGGGCTTCAATCTGATGCGCAGCGTCGGCCCGGCGATCGGCGGCATCATCGTGGCGACCGCGGGAGCGGCGGCTGCCTTCATCCTGAACGCCGTAAGCTATGTCGCGCTGATCGTGGCGCTGTTGCGCTGGAAGCCCGCCTACGCCGTGAGCAAGCTGCCGCGCGAAAGCTTCGGGAGGGCCGTCGCCGCGGGTCTGCGCTACATCGCCATGTCGCCCAACCTGCTGACGGTGATGCTGCGCAGCTTCCTGTTCGGCCTTGCTGCGGTGGCGATCCTCGCCTTGCTGCCGCTCGTGGCGAGCGAACTCCTTGTCGGCGGCGCGTTGACCTACGGCAGTCTGCTCGGCAGCTTCGGCATAGGCGCGATCGGTGGCGGGCTGCTCAACTCCAGCTTGCGCGAGCGGCTGAGCAACGAAACCATCGTGCGGCTGGCGAGCCTCGGCTTTGCGGCGAGCTGCGTGCTGCTGGCGTTCAGCAGAGAGGTATGGCTCAGCCACCTCCTGCTCCTGCCGGTCGGCGCGTGCTGGGTGCTGGCGCTGTCGCTGTTCAACGTCACCGTGCAGCTGTCGACGCCGCGCTGGGTGGTCGGGCGGGCGCTGTCGCTCTACCAGACCGCGACCTTCGGCGGCATGGCGGCCGGCAGCTGGCTATGGGGCGCGGTCGCCGACGTCCACGGCGCGAGCCTGGCCCTGGTCGGCTCTGGCGTCGTACTGGTTCTGGCTGCGGTCGTGGGCCTATGGTTCCGGCTGCCCGAGTTTAGTTCCCTCAACCTCAATCCGCTCGATCAGTTCAGGGAGCCCGAACTCAGGCTCGACCTCAAGGCGCGCAGCGGACCGATCATGATCATGGTCGACTTCAGGATCGCGCAGGAGGATGTGCCTGCATTCCTCACCGCGATGGCGGACCGCCGGCGCATTCGCATCCGCGACGGCGCGAGGCAATGGGTACTGCTGCGCGATCTCGAGAATCCGGAGATCTGGACGGAGAGCTACCATGTGCCGACCTGGGTCGAATATGTGCGCCATAACCAGCGCCGCACCCATGCGGACGCCGAGGTTACCCAGCGCCTGCTCAAGCTCCACCGCGGTCCCGAAAGTCCGCGCGTCCACCGCATGATCGAGCGGCAGACGGTGCCGCTCCAGGACGACATGCCGCTCAAGGAGACGCCTGAGATTCATTAGGCATCTTGCTGCTGACGGAATCGCCTGGCGTCGCACACATGCGGCTAAGAACCGATCGAGCAGCGAACTTGCTCTCGTCAGAATGGCCTACGCTCTAGGCGGCCTCCGCGGCCGGGGCGTAGTGCAGGATGACGACACCCGACTTGAGGGTCCTGGTCTGCAGATGCTTCAGGGGTATCCGGTTCGGGCTACCCTTGAAGAGCGGCGTGCCTCTCCCGAGGATGACGGGATTGATCCCGAGGCGATACTCGTCGATCAGGCCATGCTCCATCAGGGTCGCCGTGAAATCGGCGCTGCCGAACACGAAGATGTCTCCGCCGTCGCTGGCCTTCAACTTGGGGACTTCTTCCGCGACATTGCGGTTGAAGAGCTTGGTGTTATTCCAGTGGGGGCTCTTCTGCGTCCGCGAGAAGACCACCTTCTCGATGCCGTTCATGAAGTCCGCGATCCAGCCTTGCGCGGACGGCCAATAGGCGGCCATCATCTCGTAGGTCGCGCGGCCGAAGATCAGGGTGTCGGCCTGTTGCTGGGTCTCACGAATATAGTTCTCGAGTTCTTCCTCGAAGGCAAACCAGCTGATGTCCCTGTCGGGACCTTCAAAGAAGCCGTCGACGGTCACCATGTCCCATATGATCAGCTTTCTCATGAAACACTCCTCCTCGTGTATCTCTTCGTGAATTCTCGGCCCTATGCCGCGAAGCGCATGCTCGCGCTTTGTCCCCGCATTCCCGGTGACAAGCGGTCGCCGCCGTCGATGAGGACGGACGCGACATGGATGAAGGACCTCGTCCGCAAGCCCGCTTCGAACCCGAAGCGGAAACCGCAGCGTTCAGCGGGATGTGACGAAGCGCTCCAGCTTGCCCAGGGTTTGCAGTCCCAGCTCCACCGCGCCGAAGCCTTTCGCGTCCTGGAATTCCGCAGCCGTGCTGAACACCATGCCCAGCGTCACCTTCGTCGCGCCGTCCTGATCCTCGAACGAGGCCCAGGCGTCGGCATGCTTCGGCCCGTTCTCGCCCCAGAGCAGCGCATAGCCGATCCTCTCCTCGGGCCGGACCTCGCCATAGAGATGGTGGTTCGGGAAGACCGTGCCGTCGGGTGCGATCATGTCGAATACCCATTGGCCGCCGCTTCGCAGGTCGATCTTTTGCGTGCGACAGGAGAAACCATCAGGCCCCCACCATTGCGGCAGCGTCTCGGGGTTCATCCACGCAGCCCACACGACGGATCGCGGCGCCCGGATCACCCGCTGCAGCACCATGGTGCGCTCGGCCGCGCTCGCGAGGTTGTCCATGCCGGCACCGAAGCCTGCCCGGTAGCCGGCCTCCATATCCTCTGCCAGCGAGGAAAGCTGCACGGTCAAGACAAGCCGGCTGCGCTCGCCAGTGCCTGAGATATCCGCCGTCACCAGCGCTGCCGATTGCGTCACGCCCTCGCACGAGACCACCTCGTAGTTCACGCTGCGCACCTCCGGCTGCAGCTCCAGCCAGCCGCTTTCGCAGCGGATGTCCGGCTGCCCCTTGACCTTGCAGAGCGAGACCTCGCGTCCGCCGATCCGGGTGTCGGCCTCGAGGAACTCCACGGTGACCGAGGGAGTGGGCGCGGCCCAGACTGCCCGCGCGGCCGGAGCCGTCCAGGCCTGCCACAGCACCGACGCCGGCGCGACCACGTCCCGCGCGAAGGTCAGCGTCGCAAAACGGTTCCTGTTGTCATCGAGGCCCATGGGGGTCGTGCTGCCTGCATCCGTGTTCAGTGTCATTCTGCGCATCCCTTCATCACGTTCATCACAAATTCGTCCAACCGGTCGAGGCGAGCTTCCCAGATGGCCCGCTGGTCATCGAGCCATGTGCGCGCCGGATCCAGGGCCTCGGGCACAATGGCGCAGGTGCGTATCCGTCCGTCCTTGGACGTGGCGATCAACCCTGCCTCCTCCAGCACTGAAAGGTGCCGCATCACCGTGGGCAGGCGCAGCCCCGTGGGGCCAGCCAGATCCGTCACCCGCGCAGGCCCTTCAGCTAGCCGGGTCAGCATCGATCGGCGTGTCGGGTCGGCGAGCGCGTGGAAGAGCAGGGAGAGATCGGGATCATGCTTAGCCATAATGCTAAGTATGGCGCAATCTATCGGGGACGCAAGAGAAAACTTCGCCAAGTTGCTAAGTGTTTTCAGCCCGAGTACGCCGAGCCCTTGGAGCAGGTGGCTTCCGTTACCCGGCGCGACGCCGACAATGGAGAGGGTCAAAGCACCAAGGCGCGGTCCGTTAACCACCGATCTGCGGCGTTCGACGCGAGGCCGCCAGGCTTCTGCCGCCCAACAAAAAAGGCCCGCCGGTTGCGCGGCGGGCCTTTCGGATTTCTGTTGACTGCTGCAGGGTCGCGGGAGCGCCCTTAGAGCGCCTTCTCGAGTTCCGGCAGGATGGTGAACAGGTCGCCGACGAGGCCGTAGTCGGCGACCTGGAAGATCGGCGCTTCCTCGTCCTTGTTGATGGCGACGATGACCTTGGAGTCCTTCATGCCGGCGAGATGCTGGATCGCGCCGGAGATGCCGACCGCGATGTAGAGCTGCGGCGCGACCACCTTGCCGGTCTGGCCGACCTGCCAGTCGTTCGGCGCGTAGCCGGCGTCGACCGCGGCGCGGCTGGCGCCGACGGCGGCGCCCAGCTTGTCGGCGACCGGCAGGATGACCTCCTGGAATTTTTCCGAGGAGCCCAGCGCGCGGCCGCCCGAGATGATGATCTTGGCCGAGGTCAGTTCCGGGCGGTCGCTCTCCGACAGCCTGTTCTCGACGAAGGAAGAGAGGCCGGGATCGGCCGCCGCAGCGACCGTCTCGACTTGCGCCGCGCCGCCGTCGCCGGCGGCCTGGAAGGAGGCGGTGCGCACGGTGACGACCTTCTTGGCGTCGGTCGACTGCACCGTCTGGATGGCGTTGCCGGCATAGATCGGACGCTTGAAGGTGTCGGCCGAGACCACCTCGGTGATCTCGGAGACCTGCATCACGTCGAGCAGGGCGGCGATGCGCGGCGCGACGTTCTTGCCCGACGTCGTGGCCGGCGCCACGATGGTGTCGTAGTTGCCGGCGAGCGCCACCACCGTGGCGGCCAGCGGCTCGGCCAGGCGCTCGGCGAGCGCGTCGGCCTCGGCCAGCAGAACCTTGCGCACGCCCTTCAGCTTCGATGCGGCGTCGGCCGCCGCCTTGGCGTTCTTGCCGGCGACCAGCACGTCGACGTCCGATCCGATCTGCAGCGCCGCCGACAGCGCCTTGGCGGTCTGGTCCGACAGCGAAGAATTGTCGTGTTCGGCGATGAGGAGAATTGCCATGTTCGTGTTCCTTTCCCGATCGCTCAGATGACGCCTGCGGACTTGAGGCTCGAGACCAGCTCGGCCACGTCCTTCACCTTGACGCCCGCCTTGCGGCCGCCCGGCTCCTCGGTCTTCAGGACCTTGAGGCGCGGCGCGACGTCGGCGCCGAAATCGGACGGGCTCTTCTCGTCGAGCGGCTTCTTCTTGGCCTTCATGATGTTGGGCAGTGACGCATAGCGCGGCTGGTTCAGGCGCAGGTCGGTGGTGACGATCGCCGGCAGCTTCAGCTCGACCGTCTGCAGGCCGCCGTCGACCTCGCGGGTGACCTTGGCCTTGTCGCCCTCGATCTCGACCTTGGAGGCGAACGTGCCCTGCGCCCAGCCGAGCAGCGCGGCCAGCATCTGGCCGGTCTGGTTGGCGTCGTCGTCGATAGCCTGCTTGCCGAGGATGACCAGGCCGGGCTTCTCCGCCTCGACCACGCCCTTCAGCACCTTGGCGACGCCGAGCGGCTCGACCTCGCCGTCGACCTTGACCAGGATGGCGCGGTCGGCGCCCATGGCGAGCGCCGTGCGAAGCGTCTCCTGCGCCTGCGCCGGGCCGATCGCGACCACCACGATCTCCTCGACCTTGCCGGCCTCCTTCAACCGGATCGCCTCTTCGACGCTGATCTCGTCGAACGGGTTCATCGACATCTTGACGTTGGCCAGCTCGACGCCAGAGCCGTCAGCCTTGACGCGGATCTTCACGTTCGCATCGACTACCCGCTTGACCGGGACGAGAACTTTCATGCGCTTGACCTCTCCGATGGAAACTGGGCCGTCCTAGCGTCGGCTCTGTCGGCTTGTCGAGTGCCGACATGCCTGCGCCGGAACGGACACCTAGGTGCGGCTTGCCGGCAGCAGAGCCGACGATGGTTGGGCTCTGCTCTAGTGAGCGCTTTGGCAAGCGTCAATACGGTCGCGCCGTTCAAACCGGTTGAAATTCTGCCTTCCCGAACCGGTCCGGGGTTTGGCGTTCTTGACAGTGGATCAATCGTGTTCTCTGTATGTTCTGCGATTGCCCACGGAACAGGAGGCTGGCGTGACGGGCGATAAGGATTCGCAAGCCACCATCCTCCACGCCGACCTCGACGCGTTTTACGCATCCGTGGAACAGCTTCTCGATCCGTCGCTGCGCGGCAGGCCGGTCGCCGTCGGCGGCGGTGTCGTCTTGGCCGCCTCATATGAGGCGAAGGCCTTCGGCGTGCACGGCGGGATGCCCGGCCGGAAGGCGCGGGAGCTTTGTCCCGGCCTGATCTTCGTCGGCGGCAATTTTCAACACTACAAGCGACTCGGCGACGCCGCGATCGGCGTGCTCGGGGATTTCACCCCACTGGTGGAGCGCATCTCCATCGACGAGGCCTTTGCCGACGTCGCGGGCTGCACACATCTGTTCGGCTCGCCCGAGGCGATCGCGCATCAGGTGCGCCGCCGCGTGCGGACCGAGATCGGCTTGCCGATCTCCGTCGGCGTGGCGAGAACCAAGCACCTGGCCAAGATCGCCTCGCAGGTGGCCAAGCCCGACGGGCTGGTGGTTGTCGCGCCGGAAACGGAACTCGAATTCCTGCACGGCCTGCCCGTCGAACTGATGTGGGGCGTGGGACCCGCAACCCGCGCCAAGCTCGGGGAACTGGGCGTCTCGACCATTGGCCAGCTTGCGAACACCCCGGGCTGGTCGCTTGAGCGCGTGCTCGGCCCAGCCGCGGGCGGCAAGCTTTCGGCGCTTGCCTGGAACCGCGACCCGCGGGCCATCGAAACCCATCGTTCGGCGCGCTCGGCCGGTGCGCAATCCGCTCTCGGCAAGAAGCCCGCGGCGCCGCGCATCATCCGGCCGACCATCCTGCACCTCGCGGATCGGGTAGCCAGCCGGCTGAGGGCGAAGTCCCTTTCCGGGCGCACGGTGACGGTGCGCGTGCGCTTCGCCGACCTCAGCGCGGTCACCCATGCGATCAGTCTGGACCAGCCGGTCTCAGCGACGGCGACGCTTGCCGAGATCGCCGAGGAACTGGTCTGGAGCGTGCTCGCGCGGCATCCGCGCGAACGGACCATCTCGCTCCTCGCCGTCTCGGTCTCCCATCTGGAAAAAGAGTGGGCGCTGCAGCTGGAGCTGCCGCTCGGCCTCGCGGACGAGGCCCGGCGGCCGGGAACCCGTCGCGGCGCCGCCCGCTGGTCGGCCGACCGCGCGGTCGACAAGATCCGCGCGCGCTTCGGTTCTGACGCCGTCGGCTACGGGCCGCTGGCGCTGGAAACGCCGCACTCCGTGCCTGACGCCTTCAGGGAGCTGGCGGAGCGGGAGTTGTGATCGCGGGCGATGAGGCGACTTGCGATGCCGGCCCAAGACGCCGCCGGCGGTCATCGAGGAAGACAATCAGAAGTCCACTGGAAACGACCAAGGCGATGCCCGCCAGCGCCAGCGGGTTGGGAAGGTGGCCGAACACCACAAAACCCGAGATCACCGCCCAGACCGTGAAGGCGTAGAAGAAGGGCGCGACCGCGCCGGTCGGCCCCACGCGGTAGGCCATGAAGATGAAGAAATGGCCGAAGTTCAGGAACAAGCCCGCCGCTCCCAGGAGCAGGACGTGGCGCAGGCCGGGCGTCGCCCATTCTTCCAGCAGCAGATGTCCGATCGCCGCGCCCACCAACACGACGAGCACGGCGGATAGCGCCACGATCATGCCAGGAACCGAAGCGTCGATGCGGCGGCCGGCGAGGTCGCGCACGGCGCAGAGCACGGCGTTGGCGAGCGCCAGCAACGCATAGACCGAAAAACCTTCGCCGGTCGGCTGGGCCACCATCAGCGCGCCTGCGAAGCCGACGGCGATCAGCGCTACGGTGACGCCGGCGATGCGCTCGCGCAGCACCAGGGACGCGCCGATCAGCACGATCAGCGGCGTGATCTGGCCGAGCGCGGTGGCGTCGGCGATCGGCATGTTGGCGAGCGCGACCACGAAGCACATTACGCCGGCGGTCTCGGCCATGTTGCGCAGCAGGACGCGGCGGTTGAATATCTTGGGCAGCGACCTGCCGTAACCCAGCATCAGCACCAGCGGCAGGCCCCAGAACAGGCCGGCGACGCCGCGCAGCATCAGCACCTGGTAGGGCGGCATCGCCTCGGTGGCGAGCTTCATCATGGTGTCGTTGACGACATAAAAGCCGGTCGCCAGCAACATGAACAGCGGACCGCGGAGAGGGTGGGGGGAGTGGAGCATGGCGTGCGTTGAGGAGAGGGGGGTGAGAGTTGGAACCTACTGTCTGCCCCAGCGCGGCGCAGGGCGCGTCTGGACCGGCTCCGGCGGGCTTGTCTGATTCTCGACGAGCGCCCTTGGGGTCACCATCTCCCTGTCGAAGAGCGGCACGTCCCGACGCCTCAGGATCAGGACGAGGACCGCGCCGGCGAGGATGCCCCCGACATGCGCGCCCCATGACACCTGGTCCTCGCCGCCGACGGCGAACATGACCAGCTGGAACAGGATCCACAGCGCGAGCGATATGTAGGCGGGGATGCGCAGGGGGATGCGGCCGAAGACGAGCACCCAGACTTTTACCCGCGGGTGCAGGATCAGGTAGGCGGAAACGATGCCGGCGATCGCCCCGGAGGCCCCGATCAGCGGCGCCTCGGAGACAGGCAGCATAAAGCCATGAAACAACGCGCCGGCGGCCGCACAGAGCAGGTAGAACACGAGGAAGCGGAAGTGCCCCAGCGCATCCTCGACATTGTCGCCGAACACCCACAGGAACAGCATGTTGCCGCCCAGATGCCAGAGGTCGGCATGGAGGAAGGCATAGGTGACGTAGGTAAGGTCCTCGGGAACGAGAGCGTATTCCGGCGGCAGTTCGGCGAAGTCGAACACCACGGATGGGATGTAGGACAGGCTCAGTACGGCGGCGACCTGAAATTCCTCGGTGCTTAGCGTGGTCAGCAGGTAGACGAGGACGTTTGCCGCGATCAGGCCGATCGTGACGTACTGGAACCTGATGCGCTTCAGGCTGTTGGCGTCGTGCAGCGGAATGAACATCTGCCGGCCTTGCCCCCGAGCCGCGTCACCGGTTCTTTCCGGGCACCCATAGCACGTCGGCATTTCCGTTGTCATTGACGGCCCGGGCCGCCACGAAAAGGAAATCCGATACGCGGTTTATGTATTTCAGTGCGTCGGGGCCGACCGGTTCCTTCGCAGCCAGCGCCACCATCAGCCGTTCGGCGCGGCGGGCGACCGTGCGGGAGAGGTGAAGAGCTGCCGCCGCCGGCGAGCCGCCCGGCAGGATGAACGACTTCAGCGGCTTCATTTCCTTGTTGAGCAGGTCGATGTCGGCCTCCAGCCGCTCGACCTGCGAGGCGACGACGCGCAACGGCTCGTAGTCGAGCGGCTTGCCGTCGTCGGGCATGCAGAGGTCGGCGCCGAGGTCGAAGAGATCGTTCTGGATCCCGGCGAGCATGGCGTCGATGGCGGGAGCCTCGGTCGCCGTGTGCAGCCGCGCCAGGCCGATGCAGGAGTTCGCCTCGTCGACAGTGCCGAAGGCCTCGATCCTGAGATCGGCCTTGGAGCGCCGCTCGCCGCTGCCCAGCCCCGTCGTGCCCTTGTCGCCGGTGCGGGTGTAGATCTTGTTCAGCTTGACCATGCGGACTTCGTTCCTCTGTACGACGCGAGCATGTTCAGCCTTCACGGTGGAGATGCCCCTCGACCATGCTTCGCATGATCCCCCGTCCCCGTAAACGGGGAGGACCCAGGTTGCACCGGCCCCTGCCGCTGCAGAGTGCGCCTGGGAGGCGCGGATGGTGCGATCACGGATGGCGATCGCTATTTCAGGCCAGCGATCCGCGCCGGATTGGCATCCCTCGCCGTTTCGATTTGCCAGAGGAGTGCCGAAGCGGGCGTGGCGTCAGCACCGGAGACGCCGGGATCATCCTCCCCGATTGAACCAAACCGCCAGCAGGATCAGCACGAGCGCGATGAACTGCAGGAAGACGCGCATCTGCATGAGCTTGTTCGACGTGTTGCCGGAGCCGCCCTTCATCAGGTTGATCAGGCCGCGCACCAGCACGATGACGACGGCGACCATGAACACGATCGCGAGAATGTTGAACACGGTTGCCATGTGAATTCTTCCAGTTGATCCAATTTCAGCCCTGCGACGCCATCAGGCGGTAGAAGATGGCCGCAGGCAGGATGCGCTTGAGGATGACGCCGATCCTGGCGGGCGTCGTCACCACGTAGTGGGGCCGTGGTCGCGGGTGCTCCAGCGCGTGGCGAACCACCTTGTACACGGCTTCGGGACCAAGCTTGAAGCGCGATTTGGCGCCGCCGCCGCGCAGCCTCGCCAGTTGCGCCTGGTAGGCGACCCTGTGCACCGAGTTTTCGTGATCGATGTTGCGCTCGAAATAGGCCAGCCCGTTGGAGGCGATCTTCGAGGCGACCGGGCCCGGCTCGATCAAAGACACGGTGACGCCGGAGCCGGCGAGTTCCGCCCGCATGCAGAGCATCAGGCCCTCGATGGCGTGCTTGGACGCGGAATAGGCGCCGCGGAATTTTACCGGCACGAGACCAAGGATCGAGGAACAATGGACGATGCGGCCGTGGCCCTGCGCGCGCATCACCGGAACGAGCCGGCGGGTCAGGTCGTGCCACCCGAAGAAGTTTGCCTCGAATTGCGCGCGCAGCGCGTCGACGGGCAGGTCCTCGACCGCGCCGGCCTGCGCGTAGGCGCCGTTGTTGTAGAGGGCGTCCAGCGTGCCGCCGGTGCGGGCGAGCACGGCGTCCACGAGTGCTGCGATCGATTCGGGTTCGGCATAATCGAGATAGAAGGCCTCGATGCCGTCTGCCTCGAGCGCAGCGATATCCTCAGGCTTCCTGGCAGTGGCAAAAACCCGCCAGCCGTCGCGCTTCAGGGCGCGCGCGCAGTGCGCCCCGATTCCGGAAGAGGCGCCGGTGACGATGATGCTGCGCACAGTTTCCTTCGCCCCTGCCTCTTCCGCGGAACTTGCCATTTGTGCGAAAGCCTTCCCATATTCGCAGCCGCGAAACAATCGAACGAGCACATCAGTGATGCGGAAGATCGTCGCTCTCCGGCGTGTCCTCGGAGACGCGCTGGGACATTTCAACGACGACGACGGCTGGGCGATGGCCAGTCACCTCGCGATCTCCGCCCTGATGGCGCTGTTCCCCTTCCTGATCTTCGCCACGACGCTGGCGAGCTTCCTCGGCGCGCAGGCCTTCGCCGAAACGGCCGTGCATCTGGTCTTCGACACATGGCCCGATCAGATCGCAGCGCCGATCGCGCGCGAGGTGGTCAACGTGCTCACCGTGCAGCGCGGCGACCTCTTGACCTTCGGCGTGGCGCTGGCCGGCTTCTTCGCATCCAATGGCGTCGAGGCCTTGCGCACGTCGCTGAACCGCGCCTACCGCGTGGTCGAGACGCGCTCGATTTGGTTCCGGCGCACTCAAAGCATCGTCTTCGTGCTGATCGCGACCGTCGGCTTCGTCGCCATCAGCGTGCTGCTGGTCTTCGCGCCGCTCATCGCCCGCTTCCTCGAGGCGCGGTTCGACTGGATCCAGCCCTACATGGGCACGATCACGCTGTGGCGCTTCGTGATCGCGTCCGCCGTCATCGTATTCGCGCTGGTGGCCGTGCATATCTGGCTGCCGGCCGGAAAGCGCCGTCTGGTCGACATCGTGCCCGGCATCATCTTCACGCTGATCGCCTGGCTGATCGGATCGACGGTGTTCGCCGCCTATCTCGACAATTTCGCGTCGTACGTGACGACCTATGCCGGCCTCGCCTCGATCATGATCGCGGTCGTCTTCCTCTACATCGTCTCAGTGATCTTCATCCTCGGCGGCGAGCTCAACGCCTCGGTCCGCCGCTATCTCGACGCCCGCGCCAAGGTCGCGGGCTGAGCCGTCGCCAGGCCTACGCCGAGAGTGGCGATCGCCATGCCCGCGATCTGGACGAGGCTCAGGTCCTCGCCGAACAGAACATAGGCCATGACGGCGGTGACGGCCGGCACCAGGTAGAACAGTGAGGCGACCTTCGCCATCTCGCCGTCGCGGATCATGATCATCAGCAGGAAGATCGCGCCGATCGAAAGCACCAGCACCAGCCAGGCCATGGCGAACAGCAGTTCACCGTTCCAGACGACGTGGCGGGTCTCGAACAGCGCCGAGCCCAGCAGCATCGGCACGGCGCCGCCGACATACTGGTAGAACGTGCCCCAATACATGCTGGCCGAAGTGGCGTGCCGCTTCTGCCAGATCGTGCCGGCGCTCATCGCGACGACGGCCCAGACGGCCGCGGCCAGCGTCGCCAGCGAGATGCCGCTCGCCGCCACGCCGAGCTTCGGCGACAAGACGATGACCACGCCGGCAAACCCGACCGCGAGGCCCAGCCAATGACGCGGCAGGATTTTTTCGCCGAGCAGCGTGCCTGCCATAACCGCCGTCAGCAACGGCTGCAGGCCGACAATCAGCGCCGAGATGCCGGCCGGCATGCCGTGCTTGATCGCCCAGAACACGCCGCCGAGATAACCGCCATGCATGAGCACGCCGGCGATCACCGAATGAAGCGCCTCGCGCCTGCTCGGACGGGGGGACGCGAGGACCTGGGCCAGCATCAGGAGGATGGCTGCCGCGATCAGGAAGCGGGCCGCGAGGAACGTGAACGGCTCCGACCACGGCATGGCGTAGCGGGCGCCGATGAACCCGGTCGCCCACAGCAGGACAAAGGCAGGTGGAATGAGTCTGGTGATGCCGGGCATGCACGCGATCCTTGCAGGTCGCCGCGTCGATATTGGTTAAGCGGCGGTCAGACAACGCAAAAGCGTTGAAGCAACCATTCAGCGTGGCTTCAGGAAATCGCCCCCGCCGCTGTCGGAAATGGCAGCTGTTGTGCGTCCTTGAAGGAAAACGGCCCTTCAGGAGACGTCCATGAGCAAGATCAGCGTCGAGAACATCAACCATCCCGGCTCCTCCCGGAAGGTCGATGCCGCCATGTATGAGGCGATGCGCTCGGCCTATCTGTCGCTGGTCCCGGCATCCAGGCCCGGCCTCACCATTGCCGAGATACACGCGCGCTTGCCGCAGAGGCTGCCGCAGGATCTGTTTCCAGACGAGGTGAGGGCGGGATGGTGGGCCAAGACCGTGCAACTCGATCTCGAAGCCAAAAATGTCATTGCTCGCACCGATGAGAGGCCGCTGCGCCTTTACAAAGTATGAAGCAGTATGAAGTCGCGGGAATCGGTGGAGAGACGCCTGCGCCGGGAGGGATAGCCGGCTTCGCGTGTTGAAAGCGCTCGGCGGACGTGGTCTATCACGCACCCGCCGAACAACTTCACTACGCGAGGAAAGCACGCATGCAGCGCGTCGCCGTCGTCCTGTTCGCCATTTTGCTGGCCGGGTGCCAATCGGCGACGGGCGCCCTGACGGACGAAAAAGCAGAAACAAGACCGTCCGTCCCGACCCTCTCGGGCGGCGAACTCCAGGACCTCATCGTCGGCAAGTCGCTGCGTTATTCCCACTATGGCGCGGTCTCCACCTTCTTCGCCGACAGGCGGTACGCCTATCGCGATTACGAGGTGCGAGACGGTGGCACCTATTCCATCACGGGCGACACAGTCTGCATCATGTTCGAGGATGGCGGACGCCGCTGCGACAGATACGCTCGGATAGGCTCCGACTATTACAGGATCGAGGAAGGCGGGCGGCAGACGAAAGTCGATGGCGTAGGGCCTGCTTAGGGATCTCGCCGCTCAGACAAACGCGCGTTACCCGAGGCCGACCAGCCGCCTGACATCCTCTCCGGTGGCGCCGTTCTCCCGCAATTCGTGCAACCCGGTGTCGCGCGAGCTTTTGGACAGCTTGCGGCCATCATCTCCGAGCATGAGCCTGTGGTGGTAATAGGATGGCTCCGGAAGGCCGAGCAATTCCTGCAAGAGGCGCTGCACCGCGGTGGCGTGGTAGAGGTCGCGGCCGCGCACGACATGAGTGACCGCCTGGATGGCGTCGTCGAGGACGACCGCCAGGTGATAGCTGGTCGGCACCTCCTTGCGGGCGATGATGATGTCTCCCCAGTCCTGGGGGCGCGCAGCGATGGTCGAGCTGCCGGCCAGGGTCTCGTCCGCGAACTCTGTCCAGCCCAGCGATTGGCCGACACGTGCGATCGCGGCATCCACATCCAGCCGCCACGCGAAGGGTACGCCCGCGTCGATGCGCCGGCGTCGCTCGCGCCCGGAAAGTCTGCGGTCCACGGGCGGGTAGTGCGGCACGCCGTCGGGATCGCGCGGCCAGCTCTTGCCGTGGTCGCCGGCTTCCGAGATGTAGGCCCGGATGTCGCTGCGACTCATGAAGGCGGGATAGACCAGCTCCGCGCGGATCAGCTTCTTGAGCACGTCGTCATAGTCCGCGAAATGCTCGGATTGCCGGCGCACCGGCTCCTCCCACTGCAGCCCCAGCCAGCGCAGGTCCTCATAGATCGCAGCCTCGAGTTCCGGCGTGCAGCGCGTGATGTCGATGTCCTCGATGCGGAGCAGGAAGCGTCCGCCCGTGCGCTGCGCCATGTCGGCGTTGAGGATCGCCGACAGCGCGTGGCCGAGATGCAGCGCGCCGTTCGGGCTCGGCGCGAATCGGAAAACGGGACGTGTCACCATGTGGCGGGAAACGGGTGGCTCTCGTGAACTTGGCGATTGCTACTTTGCCGGCTTGGCGCGAACAAGGCGTGTGATGCGCAGAATCGTGACGCAGGATGATATTTTGGAGGGGCTGGAGGCCTTGGAACGGCTCGATCCGCGGCTTGCGCCCGTTCGCGCCCGCGCCGGCGACGTGCCATTGCGCCTGTCCGAGCCCGGTTTTGGCAGCCTGGTCTCCATCATCGTGTCGCAGCAGGTCTCACGGGCGAGCGCGGACGCCATCTTCGGACGCCTGACGGGGCTGCTCGATCCACTGACGCACGACGCGATCCTCGGCGCACCCGAACAGGTGTTTCGCGAGGCAGGCTTGTCGCGCCCGAAGCAGCGCACGCTGATCGCGCTGTCCGAGGCAGTGCGTGACGGGCTCGATCTTGGGAACGTCGTCCACCTGGAAGCCGGCGCGGCGATGACGCGGCTAACGGGAGTGCCAGGCATCGGCCCGTGGACTGCCGAGTGCTATCTTCTCTTCGCCGCGGGCCATCCCGACATTTTTCCGGCGAAGGACGTGGCCCTGCAGAGCGCGGTCGGCCATGCCCTGGGCATCGACCCGAGGCCGGGCGACAAGGCGCTCGGCCGGCTCGCCGAATCATGGTCGCCCTGGCGAGGCGTCGCGTCGCGGTTGTTTTGGGCGTATTATCGCGAGATGCGCGGCAAAGATGCCGCGCCTCCGGGCAATCTCCCTGAAAAAAACACAAGGATGGTTGAACTTTAGCAGTTGGTGTGACGCGCAGACCGCTTCACAATCCCGTCATGTAGCGGTTACACTATCAGTGCCGATTGGTTCGACGCCTTGAGGAGGGCGATTGGAGTGACGGTTCACGTATCGCCAGAGGCGTTGCCGGCGCTGGTGCTGAATGCGGACTACCGTCCGCTCAGCTACTATCCGCTTTCGCTGTGGTCCTGGCAGGATGCGATCAAGGCAGTGTTTCTCGACCGCGTGAACATCGTGGCCGAGTACGAGCACTCTGTATCTTCGCCCTCCTTCACGATGCGGCTGCCTTCCGTGGTCAGCCTGAAAAGCTATGTGAAGCCGTCGCGCTATCCGGCCTTCACCCGCTTCAACGTATTCCTGCGTGACCGCTTCCAGTGCCAGTACTGTGGCACGCACGAGGACCTGACCTTCGATCACGTCATACCGCGGCGGTGCGGCGGCGCCACGACGTGGGAAAACGTCGTCGCGGCCTGCTCGCCCTGCAATCTTCGCAAGGGCGGCCTGATGCCGGCCCATGCCAAGATGTGGCCGGTGCAGAAGCCGTTCCAGCCGACGGTGCACGACCTGCACAACAATGGCAGGCTGTTCCCGCCGAACTATCTGCACGAAAGCTGGATGGACTATCTCTACTGGGACGTCGAGCTGGAGCCCTAGGCGCTTCTGCCACCTCCAGCGTGGCGGCGAGGCGCGTCTGGCTTCCCGCTTTTGCGGCCTTCACCGACTGGTGCCTCCATGGCAGATTGTTGGCCGCGGGTCATTCCGCGATCCAGGTCGCTGCCACGTGGGTGTATCTGGTTTCATGACGTTTGAAACGCCGAACATCCCTGCTCCAGTGATTGGGCAGCGGCGTCCGCATCGCCCCAGCCTTCGAAGTCCAGTTGCTTGCCGGCTCCGTGAACGGCAGCCCGAAAGAACTGCTCGATCTCGCCCTGGACACGCGGCGTGATGCTTTCCGTGACAGGTGCGTAAGGGGCTGCCTGCTTGCAGGGCGCAAGCATGTACCGGTCGTTGGTGATGACCGTGCCGTCGGCATTGGTTTGTCGGACGCGGAGAACGCCCAGCAGCCTGCATTCGATGATGACGCCGGGCGCGGTTGCTGATTCGTGGATCACCAGACCATCGAGCGGATCGCCATCCTCGCCCTTGGTGGATGGAATGAAGCCCCAGTCATAGGGATATACCGTTCCTAGCGGAAGCGGCCGCACGTAGATGAACGCTTTGACCTCCGGTTTGTAAGCGAGCTTGCACGTTGATCCGCGCGGCGTCTCGACGACAAAACGGACGCGGTCCTCGTTGCGTGCTGGAAGTGTGAGAAAGTCGCGCATTGGCAGTCCGGCGCTAGCCTCCGAAATCAGGGCAGAAACTCACGATGTCAGTGTCTGTTCCCTCGGGGAGCGGAGGCGGCGGCCCGACCCAGACGTCATGCCGAGAGCATCTTTGGCCGAATTGACCTACGTCAGGTGAATGTTTGTCCGGTAGCTGAGCCAGCACTGCCCGCTAGTTCATCCCGCAAGCTGGCGCTCGCTTTTCCGTAAGGCCCGCGCGGCTTCCCTATGCTTGGCGCTGCTGCGCGCGTGAATGATGTTTCTGGCTTCGACAGCAGCCAGCGCCGAATTCTGGGCAGAGTTGAGCTTTCCCTTCATGAGCGCCAGCGCGCAACAGTGACGATATGCTTGTTCATATCCGCGCGGGAGCATTTGATTTCCCCGCACGCGAACGCCCAGGTTCCCTGGGCACTACAGATGAACCCTCAATACTGTCGACCAGCGCCAACGCCACGGCGCGCGCCTCATAGGTCTCTTCGTTCAACTGCTTCGCGATGACGATCTGCATCAGTGAGTTCAAGATCTCGCATTGTAGGCCACGGCTAAGAGGACCGTATTCTCGCAGGATCTGCTCTGCGATCTCATTCGCTTCCCCTGTATGGGAGGGAGCGCCCAACCGGATCCTCTCCCTGGCATGCCGCGATCCATCCGTCGACGCGATGTATTCAGGCTGTGCGAACAACATCACTGCTCCGCGGTTCAGTTCTCCGCCCTTCCGTGCCGGTCCCTCCTTCCGCCTCCTTCTCGAGCTGTTCGATCGCTTCTCCCTCCTTCCGCCTCCTTCTCGAGCTGTTCGATCGCTTCCGCGATACGCTTGGGATCTTCGTGTTCGAGACCGACGACCTCGTTGCGCGTCTCGCGCAGCGCAAGGATGACTTCGTCGAGTTTGGCGTGAAGCGCAGCGGTGTCGCGATAACCCTGGATCAGCACCACGCCGGTGATCACGATCGCCAGCATGGAGAGCGCATAGGTGACGACTTCAGTCCAACCGAGTGGAACAAGGGCCGTGCTGACCGCCAGGGCGATCAGCACGAAATAGAAACCAGGCGGCTTGGACAGGAAGTCGGCGGTGGAGAAGAGCGCCTTGTTCATGACCGTCGCCGCCAATCGAGGCTATGCAGCTTCCTGCATCGCCCGTTCGTTGACGCCGCCCTCGCCGAGGGTCGACAGCGCCTCGTCGGTCGCCTCTTCCTCAGCGAGCGTGGCCTTGAGAAGCTTGGCGGCGTCAGCCATCCCCATCTGCTCGGCCCAGGCGATCAGGGTGCCGTAGCGAGCAATCTCGTAGTGCTCCACAGCCTGTGCCGCCGCGACAAGCCCAGCGTCGAGCGCGGGCGTTCCACGGTACTCTTCGAGGACTTCGGTTCCCTCTTCGAGAATCCCGTCGATCGCGGGGCAAGTCTTGCCACGAGCCGCTCTCCCCAGAAGCTCGAAAACCTGTTCCAGCCTGTCGACTTGGCCTTCCGTCTCGGCCAGATGCTTCTCGAAAGCTGCCGACACTTCTTTTCCCTCGGCTGCCTTCGCCATTTTGGGAAGCGCCTTGAGGATCTTCTTTTCAGCGTAATAGATGTCCTTGAGACCATCCAGAAAGAGGTTGTCCAACCCCTTTGTGGCGGCGGTGCTGCTTTTGCTTGGCATGAGCTTTTCTCCGAAAAGGTGAGCTGTACTGCGGTCCATAACAGCCTTGGGCGCGGCAGGTTCCATCGCGATGCAGAGGTTGCTCTCCCGGCCCCACGGAGGTGGGGAATGGCCCCACCTCCGCTTGGGGTTCAGGACTGCCCGCCCTTGCGGCCGGCTTCGCGTGCGCGTTCGGGGTCATCGGCGAAGTTGCCGCCGCCCTGCTGATCCCGGCTTTGTCCACGATCGTCCTGGTTCTGCTGACCAGAGCGCTGATCGTCGTCGCCTTGCTGTGATCCGCCGCGCCTGTCTTCGCCTTGCTGTGATCCGCCGCGCCTGTCGTCGCCTTGCGACTGTTGCCCGCCCTCGCGCCCGGCCTCGGCCGCCAGCTCACGATCCTGCGAAAAGCTGCGCTTCTCGTCGGGGACGCTCTGCCCGCCCTTCCTGGCGATTTCGCGCTGCTTGTCCTCATCCATCCCGCCGAAGCCGCGATCTGAAGTTCCTTGATTTGTCATGATCCAGTCCCTTTCGTTCTTGCGACCCGGGTTTAGGTCGAAGCCACAGCAACGGGAGCGATGGGATGCGGTTCCTGCCGCCGGAGGATCTTTCTTTTTGCGCTTCAATGTCATTGTTTATTGACCTTGCGGATCTTCCTGGCCGCGAGGGCTCCGCTCGTCTGGCCTGAGGCCACCGGGCCCTGCCGGCCAGCCAATCCATTGCCGGCACAAGCGGTGCGCTCTAGATCAGGTTCGAACTGATGCGAGCGCGCCGTCGCCGCGCGTAGCTGAGGGCAGTCGTCATGTCCGTGGCCATTCGTCCATTGATCGATGCCTTGCAACGGTACGACGCTGTGACGGCCGAAGAGCAGGCTGTCATCGAAGCGCTGCCACGCACGGAACGCACCTATGCAAACGGCGCAGACATCGTGTCGGAGGGAGACCGACCGGTCCAAAGCTGTCTTGTGCTGGAAGGCTATGCCATCCGCACTCAAGTTCTCGAGGATGGGGAGCGCCAAATCACGGCCATTCACATTGCCGGCGATTTTGTCGACTTGCCCAGCCTGTTGTTGAAGACGATCGATCATGGCGTCGCCCCGCTGGGGCCATGCCGGGTGGCGTTGTTCCCCCATGACGCCCTGCGTCAGCTGACCGACCATCAGCCGCATCTTACCCGCCTGCTGTGGCTCTCAACGTTGGTCGATGCCGCCATCCATCGAAACTGGATAGCAGGCATGGGTCGACGCCTGGCCATCGATCATCTCGCGCATTTTGTGTGCGAACTCTATACGCGGCTCCAGAGCCGAGGCCTTGTGGATGGTTTTTCGTTCCCCTTTCCGGCGACGCAAGCGGAGCTGGGGGACATCCTCGGCTTTTCGACGGTTCACGCGAACCGGACACTCCAGGACCTTCGCAAGCTGGGCCTTGTTCGTTGGGAAGCGGGCAGGATCACGGTTGAAGACTACGACGAACTGGCGGCGCGATCCGGCTTCAACCCCGCCTATCTCAACCTGCAGCGCGAGCCGCGTTAGCCGGCTGTTTTCCGACATCCCTCCGGCCAAGCCTCATCTCGTGCCTTGGCCGATGCCCCATGTGTCGCCACGCAGCACGCCGTGAGGCATTCCGGGAACGAAACCCCCTGCGCCGCATTGTGAAAACACGCGCCCTTGCGCCTCTCTCCTGAAGGAAACAGACATGGCCAAAACGTCGATGCGGTCGCCTGACGGGCGAGCAACCATTCACGATCAGAGATTGGAACGTGGCCAAGGTGGAGAACTCCATCAGGTGGCGGAGGGCGACGTCCCGGTGATGACCACCGCCCAGGGCGGCCCGGTCGCTGATGATCAGAACACCTTGAAGGTCGGCGCACGCGGGCCGACGCTCATCGAGGACTTTCATTTCCGCGAGAAGATCTTCCATTTCGACCACGAACGCATCCCTGAGCGCGTCGTGCACGCACGCGGCTACGGGGCGCACGGGTTCTTTGAAACCTACGAGTCCCTGGCCGCTTACACGCGGGCCGACATCTTCCAGCGCCCCGGCGAAAGGACCCCGGTTTTCGTCCGTTTCTCTACGGTGGCCGGCTCCAAGGGTTCCTTCGATCTCGCCCGCGACGTACGCGGCTTCGCCGTCAAGTTCTATACCAAGGAAGGCAACTGGGATCTGGTCGGGAACAACATTCCCGTCTTCTTCATCCAGGACGCCATCAAGTTTCCCGACGTCATCCATTCGGTGAAGCCGGAGCCTGACCGCGCCTTCCCCCAGGCGCAGTCGGCGCATGACAATTTCTGGGACTTCATCAGCCTGACGCCGGAATCGATGCACATGATCATGTGGGTGATGTCGGACCGGGCAATCCCGCGCTCCTTCCGATTCATGCAGGGCTTCGGCGTTCACACCTTCCGGCTGGTCAACGCCAAGGACGAATCCACTTTCGTGAAGTTCATCTGGAAGCCGAAGCTCGGCATGCAGTCCGTGGCCTGGAACGAAGCGGTCAAGATCAACGGAGCCGACCCCGACTACCATCGGCGCGACCTGTGGGAGGCGATCCAGTCGGGCAACTTCCCCGAATGGGAACTGAATCTGCAGCTCTTCGACCAGGACTTCGCCGACAGCTTCGATTTCGACGTCCTCGATCCCACCAAGATCATTCCCGAGGAGGTGCTCGAGCCCATTCCGGTCGGGCGTCTGGTTCTCGACCGCATGCCCGACAATTTTTTCGCTGAGACGGAGCAGGTCGCGTTCATGACACAGAACGTTCCCCCTGGCATCGACTTCTCGAACGATCCGCTGCTGCAAGGCCGGAATTTTTCCTATCTCGATACCCAGCTGAAGCGGCTCGGAAGCCCAAACTTCACCCACATTCCGATCAACGCGCCGAAGTGCCCGTTCCATCACTTCCAGCAGGACGGTCACATGGCGATGCGCAATCCAGTCGGCCGTGCAAACTACCAGCCGAACTCATGGGGCGAGGGGCCAAGGGAAAGTCCGCTTCACGGGTTCTCCACGTTCGCGAACCCCGAGGAGGGGCCGAAGGTTCGCCTGCGGGCGGAGAGCTTCGCCGACCACTACAGCCAGGCGCGGCAGTTCTTCATCAGCCAGACCGACGTCGAGCAGCGCCATATCATCATGGCGCTGACTTTCGAGCTCAGCAAATGCGAGAACCCGGCCATCCGCGAGCGCATGGTCGCGCACCTGCTCAACATCGATGAGACCCTCGGCAAGGCGGTGGCCGACAGGCTGGGCATCGCAGAACTGCCCGAGCCGGCCGACGCCGCAGTCCAGACGCGCGACGACCTTCCTCCGTCGCCGGCCCTGAGCATCCTCGAGAACGGGCCTGGCAGCTTTGAGGGCCGTAAGGTCGGAGTGCTGGTCAGCGAGCAAGCAGACGCCAGCCTGCTGAAAGAATTGCAGGCGGCGATCGAGGCGGAGGGCGCCGTCATGGAAGTGATCGCAGCCAAGGTGGGCGGCGTCGAGGCTTCCGACGGCAGTTGGATTGCCGCCAGGCACATGATCGACGGCGGGCCGTCGGTGTTGTTCGATGCGGTTGCACTGGTGCTGACCGGGCCCGGGGCCGAGCGCCTGGTGAACGAAGCCACCGCCCGGGATTTCGTGGCCGACGCGTTCGCCCATTGCAAGTTCATCGCTTTCACGACCGAGGCGACGCCGCTGATGGAAATGGCGGGAGTCGATCCGGAGGCGGATGAGGGCATGATTCCGCTCGACGATGGGGGAGCCGTCGCCGAGTTCATGCAAGCCTGCCGGGAACTGAGATTGTGGTCGCGGGAAGGCAGCGTCAAACTCTAGAGATCCGGGGGGCGACGCATGGCAGCGCGCGGACTTGTCCACGGGCCGCTTGGCGGCAACTGCATCCACCTCTGCGTGGACATGCAGCGCCTGTTCGGGCCGGGCGGCCCTTGGCCCGTTCCCTGGGTGGAAAAGGTGCTTCCTGCAATCGAGGAACTGACCGGCAGGCATCCCGACAGGACGATCTTCACACGCTTCATCCCCGCCGTCCGGCCGGGCGAGGGGCCGGGGATGTGGGCGCGCTACTATCAACGCTGGGCCGCGGCGACCCTCAGCAACATTGATCCGGCCCTGGTGGAACTGGCGCCTTCGCTGGCGCGGTTCGTGCCGCCTGCGAAGGTTCTCGACAAGCGCGTCTACTCGCCCTGGACAGAGGGCGGCCTGGACGCGCTCCTCCACGGCTCAACAATCGATGCGCTTCTTGTCACCGGCGGCGAAACCGACGTGTGCGTGCTGGCGACAGTGCTGGGCGCCATCGACCGCGGCTTCCGGACGGTGATCGTAACCGACGCCATCTGCAGTTCCGCCGACCAGACGCACGATGCACTGATGGAACTCTATCGTTCGCGTTTCAGCGAGCAGGTAGAGGCGGTCACGATGGAGGAAGTTATTGATGGTTGGCGCTAAGTGACGCTGACGGGGAGGGAGATGACATCATGAGAACCCTGTTTCGGGACAACGGGCTGACAATCGTCCTCGCGGCCTTGTTCCTTTTTTCCGTGACCGGGATGATCTGGTCGGGCCATATGGCCCACAACCAAGAGCTCCAGCAGCATGGGTCGGAGCCCATAGGGCTGCTTGCCTATGTGACCAGCGGCGCCTTCCTCTCGGCGCTGTTCGAGAACTGGGAAAGCGAATTCCTGCAGATGTCGGCCTATGTGATGCTGACCGCCGTGCTGTTCCAGCGCGGCTCCGCAGAGTCGCGCGATCCAGACGATCCCCACCGGCCCGGCGACGAACTCCCTGCGGCAACCCGCGCGCGCAGTCCGATATTGTCATGGCTTTATTCCTATTCGCTGGGCCTCGCCCTTGCCGGGCTCTTCGTAATCTCCTTCGTCTTGCACTGGTGGGCGAGCTTCGCTGCGGCAAACGAGGAGGCCTTGCGCCACGGCGGCGAAATTCAGAGCCTAGACAGCTATCTTCTCGATGCTCAGCTGTGGTTTGAGTCTTTCCAGAATTGGCAGTCCGAGTTTTTGTCGACTGCGGTCCTGGTCGTGCTGTCGATCTTCCTGCGCCACAAGGGTTCTCCAGAGTCAAAACCCGCCGGCGCGGCCAACGCCGAGACCGGCGCATAGGCCGCCTGGTCTGCGTCAACCGAAGCGGCCAGCAGCGGTCTTCATCGAGGCGGGCTCAAGAAGCACTGTTCGATTGCTGCCGACCCGAGGGGCGGAACAATGAGACGCTGGCCATCCGGCAGCCGCCATGGATACGCGTGTGGGGAAATCAGGTGAGGAGGTGATCGAAACACGGCGGAACAATGTCCGCACCGGCCGGTTATTGCTGTTCAACGAGAGGAAATACCCCCATGCATGGCATAATTTACCTCGTCGGCCTCGTGGTCGTCATCCTGTTCATCCTGTCCGCCCTCGGCCTGCGTTGATGGAGGGCGAAATGACAGTCACTCAAACCGGGCCTTTGGAGGCTGTGGTCACGGACGAAGCCGCGGCCCGCTCTTACGTGGATTGGCCGGCCATCATTGCCGGGGTCGTGGTGGCAAGCGCCATCTCCTTCGTGCTTCTGACGTTCGGTTCGGCCATCGGGCTATCGATGGTGTCTGCTCGGGAAGGGGAATCTGCATCCCTTTTCTGGATATCGGTTGTCGGCGGCCTCTGGATTCTCTGGGTGCAGGTGAGTGCATCCTTGAGCGGCGGCTACCTGACCGGCCGGATGCGGCGGCGAGTGGGTGATGCGACTGAAGCAGAGTCCGACATCCGGGACGGCTCAAACGGATTGGTCATGTGGGGCCTTGCCACCCTGGTAGCAGCCGCCATCGCCTGGTCCGGTGCAACAGGAGCCGCAAGCGTCGTTGGGCAGACCGCAGGAGCCGCGGCTTCGACCGTCGGCCAAGCCGCGGACGCTCTCGATCCTTCCGCGCTCCTTGCTGACCGAGCGGTGCGCGGGCGGCCCGACGCACCGGCTGTCACGGAGGCGGACAGGCAATCCATCAGCCGCACTCTTCTGGCTGCCGCCACCGGCGATCAAATCGATCCGGCGGATCGCGACTACCTGGTGACGTTCATTGCGTCGAGGACGGGTCTTTCCCCGGAAGAAGCTTCGGCTAGGGTTGATCAGCTTGTGGAACAGGCGCGCTCCATTGAAACACAAGCGCGTGAAGCGGCCGAACGAGCACGGCAGGCTTCAGTCGTTGCCGCGTTCCTCACGGCTGCGGCTCTGGCGCTCGGCGCTGCAGCGGCCTATTTCGCCGCGACGGTCGGAGGAAATCATCGCGACAAGGAGACCGTCATGGAAGGTTGGTATCGGCCGTGGCGGTAGTCACTTTCCACTAAACCGAAGCTGTGATCGGATTATGCGGGGGCTGGCCATCGGAGCCAGCCTCTCGGCAAGCCAGATGACTGACCGTCGCCCGCTCTCGCCCATGGGGACACCAAGCGCAGACAGGGGAGGTGCACGGCGCCTGCGCCGGCGTCCTGCCAAAGCACAGTACGGAAGGGACGTCCGTGCATTGCCCGACACCTCACGCGATTCCGAATCCTGGAACCCGCTGCTCCACTCACGCATTTCACGCAGTTGAAGGCGAGGTGGAACGTGGCCCCTGACAAGCTGTCGACCTACAAGGCAAAGCGGGACTTCGAGACGACGCAGGAGCCGAGCGGCAGCGTCGACGTCAAGGCGTCCAACCTACTGCGGTTCGTGATCCAGAAGCATGACGCGACCCGCCTCCACTACGATCTCCGGCTCGAACTGGACGGCGTGTTCAAGTCCTGGGCCGTGACGAAGGGCCCGTCGCTCGATCCCCACGACAAGCGGCTCGCCGTCGAGGTCGAGGACCATCCCCTGGACTACGGAGACTTCGAGGGCACCATTCCCAAAGGCCAGTATGGCGGCGGCACCGTCATGCTGTGGGATCGCGGCCACTGGGAACCGGAAGACAAAGGGTCGGTCGAGCAGCAGCTCAGGAAGGGAGAGCTAAAGTTCCAGCTCGAAGGCAGGCGCCTCAAGGGCAGCTTCGTCCTGGTCCGCATGGACGGTGACCGGTTCAAGGGCAAACGCAACAACTGGCTGCTGATCAAGCACCGCGACGCAAGCTCGGTCGAGCAGGACGGCGCCGCGATCCTCGAGGACAACGCCACGTCGGTCGCCTCCGGACGGACCATGGAACAGATCGCTGCCGGCAAGGGCCGCAAGCCGAGGCCCTTCATGCTGGATACCCATGCTGTGGAGGCGGACGCCGTCTGGGACAGCAAGACCGGGCTCGCCGCGGACGAGCGGAAGGCAGGCAAGCGCGGCGCTGCCCAGCCGGTAAAGCGCTCGGGCGTACCGGACTTCATCGATCCCCAGCTTTGCCAGACACTGTCCAGGCCGCCCGGCGGCAAGGGTTGGCTGCACGAGATCAAGTTCGACGGGTATCGCATCCAGATGCGCGTCGTCGACGGCGAGGTTACGCTCAAGACCCGCAAGGGGCTCGATTGGACCGAGCGGTACCGTGCCATTGCGACGGTCGCGGCAGAACTCCCCGACGCCATTGTCGATGGCGAGATCTGTGCGCTCGATCACAATGGCGCGCCGGATTTCGCAGCGCTCCAGGCAGCCCTCAACGAGGGCAGGACCGGAGAGCTCGTCTACTTCGCCTTCGACCTTCTCTTCGACGGCGAGGAGGATCTGAGACCCCTGCCGTTGGTGGAGCGCAAGAAGCGGTTGGAGGAATTGCTGTCGGCCTTCGATGGGAACGGCAACATCCGCTTCGTCGAGCACTTCGAGACCGCTGGAGATGCCGTCCTGCGGTCCGCTTGCCGCCTCTCTCTGGAAGGCATCATCTCCAAGGAAGGCACATCGACCTACTCTTCCGGGCGGTCGAAAAGCTGGGCAAAATCGAAATGCAGGGCCGGCCACGAAGTGGTCATCGGCGGGTACGCAACCACGGGTGGGCGTTTCCGGTCGCTCCTGGTCGGGGTCCATCGCGGCAAGAACTTCGTCTATACCGGCCGCGTCGGGACGGGATTTGGGGGAGGCAAGGTCGAGACCCTGCTTTCCGCACTGAAGCCGTTGAAGACCTCCCGCACGCCATTCACGGGCCAATCCGTTCCGAAACGCGGGGATGAGATCGTCTGGGTCAAACCCGAGCTCGTGGCCGAGATCGAGTTCGCCGGGTGGACAGCGGACGGTCTCGTCAGGCAGGCAGCTTTCAAGGGACTGCGGGAAGACAAACCCGCCGGTGAGGTCGAGGCGGAAAAGCCCGCCGATGCGGACACCGAGCTGCTGGAGCCGTCGCCTGCCGAACGGCGTTCGTCGGGGCGCAACGCCGGCAAAGCAAACGTCATGGGTGTCCTGATCTCGAGCCCGGACAAGGTTCTTTGGCCCGCCGCAGGTGACAACACGGCGGTGACGAAGGAAGAGCTGGCGCGCTACTACGAGGCTGTGGGCTCCTGGATGATCAATCACATCCGCGGCCGTCCATGTTCCATTATCCGCGCTCCTGACGGCGTCGGCGGAGAGCAGTTCTTCCAACGCCATGCCATGCCCGGCACGTCCAGCCTGCTTGAACTGGTTCAGGTTTTCGGCGATCGCAAGCCATACCTCCAGATCGACAGGGTCGAAGGCCTGGCAGCGGTCGCCCAGATCGGCGCCGTGGAGTTGCATCCGTGGAACTGTGAGCCGCAACAGCCGGAGGTCCCCGGCCGTCTGGTGTTCGACCTCGATCCGGGACCGGAGACGCCGTTTTCAAGCGTTGTCGAGGCCGCGCAGGAACTGAAGGAGCGGCTCGAGCAACTGGGCCTCGTCGGCTTCTGCAAGACGACCGGTGGAAAGGGGCTGCATGTGGTCACGCCCCTGAAAGTCGGGACGCGCCGTAAACTCACGTGGGATGAGGCCAAGAGCTTTGCCCATGCCGTTTGCGTCGCCATGGCAGCGGATAGCCCTGACCGCTACCTGACCAAGATGGCGAAGAAGCTTCGGCATGGGCGCATATTTCTGGACTACCTGCGCAATGACCGGATGGCGACAGCGGTGGCGCCGCTCTCGCCACGGGCGCGCGAGGGCGCGACGGTCTCGATGCCGCTGACGTGGAGCCAGGTCAGACGGAACCTCGATCCCAAGCGTTTCACGCTGCGCTCGGTGCCGGGCCTGCTCTCGAAAACCGAGGCCTGGGCGGACTATTGCGACGGGGAACGTCCGCTCGAGGAGGCGATCGCCGGCATTCGGCGGGGGAGGGGATCGTGACGCCGGAAGACAGGGCGTTCCCGTTGCCTGTCGAGACTGCGCCAATGGAAGCAAGACTGGCGGACGCGATCCCGGAGGACGATGCGGCATGGCAATACGAGCCGAAGTGGGATGGGTTTCGCTGTCTGGCCTTCAAATCCGGGGAGGAGGTGGACATCCGAGGCAAGTCCGGCAAGCCGCTGGGCAGATATTTCCCTGAACTGATCGACCTGCTGCGTCGTTTCCCAACTCCCCGCTTTGTCGTGGACGGGGAGATCGTCATCGAGCTATCCGGCGGCACTTCCTTCGAAGCCCTTCAGATGCGGCTGCATCCGGCCGAAAGCCGCATCCGAAAGCTCGCCGCTGAGACGCCTGCCAGGCTGATCCTCTTTGACATGCTCGCCGACACTGCCGGCAAAGACTTGAGGGACCAACCATTGTCCTTCAGGCGCAGCGTGCTGGAAAAGTTCGTCAGTTCATTGGCGTCGAAGGATGTCGAACTGTCGGTGATGACGCTGGATGCAGACGAGGCCGAGAGGTGGCTGACAGCGGGACATGCAGGGCGCACCGACGGCATTGTCGCGAAAAGACGAGATGGGCGATACCTGTCGGGGGTCCGCGAAATGGTGAAGGTCAAGCCGGTGCGCAGCGCCGACTGCGTGGTCGGAGGCTTTCGCTATCTCGCCGACAGGAAAGAAGTGGGTTCACTGCTGCTGGGCCTCTATGACCGCGAGGGCAAGCTCGACCACGTCGGCTTCACGTCCACGATCCGCAACGAAGAGCGCGGTGATTTGACGAAACGCCTGGAAAAGCTGCGGCAGCCGCCGGGATTCACGGGAGACGCGCCCGGCGGCCCAAGCCGCTGGAGCACCGAGCGAAGTGCCGCCTGGGAGCCGTTGCGGCCGGAACTTGTCGTCGAAGTGCGGTTCGACCAAGTGACGGGAAATCGGTTCCGCCATGGCACGAAGCTGCTGCGCTGGCGACCCGACAAGGCTCCCCGACAATGCACCTTCGAGCAGATCGCATGAGCTCTCGTCGCTCTGTCTTCGACGTTGCGCAGTCGACTGGCCACTTTGCGCGCTTCTGGGATCGGGCGCCCCATGAGGTGGCGACCGAACTCATCGGATCCGAATTCTGTGTAGCCGGCGTAGGCGGCAGAATCGTCGAAACAGAGGCTTATGCGGCGGACGATCCCGCCTCGCACAGCTTCGGTGGCGAAACACGCCGCAACGCCGCCATGTTCGGACCTCCCGGTCACGCCTACGTATATCGTTCCTACGGCCTCCATTGGTGCCTGAACTTCGTCTGTCGGCGCGGAAGCGCCGTCTTGATGCGAGCCCTCGAACCACTTCACGGTGTCGATCGCATGGTTGAGCGCCGCGGACTGACGGAGCGCCGTCTCCTTTGTTCGGGACCGGGGCGCCTCGCGCAGGCACTCGGCATAGACGGCGCCTACGATGGCCTGTCCCTTGAGGATCAGCGATTTACCTTTGTTCGCTCCGTCTCGGATGTGCCCGTGGTCTTCGGCGCCCGGATCGGCATTTCCAAAGCCCTCGACAAAGCCTGGCGTTTCGGGCTCGCCGGTTCCCCCTATGTGAGCAAGGGCTTCGATCGAGAATGATTGCAGGAATTTCCGCGCTCAGGGTCGAAGCACCAAGGCGGGGTGAGATCACGCGCGGCTATAGCCCGCAATCACGCGGTTGAGAAAGCGCCTCGCGGCTCCTGGGAGTGTTTGGCCGACCTACTGTAGCCATCCCCCCGAAAAGCCGGCTCGGCGCAGCCCTGCCAGAACCGGCGGGCAGCGACGCATGATGTTCCAAGGAAGGCCGGTCCGATAGTTTTCGATCATGAGAATCACTGGACCCTGATCGATGCCGAAATGATAGGGGCTCACCCACCAGCCGGTCCGGCTCCCTTCTACTGCAAATGTCTGGTTGAACGAAGGCTTGAAACCGTAAAGCCGGCTCGCGCCCAAGTGCATGAAGGCACAATGCCTGACGGTCGGAACGACTATTTCCGGGGCGAATGGCAGCGAGGCGACGACAACCCAAGGCGAGACCGTCCCGTCATCGGGACCCCACGGAACTCCGCGGGCGATGTAATCGAAGAACTCCCGCTCTTTTCCGTCGATCGTCCTCTTGCACCAGCCTGGCCCATCGCTGGCTGTGAACCCCCAGCAATGTTCGCCGTAGCCGACGAATTCCATCGGATTGCGGATAGCATATTCCTGCTGCACAAAGGTGGCCTGCCGACTGTTCTCGAAATAGTCCGACTGGCGCTCTCGCATGAACGCGTCCTGGATGCCCTTGAAATCGATCCACATGTGCGACAGCTGGTGCGTGAAAAGCGGCCCGCAATACAATAGTTCGTGTCCGTAGATTTCTCTCCATCGATAGGTAGCGGTATAAGCGGTGTAACTCTCGGGCGGCAGCGGATGGGTGGGAGATCCGAGACCGAGAATGTAGAGCAGCAAGCCCTCGTCATATCCGCGCCAGCGATAAGGAATGAATCCGGTCTCCGGACGCCAGCCGTGGGTCAGCGTCGCCTCGCCATCACGGGCCCAGTTCCAGTCGGCGCGCTCGTAGAGACGGTTGGCAAGTTCCCGGATTTCCGCTTCATCGGCGGTGTCTTGATCGAAATAGGCGGCGACCGTCAGCGCTCCTGCAAACAAGAATGCGGAGTCGATCGTGGACAATTCGCACTGCCACACCCGGCGCCCGGTTTCGATATCCAGGAAATGATAGAAAAAGCCCTTGTAGCCGGTGGCGTCGGGTTCAGGGCCCTGGGGGCATTCGATCAGATAGCGCAACCGCTTCCGGGTGATCTTCGAAGCAAATTCGCGGATGATGATGCCACGCTCCACCGCCACCGGAATCGTCGCCAGAGCCATGCCGATTGCGGCGATGCTTACCGGAGCGTTCGGCTCCGTCTTGTCACGAACCAGTCCGTTATCGGGGTTCGTCTCGTGCAGATAATACAGCAGGGTCGTGAACTGCAGCCAACCCAGTTCCTCATCGGTCGGCGGCTGAGCAAGGTCGGTTTCCATGGAGAGGAGGCCGCGCATTTGGATCAACCGAGGATCGGACAGGGTCGAGGATTCGTCCCTACGTTTTGAAGCGGAATATTCGGATCGAGGACCCGCGGCGCGTCGCATCCGTGCGCCAGCGCCTGACCTCGCAGCCGGGGCATGTGCTGGCGATCGGCGCCGTAGCCGGTCCCCAGCACATGGTAGCTGCCGCTGGAGAGGAAGGCGACGGTGGGAAATGGAATGGTCATCAGCGGACTGCCATACTCGTTCCTGCCTGCCGGGTAGCGTTGCCTTCAGATATTGTCTCCTTCAGTCGAGGTTTTCCTGGGCGCGTCGGCCACGTCCCCGAGGCCCCATTTCCAGCCGCTGATTTCGGGCATGTCGTCACCGTATGTCTCGATGTAGTGCCTGTGGTCGATCAGCTTTTCGTGGATGGCCTGCTTGAAATAGGCGGCCCGGGATCCGAGTTGGGGCAACCGGTCGATCACGTCCTGCACCAGGTGGAAACGATCGATCTCGTTCAGCACGACCATGTCGAAGGGCGTCGTGGTGGTGCCTTCCTCCTTGTATCCGCGAACATGCAGGTTGTTATGGTTTGTCCGCCGATAGGTCAGCCGGTGGATCAGCCAGGGATAGCCATGGAAGGCGAATATGACTGGCTTGTCCTTGGTGAACAGGGCGTCGAAGTCGCCATCCGACAAGCCATGAGGATGTTCGTGGGAAGGCTGCAGCTTCATCAGATTCACAACGTTGACCACGCGCACCTTGAGTTCCGGCAGATGCTTGCGGATCAACTCAACCGCAGCGAGCGTCTCGAGTGTCGGAACGTCGCCGCAACAGGCCATGACCACATCGGGTTCGAAACCCTTGTCGTTGCTGGCCCACTCCCAGATGCCGATACCCGCGCTGCAGTGCTTGACGGCCTGGTCGATGGTTAGCCATTGCGGCGCCGGCTGCTTGCCGGCCACCACGACATTGACGTAGTCGCGGCTGCGCAGGCAGTGGTCGGTGACCGACAGGAGCGTGTTCGCGTCCGGCGGCAGGTAGACCCGGATCACCTCGGCCTTCTTGTTCACGACGTGGTCGATGAAGCCCGGGTCCTGGTGGCTGAATCCGTTGTGATCCTGGCGCCAGACGTGGGAGCTGAGGAAATAATTGAGCGAGGCAATCGGCCGGCGCCATGGGATTTCGTGACACACCTTCAGCCACTTGGCATGCTGGTTGAACATTGAATCGATGATGTGGATGAAGGCTTCGTAGCAAGAGAAGAAGCCGTGACGCCCGGTCAGCAGGTAGCCTTCGAGCCAGCCCTGGCACTGGTGCTCGCTCAGCACCTCCATGACGCGACCGTCCGGCGCGAGATGGTCGTCATCCGGGTAGATCTCCGCCATGTAGCATCGGTTGGTGACCTCCAGCACGTCCTGCCATCGGTTGGAGTTGTTTTCATCGGGACTGAACAGCCGGAAGTTCTTCGCTTCCAGATTGGCCGCCATCACGTCCCGGAGAAACTTGCCCATTATCCGAGCCGATTCGGCGGTGGCTCCGCCAGGGCTCGAAACGGTCACTGCGTACTTGCGGAAATCGGGCATCTTGAGATCGCGCAGCAAGAGCCCGCCATTGGCGTGCGGGTTGTCGCTCATGCGGCGATGACCGGTCGGGGCCAGCGACGCCAGTTCGGGGCTGAACCGGCCGTGATCGTCGAACAGCTCTTCGGGCCCGTAGCTCTTCATCCATCCTTCCAGGATCCGGATGTGCTCGGGCTTGTCCATTTCGCCCATCGGGACCTGATGCGCGCGCCAGTAGTCCTCGCATTTCTTGCCATCGATCTCGGCAGGGCACGTCCAGCCTTTGGGGGTGCGAAAGACGATCATCGGCCAGGCCGGACGCTTCACATTGCCGTTCTCCCGAGCGTCTGCCCAGATGCGCTTGATTTCCGCAGTGGCGGCATCGAGCGCTTCAGCCAGTTGTTGATGGACGTCCGCCGGATCCTTTCCCTCGACAAAATAGGGGGCGTAACCCATGCCCTCGAAGAATTTGCGCAGTTCATCCTGCGGGATGCGGGCGAGGAAGCAGGGGTTGGCGATCTTGTATCCGTTGAGGTGCAGGATGGGCAGGACGCATCCGTCGCGGGCGGGGTTCAGGAACTTGTTGCTCTGCCAGCCGGTCGCAAGGGGGCCGGTCTCGGCCTCGCCGTCGCCGACGACGCAGGCCACGATCAGGTCGGGATTGTCGAAGGCGGCCCCGTAGGCGTGGCTGAGGGCATAGCCCAGTTCACCGCCTTCATGGATGCTGCCGGGCGTTTCCGGGGCGACATGGCTGGGAATGCCGCCGGGGAAGCTGAACTGTTTGAACAGTTGCTTCATGCCCTCCGTGTCCTGGCCGACGCTTGGATATACCTCGCTGTAGGTTCCTTCGAGAAAGGCGTGGGCGACGATTGCCGGTCCACCATGGCCGGGGCCAATGATGTAGATCATGTTCAGGTCGTCGCGTTTGATGAGCCTGTTGAGATGAACATAGAGCATGTTCAGCCCGGGGGTCGTGCCCCAGTGACCGAGCAGGCGTGGCTTGATGTGTCGGCGCTGCAGCGGCTCCTTCAGCAGTGGATTGTCGAGAAGGTAGATCTGGCCGACCGCAAGGTAGTTGGACGCCCGCCAGTAGGCGTCCATCAGTCGAAGCTCTTGTGCCGACAGCGGGCCGCGCGCAGACAGGTTCTCCTTAGCCATTGCATTGCTGGATGAAGCCATCGGACCCTCCCATCGAAGTCGAGACTGTTACCGCGAGCACGATATTAGGTTCGGTGCTTGCACGTTGTTTGGCAACGCTCAGCCCCGCTTTGGGCAAGCGCGCCGTCCTCGATTGGTCGGCTCTGACTCGATGGATAGTGGGGAATGGTCCGCCACTGTTCGCGATACCATTGTCGGGTATTTCAGGGCCACCGATTGCAATGTCGCATGAAAGGCGCTGGAGGCATAGAAAAAAGCCCAACCCCGATGCAAACGCCTCAGTCAATCATTTCGCAGCCTGACGGCGAAAGCTGGGGGTTGCCGGCGCTCGGCGCGGAATTGCCGGTCTGCTCTGCGTGTGGGGTCGAGCCCCGAAGCAGGCGAACTGCACGAACCGTTGCGGCAAAGCGCCGGCGGTGAGGATTTCTCCGGACCCAGGCCGTGGCGGATCGACGGGGAACCGGGATGTCAACAGGGCTAAACCAACGCTGGAAACCGGTTCAGAACTGAATAAAATCCAGGCTCAACATCGTCACACCTCGCCTGTTTCGCAAAATGAACGCGAGCGATCATCTCACTCGAGACACCAGGAAGCCGCAATATCGTGGATGACCCGTTCGATGTGCTGAGGCGTCGCTTTGTCGCGCGATGCCAGGGGGAACTGGCGTCGCTCGAGAGGATCGCGCGGGAGGGCGCTGCGGCGCTCGATGACAGCCGCCGCGATCAGCTGGTGAAGACGGTGCATTCGCTGGCCGGCGCCGGCGGCATGTTCGGCTTTTCGGGCTTGAGCGAACGCGCCTCGATGGTGGAAACCCTGCTGGGCGGGGACAGCGAAGCGACACCGGCGCAAATTAAGGCCGCGCTGGATGAATTGGTGCTGGAGCTGCAGCGGATCACGGGCTGACTGCGCGGCCGTCTGCGAGGCCTACTTCTTGGCGCTGGACAAGCCCGTCCTCGTCATCTCGCCCCAGCTCTGGTCGTCGCGCAGATACTGCCAATACCCCTTCACTCGCCAGATATTGTTGATCTGCCGGTACCCGAAATTCTCGATCACCGCGGCGACCGTCAGGATGGCGAGGTCGCGGGCGCGGGGAATGCGTTGCAACTCCGCCTCCTCCAGGATCAGCGAGCAGACGCTGACACAGACGCCATAGGTGAAGACCAACGCCGTGAAGGCCAAAAAATACTCGACGGACAGGATGCCTAGCAGCCAGAAGAGTGGCATCAGGATGTAGCCTAGGACTTCCATGATCGGCCCCAGCACGTCGACGACGAGCATGTGGCCGAAGCCGAGAAAGCCGACGCGCCCGTATCTCGGATTGAACAGCATCGAGCGGTAGCGGAAGAAGCACTCCAGCGCGCCGCGTTGCCATCGTGAGCGCTGCCGCGCCAGGACACCCAGGGTCTCCGGCGCCTCGGTCCAGCAAACGGGCTCGGGAACGAACTCGATGCGGTATTTGCGTCGACTGTCGATCATGTGCCGGTGCAGCTTGATGACCAGATCGAGGTCTTCGCCCATCGATCCCTTGGTGAAACCGCCGACCGCCACGACCTCGGCGCGGCGGAACACGCCGAACGCGCCCGACACCAGCATCAGCGTGTTGATACGGCTCCACGCCAGTCGCGCCATGAGAAAGGCGCGCAGGTATTCCACGACCTGAAACAAGGGCAGCAGCTTTGTCGGGAGGTGAACCTCAGCGACGCGCCCGCTCTCGATGCGCGAGCCGTTTGCGATCCGGATGGTGCCGCCCACGGCAATGGTCCGCTCCGGATCGTCAATGAAAGGCTGCACGGCCCGCATGAGCGCATCGGGCTCCAGGATCGAATCGCCGTCGATGACGCAGAAAATCGGCGCACGGCAGACGTTGACGCCAGCGTTCTGCGCGTCGGCCTTGCCGCCATTTTCCTTGTCCACGACGAACAGCCGTTCGGCCACCAGCGACGAATACAGGCCGCGGATCGGCGCGTGGGCAAGCGCTTCCTCATAGGGGCGCTGGAATTTCACGAGCCCATAGGCCTCGATCAGGCGCTGCAGCGTCTGGTCCTTCGAGCCGTCATTGACGACGATCACTTCGAAATTCGGGTACTCCAGCGCAAGCATGGAATGCACGCTTTCGACGACGTTCATTTCCTCGTTGTAGGCAGGCACAATCAGCGCAATCGGCGGGGCAACGTCGCCATACCGGCGCCACAGCAGAGCGGACCTGGCGATCGGCGGTCTTTTCGACAGAGCGTACCCAGCCACGACGAGTTGCAGCAGATAGACCACCGTCTGGATCATGCCGGCCCCGATCACGATCCAGGAGATTGCCGTCGCGATCCCGACGACCTCCACGCTCCATCCTGAAATCACGATGCAAAGCCCTCGTTGAGGACGAGCGAAGCAGTGCGCTGGCTTCGCGAGGTCTGGCTGGAGGCGATCTCGCGCAGCATCTCGTCTCCCTGCGGCGCGATGAGGCGCATCGCCTTGGCTGCCGCATAGCGAACAGTCCACGCGTCGTCGTCGAGCAGACGCGCGAGAGGGTCGATCAGCTCCGTCGTGCCTATGCGCCCTGCCGCTTCCGCCGCGTCGGCGCGCACTTCCCAATCCTTGCTGGCCATTGCCTCGGTGACGATGTCTCCCGAATCCCGGTCGGCCAGCCGTCCAAGCGCCCGGATCGCGGCTCCTGAAACGTCGCTGGAAGGATCCTTCGCCGAACGCCGGAAGAAATCTGCAAGTTCGTGGTCCTGCGCAGGCGACAGCGCCTCGATGGCCGCGGCCCTGACGAAGGGTGATCCGTCCTGCTTGGCCGCTAGATCCTTGAGCTCTCCCATCCGCTCCGCCGGAACGCGCCGGAAAAGCTCAACCAAACGCCTGGAACGCTGACCGCGCACGCCGATCTTGCGCAGCACGCCGGGCAGCGGCGGCATGGCTCCCAGGTCGCAGAGCGAAATTGCTGCCGCAATCCGCACCTCGCGGGAACGGTCGTTGTCGAGCGCGGTAAAGAGATGCGCCGTTCCTGTGTCGGGGGAAAAAGCCGCCAGCATCTCGGCGGCATGGATGCGGGCCGCCTCGTTGCCCTTCATCAACTGTGTGGCGATATGGATCGGCAGGCCGGATTCAGCGAAGATCTCGATGATCCGCGCATATTCCTCCCCCCGCAAAAGGCCCAGGAATTCGAACCCGCCGTCTATGGCAATGCGCGGCGGCACCGATCGGATGACGCTGTTCAGGGTTTCGGCATCCTTGTCCTCAGAGAACGCAATGAGCGCCTGAAGCAGCCGCTGTCGCATCCTTGCGTCCTCCTTCGCACGACGCTGGAGAACGACCCGCCGCAGGATGAGGAGCGTCATGACGAGGAGCGAAATAGCGCTGAGCACGATCGACATAATCCACACGAACGACAGCATGCTCAGAACCTCACGGCGAGGCCGAGGCCAAATATGTTGCGCTCGAAAGTCGGGCGCTGCTCGTTTGCGTAGCTGCCCAGCAGGGTCAGATCGTCCGAGATGTCGAAGGAAACGCCTCCAAAGGCGGTGCGCGTCTCGATCAGCGTCGCCTCGGAAATCTCGGGCGCATCGCTATAGCCGCCGAACAGTCGCAGCCGGTCGGTCACTGTCAGGTCGGCGCGCAGCACATAACCGTCGGCGACCCTGCCCCGATCGTTTTCGGAATGGACCCACCGGGCCGAAAGGCCAAGGCGCTCGTCGAAGAAATATGCCTGCACCCAGGGCGAGATCGTGGTGTTCTCGGTCGCGTCGAACAGATCGTATCGCGCATCGAGGTTGAGGAAGACGGGTCCGATCCCGCCCACGCTCTCGATCGCCCGCCAGGACGCGCCCGCACCCGCAGAGAACTTCGCCAGGAAATCTGCCTGGGGCGTGCCTGCTATCACTCCATAGGCCGAGAAAGACGGCGCAAAAGCGTGATCGATGCGGCCTTCGATCTGAGCGTCGGTCCGCCCGAACCGGGTGGCCACGCGCATGCGCGCCCCAAGGACGGTGTCGGGCGTCGCTCGATAAGACAGGCCTATGCCGCTGTCCGTCCAGTTTCCGAGACCGGCTGAAAGTTCACTCAGCTCGCTGCCGATATCCAACCGCCATTTTTGTGGAGGCGCTGCCGCAAGCCTCTGCGCGATCTCTACCGAATCCGGTTGCAGCAGGAGCGCATTCTCGTAGGCCTGGCGAGCGCTGACTTCGTCGCCGCGGGCGCGGCGCACATCACCCAGGCCGACGAGCGCTTCGGCGTTTGCCGGGTCGGCCGCCGCCGCCGAGGCGAAGGATTCCTCCGCACCTGCATAGTCGCGCTCCAGCATCGAGATACGCGCATCTACAACCATGGCCTCGGTGTTGCCTGGCACGTCAGCAAGCACCCCATCGATCATCTGACGAGCACGCGCCACGTCCCCCCGCCAGATCGCCAGCCGGACCTTGCCGAGTCGGGCGTCGAACTGATCGGGATCAATGGCGAGCGCGGCGCTGAAGAAACGGTCCGCCTCGTCGAACCTCTGCTGGAACCCGGCGACCAGACCAAGGGCCACCAATATGTCTGTGTTTCGCGGCGAGATCGACAAAGCACGGCGGTAGAGACTTTCCGCCTGTGCGAACTGCCCAGCGGTCCGCAGCCGACGCGCTTCGTCGAGCAAAGGAGCAACGGCGTCGGACCTCGCTGTTGTCGCCTGGCCCTCCGCGCGACGAGGCTTCGCCGCAGTGGCTGCCGCGGCCGCGTCGCGCTCTGTCTCGAGCGCAGCGCGCACGGTCGTCAGAAGCGCTGCCGCTTCCTGATTGCCGGGCTGCTGCGTCACGAGCGGCTCGACGAGCGCCCGCGCAGCGGCGGGATTGCCGCTCCTGAACTCGACCTGCGCCAGTCCGAACTTCGCGTCGGCGTAGTCCGGCGCGATGGCGAGCGCATTGGAAAAGGCGGTGCGCGCCGCCGCCAGGTTGCCAAGTCCCAGCTCGGCGAAACCCAGTTGCACGAGCGTATCGGAATTTGCGGGCTGCAGCGACAGCGCCCTTCTCAGCAGCGTCGATGCGTCCTCGAAACGCTGTTCCTGTCGCGCCTTGACCCCCTGTGAGTAGAGCTCGTCGACCGTCTGCGCATGCGCATCGACGGCCAGCGCCATACAGAGGCCCGCGGCGAGGCACTGCAACCGCATCAGGAAGCGTCGCCCTTGCGCGCGAGGACGCGCGACAGCCGGGCCAGCAACTCCTCGGGGATGAACGGCTTCACCAGATAGTCGTCGGCGCCTTTCTGCAGAGCCGACGCGATGTCCCTTTCGTGCTTCCTCGCCGTCAGCATGATCACTGGCACCGCGCAAAGGCGCTGATCGCCCTTCAATCGCACAAGCACTTCGAAACCGTCGGACTTTGGCATCATCGCATCCAGCACAACCACATCGGGTCGCTCGGATTGGGCCATTGCCAGCGCTTCTGCGCCGTCCGCCGCCTTGATGACATCATATCCCTTGGCTCTCAGCCTGAAATCGATCAGCTCCCGCAGGAGCGGATCGTCATCGCAAATCAGAACCTTCGCCTTTGCACCATCCACGTCGCCTTCTCCGGTTTGCTCCCTCCCGGCGCATCCTAGCCCCCCGGGTTGATCAGTCCATGCACCAACAGTCCGTCGAAGGAAGCCCAGGACGACAGGGTTCGATCGAGCCGCTCCCTGGCTACAACCAAGGCAGGGCGATCATCCATGAAGCTGATTCGCGACGGTGGCGCCACCGTCTCATGACTGAACGAATATGTCGGCCTGGCATGTGAAGCGGGGACCTCCGCCTCCAGCATCCGGACCATCGGCTCCCTGGCATCGCGATCGATATAGAGAATGCCTTTCTCGGCACGCCGGAAGGTCTGGTGGATCTCGACCGGCAGTGGACCATTCTCCAGCGCTATGGCGATCGGCTGCCGTCGTTCGACGCCCCAGTTCAGCCAGGCCTCCGCGATGCTCTCGACCTCGGCAAGGTCGGTTCTGTACGCCATGACCGTCACCCCGGAGATCGCTCCCTCCACCATCTGCAAGGCCGCTTTGCCAGCCGGATCGTCAAGCATCCAGAAGGGCACGACGATCGCAATCGTTCGCCCAAGCGCCTCGGCAAGCTCATTGATCGTCGTCGCCCATCCGGTCCAACCGGCGAACGGGTCGGCGACGTGCTGCGGCATCAGATACGGCTCGATGTCGTACTGGATCGAACGCAAGCCCGAGCCGTCTTCGATGAACCGGCGGAGGACACGCGCCCGTTTCAGCGCATGAGCCCGGCCGGTTTCCGTCGCCATCTCGGCATCTCCTTCGACGGCGTGGATGGCGACGCCGGAGGCGGCAAGGACGTCGATGAGACGCCGCAGTCCGGCGTCGTCCGCAACCGCTCCGCCTTCGATACGGACCTGCAGGTACAGATTTGCGATCCGCTCCCTTCGCACCAGAGCTGCAAGGCGCTCCGGATCATCAAGCCACGGCCGTGCGTCCCAGAGCCAGGTTCCAGCGTCCGCCGGCTCGCGGTCTTCATGCGGGACGATGCGAACAGCCGAAATGGAGGCCGACGCAGCCTCCTTGGGGCAATTGATCACCAGTTCGCGGGCTGCATCGCCGCCATTCCATTCGCTTGCAGGGATTGAGGCCAGCGTCGGGCCAGACGCGCCGACGGCAGGCGGGGCCGGCGCATCGGCGCCTGCCGCAACGACCGCGAACGCAAACCCCGGGACCGCCCGACCTTCCACAACGAGGTCGCCCCGCATGGCCCGCGGAAAGCGAAACGCCGCCGCATGCAGCGCCACTCCAGCCGGCTGTTCGCCGGCCTTGCAGCTGAGCGTCACCGCCTCTCCGACGCGCGAGAGCTTTGCCCGCTCCTCAAGCCCGAAACTGCGGGCTTCGAGAATGGGAAGCAGGTTCGCGTCCAGGGGAAATGGATCTGGAGCGGGTGCATCGCCTGGTGAAGGCTTCGGAACGGCCACTGATCCCGGCACGAAGCGGCCGTCCTTCATCACTCCGGTCAGGACGAGCGTGTCGGGCGGGGAGTCGTATCGGGCGATCGGGTGCGACCACACCACTTCGGGGGATTGCGCAGAAGCGGCGACTATGATCGGCGATCCTTCAACCTGGCTCGTACACGTGGCCGTCCCGCAGGCCTGTGCGGCCGTCGCCAGCAGCAGCATGGCCCAGGAGGCGAGCGGTCCGGTGACCGCAGGCAGGCCACTCCTTCCCATCCACTCACTGCGAGCGCCCATTCGAGCGCAGCAATTGCATGACATCGGAGGCCAGCCGCATCGGATCGAACGGCTTGGGGATGACGCCGACTGCGCCCATGGCGAGGTAGCGCTCGACCTGATGGGTCTGGGTCCGCGCCGTGATGAAGGCCACGGGGATGGCTGACGTCTGGTCGCCCGCCGCCAGGCGTCTCAGCGTTTCCGGCCCATCCATTTCAGGCATCATTACATCGAGCAGGATCAGGTCCGGCTGCCATGCCGCGGCCTTGTCGAGCGCCTGCGCTCCCGAAGAACAGAGATGCACTTCGAATTCGGGTTCGAGCTCCAGCGACATCTGGGCGATCTCGCGAATATCGTCTTCGTCGTCCACATACAGGATTCTCGCCGCCATCTCTGTCTTTACTCGCCACCTATCGGAATTGAGAACCTACCGACACCGGCCGCTGGGAGGAAGCTCTTGATGACTTTCGCCACGTCCAGCTCCGATGCCTTCGTCTTGGTCATGACTGCCTTAACGCTGGCTCCCAGCCTCTGATCCAACTCCGCGGCCGAGAAGACGATCACCGCCGTCTCGGCGGGCAGGTCGGTGAGCAAGTCCAGCCCGGAACCGTCAGGCAGGCCGACGTCGAGGATAACCAGATCGAATTGGCTCTCCGCGGCCAGAAACTGCGCATCCTTGAGCGTCTTGGCGAAGGTGACCGAAACGTCCGGCCCCAATCCTGCCGACATCACCGCCAGGACGCTTTCGTCATCCTCGACGTGGAGGACCCGGGAGCGTCTATCGTCCGCACGCCTGGCGATCTTGCCCAGTGCGGCGTGCAGCCGCTCGGGATCCACGGGCTTTTCAAGCCAGTCGATGATGCCGACGGCCGATCCGTTGAGCGCCCGCTTCGCCTCGTCGGCGACTGCCGAGATCACGATCACGGGAATGTCGGGGAGGGCAGACGATTTGCGAATGTCTCGGAACAACGTGATGCCGGACTCGCCGGCGAGCCTGATGTCCAGCGTCAGAGCGACATAGTCGCGCGTCTGCAGGAGCATCTTCGCCGAGGCGATGTCGGGGGCAACATCGCTGGAAAAGCCGTCGGCATCCAGGAGGGCCGCGATCATTCCGGAAATGTCGGCGTCATCCTCACAGATCAGCACACGGTTGCGTTCGTCGGAATGTGGCTGGCTGGACGGCGTCGCGGACGCGACCGCCTGCCCCGACGCTTCGGGAAGATCGATGTGGAAGGCGGTGCCGTGGCCTTCCTGCGTTTCGAAGGCGATCGCGCCACCTAGTTTCTCGATGATTGCCTTGGCGATGCTCAGGCCAAGGCCGGTGCCGCCCTTGCCGCGCGTGCTGGATGCATCCGCCTGCTCGAACTTTCCGAAAACACGGGCGCGGAAAGCCTCCGGAATCCCGGCGCCGCGATCCACCACCGAGATCCGCAGCACTCCGCCGCTGCGGCGCGCGAGCCTGACGGTTACCGTATCGCCGACCGATGAGAACTTGATCGCGTTCGACAGAAGATTGCTCAGGACCTGGTGCAGCCGGTCGGGATCGATCGTAGCGCCGGCGCGGGGCGCGTCATCGACAAGCAGCAGCCTGACCTTCCGTTCGGGCATGTAGTTGGAGCTTGCGGCGATGGCCTGCTCGACAATGGGCCGAACGGCCATCGGCCGTAGTTCAAAAGCCACTTTCCCGGACTCGATCTTCTCCATATCCAGGATGTCGTTGATCAGGAGAACCAGCCGTTCGCTGTTGGTATGCGCAATCTTGACGAGGTTGCCGGCCTTGGCGGGCAGTTCTCCCGCAACGCCCGCCGCAATCAGGCCGAGCGAACCGCGTATCGACGTCAGCGGCGTGCGCAGTTCGTGGCTGACCGTCGAGATGAACTCGTTCTTGAGCTGGGCGACGCGCTTCTGGTCAGAGATGTCGCGGTTGTAGGTGATGATCCCCACCACCCGACCTGTCTCGTCGGTAAACGGGGCCTTCACGGAGGTGAGCCACCCCTGGCTTCCGTCGGGAAACAGCGCCGGCTGTTCCAGACGCTGGACCTCGCCGCTTTGAAGCATGTCAATCTCGTCCTGCCTGAACCTCTGCGCCAGTTCGGTCGGGTAGAAGTCGAAATCGGTCTTGCCGATCAGCTCTTCTGCCGAGCCGGCGCGCATCAGGGAGGCGGTCGCAGGATTGGCTACAATGAAGCGCCCGTCGAGATCCTTCACGTTCAGGCAGTCGGGAAGCTCCCGCACCATGGCCCGGTAGATCAGATTGGCGGTCGCGAGCTCTCGTCGCCTTTGCATCCGATGAAGCAACGTGCCGATCATCAGGGCGCTGACAAAGGCCAGCGAGGTCAGCGGGAGGACGGCGCGAGGGAAGAGGACGACCCGGGCTCCTTCGGGCAGCACCAGCAAGCCAAAGTACGCGCCAAACGCGACGGCAACGCCGAAACCGAAGATGTGGGTCATGGTCTTCTGACGAGACCGCACCAACCAGTAGCACGCCAGGCCGATGACCGAGGCGATCAGGATGCCGGTGACGCCGACGGCCACACCCGGGCCGCCGAGATAGAGGCGACAGATCAGGGCTGCGGACGCCGCAACGACAATTGCCGGCAGTCCGCCAAAGAATGCGGATGCCGCGAGCAGCGGCATCCGCAGATCGAAAAGGAAGCCATGCATGGGTTCCGCGATCGCCATGGAGATTGCCGCTCCCACGCCCATGATCAGGCCGAGGAAGACCGACTGCGTCGACCTGGAAAAATGCGCAGTGCGATCCGACAGAAGATCCCAGGCGACCACGAGGATCGAAACCAGGGCAAGGTTTGAAAGAAGCGTTTCCCAAATCGCGGCCATGCCGGGCTCCAGATGGTGTTCCCCTCACGTAGCGGACTAAAGCCTACCGACCTCTAAAGATCGAGGACACTGTCCTCCGGCCCGCTGGACCAGCCGCAGTTCATGCTTCAAAAGGCCGGGGGGCATGCCGTCTGCGCTCGGCGCTCATTGGAGCCGGATCTCCGGCCCGTCTCCCGCATCGCAAGGAAGAGCTCAGTTGGATCGAGGTTGCCCTGCGATCAGATTGCGCGGCTGATGATCAGGCCGATTGGCTTGCATCGACTTGACCCGGTGCATCCGTGCGCTCCCTGATCGGAGTGATCCAGCCATCGCGCAACGGCGCGTCGATTTCGCAGACAAGCCCCTTTGCTGCATAGTCGATCCGAACCTCGCCACCCAGCTGCACGGACAACAATCCTTCGACCAGCCGAGACCCAAAGCCCTTGTGGCTTGGAATGTGCACGGCCGGACCGCCGCGCTCGGTCCAGGAAAGCGAAAGCCGCGGGCTGTCGTCATCCATGATGCTCCACCGGATGCTGACTTGCCCTGAGGGAACGGACAGGGCGCCATACTTGGCGGCATTGGTCGCGAGTTCATGTAGCGCAAGCGAGAAGGGAAGCACCACTTCGGATGGCAACCGCAACCGAGGCCCGCCGATCTCGAAGTTTCCCCTGTCGTAGGGGGATAGGACTTCAGCGATGAGAGCCGAGAGTTCGGCTCCGCTCCAGCTCTCGGCCGTCAGCAGGTCATGCGCCCTGGCCAGCGCGAGAAGACGTGCATCGAACGCCGCTCTCGCGAGCCTATGTTCCTCGTCCCGGAATGTCTGCATGGCTATTGCCCGCACCGTGGCAAGTACGTTCTTCACCCGGTGCTTCAGTTCGTTCATGAGGACGCGCTGAAGGCGCTCCGCTTCCTTGCGGGCCCTGATGTCGCGCGCGATTTTCGATGCACCCACGACCTTTCCGGCGGCGTCTCGAACGGGCGAGACCGTGAGCGAGACGTCCACGTTGGTCCTGTTCTTGTGCAGACGTTGCGTATCGTAGGGATCGACGCGCTCTCCGCGACGAATCCGGGCAAGTATCGCGTGTTCTTCCTGTGACCTGTCTGCCGGAAGAATGATCGAGACCGGTTGCCCGATGACCTCCTCGGCTGAAAAACCGTAAAGACGTTCGGCTCCCTCGTTCCAGCTGGTTATTCTTGCATCGAGGTCGATGCTCATGATGGCGTCGTCCGACGAGGCAACGATCGCGGCGAGTCGCAGCAGCATTTCCTCCGCCTGCTTGCGTTCGGTGATTTCGATGACGACACCCGGAAACCGTTCGGGCTGCCCTTGGTCGTCATACAGGCACTCACCGCGGGCTTCGATCCAGCGGATCTGACCGTCACGGTGGAGCAGCCGATACTCCTGGACATACTTCGCGCCTGTCGCAATCGTATGGTCAACGGCCGCCCCGACCCGCTCCCGATCTTCAGGATGGATGCCGACCATGTACTCTGCGATCGGAGCGCCCTTCTCGCCCTTGTCGGGATCGACCGAGAACATCGCCGCAAACCGATCGTCAGAATAGAATGTGTCGGACTTGATGTGCCAGTCGAACGTGCCGAGCATTCCTGATGCGTCCAGCGCATAGGACAAGCGCTCCTGCGTTTTGGTAAGCTCCCGCTGGGCAAGGACCCGCTCGGTCGTTTCATTCACTATGCAGAACACCCCCCGCACCAGCCCCGCTTCGTCGCGAACCGGTGAGTAGGAAATGTCGAAGAACACGTCCTCGGGATAGCCCCGCCGCTCGATGTAGAAGGGGCGGTCCTTCGCGTACATGGTTTCGCCCCGCTCGAAGACCCGCAGCAGCAGGGGCTCCAGGTCGTCCCATAGTTCCGACCAACTCTCCCGGGCAGGCCGACCGAGCGCCCGGGGATGCTTGTCTCCGATCGTCGGAGCGTATGCGTCGTTGTAGAGGGCCAGGAACTCCGGCCCCCAGAATATCACGATCTGAGCTTTGGAAGGCAGAACCAGATCCACCGTGACCCGCAGGCAGGACGGCCATTCGGCCATCGACCCCAAACTGGTGCTTGCCCAGTCATGGGTCCGGATGAGTTCCGCCATGTCGGCAGTCGGGCGCGAAGTCTCGATATCCACCACCACCACGAACCCCTTACTTCACTAATGGACTCATGTAGCACAGTTCCAGGCCGTAACATGCGATGACGGGCGTTTTCGGTGTGTGTGGCCAAGCTGGATCGCGCCGCCGAGGCCGAGACTTCGAGACCGGGTAGGCGAGGGCCTCACACCTCGTGCAGATAGAGGTGGTAGTCGAGCTCGCTCACCGTCCGCGCGACGCGCAGGTATTCGCTCTCCTTGATGGCGGTGAAGGTGCGGTGAAGGTCTGTACCGAGCGCCGTCTTCAGGAAGTCGGACGCCTTGGCCGCCTCGATGGCGCTGCGCCAGTCGGCCGGCATCAGGCCGCGCGATGCATCGGCCGCCTCGTAACCGTTGCCGGTGGTCTCCGGACCGGGATCGAGCCGCTCGTCCATACCCTTGGCGATGCCGCCAAGCACTGTTGCCGCGACGAGATACGGATTGGCGTCGACGCCGGACGGACGATGCTCGATGCGCCGGTTCTTCGCGTCACCCGCCGGCACGCGTAGCGCAACCGATCGGTTGTTGACGCCCCAGGTCGGCGCGATCGGGGCGTAGGATTGCGAAACGAAGCGCCGCCACGAATTGGCGTGGGGCGCAAACACCAGCATGGATTCGGCCATGGTCGCGGAAAGGCCGCCGAGGGCGTGCAGCAGGTTGGACGACCAGGCACCCTCCTTCGCTTCGGTGAACACGTTTCGCCCGGCATCGTCGAGAAGGGAGACGTGCAGGTGCATGCCGGAGCCGGCATACTTCTCGATCGGCTTGGCCATGAAGCAGGCGGTGACGCCGTGGCGGCGGGCCTGCGCGCGGACCAACCGCTTCAGCATGATCAGGTCGTCGGCGGCGCGCAGGATGTCCTTGCGATAGTTGAGGGTAAGCTCGTACTGCCCCGGAGCATATTCCGAGATGATCGTCTCGGCCGGTATGCCCTGCAGGCGTGCTGCGGCGTAGATGTCCGAGAAGAGCGGCTCCATGCCGTGCAGGTGGTCGACGGAGTAGACCTCGGTCTTGCCGCTGGCGCGACCGTCGAGGATGGCGCGGGCGGGCTGGCCCTTGCCGTCGGAGTCCCGGTCGTTCGACAAGAGGAAGAATTCGAGTTCGAAGGCGCCGGCGGGGTGCAGGCCCTTCGCCGCGAACTCTTCGACCTGCCGCTGCAGGGCGTGGCGCGGGTCCGAGGTCATCGGCTGGCTGTCGAGATGGTACATGCCCATCAGGACCTGTCCGCGCGCCGGGCTGGTGCCGTGCAGGGGCGTGAGCGTGCCGGGGATGGGCCATGCGCGGAGGTCGCCGTCGCCGGAATCCCAGATCAGGCCGGTCTCGTGCACGTCCTCGCCGGTTATGTCGAGGCCAAGGATGGAGATCGGCATGTGCCGGCCGTTCTCGTAGACCGCCTTCAGTTCGTGCCGGCGGATGATCTTGCCGCGGCCCACTCCGTTGGTGTCGGTCAGCACTATGTCGAACGCTTCGATGTCGGGATGCGCGTCGAGAAAGTCGGCCGCTTCCTGGAGGGTCGAGCCGGAAGGTGAGGTCATGATGTCAACTCGCGAAACAACCCCCTGACCCGGCCTCCGCGTCGCCAGCCAGTTTCCTATCCCGGTGGGAGAAAGACAGAAGCCAGGCGACGGAGGCCGGGTCAGGGGGCCTTGGGTACTCAGCCTCGCATTGACATCATACGGCCAGCATTTCTGCAACCTCGCCGAACGCCGCGACCAGCCGGTCGACCTGTCGTCGCGTGGTAGCCGGCGAAACGAGCATCATGTTGTGGAACGGGGCGATCAGTACGCCGCGGTTGACCAACGCGACATGGATCGCGGCCTCCAGGTCCGGACGATGCGCGGCCTCCGCCTCGCTGCCGTTGCGCAGCGGACCCGGCGCGCAGATGAACTCGACGCGGGCGCCGACGCGGGCCACGTGCCACGGGAGGGCGTTGGCTTCGATTGCGCGGGAGAGCCCTGCCGTGAGCCGCGCGGCGAGCGCGTCCATATGCGCATAGTTCGCCTCGGTCATCACCTCTTCCAGCGTTGCCCGCATGGCCGCGAACTGCAGCGGATTGGCCGACAGCGTCGTGCCCATGCCCGAGTAGCCGGGCTCCTTGGCCAGATTATAGGCACGATAGCGCGCCGCAACCTCGTCGCTCATGCCCCAGATCGACGCCGGCACGCCGCCAGCGACCGGCTTGCCCAGCACGAACAGGTCCGGTTCGAGGCCGTGCCTGCGCGTATAGCCGCCGACGGCGGTCGAGACCGTGTGGGTCTCGTCGATCAGGAGCAGCGTGCCGGTGTCGCGCGTCAGCCGGCGCAGGCCGTCGTGGAAACCAGGATCGGGCAGCACCATGCAGCTGTTGGTCAGCACCGGTTCGGTGATCACGCAGGCGACGTCGCCTTCGGCAAGTGCAGCTTCCAGCGCCGCAAGGTCGTTGAACTCGACGATTTTCGTATTCCGGGTCAGGTCGCGGAACTCACCGGCAAGCCCCGGCCGATTGGCCGGCCTGCCGTCGACCAGCCGTACCATCGTCTCATCCACCGAGCCGTGGTAGCAGCCGTTGAAGACTAGGATCTTCGGCCGCCCAGTGATGGCCCGGGCGACGCGCAGGGCAAAGCGGTTGGCGTCGGTGGCCGTCGTGGCGATCTGCCAATGCGGCAGGCCGAACCGCTCAACCAGCAGCGCGCCCAGCGCGAGCGCGTCCTCGGACGGCAGCATGTAGGTCAGGCCGCGGCCCGCCTGTCGCCGTATCGCCCGCGCGACCGGAGGCGGGGAGTGGCCGAACATCGAGCCGGTGTCGCCGAGGCAGAAATCGTCCAGCCGGTTGCCATCGATGTCGACGATGGTGGCGCCCCGCGCGCGGTCGACGACGATCGGGAAGGGCGTGGGCCAGTCGGTCATCCAGTGCATGGGCACGCCGCCGAAGAAGCCGGCGATGCCGTTGCCGATGGCCGCTTCGGATTTCGGCCGGGCACGCCGGAACGTCTCAGCTTCGCGCTTGCGCAACTCACGCACCTTGCGGTCGAGCGCCGCGCCCGCCGCCGAATTGTCTGCCATGTCCATGCCCGTCTCCAGTCGCTGCATTGTAACGGGGCGGGCGCGGCCGCTGCAATCGGCAGACATCGAGCGGAAACAGGACTATGGGAGAGGGCGCACGACGATCTGTTTGAGGGGGCCCTGCATGCGCGCATCGATCTTCGCCATCGCCATTCTATCCGGAGTCTTGCCGGCCGCCGCCTCGGGCGGGCTGGACTGCGGCGCGAAAGACAAGAAGGTCGAGTTCAACCTGCATGCCGGGGTCTCGCGCGGCATGGGAAGCGCGATCTTTGCGTTCGAGAGCACCGTCAAGATCAACGATCAGTCGATCGCGGAGGATCTTCGCAAGACCGGCTTCTCGAGGGAAGACGTTGCCCAATACTGGTTGGACGGCAAGGACCTGCGGCTCAACCTCTACCGCGAGCGCGAGGGCGACAAGCCGCACGGCTATGTCGAACTCGTGATCTATACCCAATCCGAGGGCGACGAGATCGGATATGGCGGAACCTATGAACTGACCGTCTATGACGGCGTCGGCGACAATGCCGAGCCCAAGGAGGCGACGTTCAAGGGCGAGGTGGGTTGTTCAGTGGAGTGACATAGCGGGAGGCGCGCTTGGCTAAGCGGCTCTTGGGCGGTCCCGCTGCCTCCGGCAGCTCCCGCCCGTTCGACGCCTTTCATCGTGCCACCGGCACGATGAATTCGCCTTTGACGGACCGACGTCTTACCCAGCCACGTCCACCACGCCGCAGTCACCCGCCTCGCTGCCGAAGGAAATGCGGCGACCCTCGTTGTCCCATGCCATGGAAGTGATGGCGCCCTTGCCGGGACGGCGCAGCAGCACCTCCTTCTGGTCGGCGAAGCGGGCGGCGAGCACCATGCCGTCGGCATAGCCGATCGCCGCGACCTCTTCCGTCGGGTGGCAGGCGACCGACGTCACCATCATGTTGCCGCGGGTGCCGAGCTCCAGCGGGGCCTTGCCCATCGGGCCGTCCTTGCCGGTGAAGGGCCACACGATCGCTGCCGGCGCGCCCGAGCTCGCCAGCCACTTGCCCTTGGCGCTCCACGAAAGGCTTTTCACCTTGGCCGGATAGCCGGACATGCGCATGTGCTTTCCGTCCGCGAGCTTCCATCCGTGCAGCGCGTTCTCCTGCATGGTGGTGACCAGGAACGCGCCGTCGGGCGAAAAGGTGACGCCGGTATGCGCGCCCGCCCATTCTAGCTCGGCCGGCTTGCCGGCGGCGGCGGGGAAATGCAGTGTCGCGCCGTTGTATCGCGCGACCGCGAAGCGCAGGCCCTTGGGCGAGAAGGCGAGGCCTTCCACCGAGCGCGGATGCTGGAATTCCTTGATCGTCCCGTCCGGCAGGCGGCAGAAGGCTGAGCGCCCGACCGCGTAGGCGACGGAGCCCTGCGGCCCGCCGGCGACGCTGGTCACCCATTTCCTGCCGGCCTCGGCCAGCGTTTCAGATGTGCCGTCGGCCTTGGTGGAGACGACCTTGCCGTCCTCGCCGCCGGTGATCAGCCGGCCGGCGGCGGCGTCGAAGTCGGCGGCGAGCAGCCCGTCATGCGCGGTTTCGGATTTGTGGCCGTGATCGAGCCGATGGATGGTTCCATCGGCCAAGCAGAAGAAGGGAACCTCGCCGAGGAAGCCTGCGGCGAGGCAGTGACCGTCGAGGTCGAGAGGGGCGACTGTGGGCATGGCTGGCTGCTAGCTCTGAGGATGCCGATTGGTCAAGCCGCCTGGCAAGCCTCGAAGCTCTGGCGCAGCTTGGTCTCGTCCAGATCGCGGCCGATGAAGACCAGGCGGCTCTCGTGCTTCTCGCCGTCCTTCCACGCACGCTGGTGGTCGCCTTCGATGATCATGTGGACGCCCTGCAGCACGTAACGGTCCGGATCGTCCTTGATGGCGATGATGCCCTTCAGGCGCAGGATGTTGGGCCCCTGCATCTGGGTTATCTTCTCGATCCAGGGGAAGAACTTCTTCGGATCCATTTCGCCGCCTCGCAGCGACACGGAACGCACTGTCACGTCGTGGATCGCCGCCACGTCGTCATGGTGATGGTGGTCGTGGTCATGATGGTGATGATGATGATCGTGGTGGTGATCGTGGTCGCAGTCCGGCCCGCACGCATGGTCGTGATCGTCATGATGATCGTCGGCATCCAGGAAGTGCGGATCGTTCTCCAGCGCCCGCGACAGGTCGAAGGCGCCACGGTCGAGCACTTCCGACAGGGCGACGCCGGAGCGCTGCGTCCGATGGATCTTTGCGGTCGGGTTGATGGCGCGGACGGTGGCCTCGACCTGGGCGAGTTCTTCCGGCGTCACGAGGTCGGTCTTGTTGAGCACGACCACGTCGGCGAAGGCGATCTGGTCCTCGGCTTCCCGGGAATCCTTCAAGCGAAGCGGCAGGTGCTTGGCATCGACCAGCGCCACGACAGCGTCGAGCTTGGTCTTGGAGCGCACGTCGTCGTCCATGAAGAAGGTCTGGGCGACCGGCACGGGGTCGGCAAGGCCCGTCGTTTCCACCACGATCGCGTCGAAGCGACCCGGACGGCGCATCAGGCCTTCCACGACGCGGATGAGGTCGCCGCGCACCGTGCAGCAGACGCAACCATTGTTCATCTCGTAGATCTCCTCGTCGGATTCGACGATGAGGTCGTTGTCGATGCCGATCTCGCCAAACTCATTGACGATCACCGCATAGCGCTTGCCGTGGTTCTCGGACAGGATGCGATTGAGCAGGGTGGTCTTGCCCGCGCCGAGATAGCCGGTCAGCACGGTTACGGGGATTTGGTGCACTGAAGCGTCGGCCATGGGTTCCGATCTCGAATGGGAAGTTGCCTCCATATAGGGGGCTTCGACGCCGATTGCACGGGGTCTCTCGCCGCCCCGAGGCACTGGCCGATGTGACCATGGCATAGCAGGCGGTATCTTGAGGTCACCGACGCCAGCCGCTATTCCGGGGAGGCCGTGCTGTCGAGCGCCAGACTGGGAGGAATGCGTGACCGAACTGCGTCTTGCCGCCACCGATATCCTGCCTACGGATGGCCCCGGTCAACTCGTCGGCCGGGTCTGGTCCAATGAACGCGGCGGACCATGTCCCGTCGTGCTTGACCGGAATGTCCTGCGCGACCTGTCGCCGATTGCCCCCACGATGTCCGGTCTGCTCGAACTGGCGCCGGACGCCATCGGCGACATCGGCAGGCTGCCGACCCTCGGTGGGCTCGACGATTTCCTGAGTGGCGGTTTCGACAAGGGCTCTGCAGGTCAGCTGCTGGCGCCGTGCGACCTGCAGGCGGTCAAGGCGGCGGGCGTCACATTTGCAGGCAGCATGCTGGAGCGCGTCATCGAGGAGCGCGCCAAGGGCGAGCCAGAGCGGGCGGAAGCCATCCGTCGCGAACTCGCCCCGGTGGTGGGCGAAAGCCTGCGCGGCGTCGAGCCCGGCTCGGAAAAGGCGGCGAAGGTGAAAGCGCTGCTGCAGGAACGCGGGCTCTGGTCGCAATATCTCGAAGTGGGCATCGGCCCGGATGCCGAGGTCTTCACCAAGGCGCAGCCCATGTCCTCGGTCGGCTGCGGGGCGAGGGTCGGCGTCAACGCCATGTCGAGCTGGAACAATCCCGAGCCGGAAGTCGTGCTGGCGGTCAATTCGCGCGGCGAGATCCGCGGCGCGGCGCTCGGCAACGACGTCAACCTGCGCGACGTCGAGGGCCGTTCCGCGCTGCTGCTCGGCAAGGCCAAGGACAACAATGGCGCCTGCGCCATCGGCCCGTTCATCCGACTGTTCGATGCAGGCTTCGGGCTTGCCGATGTGGAGGCCGCCGCGGTTTCGCTGCAGATCATCGGACAGGACGGCTTTACCCTCGAAGGCGAGAGCCTGATGAGCACGATATCGCGGCCGCCGGCGGAGATCGTGCGCCAGACGATCGGCAAGAGCCACCAGTACCCCGACGGGTTCATGCTCTTCCTGGGCACGATGTTCGCACCGGTGAAGGACAGGCACGCGCCAGGCCAGGGCTTTACCCACGAGATCGGCGACGAGGTGAGGATCTCCTCCCCGAAGCTCGGCGCGCTGATCAATGTCGTCGATCGCTGCGACGTCATCGATCCCTGGGTCTTTGGCACGCGGGCGCTGATGGAGAACCTGGCCGGACGGGGCCTTCTGCGCTGACCCTCGCCCAATGGTGAAGACGGTGGAAACGCCGTTCTTCACTACTGCCGCATTTGTCATCTAGCTGTTACAATGCTCTGCCATTAGCCGGACGACGTCAGGCTGATTGCCGGCAAAAATTATCCCTGAGTCCAGTTGGGACCAGATGATTTGCCGGATTGGCCGATCCGCAGGTCGAGGGGATGCCGATGGCGAAAACGGATCGAAGCGCGACGATGAACAGGCTGCACGCGGCAGCACGGCTGTCACGCACGGCGCTGGCGGCACGGCTGCTCGATCACGGTTTCTATGCCGGCCAGGACCAGATCATGCTGACGCTGTCGCATGCGGATGGCCAGACCCCCGGCCAGTTGGCCACCAAGCTGGGCGTACGTCCGCCGACGATCACCAAGACCATCAACCGGCTTCAGGCGCAGGGCGTGCTCGACAAGCGCGCTTCCGAGCAGGATGCGCGGCAGGCGCACATATATCTCACCGAGCGCGGCCGGGAAGCCATCCGCGCAATCGAGAAGTCGGTGCGCAAGACCGAGAAACAGGCTCTCAAGGGACTGGACAAAAAAGAGCAAAAAACCCTCGCAAAGCTGCTGGCGCGCGTGGAAGGCAACCTTTCGATCAACGGCGCGGCGGTGATCGAGGACGAGGGCGACACCGAGGAATAGCCGGCCACGCGTTGATTGGGGTTGCGGCGCGGTGCAACGTGGTCCAAGAGCAGGTTGGTTGCCGCCTGCAAGAACTTCAGAGACCGTTGAACAAGCCATCGGAAAGAGCCACGCCGGTTTCGGCGATCCTGCTCGTCTTCACGTCGGGGATCCTGTTCTCCCTGCTCGACGCCAGCGCCAAATTCATGGTCATGTCGGGAATGTCGGCCCCATTCGTGTCCTGGGTCCGCTTCGCCGTACATGTGGGCGTGGTCTTCCTCCTTTTCAGAGGCTGGGCTGACCCGGCCATCTTCCGCTTCAGGTCGCTGCCGGCGCAGATATTGCGCGGCGTCTTCCTGTTCGGCTCGACCTTCTTCAACTTTTTCGCCCTGAAGACGCTGCAACTGGCCGAGACGCAGTCGATTGCGTTCTTCGCGCCGATGGTCATCACGGCGCTTGCCGGGCCGCTGCTGGGTGAGTGGGCGGGCTGGCGACGCTGGGTTGCCGTGCTGGTCGGCTTTGTCGGCGTGCTGGTCGTCACTCGGCCCGGCCTGCAGTCGTTCGAGATCGGACACGTCTACGCGCTCACCGCGACGCTGTGCTACAGCTTCTATGTCATCATGACCCGGCAACTGGGCGCCAGGGAAACGGCGCAAAGCCTGATCTTCTACTCTGCGCTGGCGCCTGCCGTGCTGATGGCGCCGGCCGTTCCATTCACGGCGTCACTGCCACCGGACGTTCTCCACTGGGTCATCCTGGTCGGTCTCGGCTTCCTCGGCGGCTTCGGCCACCTGCTGCTCATCAAGGCGTACCAGCAGGCGACGGCGACCGCTCTGGCGCCCTATCCCTATGTGCAGATCGTCTGGATGACCGCCCTCGGCTATCTCATTTTCGACCAGCTTCCAGATGCATGGACCCTGGTCGGCGCGGGCATCATCGTCAGTAGCGGTCTCTATATCCTGCACCGCGAGCATAGGCTGCGCCTGCGCGATCGCTCGCTGCCGAACGCCGAGGATGAAACGATCGCAAAAGGGCTTTGACATGCCGGGGATCGATGGCATAAGCCCGATTTAAACAGTTTAAATCAGTTGGGCCGGGAGGATGGGGTCTGGCGCAGAAGATCAAGCTTTCGACGATTGCAGATGCGCTCGGCGTGTCGACCGCGACCGTATCGCTCGCGTTGCGCGACAGCCCGCTGGTCGCGGAGACGACGCGCGACAGGATCAAGGAGCACGCCCGCGCGATCGGCTATATCTACAACCGCCGCGCGGCCAGCCTGCGAACCTCGCGATCCGGCATCGTCGGCGTCGTCGTGCACGACATCATGAATCCCTTCTATGCCGAGATCCTGCGCTCCATCGAGATGGAGCTCGACCGCAGCCGGCAAACCTTCATCCTCTCCAATCACTATGACGAACTGGAGAAGCAGCGGAACTTCATCGACACGCTGCTTCAGCTCGGCGCCGACGGGGTCATCATGTCGCCGGCCATCGGCACGCCGCCGGAAGACATCATGGTGGCGGAGCAGAACGGCTTGCCGGCGGTGCTCGTGGCGCGCTCGGTTGAGGGAGCAGATGTGCCGGCCTTCCGCGGCGACGACGCCTATGGCATCGCGCTCGCCACCAACCACCTTATTTCGCTGGGCCACCGCCGCATCGTGATGATCGGCGGCACCGACCAGACCTCGACCGGGCGCGACCGCTACCAGGGCTATGTCAACGCCATGGAGGCGGCGGGCCTGGAACTGAAGCCCGGCTGGCGGCTGCCGGGCCCACGCACCAAGCAGGCCGGGTTCGAGATCGCCAGCCAGTTCCTGGCGTTGAAGGACAAGCCGACGGCGGCCGTCTGCTGGAACGACCTGGTCGCCATCGGCCTCATGAACGGCATCGCCCGCGCCGGCCTGCAGCCGGGATCGCACATATCGGTGACAGGCTATGACGACCTCGAGGAGGCGGCCATCGCGACGCCGGCGCTGACCACGGTCTGGAACGGCCAGCGCGAGGTCGGACGGCGTGCCGCCCGCATCCTGCTCGATCGCCTGAGCGGCGCCGCGGTGAAGACCACGCTGGAGCTTATCCGTCCCGAACTTCACATCCGCCAATCGACCGGACGCCCGGTCGAGCGGAGCTGAGTTTTTCCCAACCGATCGGATCGCCACACATGTCCAAGACCAAGTCGATCGCCATTCTCGTGCCGGGCAACCTCAACGATCACGCCGTCAAGCGCGTCGAGGCGGAATTCGAGATCGTCCGCATCGAGCGGCCGTCTGCCTCTCTGGTGACGCCGGAGATCGCCGCCAGGGTGCGCGGCATCGCCTCCATGGCGGGCGCAGACGCGGGACTGATCGACGCGCTGCCGAAGCTCGAGATCATCGCCAATTACGGTGTGGGCTACGATGCGGTCGACGCACGGCATGCCTCGACGAAGAAGGTCATGGTGACAAACACGCCGGACGTCTTGACCGAAGAGGTCGCCGACACCGCTCTCGGCCTGCTGCTCAATACGGTGCGGGAATTGCCTGCGGCCGAGAACTGGCTTCGTCAGGGGCGCTGGGTGAAGGACGGCAACTATCCGCTGACCGGACTGACTCTACGCGGCCGCCGGGCCGGCATCTTCGGCATGGGCCGCATCGGCCTTGCGATTGCTCGCCGGCTGGAGGCGTTCGGGCTGCCGGTCGAGTACCACAACCGCAGCAAGGTCGAAGGTGTTTCCTATCCTTACCATCCGACGCTGGAGAGCCTTGCCGAATCGGTCGATACGCTGATCTCGGTTGCGCCCGGCACCCCGTCGACGGCGAAGGCGGTCAACGCCGAAATCCTCGGGGCGCTGGGATCGAACGGCGTCTTCGTCAACATCGGACGCGGCAGCACGGTGGATGAGGAGGCGCTGGCCAAGGCACTGCGCGACGGCACGATTGCCGCTGCGGGCCTCGACGTGTTCGCCGACGAGCCGCGCGTCCCGCAGAGCCTGCTCGAAGCGCCCAACGCCTCGCTGCTGCCCCATGTCGGATCGGCGTCGGTCCATACGAGGCGCGCCATGGCGGATCTCTGCGTCGACAATCTCGTTTCCTGGTTCACCGAGAAGAAGGCGGTGACGCCGGTGCCGGAGACGGCAAAGGTGACTGCCGGGGCATGACACCGGCCTCGCGCTACGCGGGGCAACCAAGTGTTAACCATGTTTTGCACACATTTGGCGTGTTTGGAGCCAGCCAATGCGTGCAGTTTCTACATTGGGAATGATTGCTGGATCGATGGCCGTGCTCTGGGTCGTCGCTTCGGCAACGGACGGTAACACGACCGCGGGCGAGGCAGTGCTCGATCCGGCTGGGCTATCGCCCGCCACTTACCGCATGTCGTCGGTGAAGGCGCAGACCTCCTGCAACGTCGCCAAATCGCGCGGCCACGGCGGCGTCGCGGTGCTGGAGCCTGAGCCCGGCTGCGAGCAGGTACTGCCCGGCGTGACGCGCGCCGCAGTCTGGCGCGAGCGGTCCGACGGATCCGTCGAATTCGAGGCGAGGGACGGCGAAGCGCTCGTCGCGTTCTCGGTGGCTGACGGTGTCGCCTACGAATCCTTCGCGCCGCGCGAAGCGCTGATCACGCTCACGGAAATCGAGTAGCTATTCGGCAGCCTGCGCGAGCACGCCCCTGCCTTGCGCGCGCGCCCGGGCCGCGGCGCCGAACGCCTGGAAAATCTTAAGCGAATTGCCGTCCGACTTGACCCAGTATTCAGGGTGCCACTGCACGCCGACGGCGAAAGCGCGGGCGTCCTTCACCGAAACGGCCTCGATGGTGCCGTCTTCAGCCACCGCCTCGACCTGCAGCCTCGGGCCGAGCCGGTCGATGGCCTGGCGGTGCACGGAGTTGATCATGATGTCGCCGGCCCCGAACACGCCGGCCAGGCAGCTGCCCGGCTTGATGGTGACCGCCTGACGGATGGCGAAGCGCTCGTCCTGCTTGTCGCTTTCCGGCGCACGATGGTCCATGACGCCTTCTCGCTCCTGGATCTCCGTCGCCAGCGTGCCGCCGAGCGCTACGTTGAGCTCCTGGATACCGCGGCAGATGGCGAGCAGCGGCACGCCGCGCTCGATCGCCTTGCGGATCAGCGGCAAGGTCGTCGAATCGCGGAGCGGATCGTAGGGGCCGTTGGCCTCGGAGGCCTCGCCGCCATAGAGCGAGGGATGAACATTTGACTTCGAGCCGGTGACCATGACGCCGTCCACCCGCTTCAGCAAGCCATCCAGGTCCAGCCGCTCGCCAAAGGAGGGCACCAGCAGCGGCAGCACCCCTGCGCCGGAGATGGCGGCCTCGAGATACTGACGCGGCGCCGCGTGCCACGTGTAGTTCTCGAATTCCTTCACGTCGGTGGAGACGGCAACGAGAGGCTGTGACATCGAATACCTTGCCTGAAATGGCCGCGCGCGCAGCGGCTGGACGCCAAATCTAAGGCTTCGCCGCGGCTTTTCCAACGGGGAAGCTGCCGAAATCATGCGGTCCACAAGCACAGCCTACAACTATAGTCTGAGACATGCTTGCGGAAAGCTAACTATCGGGAAGAAATAGCGATTCGTCATCGGTCTCTGGCTGGACAGGGAACCATCGCACGTTATGGTGCCGCTTCGTCCCGGCCAAACTCGAAGTCTGCGAAGGGCCAGCGGCCGAATTGATCCAGCAAGGAGGAAATTAATGGATCGTCGCTCATTCATCCGGAAGGCCGGCGCGACCGGCGTCGGCGCTGCCGCCGCCACCGCGCTAGCCGCACCGGCCATTGCCCAGTCCAACCCGAAGGTGACCTGGCGTCTTGCCTCGTCTTTCCCGAAATCGCTCGACACCATCTATGGCGGCGCCGAGGTGTTCTCGAAGATGCTTTCGGAAGCGACCGACGGCAATTTCACCGTGCAGGTTTTCGCCGCTGGTGAGATCGTTCCCGGATTGCAGGCGGCCGACGCCACCACTGCCGGCACCGTCGAGGCCTGCCACACGGTGGGTTACTATTACTGGGGCAAGGATCCCACGTGGGCGCTGGGCGCGGCCGTTCCTTTCGCGCTCAACGCGCGCGGCATGAATGCATGGCTCTATCACGGCGGCGGCATCGACCTCTACAACGAGTTCCTGGGCGGTCAGGGCCTCGTCGGCTTCCCGGGCGGAAACACCGGCGTGCAGATGGGTGGCTGGTTCCGCAAGGAAATCAACACCGTGGCCGACCTTTCCGGCCTCAAGATGCGCGTCGGCGGCTTCGCCGGCAAGGTGCTGGAGAAGCTCGGCGTCGTGCCGCAGCAGCTTGCGGGCGGCGACATCTATCCGGCCCTCGAGAAAGGCACGATCGACGCTGCCGAATGGGTAGGACCTTATGACGACGAAAAGCTGGGCTTTCAGAAGGTCGCGCCGTTCTACTACTACCCCGGCTGGTGGGAAGGCGGGCCGACCGTCCACCTGATGTTCAACAAGGCGAAGTTCGAAGAGCTTCCGGCCAACTACAAGTCGCTGGTCCGCACGGCTGCTCAGGCGACCGACGGCGACATGCTGGCCAAGTACGACTACAAGAACACCGGCGCCATCAAGAGCCTGGTCGCCAACGGCGCGCAACTGCGCCCGTTCAGCCAGGAGATCCTGTCAGCCTGCTTCGACAAGTCCAACGAGGTCTATACCGAGATGACCGGCTCGAACCCCGGCTTCAAGAAGATCTGGGATTCGATCACCGCGTTCCGCAAGGACTACTTCCTCAATGCGCAGGTGGCCGAATACAACTACGACACCTTCATGATGATCCAGCAGCGCGCCGGAAAGCTCTAACTATTTCATACATGCGCTGCAAGAAACGGCCCCGGATTTCGGGGCCGTTTTGATTCTGAAATCCGGTTTGCCGACAGTCGTGGACGAAATGTCGCAGGCGTGTATTCTTCGGTGGCGCCGGTGAGTCAAAATAATCGGCCCCGGTGCGATTGATCCAGAACCGGAGGAAACCATGGATCGCCGCAAATTCATCAGGAAAGCCGGATGGGCCAGCGTCGGTGTCGCTACAGGAGCGACATTGAGCGCACCCGCAATAGCTCAGTCCATGCCGAAGGTCAGTTGGCGCTGCACGTCGTCGTTCCCCAAGGCGCTCGACACCATCTTCGGTGCGGCGGACACCATGGCGGACTACGTCCGCGAATCGACCGACGGAAATTTCGACATCCAGACATTCGCAGCGGGGGAGATCGTGCCCGGCCTGCAGGCGGCAGATGCGGTCTCGGCCGGAACCGTGGAGTGCTGCCACACCGCCTCCTACTACTTCTGGGGCAAGGACCCGACCTACGCGCTCGCCACCGCCGTGCCATTCATGTTCAACGACAGGCAGATGAACGCCTGGCTCTATTATGGCGGCGGCAACGACCTGCTGAATGAGTTCTATGCGACGCAGAACCTGTTCGGGCTGGCCGCGGGCAACACAGGGGCGCAGATGGGCGGCTGGTACCGCAAGGAGATCAACACGGTCGACGACCTCAAGGGCCTGAAGATGCGCATCGGCGGCTTCGCCGGCAAGGTCATGGAAAAGCTCGGCCTGGTTCCGCAGCAGATCGCCGGCGGCGACATCTATCCGGCGCTCGAGAAGGGCACGATCGACGCCGCCGAATGGGTTGGCCCGTATGACGACGAGAAGCTCGGCTTCTACAAGGTCGCCAAATACTATTACTATCCCGGCTTCTGGGAGGGTGGCCCGACGCTGCACACGCTCATCAACCTGTCGAAGTGGAACGAGTTGCCGAAGCACTACCAGGCGGCCCTGCGGTCTGCCTGCGAGGCGGCGAATTGCGACATGATGGCGAGCTACGACCACAAGAACCCGGGGGCGGTGAAGCGGCTGGTGGCTGGCGGCGCGCAGCTCAGGCCATTCAGCCAGGAGATCCTGTCGGCCTGCTTCGATGCCGCCAATTCGACCTATGCCGAAATCTCGGCGTCGAACCCGGGGTTCAAGAAGGTGTTCGACAGCCAGGTGGAGTTTCGCAAGGACGCCTATCTGTGGGCACAGATCTCGGAATACACCTTCGACACCTTCATGATGATCCAGCAGCGGGCGGGAAAGCTGTAGCGAACGCCCGGAGGGGTATCCCGACGAAAGAAGACAAGGGCGCAATACGCCCTTGTCCTTTTCAAGCGAAGTCTCTCGCGCGCCGGCGCATCGAGGATCGCCGGCCACACCGGCGACCCGTCAGTTGAAACTCGGCGGCTTTGACAGGTCCGGTTGCGGCGCGGGCGCCGGCTGGGCCGGTGCCGTGGTCCCGAAACTCGGCGGCGCGGAGAGGTCGTTGGCGGGCGGGTTGGCCGCTCCGCCACCCTCCGCCGGCGGCTGTCCGCCGATAGGCGGCAGGCCGAGGCCAGGCAGGCCGGGCTGGCCCGGAGCGCCGCCGCCGAACGGCGGCACGACGATCTCGACGTCGGCCGGGTTCACGACGGGTCCCTTGTAGTGCATCACCATCTGCGGGAAGGCGATGGTGAGCCCCACCATGATCACCTGGATGCAGACGAAGGGAACCGCACCCCAGTAGATCTGGCCGGTGGTCACGGGCTGGATCGTCTTCTTGGTGATCTTGTCCAGATAGGGTATCCGCGCCGCGACCGAGCGCAGGTAGAACAGCGCGAAGCCGAAGGGCGGGTGCATGAAGCTGGTCTGCATGTTGATACCGAGCAGCACACCGAACCAGATCAGGTCGATGCCGAGCTTGTCGGCGGCGGGGGCCAACAGCGGCACGATGATGAAGGCCAGCTCGAAGAAGTCGAGGAAGAAGGCCAGCAGAAAGACCAGTATGTTCACGACGATGAGGAAGCCGACCTCGCCGCCCGGCAGCGACACCAGCAGGTGCTCGACCCAGAGATGGCCGTTGACGCCGTAGAAGGTGAGCGAGAACACACGGGCCCCGATGAGGATGAACATGACGAAGGCCGAGAGCCGCGTCGTCGACATCAGCGCCTGCTTGACCACCTCGAGGTTCAGCCGGCCCTTGGCGGCGGCCATGATCAGCGCGCCGACGGCGCCCATCGCGCCGCCTTCGGTGGGGGTCGCGATGCCCAGGAAGATGGTGCCGAGCACCAGGAAGATGAGCGCCAGCGGCGGGATCAGCACGATGATGACCTGCTGCGCCAGGCGGGACATCATGTTGAAGTTGAGGGCCTTGTCGACGATGGCGACGATATAGATGAAGACGATGCCGACGGTTGCGCCCCATATGTCGGCGTTCGGCCCTTGCGTCGGCGTCAGATAGACGTGGGCGGCATAGGCGATGGCCGCGCATGCGGCCAGGGCGACGACGAGCGACGTGACGCCATGCCCCAACGTACGAGCCTCCAGCGGCAGCGCCGGCATGGCGTTGCGGTTCCAGAAGCTCATCAGCAGGATGTAGCTCATGTAGAGGCCGGTCAGCACCAGGCCGGGAATCAGCGCTCCCGCATACATGTCGCCGACGGAGCGACCGAGCTGGTCGGCCAGCACGATGAGCACCAGCGAGGGCGGGATGATCTGCGCCAGCGTTCCAGACGCGGCGATGACGCCGCTGGCGACGCGCCGGTCGTAGCCGTAGCGAAGCATGATCGGCAGCGAGATCAGCCCCATCGCGATGACCGAGGCGGCGACCACGCCAGTCGTGGCGGCGAGCAGCGCGCCGACGATGATCACGGCATAGGCCAGGCCGCCGCGGATCGGGCCGAAGAGCTGGCCGATCGTGTCGAGCAGGTCCTCGGCCATACCGGATCGTTCGAGCACGATGCCCATGAAGGTGAAGAAGGGGATCGCCAGCAGCGTGTCGTTCGACATCACCCCCCAGAAACGCTCAGGCAGGGCGTAGAGCAGCGGCCAGTCCAGGCTGATGGTGCCGTTGGAGAGCGGCGCCAGCTCGACGCCGATGAAGAAGAACAGAAGGCCGTTGGCGGCCAGCGAAAACGCCACCGGATAGCCCAGCAGCATGAAGATGATGAGCGAGAAGAACATGATCGGCGCCATGTTCTGGGCGATGAACTCGATCACTGGCGCACCTCCTCGGCGATCGCCTTGCCTTCGAGTTCCGCGGCCTCATGGGCCGAGACGAACGGGTTGGGGTCCTCCATGTCCCCGCGCATCACCGCGATCTTCTTGATGATCTCCGAGACGCCCTGCAGCCCGAGCAGGGTGAAGCCGATCAGCAGCAATGCCTTGGCCGGCCACAGGATCAGGCCGCCCGCATTGGTCGATACCTCGCCGGAGCGGAACGACAGGCTCACATAGGGGACGAAGTAGTAGATCATCAGAAGGACGAACGGCATCAGGAAGAAGACGTGGCCGAACAGGTCAATCCAGTGCTGAACACGCCGGGAGAACATGCCGTAGACGATGTCGATGCGGATGTGTTCGTTCTGCTTCAGCGTATAGGCGGCGGCAAGCAGGAACGCCGCGCCGAACAGATACCATTGAAGCTCGAGCCACGCATTGGACGAGATGTTGAACGTCTTGCGAATGACTGCGTTGCCGGCGCTGACCAGTATCGAGACCAGGATCAGCCACGCCACCCACTTGCCGACGATTTCGTTAAGACGATCGATTGCTCTGGAAAGAGCGATGAGCCCTGCCATTGTTCCTCCGGCTTTCGCTGTTGTCTACCGGGGTTCCCCTGTTTTTCCGGCAGCCGCGACTGCAAAAGCGTATGAAGGCTGGGGCCCTCAAGGTCAACACGACTTCAGACGTAGACGCAGCGGCACATCAGGCCCGCTCGGTTTCGTCGCGTTCGTTCGGACGCAGAACGAGAAGCGTGACCAGTCCCGCGAACATGGCGGCGTCGCGCCATTCGATGGCGAAGTAGCCGGACCACAGCGCTTCCGCGATGCCGAAGATCATGGCGCCTCCTGCCGCCTGCAGAGGCGAGCGATAGCCTCCGACTGCGGTCACGAACAGGACCTTGAGGCCAAAAATCAGGCCCGTTCCGAAACTGATGTTCCCGAAGTAAAGGGCGGCAAGGATGCCGGCGACCGCAGCCGCCATCGAGCCGCCGAGGACGGCGCCACGGAAAACGCGGTCGGCGTCGACGCCGCAGAGCTCGGCTGCCGCCGAATCGTCGCATACGGCGCGCCACTGACGGCCGTAGCTGGACCTTTGGAGGAGCAGGGCAGCGACGCCGATGAGCGAGGCGATAAGCGCGCAATTGACCAGCTGGATCACGGTCAGGGTGACACGGAAACCGTCCGCGGCTGCAAAGACCACCGGGGCGGCCAGCATCGGCGGCAGCCAGAAGTCTTTCGTGTCGGCGCCGATTCGGACCAGTTCCATGAGAACGATCGAGACGCCAAGCGTCGCCGTCACGATGGTGTTGGGCGAACTCTTCGCCAGCGGCGCGAAGACCTTTCTGGAGAGGACCTCGCTGACCAGAACCGCGTAGAGCAGTGCGGCGGCGGTCCCGAGCGCGATGGTTGCGGGAAGCGTGAGGAACAGGACGTACCATCCGAACACGGCAACCAGGATAGCCGTCTGGCCACAGAATGCGAACACGGCGCCGTAGGCCAGGTTCGTACGCTTAAGCACGCCATTTGTCAGCGCGTAGCCAAAAGCCAGCAGGGCGTAGAGCGCGCCGCTGTGCAGACCGTTCATCACCTGCTGGAGGAAGTAGAGCATCGCGCCGATCCGACTGGGCGACCTGCCGAGCCGCGAAAAATGTGCACTTGATGATCTAACTTGTCAAATACGATTCACTAGTTAGAATTCACTGCATGTCGGTCATCTGGACTCCGCATCGCTTCACCGGCGGCGTGCTTGCGCTCGACACGGCGAATACCGTCGTGCTGCGCCACGACGCGTCACGCAGTTTCGACCGATTCGAAGATCCGGCCGAGATCGGGCGGTTCGCCGAGGCGGCGAGCAGCTTCCGTTCGGCCGAGCTGGGCGGGAGAAGGCTTGCCGCCCCAAATCCGACGCTCGTTCACGGCAAGGTGCTGGCGATCCGGGAAGCGACCGACGGCGCGCTGCGCGCGAACGCCGACGCAGGGTCGATGCCGTCCGGCGCGTTGCAGGCGATGCTCGCCTCATGCGTGGACGGCCTCGATGCCCACCGCTACGAACTCAGCCTTTCCGGCAGGCCCTTTGGCGATCCTTCGACGCCGATCGCGTTCGAGGCAGCGCTCTCCGTATCGGCGTTGTCGCTGCTAGCGCCCGAACGGCTCGGCCGGATCAAGATCTGCGGCAACTGCGGCTGGCTGTTTCTCGATTCGAGCCGCAACTCGAGCCGCCTATGGTGCGACATGGCGGTATGCGGCAACCGGCAGAAGGCGAGGCGGCACTACAAACGGCACAGGGGGCTGCAAGGGGAGGATGGTCATGGCGGCGCATAGGGCCGGAAAGCTGTTGTTCGGCATCGTCCTGCTTGGCGCCGTCGCGCTTGGCGGTTGCCGCGAATCGGCCGGGAAGGGCGACTATTTCGAGATCAGCGGCAGGCTGTTCTCGTTCAATTATCGGGTTGCGACGGCCGTCTACATCGTAACGCTGCGACCGCTGAAACCGATTCAGCAGGGTCAGGTCGCCGTCGCCACCTTCGAAAATCCCGCCGGCGGCGAACCGATCGTGGTCGAGCAGAAGGTGTGGGCCAATCTCGACAAGGTGACAATCGAGAGCCCGCCGCTCGAGTGCGTGGTGAAGGACCGACCGTATTCGGCATCCATCGTCATCAGCGGGCCGGATGGCCAGCAACTGCAGGCGCTCGAGACGACGATCACCTCCGACCTCGATCAGAGCGTCCTGCCTGACCGTCCGCTCGTTATCGGTCCTGTCTATGAACTCAATCCGGAGCTCGCAGGTCACCCCGATGGCAGGTTGCCGCAGGGCAGGGGAGTGACGTGTCCAAAGTGAGTCCGCCGTTGCATCCCGGCCGGACGGGCCTCCGTCCGCCGATTTCGTTTGACGCGCCCTGCGCTGGCGGGAAGACTGTACTCCTGACCCGCACGTGAGCCGCGTCGAATCGCGACTTTCGCAGAGGACCTTGCTGATGACGCTTCACGACGTCGCGCTTTCCGACAAATTCGACCTTGGGAAAGAGCGGATCTTCGTCACCGGAGCGCAGGCCGTGGTGCGCATGTTGCTCATGCAGCGCGAGCGCGACCGTCTGGCGGGGTTGAAAACGGGCGGCTTCATTTCCGGGTATCGCGGTTCGCCGCTCGGCGGCCTGGACATGCAGCTCTGGAAGGCCAAGGCCGAACTCGCCGCGGCCGACATCGTGTTCCAGCCCGGCCTCAACGAGGAACTGGCGGCAACAGCCTGCTGGGGCACGCAGCAGGCGGAACTCATGGGCGACGGCAGATATGACGGCGTCTTCTCCGTCTGGTATGGAAAAGGACCCGGCGTGGACCGCGCGGGCGACGTGTTCCGCCACGCCAATCTCGCGGGCTCGTCGCCCCACGGCGGCGTTCTGGCGCTGATGGGCGACGACCACATGGCCGAATCGTCGACCAACGCCCACGCGACCGAGTTCCATTTCGTCGATTCGATGATCCCCATCCTCAACCCCGCCGGGGTGCAGGAACTGATCGACTACGGCCTTTACGGCTATGCGCTGTCGCGCTTCGCCGGCACGTGGACGGCCATCAAATGCGTCAAGGACAACATCGAATCGACGGCTTCGGTCGATGCGTCCCTGTCGCGGCTTTCGATCGTGCTGCCGGAATTCGACATGCCGCTGGGCGGTCTGTCGATCCGCCATGAGATCAACATGCTCGGGCAGGAGGAACGCCTGCATGAGTTCAAGAGGCCCGCCATGGCCGCCTTCATCCGCGCCAACGACATCAATCGCATCGTCTATTCAGGCGGCCAGAGCCCGAAGCTCGGCATCATTACGGTCGGCAAGAGCTATCTGGACGTCCGCCAGGCGCTGGAAGACATCGGCGTCGACGAGCGCCGCGCCAACCAGATCGGGGTGCGTCTGTTCAAGGTCGGCTGCCCGTGGCCGCTGGACTACGAGCACATCAGGGAGTTCGCCTGCGGCCTCGACATGATCGTGGTGGTGGAGGAGAAGCGTTCGCTGATCGAGACACAGGTGCGCGAAAACCTCTACGGGCGCGCCGAGCAGCCGGTGGTCGTCGGCAAGCGGGACGAGCGCGACGCGTGGCTGTTCCCGGCAAAAGGAGCGCTCGATCCCAACGACATCGCGATCGCGCTCGGCGAACGCATCCTCAGGGTGATCGGCCCCTCGGAAGAGATCGCGGCCAAGGTGGCGCGGCTGAAGCAATACCAGGCCATGCTTACCGAAACCAAGGACGTCGGCGTCCGCACGCCGTACTTCTGCTCGGGCTGTCCGCACAATTCGTCCACCAAGGTTCCGGAAGGCTCCATTGCGGCGGCCGGGATCGGCTGCCATTTCATGGCGCTGTGGATGGACCGGTCGACCGTCGGCTTCACGCAGATGGGGGGCGAGGGCGCCCAATGGGTCGGCCAGGCGCCGTTCTCGACGCGCGACCACATTTTCCAGAACCTCGGCGACGGCACCTACAACCATTCGGGCGTTCTGGCTCTGCGCTTCGCGCTGTCCGCCAACGCCAACCTCACCTACAAGATCCTCTTCAACGACGCTGTCGCGATGACAGGCGGACAAGGCCATGACGGCGGCCTGACCGTCGACATGATCGCGCAGCAGGTGCGCGCGGAGGGCGTCGACCGCATCGCGATCGTCACCGACGAGCCGGGAAAGTATGCCGGGAAGGTTACGTTTCCGAACGGTGCGACCATCCATCACCGGGACGAAATGGACGGGGTGCAGCGCGATCTGCGCGAGGTCAAGGGCGTCTCCGTGCTGATCTACGACCAGACCTGCGCTGCCGAGAAGCGCCGCCGCCGCAAGCGCGGCACGTTCCCCGACCCGGACCGGCGGGTCATCATCAACGAACTGGTCTGCGAGGGCTGCGGCGACTGCGGGGTGCAGTCCAACTGCGTCTCCGTGCAGCCGGTCGAGACCGAATTCGGCCGCAAGCGCCGCATCGACCAGTCGAGCTGCAACAAGGACTTTTCCTGCGTCAACGGCTTCTGCCCATCGTTCGTGACGGTGCACGGCGCCAAGCTTCGCAAGGCGGCCGGCGTTGCGGGAGGGACCGATCCGCTCGAGGGCCTGCCGACGCCGAGTCCATTCGAGCTGGGCAGCGGCGGCTGGTCGGCGATCCTCAACGGCGTCGGCGGTACCGGCGTCGTGACGATCGGCGCCATCCTCGGCATGGCCTCCCATCTGGAAGGCAAGGGCGCGGGGCTCATCGACATGGCGGGTCTGGCGCAGAAAGGTGGCGCGGTGTTCACCCATATGCGGATCGCCCGGTCGCCCGACGATATCAATGCGATTCGCGTTTCTGCCGGGAAGGCGGACCTCATCCTGGGCTGCGATCTCGTCGTCTCCGGAAACAAGAAGGTGCTTTCGGCGGCACGCGAGAACCACACTCTCTTCGTCGCCAACACGGCGGAAGTCATGCCGGGCGATTTCGCGCGCACCGCCGACTTCTCGCTGCCGACCGAGCGCTTGAAGAAGGCAATTCGTGCGGCGGCGGGCGAAAGCAGGGCCCACTTCTTCGATTCGACCCGCGCAGCGACTGCCCTCTTCGGCAATTCCGTGGGTGCCAACATGTTCATGCTCGGCTTCGCCTTCCAGCATGGCGGCCTGCCGCTCTCCGCGGAAACCATCGAGCGGGCGATCGAACTCAACGGTCAGGCGGTCGCCATGAACATCGCCGCCTTCCGCTGGGGCCGTCGCGCCGCATACGAGCCCAAACTTGTCGAGGAACTTATCGGGCAGCAGTCCGGAGCAGCGGCGGACCGTGGTGTTGCCAAGTCTCTCGACGACATCGTCGCGCGCCGCGCGGACTTCCTCGAAGCCTACCAGAACAAGGCCTATGCCGAACGTTACCGCGCCCGAATCGTACGGCTGCGCGCGGCTGAAGAGAATGCCGCGCCGGGCTCCACTGCAGTGACCGAGGCTGCGGCACGAAGCCTGTTCAAGCTGATGGCGATCAAGGACGAGTACGAGGTCGCCAGGCTCTACTCGGACGGATCATTCATGCGGCAGATTGCCGGCGCTTTCGAAACCTACGAGCGCCTGGAGTTTCATCTGGCTCCGCCCATCCTCGGGCGCACCGATGCGAGCGGCAAGCCGCGGAAATCGGCCTTCGGGCCGTGGATGATGAAGGGGTTCAGGCTGCTGGCGGCGCTGAAAGGACTGCGCGGCAGCATCTTCGACGTCTTTGGACATACAGAAGAGCGACGCGAGGAACGTCGGCAGCTGGCGCAGTTCGAAGCCGACCTCGATCTCATCGGGAGCGCATTGACTGCGGAAAAGGCGGAGGCTGCAACCGCCCTGGCCTCGGTCCCGATGCTGATCCGGGGTTACGGCCACGTCCGCAAGGCGTCGGCCGTCAAAGCGCAAGCCGAACGCGCCCGCCTATTCGAACGCTTTGCGAGCCCGCGACAGACGGTGAGGTTGGAAGCGGCCGAATGACCTCCGGCGGGCCTGCCTCGGGCCCGTCCCATTTGGCCACGCTCGCCGTTCTCGCCTAAACGACGCTGTCGTCTAAGCAATTCTTAATTCCAGCATGGCATGCTGCGTATCCCAGGTGGGACGCTGGCGTGAGCAGATTCAGGGCGAAAGAACTTCCCGACGACATCTACATCCCGTTCGTTGAAACGCTGTTTCGCGACGGGTTCACGCTCGCTATCGGCATTTTCGCCCAGATCGCCCTCATCACGCTGGTCTGGTCCAAGACGGGCGACCTAGCTTATCTGGCCGTCGTGCTGTGTCTCGTCGTGATCGGCGTTGTGCGCGTTCTTCACATGCGCAAGTACAACACCTCGTCCGTCCGGCTGACGCTCGAGGAAGCCCGAAAGCGCGAGAAGGACTACATAATCTACGGCTCCATGCACGGAGCGATCCTCGGTGTCTTCGGCATGGTCGCGATCGTGATCGCGGAAGACAGTTTCGCCGAAATCGCGGCCGTGTGTATCTCGCTGGCGACAGCCACGGGAATCGCCGGGCGCAACTACGGCTCCCCGCGCATGGTCAACATCCTGATCATCGCGTTGATGAGTCCGTTGTGCCTAGGCTTCATCCTGCGGGGCGACTTCTATCATGTCACCTTGGGTCTCCTGACGCTGCCGTTCCTGCTTGCCATCCACCGCTATGCCGACACCGTCCGCGACGTGCTGTTCACGGCGATTTCGGCAGAGAAGCGTGCGACGCGCCTGGCGCAGCGATTCAACCGCGCGCTCAACACCATGCCCCACGGCCTCATCATGCTCGGTCCGGACGGGCGCGTGCTGGTGGCGAATGCCGAGGCGGCCAAGCTGATGATGTACAAGTCGGCCGATTCGCTTCTGGGGCGCAGCATTCACTCGTTGCTGCTCAGGGGCGTCGCGGCGGGCATGCTGGCGAAGGAGGATTGTCGCTACATCGAGGCGCAGCTGACCCGCGCCCTGCGCGAAGGCAGGGACCGCAAGGTCCTGGTGGCGCTCAACAACGGCGCCTACTACGAGTTCTCGGCGCGCGAGGGCAGCCAGGATCTGGGCGTGATCACCTTCGAGGAGGTGACGAAGCGCGTCGAGGCTGAGGAAAAGATCCGTACCATGGCGCGTTTCGACAGCCTGACGGGGCTCGCGAACCGCGCCTATTTCCATGAGATGGTCGTCGAAGCCATGTCGGGTGGAGACAAGGATCGCAAGTGCGGGCTCGTCCTGCTCGATCTGGACGACTTCAAGAGCGTCAACGATACGCTTGGTCATCCGGTGGGTGACGGCCTGCTCTATGCGGTCGGCGAACGCCTGACGCAGGTGCTGGATGAGCGGACGAAGATCGGCCGCTTCGGTGGCGACGAATTCGTGCTCTATTTCGATCGGATTGAGAACGAACAGGACCTGGCGACCAGAATGGATGTCCTGCTCGCCGGTCTGCAGGGCGAGATCGATGTCGGCGGCCATGCACTGCACATCCAAGCAAGCTGCGGCGCGGTCGTCACGGTTGCCGGCGAAGCCGATTTCGACTCGATGATCGTGAAAGCTGACCTTGCCCTCTACAAGGCCAAGGAGTTCGGCAAGAATTCGTGGCAGCTGTTCGAGACGTCGCTCGACGAAGAATTCCGCAGCCGCCAGCTGATGAAGGCGGAATTGCGCAACGCCATCGAAACTGACGGATTGCGCGTCGTCTACCAGCCGATCATCGACATGGATTCCATGCGCATCGCCAGCTGCGAGGCCTTGTGCCGGTGGGATCACCCTGAACTCGGCTCGATCTCGCCCTCCGTCTTCGTGCCTCTCGCCGAGGAGATGGGCGTCATTTCGAGCATCAGTTCATTCGTGCTCAACTCGGCCTGCGCCGAATGCGCGAAATGGCCGAACAAAATCAGCGTGTCGGTCAATCTGTCTGCAAAGGACTTCTGCAACCGCGACATAGTGGACCGGGTTCGCGCCGCACTGGCGAATTCCGGTCTGTCGCCGCAACGGCTGGAGCTGGAAGTCACCGAGACCGCCCTGCTGGACGACAAGGCGCTCACAGCCCACTATATCGAGGAGCTGAAAGCGCTCGGCGTCTGCATCGCGCTCGACGATTTCGGCACCGGCTACTCCAGCCTGAGCTATCTGCACAAGTTGCCCCTCAACAAGGTCAAGATCGACCGCAGCTTCGTCCTCGATCTCAGCCAGAACAGCCGCTCGCTCAAGCTGCTGAAGAGCGTGGTCTCGCTGTCGCGCACGCTCGGTCTTTCGGTGACCATCGAGGGCGTGGAAACGTTTGAGCAGCTGAAGATTCTCGCCCAGCATGTAAAGCCGGACCTGGTCCAGGGCTTTCTCTTCGGCTCGGCGCTCACCGCGCAGGGCATCGAAACCATGTCGGCGATCGTCTGGCATTTCGACAAGGACGTCACCTCCGCCAGCGCCGCGCGGCGGAAGAAGTAAGGTCCTGAGGCTCCCGCCTCCATCGAGACTGATCGGCCAAACAAGCTGTCTGCCTGAGATGCGCCCGCCGCCGGCTGCGAGGCGTGTCGAGCGCGTCCGAGGAAACCCACAGATCACTCCTGCGTTAAGGTTAACGCAAGGTAAATGGTTTAAATCTGATTGTTTCCTTTAACGGCGGTGGCCGCTTCTATAAGCTTTTTCTGTAATGGTGCGGGGAACCCATGGATAATCAGGGGGCGGTGTCCGGCGGAGACACTGAGAAATTGTCGGTATCGGCTTCTGGCCGCGCGTCTGATTTTGTTCGGCACGTCTTTGCGTTGCTGGAGAAGGCGGAATATAGGCGCTGCGAATCCGGAGAAGATCTCGAAGACATCTACAGGCTGCGCTACAAAGCCTATCGCGCCAATGACATGGTGCCGGACACGGACAACCGTCGCATTCACGACGAACTGGACGAGACGCCGAATGCCTACCGCTTCGGCATCTATATCGACGGTGTCTTGCTCAGCACCCTGCGCGTGCATCACGTGACACGCATCACGCCGCTGTCGCCCTCCACCAAGGCGTTCGGCGATATTGTCTACCCGATGCTGGAGGCCGGCGACACCTTCGTCTGCCCGAGCCGATTCGCCTCCGACCCTGAATGGACCCGGAGCTATCCGCATCTCGCCTATGTGGCCATGCGGCTGGCACCCATGGCCTGCTTCCACTTCGGCGCGCGCTATGGCCTGTCGACTGTGCGGGAAGATCATGCCGGGTTCTATAGGCGGATCTACTATTCCGAGCCGCTGAGCGAGCCGCGCAGCTATCCCGGGGTGTTCAATCGGGTCGTCCTCTATCGTACGGATGCACACCAGAACCAGAGCCGCTTCTTCACGCGCTTCCCGTTCTTCCGTTCGACCGAGACGGAACGCCGTATGCTGTTCGCCGAGCCAGCGCCAGGCGAACTGGCCCCCCTCACGGTCCTCCCCACCGCCAAGTTCCTTGCCCGGGCCGCCTGACTTGTCATGCGGTGAGCGGACTGTAAGTTCGCATCATAGATGACCATCAGACGGAACGGCATGGCAAGCAAGGCCGATCTCGTGCGGGCGCAAAGTTGGGCCTGCGATCTCAGCGACGCAGAAGTCGAGCGTGCAAGCCGGGGCTTCAGCGAGCGCTCCTTCGCTGCCGGAACCTATATCTGCCATCGCGGCGACCGGCTGGACCACTGGACGGGCGTGATCAGCGGCCTGATCAAGATCAGCGTCATCTCGCGCGCCGGAAAGGCGATGACATTCGCCGGGGCTGGGGCGGGGTCATGGTTCGGCGAGGGCTCGGTGCTCAAGGGCGAGCCGCGCAAATACGACGTGGTGGCGATCCGCGACACTCGGCTTGCGATGCTCAACAAGACGACGTTCGACTGGCTCTCCGAGAACAGCCTTGCCTTCAACCGGTTCCTGGTCCGCCACCTCAACGAGCGGATGGGACAGTTCATCGGCACGATCGAGTTCGACCGCATCCTGAAGCCCCAGGACCGGGTGGCGCGCAGCCTGTCCTGGTTCTTCAATCCCTTCCTTTCACCCGACATGGCTGGGCACCTGGAGATCACCCAGGAGGAACTCGGCCTGCTCGCCGGCGTCTCGCGCCAGATCGTGAACAAGAGCCTGCAGGCGCTGCAGGCGCAAGGCATGGTCGAGGTGTCGCACGGCCGGATCGTGGTGCTCGATCTCGAAGGCCTGACCCGCTACGAAAGCTGAGGCCTGCGCGAACAGGCAACGAGAAACGGGCGCGTCTCCGATAAAGGAAACACGCGCCCGCAGCACACATCACAATGCGCCGCCTTGTCTGTCAAGGTGCGTGTTGATCGTCGGCAGGAATTAAGAATAGTCTTGCGTCACTACCGAGGTTCCCACGACGAGGGGAGCCCGGCCCCGAAGAGGAACGGGGGCAGCAGGGAGGCGTGCGTGGTGGAACCGCGAGGTTTCTGCAGTGCCGGACCATGCACGGCGGCCGCAAGTGGCCGCCGGACTTCGGTGCCTGAGCGCGGGCCTCGACGCTCGCGAGTGAGCGTAGCCGGAGCCTGCGCGAACGCCTCGCCGACTGTCGCCTGGGGAGGAGTGTGATCATGGCTGCGACGGCGACTGCCGCCGGCATGACATTGGACACGTTTCCCAAATACCTCCTGCTGAATGCGGCCAGGTTCGCCGACCTGCCGGCCATGCGCCACAAGGACTACGGCATCTGGCAGAGCTGGACATGGGCCGACCAGCTCTGCGAGGTCCGGTCCCTGGCAGTGGGACTCCAGGCGATGGGGCTGAAGCGCGGCGAACAGATCGCCATCGTCGGCGCCAACCGCCCGCGTCTCTACTGGACCTTCGCTGCCGCGCAGTCCATCGGCGCCGTGCCGGTTCCCGTCTATGCCGACGCGGTGGCCGAGGAAATGGCGTATGTGCTGGACCACGCCAGCGTCCGCTTTGCGGTCGTTCAGGACCAGGAACAGGTCGACAAGATCAGGTCGTTCTCCGAGAAGATTCCGGCGCTTGCCGAGATCATCTACGACGAGCCGCGCGGCCTTGCCGGCTATGACCCGGTGGGACTGACCTCATACGCCGACGTCCGGGCGCGCGGCGAAGCCCTGATGGCGACCGACCAAGCCCTTGCCGCACGATGGGAAATGGGTGTCCGCGAGGCGAGCGGCGACGACATCTCGGTGATGCTCTACACCTCGGGAACCACCGGCCGCTCGAAGGGCGTCATGGTCCGCGCCTGGGGCGCGGTGCAGGCGGCGCTGGACACCGCCGCGTTCGACGGGCTGACCGAGAAGGACAGCGTGCTCGCCTACCTGCCGCTCGCCTGGGTTGGTGACCACTACCTCAACTATGCGCAGGCCTACGTCTCCGGTTTCTGCATGAACTGTCCCGAGAGCGGCGCCACCGTGCCGCAGGATCTGCGCGAGATCGCCCCTACCTTCTATTTCGCGCCGCCGCGCGTGTTCGAAGGGCTGCTCACCAGCGTCACGATCCGCATGGAGGACGCCGGCTGGCTGAAGCAGAGGCTGTTCAGGCACTTCATCGGCGTTGCCCGCAAATATGGCGAGGCGATCCTGGAAAAACGTCCGGTTCCGCTTAGCGGACGACTGGCCTACGCGCTCGGCGACTTCATGATCTACGGTCCGCTGAAGAACGTGCTCGGGCTGTCGAACATCCGCGTCGCCTACACCGCCGGCGAGGCGATCGGCGAGGACCTGTTCTCCTTCTTCCGCTCGCTCGGGATCAATCTCAAGCAACTGTACGGGCAAACGGAGGCGTTCCTCTACGTGACCTGCCAGAAGGACGGCGCGGTGCGGTCCGATACGGTCGGCCCGGCTGCGCCCAACGTCGACATCCGCATCGCGGAGAACGGCGAGGTGCTGTTCCGGTCGCCGGGCCAGTTCGCGGGCTATTTCAAGCAGGACGAGCAGACCGCCGAGGTGATGACGCCCGAGGGCTTCGTGAAGACGGGTGACGCCGGCTTTTTCGAGAAGGACGGGCAGCTTCGGATCATCGACCGCGCCAAGGACGTCGGCAAGCTCCGGGACGGGGCGCTGTTCGCGCCGAAATACATCGAGAATGCGTTGAAATTCTTCCCCAACATCAAGGAAGCAGTGGCGTTCGGACACGGACGCGACTTCTGCGCCGCCTTCATCAACATCGACATGACCGCCGTCGGCAACTGGGCCGAGCGCAACAACATCGCCTACGCGTCCTATCAGGAACTCGCCGCGCTGCCGCAGGTCTACGACATCGTTTCCGCCCATGTGGACGAGACCAACCGCCGGCTGGCGCGGGAGCCGATGATGGCGGGTGGCCAGATCAGGCGGTTCCTCATCCTCCACAAGGAGCTCGACGCCGACGATGGCGAGCTTACGCGCACCATGAAGGTGCGCCGCGCCTTCGTGGCCGACCGCTACGGGCCGCTCATCGAAGCCCTCTATGACGGCTCTGACAAGCAGTACATCGAGACGGAGATGACCTTCGAGGACGGCCGCAAGGGCCTCGTCCGCGCGACCGTCCGCATCGTCGACGCCAAGGTGCATCCGACCGAGACCGTGATGCGGGAGGCTGCCGAGTGAACATGCGCGTCGCGCCCGCCATGGTCTCAGTTCCAGACGACGGCATCCGGCCCGGCGACGTCCTCATGGAAGTGAAGAACGTGTCGCTGCGCTTCGGCGGCGTGAAGGCCATCACCGACATCTCGTTCGACGTGCGCAAGGGCGAGATCCGCGCCATCATCGGCCCGAACGGCGCCGGCAAGACGTCGATGCTCAACGTGATCAACGGATTCTACACGCCGCAGGAGGGCACGATCGTCTTTCGCGGCGAGGAGCGGCGGGCGATGAAGCCGCATCATGCGGTGCGGCAGGGCATCGCGCGTACCTTCCAGAACGTCGCCCTGTTCAAAGGCATGTCGACGCTCGACAACATCATGGCCGGGCGCTCGGTCCACATGCACCGCACGCTGTTCTGGCAGATGTTCTGGCACGGTCCGGCGCTGCGCGAGGAAATCGAGCATCGCGAAGCGGTCGAGGAGATCATCGACTTCCTGGAGATCCAGCACATCAGGCGCACGCCCGTCGGCAAGCTGCCCTATGGCCTGCAGAAGCGCGTCGAACTCGGACGTGCGCTCGCGATGGAGCCGTCGCTGCTGCTGCTGGACGAGCCGATGGCCGGCATGAACCTCGAGGAGAAGGAGGACATGAGCCGCTTCATCCTCGACGTGAACCGCCAGCGCGGCACCACGATCGCGCTCATCGAACACGACATGGGTGTCGTCATGGACCTGTCCGACCGGGTCGTCGTGCTCGACTACGGCAAGAAGATCGCGGACGGCGTGCCCGACGCCGTGAAGTCCAACCAGCAGGTCATCGATGCCTATCTCGGCGTCGCGCATTAGGAGAGATCGAATGGTCGTCGCCGGTATCGCACTCACCCCGCTGATCTCGCTGATTGCCGGCGTGCTGATCCTGATCATGCCGCGGCTCTTGAACTACATCGTGGCGTTCTACCTGATCTTCATCGGCCTGCTCGGTCTGTTCCCGCAGCTGGCGGGGTGAGGGGGCCACATGGATTTCCTGAATTCCATCCTCATAAAACCCTTCGCGGACATGTTCGCGGCGCCGGATTTCTTGCTCCAGGTGCTGTGGGAGGGGCTGGTGTCGGGGGTGCTCTATGCGCTGATCGCGCTCGGCTTCGTGCTGATCTACAAGTCTTCGCGCATCTTCAACTTCGCGCAAGGGATCATGGTCGTCTTCGCGGCGCTGACGCTGGTCGGCCTGCATGAGAAGGGGGTGCCGGCGCTGCTGGCCGTGCCGCTGACGCTGGTCGTCATGTTCTGCCTCGCCGTCGCCATCGAGCGCGTGGTGCTGCGGCCGCTCGTCAACCAGCCCGACATCATCCTGTTCATGGCCACGATCGGCATCACGCTGTTCCTAATCGGCTTCGGCGAGCTGATCTTCGGCGGCGAGAACAAGGTGATGATCACCGAGCAGCTGTTCATCCCGACCGGCAGCTTCGAGTTCGAGCCCTTCGGCGGCTTCGTGTCGATCGAGCAGAAGGATCTGACCGCCGTCATCGGTGCGGTGGTGCTGGTCGCGGTGCTGCTCGTCTTCCTCAACAAGTCGCGCCTCGGCCGCGCCATCCGTGCTCTCGGCGACGACCACCAGGCGGCGCTGTCGGTGGGCATATCGCTCTCGACGATCTGGGTGCTTGTCTGGTTCATCGCGGGCGTCATTGCGCTGGCAACCGGGATCGTCTGGGGCGCGCGCGCCGGCGTATCATTCGCGCTGGAGGTGATCGCCTACAAGGCGCTGCCCGTGCTGATGCTCGGCGGGCTGGAATCGGTCCTCGGCGCCATCATCGGCGGACTTGCCATCGGGATCCTCGAAAAGCTCTTCGAGATCTACTGGGGCCAGCCGCTGCTCGGCGGCAACACGGAAACCTGGTTCGCCTTTGTGTTCGCCCTGATCGTGCTGCTGTTCCGGCCGCAGGGACTGTTCGGCGAGCGGATCATCGAGAGGGTGTGATGGCCTGTTTGCGCGACATTCCCGCCCCGGCCGATGCTGGCGCCTGGAGGCCATAGATGCTCTACCGCACCGCCGGCCAGTTCAAGACTTCCTACTATGCCGACCATGCCCTGTTTCCGGTCAAGCAGGATGCATGGCTGCTTGCTGTCATCCTGGTCTTTGCCTTCGCAATCATTCCGGCGACTGCGAGCGACTTCGCCTTCAATGCGCTCCTCATCCCGGTGCTGATCTACGCGCTGGCCGCGCTCGGGCTGAACATCCTCACCGGCTATGCGGGTCAGCTGTCGCTCGGCACCGGCGCATTCATGGGCGTCGGGGCCTACGCCTGCTACAAGCTGATCACGATCTTTCCCGAGCTCAATCTGCTGGTCGCGATCGCGCTGTCCGGGTTCTTCTCGGCCGCGGTCGGCGTCGCCTTCGGGCTGCCGTCGCTGCGCATCAAGGGCTTCTACCTGGCGATCGCCACGCTCGCGGCGCAGTTCTTCCTGGTATGGCTCTTCGAGAAGTGGGCTTGGCTCTACAACTACTCGTCCTCGGGCGCGATCCAGGTGCCCAACATCAACATGTTCGGGATCACCGTCGCCGGACCAAACGCCACGGCGCTCACGCAGTACTACTTCGTGCTGGGGGTGGTTGCCGTCGTCACCTGGATGGCCATCAACATCACGCGCGGACGCATCGGCCGCATCTGGAAGGCGGTGCGCGACATGGACATCGCGGCCGAGTTGGTCGGCATCAACCTGATGAAGGCGAAGCTCTCAGCGTTTGCGGTGTCGTCCTACATCGTCGGCATTGCGGGCGCGCTGTTCGTCTTCCTGTGGCGCGGCGCGGCGGAGCCGAACCTGTTCGACATACCGCTGTCGTTCCGCGTCCTCTTCATCGCCATCATCGGCGGCCTGGGGTCGATCCTCGGCAACTATCTCGGCGCCATCCTGATCGTGGCGCTGCCGGTCATCATAGGCACGCTGCCCGCCGCGCTCGGCCTGCCGATCTCGTCGGCGACGGTGGAGCACCTCAACGTCATGATCATCGGGGGCCTCATCATCCTGTTCCTGATCGTGGAGCCGCACGGGCTGGCCCGGTTCTGGGCCATCATCCGGGAGAAGCTGATCATGTGGCCGTTCCCGCACTGAGAGGAGAATTCGATCGTTTGGCGGTCGATGGCGGGCGGGGTCGTTCGCCGAACCAAGACCAAAGTGGAGGAGCCGAAATGAAGACAATTGGGAAACTGGCAATTGCGGTCGCGGCGTTGGCGGCCGGTGTCGCAATGGCGGCGCCGTCTTTCGCAGAAGATTCCGTGCTGCTGCCAAACTTGTCGTACCGGACCGGGCCGTTCGCGGCTACCGGCATCCCGCTGATGAATGGTCAGCGGGACTACATGCTGATGCTCAACGAGCGCGACGGCGGCGCCAATGGCGTCAAGCTGGATTATCAGGAGTGTGAGACGGGCTACAACACCGAAAAGGGCGTCGAGTGCTACGAGAAGACCAAGGCCGAGGGGGCGATTGTCACCCAGCCATGGTCGACCGGCATCACGCTGCAGGTGCTGCCGAAGTCGAACGTCGACAAGATGCCGGTGCTGGCGCCCGGATACGGGTTCTCCGCCATGCAGGACGGCAAGACCTTCCAGTGGGCGTTCAATCCGCCTGCCTCCTACTGGGATGGCGCTTCGATGATCCTGCAGAACATTTCCGGCGGCAATCTGGATGGCTTGAAAGGCAAGAAGATCGCGCTCCTGCACCTTGATCATCCCTATGGCAAGGAGCCGATCCCGCTGCTTGAAACGCTTGCTGCCAAGCACGGCTTCACGCTTCTGCTGATACCGGTCGGGCTGAAGGAGATGCAGAACCAGTCCGCGCAGTGGCTGCAGATCAGGCGCGAGCGGCCCGATTTCGTGCTGATGTGGGGCTGGGGTGCAATGAACGCCGGCGCCATCACCGAAGCCGTGAAGACCAAGTACCCGATGAACCAGTTCGTGGGCATCTGGTGGGCTGGGCTCGACCCGGACCTGAAGCTGGTCGGAGAGGCCGGCAAAGGCTATCGCACGTTGTCATGGAGCCTGCCGAATAACGATGCACCGGTGATGAAGGACATCAAGAAGCTGGTCGTGGATGCCGGCAAGTCGCAGATCAACCAGGGCGAGGGTGAGTTCGACTGGGTCTTCTATCAACGTGGCGTGCTGATCTCGGCGATGCTGGCCGAGGGCGTGAAGGCGGCGCAGGCGCAGTTCGACTCCAAGGTGATCGACAAAGAGCAATTGCGGTGGGGCCTGGAGAACCTGAAATTCGATGAAGCGAAGATCAAGGAACTCGGGCTCGACGGAATGATCCCGCCGTTTTCGACGAACTGTTCGAACCATACGGGCCACTCGGGCGCCTGGATGCTGGAGTGGGATGGCGCAAAGTTCGTGAAAGCATCGGAGCTTCTGCAGGCCGACCGGGCGGAGATCGACGGGCTGGTGGCCGAGAAGGCCAAGGAATATGCCGACGCCAACCAGCCTTGGCCGATGAGCACCGAGTGCAAGATGTAACGCGAGCATCCCTCCCCCTCGAGGGGGAGGGTGCCGAGCGAAGCGAAGGCGGGTGGGGTAGGCCAATGACGAACGCGGCGCAAAGATAACCTCGAGCACTGCCGTTCGGACCCCACCCGTCCAATCGCCTTCGGCGATTGTCCACCCTCCCCTCAGGGGGAGGGGAACTCCGGAGCCCGCAATGACCGCCGTCCCGCAGCCTGCCCCCGCCAGCCCGATCCTCTCGGTGAACAACATCGAGGTGATCTACGACCACGTCATCCTCGTGCTGAAGGGCGTGTCGCTCAGCGTTCCGCGCGGCGGAATCACGGCGCTGCTTGGAGCCAACGGCGCCGGCAAGACGACGACGCTGAAGGCGATCTCCAACCTCCTGCGCGCCGAGCGCGGCGAGGTGACCAAGGGCACGATCGTGTTCGAGGATGCAGAGGTGCAGGCCCTGTCGCCCAACGAACTCGTCCGGCGCGGCTGCATCCAGGTCATGGAAGGTCGGCACTGTTTCGGCCACCTTTCGGTCGAGGACAACCTGATGACCGGGGCCTTCACTCGGCGCGACGGCAATGCTGCGATCCGCGCCGACCTCGAGCTTGTCTACGAGTATTTTCCTCGGCTCAAGGTGCGGCGTGCGAGCCAGGCCGGATACACCTCCGGCGGCGAGCAGCAGATGACGGCGATCGGCCGGGCACTGATGTCGCGCCCAAGGATGATCCTGCTCGACGAGCCGTCGATGGGGCTGGCGCCGCAACTTGTCGAAGAGATCTTCGAGATCGTGAAGAAGCTCAACGAGGAGCAGGGCGTGTCCTTCCTGCTGGCCGAGCAGAACACGAATGTCGCGCTGCGCTACGCCAAGTACGGATACATCCTGGAGTCCGGCCGCATCGTGCTCGACGGCGAAGCCTCATCGCTGCGCGAGAACGAAGACGTGAAGGAGTTTTATCTCGGCGTCGGCGGCGAGGGGCGCAAGTCGTTCAGGGACGTAAAGCACTACAAGCGACGGAAGCGCTGGCTGGCATAGGCCGGCATCGGAAACGGGATCATGCGCCTCCGATTAAGGATGCGCTGATCGACGCGTCGTTCGACCCCGGCGCAGCGGCAAACCTCAAGCCGTCGAACAGCTCTGCAAGGGGCAGCGCGCAGCCGATCTCGGGGACATCGATCGTCTGGTCGAGGCCGGCTATTTCAACGTTGCCCCAGCCGTCGCGGCCGCGCCTCCAAACAGTGACGCGCGGCGCCTCGGTGTCGACGAGCAGTATGACTTTCACCGCATCGAGAAGCTTGTACTCCTCCAGCTTCTGAAAGCGATCGTATCGCGTGGTCGATGGCGAGAGGATCTCGATGATCAAGCGCGGCTCATCGGTCGCCATCGACCGATCGTCCGGCTTGCCGCACTCGATCGAGATATCCGGTCGCCGCGTGCCTCGAAAAGTTATCACCGACTGATCCGAGGTCCGCGGACGGCAAGGGCCGCCGCGCAACCGATTTCCGAGGGCAAGAATCGCATTGACCGTGACGGTATCGTGGCGCACCGAGGCACCAGTCATTGCCTTCACCGTGAGCACCGGCACGCCGTCGACCAGTTCGTAGTTCCTCTCCTGGCGTTGCTGCCATTCGAAGAACTGCTCGAGGGACATCCTTTCCTGCTGCTCGGCCATAGCCTCGCCGCCGCTCCGTGTCGGTGGCCGATCCTAACAAGTTTCCGCTCTGCACAAAACACACCTGTGCCTTGCGGAAACGTGCATTGTTTCGTACGACGCTGCGTCAATCATCCCATTGCCCTCAATCATCCTTTTCGCTATCAGCGCTTCACAGCGAGAGGAAGGGGTTTTGCCATGGCTGATCATTCGCCGACCGGACCGGTCGAACTGGGCGCCCAGATGGACTACGCCGAGCACGACAAAACCTATCAGCGGTTCATCGCACTCGCCAAATACGGTTCCCTGTTCTGCGTGGCGCTGATGATCGCCATGGCGTTCGGTTTTTTCACCAGCGCCGGCTTCTTTTCTGCGACGATTCTGTTCATCATCGTCTGCGCCGTAGGCGGATATCTGCTGCGTGACGTGCCGACGCACATTACCTGATCGTCCTTATTTCATTTTTACGGATTGATTCCTCGGCGCGCGGTATCGACCGCAGTTCGAGGACGCGTTCCAACCGGAGGGACAAGCGGTGGGACAAGTAATTTTCATACCTCGAGAACTCGACGCCGGTGAACCGCGCGTAGCGGCGTCGCCGGAGACCGTGAAACGGCTGATCGGGCTTGGTTTCGACGTGATCGTCGAGGCGGGCGCTGGTCTGGGCTCGCGCATTTTGGACGCCGACTACGCCGCCAACGGCGCGGCGATCGGCAGCGCCAGGGATGCCGGCAACGCGGACGTCGTGCTCAAGGTGCGCCGGCCGAGCGAGGCGGAGCTCAAGGGCTACAAGTCCGGCGCTGCGGTCATCGCCATCATGGACCCCTATGGCAACGACGCGGCGGTCGCCGCGATGGCAAAGGCAGGCGTCACCGCCTTCGCCATGGAGTTCATGCCGCGCATCACCCGCGCCCAGGTCATGGACGTCTTGTCCTCGCAGGCCAACCTCGCCGGCTACCAGGCCGTCATCGACGGCGCGGCCGAATACGACCGCGCGCTGCCGATGATGATGACGGCGGCCGGCACGGTGCCGGCGGCGAAGATCTTCATCATGGGCGTCGGCGTTGCCGGACTGCAGGCGATCGCCACCGCGCGCCGGCTCGGCGCGGTGGTCACCGCGACGGACGTGCGCCCCGCCGCCAAGGAGCAGGTCGCCTCGCTCGGCGCGAAGTTCATCGCGGTGGAGGACGAAGAGTTCAAGCAGGCCGAGACTGCCGGCGGCTACGCCAAGGAAATGTCGAAGGAATACCAGGCGAAGCAGGCGGCCCTGACGGCCGAGCACATCGCCAAGCAGGACATCGTCATCACCACGGCGCTGATCCCGGGCCGGCCAGCGCCGCGCCTGGTGTCGTCCGCCATGGTCGCTTCGATGAAGCCCGGTTCGGTGCTCATCGATCTCGCGGTGGAGCGTGGCGGCAACGTCGAGGGCGCTGTCCCCGGCCAGGTCGTCACCACGGCGAACGGCGTCAAGATCGTCGGACACCTCAACGTTGCCGGCCGCGTCGCGGCGTCGGCGTCGCTGCTCTACGCGAAGAACCTCTACGCCTTCCTCGAGACGATGGTGGACAAGGCATCGAAACAACTCGCGATCAACCGCGACGACGAACTGGTTAGGGCCACCATGCTGACCGATGGCGGCAAGGTGGTGCATCCGAATTTTGCCGGCGCCATACCTGCGGCCGAGACGCCGGCTGTGCCCGCCAGCGAGCCCGGCGTTGACGCCGCGCCGAAGGCAAAACCCAGGAAAGCCGCGGCGAAGGCGGCAAGTGCCGCCGTCAAGTCGAAGGGGGGTGCGTGATGGAAAAAAGTGCTCTCGAGCAGACGCTCGACCAGCTTGAGAACGCCGTGGCCGCCGTGCGCGCGGCTGCCGAAAATCTCGGGCCAGGGGCTGCCGACGCCGCGGGCGGCGTGGCGCATGCCGTCTCTGGCGGCGCGATCGATCCCTTCGTCTTCCGCTTCGCCATCTTCGTGCTGGCGATCTTTGTCGGCTACTACGTGGTCTGGTCGGTGACGCCGGCGCTCCACACGCCGCTGATGGCCGTCACCAACGCCATTTCCTCGGTCATCGTCGTCGGCGCGCTGCTGGCGGTCGGCATCTCGGCCTCTGGCCTCGCCACGGGCTTCGGCTTCATCGCGCTGGTGCTCGCCTCGGTGAACATCTTCGGCGGCTTCCTGGTCACCCAGCGCATGCTCGCCATGTACAAGAAGAAAGAGAAGTGAGCGCCACACGATGAACGCGAATCTCGCTTCCTTCCTCTATCTCGTCTCCGGCATCCTGTTCATCCTGGCGCTGCGGGGCCTGTCGCACCCGACGACCAGCCGTCAGGGCAACACCTACGGCATGGTCGGCATGGGTATCGCCATCGTCACCACCTTGGCGCTCGCCGTTCCGTCGGTCGGCGGATTCGGGCTGATCGTGCTTGGTCTGGCCGTCGGCGGCGCGGTCGGAGCCGTCACCGCGCGGCGCATCGCCATGACGTCGATGCCGCAGCTGGTCGCCGCCTTCCACAGCCTCGTCGGCCTTGCCGCCGTGATGGTGGCGGCTGCCGCCATGTATGCGCCGGAGAGCTTCGGCATCGGTACGATCGGAGACATCCATAGCCAGGCGCTGGTGGAGATGAGCCTTGGCGTCGCCATCGGCGCGATCACCTTCACCGGCTCGGTCATCGCCTTCCTCAAACTCGACGGCCGCATGTCGGGCAAGCCGATCATGCTTCCGGCCCGCCATCTCATCAACATCGCGCTCGGCGCGGCGCTGGTGGCGCTGATCGTGCTCTTGGTCACAACCGAGAGCTACACGATCTTCTGGCTGATCGTCGTCGCGTCGCTGGTGCTGGGCGTGCTGCTCATCATCCCGATCGGCGGCGCCGACATGCCGGTCGTCGTCTCGATGCTCAACTCCTATTCGGGCTGGGCGGCGGCCGCACTCGGCTTCACGCTCGGCAACCTGGCGCTGATCATCACCGGCGCGCTGGTCGGCTCGTCGGGCGCGATCCTCAGCTACATCATGTGCAAGGGCATGAACCGCTCGTTCATCTCGGTCATTCTCGGCGGCTTCGGCGGTGAGACGGCTGCAGCAGCCGACGACGGCATCCAGCGCACGGTCAAGACCGGCGCTGCCGACGACGCGGCCTACCTGATGATGAATGCCCAGAAGGTCATCATCGTGCCGGGCTACGGCATGGCGGTGGCGCAGGCCCAGCATGCACTGCGCGAGATGGCCGACAAGCTGAAGGCCAACGGCGTCGAGGTGAAATACGCCATTCACCCCGTCGCCGGCCGCATGCCTGGACACATGAACGTGCTGCTGGCGGAAGCCAACGTTCCCTACGACGAGGTGTTCGAGCTGGAGGACATCAACTCCGAGTTCGCGCAGGCCGACGTCGCCTATGTCATCGGCGCCAACGACGTCACCAACCCGTCGGCGCGCGACGACAAGGCCTCGCCGATCTACGGCATGCCGATCCTCGACGTCGACAAGGCGCGCACCTGCCTCTTCGTCAAGCGCAGCCTGGGCTCCGGCTACGCCGGCATCGACAACACGCTGTTCTACAAGGACGGCACGATGATGCTGCTCGGCGACGCCAAGAAGATGACCGAAGAGATCGTCAAGGCCATGGATCACTGATCCATCGCCAGCGTATTAACAACAAAAGCCCGGCCTCGCGCCGGGCTTTTGCTTTCAGTACAAGAGTCAGCCGGCGGTCTTGCGCAGCTCGAAATTGGCGACACCGAGCGCGAAGTTCAGTCCGGCCTGCTGCGTGGTGCTTACCGGCTGAAGGGTGAAACCCTTTCCGGAGCCGCCGACCAGTGCGTTGGCGCCGACGCCGGCAGCGACTGTCGCTTCGCCGGTGACGCCGACATAGTTGCCTTCGAGAGAGCCGGGCTGGTAGGCGTCCGCCTTGGCGGCGACCACGGCCCACTGCATGACGGTGGCGCCGGTCACGCCGACATCCACGCCGAACTTGCTGATCGAGCCGCCATACGTCTCAGGGGGCAGGCTCTTGTCGGCCGGCGTGTAGGTGCAGCGCACTTCCTTGGTCGAGCCGAGGACAAAGCCGACACCGCCCTCGGCAACGCAGTCAAGCCAGCCGACTTCGACGCCGCTCGCAGCGTTTCCGACCAGGGGAACCGTTGAAAAAGCCATTGCGGCCGCCAGTGTGGCAATCAATGTTCTCATCACAAACTCCTTTTCGGCCTCCCTCGCGTCCCCGATTGGGGGAGAAAAGCTTGCAGGCGAGGGATGGTTCCATCACCGGGAGTGTCGGTTCGTTACAAAGACGCCCAGGATCGAGCGGGTGCGACTGTCGGGAAAGGCCTGCGACCCTGCCGGGGAACTCTCAGCCGGGCAGGGCTCTATTCACACGCATGCCGGCGGCGATGCGCACGGCCGCCACGCAGCCAACGAGCGCCAGCGGCACGAAGGCCAGGAAGACCCAGGTGGCGACGGGAGCGGCCGTTTCCCGGCTCAATCCACTGCCGAAGCCCATGACATTCGCGATGATGCCGGTGACGGCGGCCCCGATCGCATAGCCGATGCGCTGCATCGTAGGCACCGCGGAGGAGGCGATGGTGCGTTCTTCCTCCTTCGCAGCGGCGACGATGAGGCGGGTGACGAAGGGCCAGGCTATGCCGAAACCGCCGCCCTGAAGCACGGCGCAGGCCAGCACCAGCCAGGTCGCGCCGGCGGGGACCGAATAGGCGAAGCCGGCGACGCCTCCGGCGATCATCAGCGCCCCGGTGACGATGATGGCGCGTTCGCGATGCGGAGGCGCATTGGCGACGATGATCGACATGATCGACCAGGAGATGGATTCCGCCGCGATGATGTAGCCGGTGGTGAGGATGGGCACGTCGTGCAGCGTCGTGAGAAGAAGCGGCCCGTACACCGTGAATGAGCAGGTGGCGACCGAAAGCGCCGCGACCATGGTCATGCCTGCGCCAAGCGGCGTGCGCCAGTCGAAGAGGCGCGACGGAAACAGCCGCGACCCCGGGTTGCGTGCGTCTATAGCGAAGAAAGCCGCCAGCCCCAGAAGGCCCGCGGCGACCAGCAGCGACGAGCGCACCGGCTGGATGTCCACGCCCGCCACGGCGATCAGCACGATGCTGCACGCCAGCACTGCCAGGACGGCATATGGGAAGGGCGGCAGCGATGCCGCTTCGCTCCTGCGGGTGGTCGCGGCAGGCGCATTCAGTACGATGTAGCTAGCCAAAGCCATCGCAGCGCCGCCTCCGGTGAAGATGCCGAAAGCCCAGCGCCAGGAAAGCGCCTCCGTCAGCACTGCCCCCAGCAACGGCCCGCTGAACGCCGCCACGCCCCAGACGGCCGACATGATGCCGAAAAGCTGCGGCCAGATCCTTGGCGGAAACAGCCTCTCGACGGAGACGAAGGCTAGAGACACCAGCGCTCCGCCGCCCAATCCCTCGACCAGGCGACCGGCGAGGAATACCGGCATCGACGGCGCTGTTGCGCAGATCAGTGCGCCCAGTGCGTAGATGACGGCCGCGAAGGCCATGTTGGAGCGCAGCGGCACATACGACACCAGGCGTCCAGCGGCTGCCCCGGCAACGATCGCGCCCAGTTCGTAGATCGCCAGTGACCATCCGACCAGTTCGACGCCGGAGATCTCGCCCACCATCGCGGGCATGACCGTGGCAACCATCGTCTCGTTGGTGGCGTGCAGCAGGATGCCGAGGCTGACGAAGCAGAAGCGCGCGAGGTCGCCCGTCTCCCACAGCGCGCGCCAATCCGTTCGTTCCGTAGTGGTATCCGACATCCCCAATCCCCTGCTCGAGGCAGACCGAACGAAAATCTGGCTTCAGCCCGCGAGTACGGGCAGGACTTGTAGAACCTCAAGCGGGGTTGAGTTCAAGGTGGAAGCGATGGAAACCTGCCTGGATGGGGTGCCGGCGCAATCACTTGCCGCGGAAGCCGGCCTCGATGTTGTTCCCGTCGGGATCGAGGACGAAGGCGGCGTAGTAGTTCATCTCGGCCGGACCGCGCGGGCCGGGCGCGCCATTGTCTTTGCCGCCATTGGCAAGCGCTGCCTTGTAGAAGGCGTCGACGGTCGCCTTGTCGGGTGCGGAGAAGGCCACATGGATCGGGCTCGCAGACGTCCGGTGACCGGTGCTCCAGAAGCGCGGCCGATCTGTCCCGATCCAGAGGAAGGGGATGGGCTCGTCGGCGCTGCGGACGACCAGGAAGGATGCCTCGCTGTTGTCGATGACGGCAAGGCCGATCGCGTTCATCGCCGCGTCGTAGAAGCGTCGCGCGGCCGCCAGATCAGCTACGCAAAAGCCGAAATGATCGAGCATCGTCCGATCTCCCACGCCTTCGGATGGAACAGGTTCCCCCGCGGGATGAGCGCGGAGAACACGATCGAGCAGGCCGTAGGCTCTTGCGAAGAGCCTATGCGCCGCGTGTGCGTGCCAAGCCGTCGGTCGCCGGCCGATAATTCGGGTCGAGCTGCACGGCCCGCGCGAAGGACTTGGCGGCCCGCGCCTTGTCGCCGCGACGTTCGTAGACCAGCGCCTGGTTTGCCCAGCTCTCGGCCAGGCGGTCGTTCAGCTTGACCGCCATGTTGAAGTCGTCAAAAGCGTTGTCTTCCTGGTTCAGCGCCAGGTAAGAGACGCCGCGGCCGTTGTAAGGCTCGGGCGATTCAGGGGACAGGGAGATGGCCGTCGAGAAATCCTCGATCGCGAACTTGTGCTGCCCCTGGCTCTGGTAGATCAGGCCGCGGCGGTGATAGGCGCGACCGTCGGTCGTATCGAGCTGGATGGCCTTCTGGAAGTCGTTGAAGGCCTGCTGGGTCTGGCCGGCATGGCGGTAGAGGTCGCCGCGACCGATATAGGCCGTATCATAATTCGGATTGATCTGCAGCGCCCGGCCGTAGTCGCTCAGCGCACTTTTCTGGTCGCCGAGATAGCGATGAATGAGCGCGCGGTTGGCGTAGGCCTGATAGAAGTTGGGATTGAGCTCGATCGCCTTGTCGAAATCCTTGAGCGCTTCGCGGTACTTGCCGCCGCGCCCGTAGGCGGAGCCGCGTACGTTGTAGGCCTCCGGGTCGCGAGGATTGCGGCTGACAACCCCAGACAAGGACGAGATGTTCTGCTCGGAGGATTGAGCGATGTCGACGGTCGCCAGGTCGCTGACCGGACTCGCCTGGCAGGCCGCCAGCATCGTCGCCGCGGCGAGCATGACGCCAAGGCTTGCGTGTCTCGCCGTCATTTTCGACTGGGCTGCGGTTGCTCTCATGTCCTGCACTTCTCCCAACGCGACACGAATCCTCGTCGTCGGCCAATTTGCGGCCGATTTAGCCAAAAAGCAAAAAAGGTGGCGGCGATTTCGCAATCGCCCCACCTCTGTCGCTATATCCCGAAAAGGACGAAAACTTGGCGCTATGCGCGCGGTGCCCGAGCAGGCTGAGCGGCCGCGGGACGGGCGCCTGGCAGGAGGCCTTCACGCTGGGCGCGCTTGCGGGCAAGCTTGCGCGCACGGCGCACGGCTTCCGCCTTCTCGCGGGCGCGCTTCTCGGAAGGCTTCTCGTAATGTCCGCGCATCTTCATTTCGCGGAAAATGCCTTCGCGCTGCATCTTCTTCTTGAGCGCGCGAAGCGCTTGGTCGACGTTGTTGTCGCGGACGAGTACCTGCACGTATGCTCCTGTTATCCAGAATTCCGGGGCGACTGGGCCAATTTCACAAGCAGGCAGTGGCGAAACACCCAGCTGCCTCCGCGACGGCAACCATCGCGAATGGAGGCGGCTGATATCAGAATCAGGGCTGCTTGTCCATATCCGATCGCGGTGGAAAGTCGAGTGGCGACGCGGCCGCGTGGACGTGTTGCCAGGGACGCCTCAAAACACGTTGAGCAGACCGGAATCCGCACGTTTGCGCAGGTGCCGGTCGACTGCGTCACGGTCCGCACAATCGTGGAACCGTCCTTGGCAATACTCGCCGAGTTCGATCAGATCCCTGTACATGGGCGAGGTAGGCAAGCGCGCCGCCTTGACCAGGACCGCGCCGAGATATCCGATGTCGAGTTCGTCCTTGGGGAACGTGTCCATGTCGAGCGCGTAACCGAACGAATGGACCGTGTAGTAGGTCCGGTAGGCTGCCGAACGAAGGTCCTGGAGCGCATTGCCGCCATAAGCCTCGTCGACCAGGCTCTTGGTAACGTAGGACTGGTGATCCCCGTATTCGAGCACGATGGAGCCACGCTCCGTGGTGAGCGATCTGATGACGTCCAGATAGTCCCGGAAATCCTGCTGCGTGGCCAGCATCCGGTTGACGTACTCGTCGGTCGGGGCGTCGCCCCCGAAGCTTATCGGCGACAGCGTGTTCTTGGCCAGCAGCGAGTCGACATAGGGGGAGTGCGTGAACATCGTCTTCAGGGTGAACAACAGCGGACCGCCGCCCTTGCGCCTGTGATCGCGGATGAACGCTTCAGCGGCCTTGAAGTAGAAGTCGTCGCGATGCGCGTACTCGCTGGCCCCGATGTCGTCATAGTCGAGGATGGTCTGGAAGCCGATGGACTCCATGAACGCAGCCTCGTTCACGAAGCTGCGTTTCACCGGGGTGAGTGAGACGGTCCGGTAGCCGCATCTGGCAAGAACCTCGGGCAGCGCCCCGCGAACCTTCCCCTCGAGCACCGTGGTGAGATAGGGCGCCTGGACGCCGAAATCGACGCTCGACAGGCCGGACATCACGGAGATCTGTGACACCCAGGTTCCACCCCCGAACGTTTCCACCTGGAGCGGATGCAGCAAGCCGTCGTCCGACAGGAAGCTGTCGTCGAACCTGCCGTCGGTGTGCAATTGGGGAAAGTTCCTGGGATCGGTGTTGCTCTCGCTGAGCACCATGAAGATGTCGGGCCGGTTTCCGGGATCTCCGCATTCGACGGAGTCTTCATAGGGAGGCTGCTGCGGCACGTTGTTCAGCCGGTCGGCGAATTCGCTGCGGCGGAACTGGTACTGCAGGTCGAGCGTCGAGACAAAGAACGAGGTTGCGTTGAAGCCGCCGAGATAGTGGAAATAGCGCGGCTCCATCGGGTCGAGCGGATAGGCAAGGTAGATGCCGAGGGAGGATGCGAGGAGCATCGACGCCCGCTTTCGCCAGCCAGTCGCGCTGCGCGGCTCGAAGACGCCGATCATGGTCACGAACGCCACCGAGAGCAACGCCAGCACGATTACCGGCACGATCAGATAGGCGTAACCCTCCAGAAGGAATCTCATGGCTGCCGGATCTTCGCCGGTGAAGCCGAAATCGAAGACGTGCAGATCGAACCCCTTCATCCGATACTTCACCGTGGAGGCGATGGTGATGATCGACACGGTCGCCATGCCGAAATAGGCGGAAAAGAAGAACTTCCTAGTGATGATGAAGAGAGCGGCGGAGATCGCCGTGATGACCATCGCCACAAAGGGCATGTGGGCGGCCATCTTCTCGAAAGCGTATAGCCCCGCCATCACGATGGCGAAGGCGCCGGCAAGCACGACGGGCCGGCAGAAAAAAGTCACAAGTGATTGAATGATCTTACGCATGGGGATCTAGGGAAAATCGAAATGCGAAAGCGAACAGGTAGCGCCGATTTCCCTTGCCGACGAACGAAACTCATTCTTAACCTTAACGAGCGCGCCTCGAACGGCCGCTCAGCAAGAGATTTCCGGGTCGACAGGCGCGATGCTTTCGCCTAAACGCGCCGCTCCCCGAGACTTTCCCCAATCACTGGACGCGACCATGAAACCGGCTTTTGGCGGCATCGACTTCGGCACGTCGAACTCGACCGTCGGCGTGATCGACAACGGCGCAGTGCGGCTTGCGCCCGTCGAAGGCGCGCATCTGACCATTCCCAGCGCCATCTTCTTCAACTTCGAGGACGGTCATACTTATTTCGGCCGACGCGCCATCGAGGATTACACCCTGAACTCGGAAGGGCGGCTGATGCGATCGCTCAAGAGCGTGCTCGGAACGTCGCTCATCAACGAGAAGACGCGCGTCAAGGCGCGATCTATCCCGTTCAGCGACATCATCGGCATGGTGCTTGGGCATCTCAAGGCATGCCTCGATGAGGCCGTGCAAGCAGATGTCGAGAAGGTCGTGCTGGGGCGGCCAGTGCATTTCGTAGACGAGGATGAGGCCGCGGACAGGCAGGCCCAGGGCGAACTGGAAAAGGCTGCGCGGGAGCAGGGCTTTAAGCACATCGAGTTCCAGTTCGAGCCGATCGCGGCGGCGCTCGACTACGAGCACGGCGTGGAGCGTGAGGAACTCGCCCTGATCGCGGATATTGGCGGCGGCACGTCGGATTTCTCCATCGTGCGCGTTTCACCCGAAGCGCGCCGGCGCGCCGACCGCCGATCGGATGTGCTCGCCAATACGGGCGTGCACCTGGGCGGCACGGATTTCGACCGGCTGCTCAGCATGGCGCGCGTCATGCCCGAACTCGGCTACATGACGCCGACCAAGGACGGAAAGCGCAACCTGCCGGTGTCCTACTTCTTCGATCTGGCGACATGGCAGCGCATCAACTCGCTCTATTCCAACAAGTCGATGACCGACCTCAGGCAGATCCGCTACGACGCGGCGCGACCGGAACTGATCGACCGCATGATCGACATCGTCCAGCACCGGCAGGGCCACGCGCTTGCGGGCCGCGTCGAGCGCGCCAAGATCGACCTTGCCGCAGGCGGAAGTTCGCTACTCGACCTCGATCTGACCGGCGAACGCGTCGACCTGCCGCTCACCGCCGAGATGCTCGACGACGCGATCGGCTCGGCGGTGGAGCGGATCGACGCGACCGTCACGCGCACGCTGGCTGATGCCGGACTGAAGGAAACTGACATAGACACCCTGTTCATGACCGGGGGTTCGACCGGAATCCCCGCCGTGCGGGAGGGCATCGTCAGGCGCCTTCCGCGGGCGCGGCTGGTCAAGGGTGACGTGTTCGGCAGCGTCGGGCTCGGGCTCGCGCTCGATGCGCAGCGCAAGTTTGCATAGCAGCGCGGCCGACTACTCGGCCGCGGCGCGCTCAGCCTCGACGTCGTCGGGAGCGTCAGGATCGCCCGGCGCCGTCTCGCAGCCGAGATCGGGGAAGGCGAGAACCCGCTTGCCGTGGAAGTCGGTGCGCAGCACGAGAAGGCCACGCTCCTCATAATATGCGATGAGTCGGCGCGCACGGCGCGGCGAATGGCTGCCGTAGGTGCGCGCCAGCGTGGCGTCCGACGGGCACGCCTCGCGGTTCATGGCGGCGCGCGCAAGCAGCAGGAAGACGCCCTGTACGTCGTCCGGCAGGGTTTCCGACAGGGTCAGCGCGGTGGCCCACGTCTCGTTGCCGTCATCGCCCCGCTCGACGCCGGCGCGGGCGACAGCCATGCGACGGCGAAACGCCGAGAGGTTCAGGGGTTCGCCCGGCACCCGCCGGATGCGGCAACGGACCAGAAAATCCTGATAGAGAACCGCGTCGGTGCGGAAGGCCGCATCGGCGTCGTCGAGGATTTCGCGCAGCACGGTCTCGATGCCCGCTTCGCGCTCGGCCTCGTCGATGACGGCGAACATCGGCTGCGCGGGCGGCTCCGGCGCGGGCATCGGCCGCGCGAGCTGCGCAAGGATGTCGGCGGTCGGCGTCGGCGGAGGCGGAGGCCGGCGCACGATTGGTCGTGTCGGCTCCTCCGGGCCGGGCGTGAAGATCAGATCGCGCGCGTCCTCGGGCGCCTCGGGCAGCGGCGTCAGCCTGGGGCTGGTCGAGCGCGCCGAGGTCTCGACCGTCCCGATGGTTATCGGCAGCGGACGGCGCGACAAGGCTGGCCCCAGGGCGACGAATTTGCCGCGCGCGAGATCGCGGAACTGTTCGGCCTGGCGCTTGTCCATTCCCAGCAGGTCGGCGGCGCGCGCCATGTCGATGTCGAGGAACGTGCGGCCCATCAGGAAGTTGGATGCTTCGGCCGCGACGTTCTTGGCGAGCTTGGCGAGCCGCTGGGTGGCGATGACGCCGGCCAACCCGCGCTTGCGGCCGCGGCACATCAGGTTGGTCATGGCGCCGAGCGAAACCTTCCTCGCCTCATCCGAGACCTCGCCCGCTGCCGCTGGCGCGAAGAGCTGCGCCTCGTCGACCACGACAAGCACCGGGTACCAATATTCACGGTCGGCGTCGAACATGCCGCCGAGGAACGCGGCTGCCGCGCGCATCTGCTGCTCGGCGTCGAGGCCTTCGAGATTGAGGACGACGGAGACGCGGTGCTGGCGCACGCGACCGGCGATTCGCGTCAGCTCGGCCTCGGTGCGCTGCGCGTCGACCACCTGGTGGCCGAACTTGTCGGCCAGCGTGACGAAATCGCCTTCCGGATCGATGACGCACTGCTGCACCCACGGCGCGCTCTGTTCGAGCAGCCGCCGCAGCAAATGCGACTTTCCGGAGCCGGAATTGCCCTGCACCAACAGGCGGGTCGCCAGCAGTTCCTCGAGATCGAGCTTGGCTGCGGCCCCGCCGTTGGCCGCCCCCATGTCGATGCCAACTTTCATTCAACGTCCTCTATGGAGCGGTCCTTAGCATCGGATCCGCGCGACGGCGAATCGCGGTCGGGGGATTCCCACAAGCGTGATGTCGCACGAAACGGCCGCCGTCGCAGCCACCCAGCCCGCTCCGGCGTCACGTGCGGTTGATCGAGACGCCCCCGTCGGCGAGCAGCGCAGTGCCCGTCGTGAAGCTCGACGCGTCGGACGCGAGATAGAGCGCCGAGGCGGCGATTTCCGCGGGCCTCGCAATCCGCTTCAGGGCATGCAGCCCCTCGACGAAGGCGCGTTCCTCGTCAGTCCGGAAGGTCGCGGCGGGCGTATCGGTGCCGCCGGGCAGCAGTGCATTGACGCGGATGCCATGCGGTCCATACTCTGCCGCCAGCACCTGCGTCAGCCCGATGAGCCCGGCTTTCGCAGCAGCATAGGCCGCCATGCCTGGCATGCCGACTGTATAGCCGACGAAGGTCGAGGTGAAGATCAGGGAGCCGCGGCCGCGCCGCTGCATCGCGGGGATCTGGTGTTTCGCGGCAAGGAAGCAGCTGGTCAGGTTGGTGTCGATCGTGTCGTTCCAGCCTTTCGGCGAAACGGCCGCCGTCTCGCCCATCTCGCCCGTCCAGCCTGCGTTGTTCAAGGCGATGTCGAGGCCGCCATGTTTCTTCTCGGCCAGATCCACCAGCGCCTTGGCGTAGGCCTCGTCTCTGACATCGCCGGCGAGTGCTGCCGCCGTCCCGCCATCGGCCTCGATCTCCGCGACGAGTCTGTCGAGTTCGTCGGCACGCCGGGCCGCGACCACGACAGCGGCGCCGCTGTGCGCGAAAAGTTTCGCCGCCGCCCGGCCGATGCCGGAGCTCGCGCCGGTGACGATCGCGGTCTTGTCGGTGAGATCGAACATTCTCTTGCTCCTCCGCATTTGCGCCGGCCCGCGCCGGCTGATGGAGCGGTGGTCGCAAATCGGCAGAGAGGCAGCCACCCGAAACGCGCTGAGCGTGTAGGCCCCGCCGACAGCAAGACCGGCGCAAAACGGCAACTCCCGTCGCAAACAGCGCAAGGGTGACAATGGCTTTTGGCTAGTGGTACATCACGATCCGACGTCTGACGCGGCGGCCGATCCAGCGAGGCAATCCAACTGCATGCGGAAATATTCGGTATTTGCGATCGCGCGTGAAGCCATGCGCGGCCACAAGGGCTGGGAGGAGCAGTGGTCTTCTCCGGAGCCGCGGGCCGAGTACGACGTTGTCATCGTCGGCGCCGGCGGCCACGGCCTGGCGACCGCGTACTACCTCGCCAAGGAGCATGGCGTCACCAACGTCGCCGTGCTGGAGAAGGGCTGGCTGGGCGGCGGCAACACCGGCCGCAACACGACCATCATCCGCTCGAACTATCTCTATGACGAATCCGCCGCGATCTACGATCACGCGGTAAAACTCTGGGACGGGCTCAGCCAGGATCTCAACTACAACGTCATGTATTCCGCGCGCGGCGTCATGATGCTGGCGCACAATGTCCACGACGTGCAGGTGCTCAAGCGCCACGTTCACGCCAACCGGCTGAACGGCGTGGACAATGAGTGGCTCACCCCCGAGCAGGCACAGGAATTCTGCCCGCCGCTGAACATCTCCAGGAACGCCCGCTACCCGGTCGTCGGCGCCACGCTGCAGCGCCGCGGCGGCACGGCGCGCCACGACGCCGTCGCGTGGGGTTATGCGCGCGGCGCCAGCGACCGCGGCGTCCACATAATCCAGAACTGCGAGGTCACCGGCGTCAGGCGGGGGCCCGATGGCCGCGTCACCGGCGTCGAGACCTCGAAGGGCTTCATCGGTACGAAGAAGATCGGCGTCGTTGCCGCCGGCCACTCCTCCGTCATCATGCAGATGGCGGACGTCAGAATGCCGCTGGAATCCTATCCGCTGCAGGCACTGGTGTCCGAGCCGGTCAAGCCGGTGTTCCCCTGCGTGGTCATGTCGAACACAGTCCACGCGTACATCTCGCAATCCGACAAGGGCGAGTTGGTGATCGGGGCGGGCACCGACCAGTACGTGTCCTATTCGCAGACCGGCGGCCTCCACATCATCAACCACACGCTCGACGCCATCTGCGAAATGTTCCCGATTTTCACGCGCATGAAGATGCTGCGTTCGTGGGGCGGCATCGTCGACGTGACGCCGGACCGCTCGCCGATCCTTGCGAAGACGCCCGTGCCCGGCCTCTACGTCAACTGTGGCTGGGGCACCGGCGGCTTCAAGGCGACGCCGGGCTCCGGCCATGTCTTCGCCCACACCATCGCCACCGACCAGCCGCATCCCATCAATGCGCCCTTCACGCTGGAGCGGTTCCGCACCGGCAGACTGATTGACGAGGCGGCTGCGGCCGCCGTCGCGCATTGACCGGCGCGCGATTGGTCGAATCCTAGGACACGCCAATGCTTCTCATCCGCTGCCCCTATTGCGAGGAAGAGCGCCCGGAGCTGGAATTCCGCAACGCCGGCGAGGCGCATGTCGCACGCGCGACGAACCTTGCGGAGATCAGCGACGAGGATTTCGAGAAGTTCTTCTTCATCCGATCGAACACGAGGGGACTAATCTACGAGCGCTGGCGGCACATCCACGGCTGCGCGCGCTTCTTCAACGCCGTGCGGGACACGGTCAGCGACAAGTTCGTGATGACCTACAAGGCCGGCGAGCCGAAGCCCGAGATCATGGCTGCAGGCAGCGAACCCGCCGCATGGGCGAATCGCCCGCCGGATCAGCTGAACGTCAAGAAGCCGGCCAGGAAGCGCGCTGCAAAGAAGGGGGACGCGTGATGAAACCTGCTAGCGCATTGCAGCGGCCGCTCAACATCCACGGGGCCGCTCGATGACCCAATCCCATCGCCTTCCCAACGCCGGCCGCCTCACCCCCGCGCGCACCGCGCGTTTCACCTTCGACGGCCAGTCCTTTACCGGCCTTGCCGGCGACACGCTGGCTTCGGCGCTGCTCGCCAACGGTGTCCACCTCGTCGGGCGCTCGTTCAAGTACCACCGTCCGCGCGGCGTGCTGTCGGCTGGCGCGGAGGAGCCCAACGCGCTGGTTACCATCGAGCGCGACGCGGCGCGCAAGACGCCCAACGTCCGCGCTACGGTGCAGGAGATCTATGACGGGCTGAAAAGCAGCTCGCAAAACCGCTGGCCGTCGCTTGCCTTCGACGTGGGCGCCGTCAACGACATCGCCTCGCCGCTGTTTTCCGCCGGCTTCTACTACAAGACCTTCATGTGGCCGAAGGCGGCCTGGAAGAGCTTTTATGAGCCGAGCATTCGATCGGCAGCCGGGCTCGGCGTTGCGCCCGACCAGCCGGACCCGGATCACTACTCCTCGCGCTTCGCCCATTGCGAGGTGCTTGTGCTCGGCGGCGGTGCGGCGGGCCTGGCGGCGGCGCTGGCGGCAGCCGAAAGCGGCGTGCGGGTAATCCTTGCCGATGAGCAGGCCGAGTTCGGCGGCGCCCTGCGCTTCGAGGCGGGCGCAAGGATCGACGGCGAGGACGGATGGGCCTGGGCGCAGGCGGCGGCGGCTCGGCTCGCTGCAATGGACAACGTCCGCATCCTGCCGCGCACGACGGCCTTCGGCTACTACGCCCAGAACATGGTCGGGCTGGTCGAGCGCGTCACCGACCATCTGGCCAGTCCCGGCGGGGAGCAGCCGCGCGAACGGCTTTGGCAGGTGCGCGCCAAGCGCGTCATCCTTGCGACCGGCGCCATCGAACGCCACATGGTGTTTGCCGACAACGACCGCCCCGGCGTCATGCTGGCATCCGCCGCGCGGACTTACCTCAATCATTATGGAGTTGCCGTCGGTCGCAATGTCGGCGTCTACACGGCCAACGATTCTGCCTACGCGGCTGCGGTCGACCTGAGGAAGGCCGGCGTCAACATCGCGGCCATCGTCGATCTGCGCGACAGCCCGAGCGGACCGATCGTGGACGAGGCGAGGGCGATTGGCATCGAGATCAACCCCGGCCGCGCCGTGGTGAAGGCGGGCGGCAAGCTGCGCGTATCGTCGATGACGGTGCAGCCCAAGAATGGCGGGGCGCAGCGCAACATCCCGGTCGATGCGATCCTGGTGTCGGCTGGCTGGACGCCTTCGGTGCATCTCTTCTCCCAGTCGCGGGGCAAGGTCGCCTTCGACGACGCCACGAAACGCTTCCTGCCTGGCCTCTATGCGCAGGACTGCGTGTCGGTCGGCGCCTGCAACGGTGCGGACGACCTGGCGGCGACCGTGGCCGAAGGCCTGAAGGCCGGCGAGAAGGCAGCCAAAGAGGCGGGGGGCACGGTGTCCCGCAGCCTCGGGCCGAAGGTCGATTCGGGCGAGGCGTGGACCGGCGGCATGCTGGGCTCTGGACCAGGCGCCGGCGCTGATGACACGGCCAAGGCCTTCGTCGATTTCCAGAACGACGTCACCGCCAAGGACATCCGGCAGGCGGTGCGCGAGGGCATGCGTTCGATCGAGCATGTCAAGCGCTTCACCACCAACGGCATGGCGACCGACCAGGGCAAAACCTCGAACATGCACGGTCTCGCCATCGCCGCCGAAACGCTCGGCAACAGCATACCGGAGGTTGGGCTGACCACCTTCCGGGCGCCCTACACGCCGGTCACGTTCGGCGCGATCGTCAACCACGCGCGGGGCCCGCTCTTCGATCCGACCCGCAAGACGGCGATCCATCCCTGGGCCGAGGCGCAGGGCGCCGTATTCGAGGACGTCGGCCAGTGGAAGCGCGCCTGGTATTTTCCGCGCGCCGGCGAGGACATGCACGCCGCGGTGAATCGCGAATGCGTTACCGTGCGCAGCACGGCGGGCCTGTTCGACGCATCGACCCTCGGCAAGATCGAGGTGGTCGGGCCCGATGCGGCGAAGTTCATGGAACTGCTCTACACCAACCCGTGGGAGAAGCTGGAGTCCGGCCGCTGCCGGTACGGCATCATGCTGCGCGAGGACGGCTTTATTTATGACGACGGCGTGGTCGGACGTCTTGCGCCGGATCGGTTCCATGTCACGACCACCACCGGCGGCGCGGCGCGCGTCATGAACATGATGGAGGACTATCTCCAGACCGAGTTCCCCCATCTCAATGTCTGGCTGACCTCGATCTCTGAGCAATGGGCGGTGATCGCCGTGCAGGGGCCGAACTCGCGGAAAATTATCGAGCCGCTGGTTGAGGGCATCGACCTGTCGGATGCCGCCATGCCGCACATGTCGGTGCGCGAGGGCAAGATCTGCGGCGTGCCGATACGGCTCTTCCGCATGTCCTTCACCGGCGACCGCGGCTTCGAGGTCAACGTCCCGGCCGACTACGGCCAGGCGGTCTGGGAAGCGCTGTGGGAGGAGGGCCAGAAGCACGGCGCCTGCGCCTATGGCACCGAGGCCATGCACGTACTGCGGGCGGAAAAGGGCTACATCATCGTCGGCCAGGACACAGACGGCACGGTCACGCCCAACGATGCGGGACTGGACTGGGCCGTGGGCAAGAGGAAGACCGATTTCGTCGGCATCCGCGGCATGAAGCGGCCCGATCTCGTTGCGCCGGGGCGCAGGCAACTCGTCGGGCTGAAGACCAAAGATCCCAAGACCGTGCTCGAAGAAGGCGCGCAGATCGTCGAGGACCCAAAGCAGGCGATCCCGATGAAGATGATCGGGCACGTCACATCGAGCTACTGGTCGGAGAATTGCGACCGCTCGATCGCGCTCGCGCTGGTCGCGGGCGGCCGGGACCGCATGGGCGAAACGCTCTACGTGCCGATGGCCGACCGAACGATCGAGGTGGAGGTGACTGGCATGGTGTTCTTCGACGAGAAGGGAGAGCGCCTCAATGGCTAAGTCGACGAAGAAGGCCGGCGAAGCAAGGCAGCGACGCAGGAGCTTGACGACACCCCCCTCTGTCCTGCCGGACATCTCCCCCTCAAGGGGGGAGATCGGCAGCGTCGATGCTGCTGCTCACCTTTCCAGGTCGTTGCCGGTTGGCGAAACCAAAGCGGCCGGTCGAATCTCCCCCCATGAGGGGGAGATGTCCGGCAGGACAGAGGGGGGTGCGAAGAGACGCAGGCCTTCCAGGCCTGCAGCGTCATCCCCAATTGCCACCCAACGCCGCTCCGCCCATGCAGGTCGAGCCTATTCCAGCGCTGCGGCGCGCATAGAAGTCCTGCCGCCGGCCGAGCGCATTTCGCTGCGCGCTCCCGCCGCTTCAGTGGCGGCTCTGTCGAAGGCCCTCGGCGTGAGATTGCCTGATCGCCCGAAGACTTCGGCCTCGGCGAGGGGACGCACGGCGCTCTGGCTCGGTCCCGACGAATGGCTGGTCATCGACGAGGAGGGCAACGATCCGCTCGCTGCGTGCGCCGGCGTTTCGCAGCTGCATTCGGCGGTCGACGTCTCCCATCGCAACGTCGCGTTTTCGGTCGCCGGCCGCGGCGCCGAGGCCTTGCTCAACGCCGGCTGTCCGCAGGACCTCGCCTTGACGGCGTTTCCGGTCGGAGCCTGTTCGCGAACCATACTCGGCAAGATCGAGATCGTGCTACTGCGGACGGCCAAAGAGACGTTCCGCGTCGAGTGCTGGCGTTCCTTCTCGGACTATGCCTTCGCCTTCCTGTCGGATGCGGCGAGGGACCCCGCAGGCTGACGGCGCCCGGTTCCAGGCTCGGCGGGCGCTCCGCGGTCATCACCCTTTGTGGCCAAGGCGCGCCGCGAGATCATGGCCGGCCGGCTTGGCCTGCGTCGAGATCGTTGTTTCGCCGATGGGCAGGACGTGGCATCATGCCCCCCATGCCCAGGTCGAGAAAACCGCCGAAGGACGTCCTGCCTCCCGAAGACCGGCCGGACGACGAAAAGATACTCGAGGAAGAGCTGGAGACGGGGCTTGAGGACACTTTTCCCGCCAGCGATCCGGTGTCGGTGACTTCCACCGCCATTCCCGGGAAGCCTCTGCCGAAAGGCTCGACCGGAAACTAGCGGCGCCCGATTCAATCGTCGTTTGCGGCGCTCAGGTCTTCTGGCCGGATACCGTTGTCGATGCGCGGTGCCAGGATGGCCTGGGCTTCGATCAGACGGCGCGACTTGACGAGCGGTTTGATCGCCGCCCCAAGCAGCGCCATGCGCGGGTTCGCGCGATGCGCCTCGACGGCGGCCCGGTCGGCATACAGTTCGTTGACAACCAGCATGTTCGCCCTCGGCTCGCCCTGCGAGTCGACCGGCCGGGCGACCTCGAACCGAAGGCAACCGCTCTCCTCGTTCAACGTGCGCTGCGCGTGATCGAGCATGATCCGCGTGAAATCCGCGTCCGCCCCCTCGACTGTCTCGAACTCAACGATGATCGTCACCTGAGGCATTGCCGTCCTTTCTTCTGCGTCAAAATGCTAAACCCGGACGGTACCCTTTCGGATCCATTCAAAGAGCGGCGACTCCACCATCGACGGCAAGGGTGTGTCCCGTCATGAATGAATTCTTGGGGTCGGCGGCGAACAGGATGACCTCCACCACCTCGTCTACCTCCGCCACCCGCTTCATTGGCACGCCGCGCGTCAGCGCCGCCAGCGCCTCCTCCTCGGCGAGGCCCACGGCGTTGATGAATTCCTGCGCCATGTGCGTGCGCGCATAGGAGGGGCATACCGCGTTCACCCGTACGCCGTGCGAGGCATACTCCAGCGCCGCCGACCTTGTGAGCCCGACGACGCCGTGCTTGGCCGCGGCATACACCGACAGCTTCGGCGCGCCGCCGACGCCGGCGACCGAGGCGATGTTGACGATGGCTCCGCTGCGCTTGGTGGCGCGGAACTGCTTCTGCAAGGCCGGAATCTGGTGTTTCATGGCATAGAAGACGCCCAGCAGGTCGACTTCGAGGATGCGGCGCGCCTCGTCGCACGGCACCTGCGGCAGCCGTACGTAGCTCTGGGCTATGCCGGCATTGTTGATCGCGATGTCGAGCCCGCCGAAGCGGTCGACGGCGAGCTGCACGAGCCCCTCGGACAGGCTTTCCTCGGATACGTCGCCGGCAAGGGTGGCGGTCTCGCAATCGAGCGAAGCGGCGAGCGCGTCAAGCCGCTCGTCATCGAGGTCCGACAGCACGAGCATCGCGCCTTCCGCCGCAAGCCGTTCGGCCGTGCGTTTGCCGAAACCTCCGGTCGCGCCTGTGACCAGAACGGTCAGCCCTTCGAAACGCCCCATTTCAGCGTCCTTCTGCGATCATTTCCGTGGCCAGCCGGACCATCAGCCCGACCGCTGCTCCATAAGAGCGGGCTTTCTCCGGGTTCGAGGCGTTGCCGTCAAGCGCGCGCTTGTAGACGCCCTGGCAAATCGCGGCCAGCCGGAAGAATGAGAAGGCCAGGAAATAGGTCCAGTCGGGAATGTCCGCGAGTCCGCGTTTGCGGCAGTATGCTTCGACATAGGCCTGTTCGGCAGGCAGGCCGAGCGCTGCACGGTCGACGCCGCCCAGCCCGCGAAATGACGAAGAATTGGGCAGCCGCCACTGCATACACTGGTAGGCGAGATCGGCGAAGGGGTGCCCCAGTGTCGACAGCTCCCAGTCGAGCACCGCGGCCACCTCGTTGCGTCCCGGCGCAAAGATCATGTTGTCGAGCCGGTAGTCGCCATGCACCAGCGAGACGCGGCCGTCGTCCGGCGGCAGGTGACGCTCCAGCCAGGCGATCAGGGCGTCCATGTCGGCGATCGTTTCGGTCTGCGACACACGGTATTGGCTGCTCCAGCGTGCGAGCTGCCGCTCGAAATAGCTTCCGGGTTTGCCGAGATCCGCCAGTCCTACGGCTTCGACGTCGATGTCGTGAAGCGCCGCCAGCGTGCTGTTCATAGCGTCATAGATTGCCGTCCGATCGCCGTTGGAGGCCAGTTCCGGGAGCGCAGGATCCCAGAAGATGCGGCCCTCGACATAGGTCATGACGTAGAACATGCGGCCGATCGGCGATTCGTCGGCGCTCAAGTGTTGCATCGGCGGCACCGGCACCTTGCTGCCCGCGAGCGCCTTCATGATCCGGTACTCGCGGTCGACCTGGTGCGCCGATTTGAGCAGTTCGCCGGGCGGCTTGGCCCTCAGCACATATCGTCCGGAGGCGGCCGTCAGCAGATAGGTCGGATTGGACTGGCCCGAACTGAACTTCTCGACAGATCTCAGGCCGCGGAAGCCATGGACATGGGCTTCCAGATAGGGCGCGAGGGTTGCTGTCTCGAGCGCGTTCGGATCGTTCACTCGGGCCTTTCCTTGGGAGCGATCACGGTCGCCCAGCGCGCCACCAATGCCGGCTTCGGCGCTTTCTCGATCTCGATAGTGACGTCGTAGCTGACATGGATCCAGCCCGACGGGCGCACCTTGGTCTCCGCCAGTACGAACCGGGTGCGGATCCGCGAGCCGGTCTTGACCGGCGTCAGGAAGCGCAGGCTGTCAAAGCCCTGGTTGATCGCCATGCCGGCGCCGGCCAGCGGCGGCAGCGTCTCGTAGGTCATCGCCGACAGCAGCGAAAGCGTCAGGAAGCCATGGGCGATGGTGCCGCCGAAGGGCGTCTCGCGTGCGGCGCGTTCGGGATCGCAATGAATGAACTGATGATCGTCCGTGGCGTCGGCGAAGAGGTCGATCATGTGCTGCGTTACCTCGCGCCAAGGCGAAACGCCGATCTCCTTTCCGACGGAGGCCTGCAGTTGATCAAGCGTGACCGGTTCCATTCCCATCCTCTGAAACGACGTTCCTTCGCGCCCGATCAATCCTTGAAAAGGGTCAGGCCGTGTTGCACCGACTGACCGCCGTCGATGGGGAGAATCGCCCCGGTGACATAGCGGCCGGCCTTACTGCACAGATAGAGCGTGGCGCCCGCGATGTCATCCGGTTCCCCGATGCGGCCGAGGGGTACATGGCTCCCTACCTTCTCCTTGCCTTCCTCGGTGGCCGTCGCGAAGGCCGTCATGCGGCTGCGGAACGGCCCTGGCGCGAAGGCATTGACGGTGATGCGGCGGCTGGCAAACTCGATGGCGAGGGTGCGCGTCAGGTGATGCACGGCCGCCTTCGAGGCGGTGTAGGAATAGGCGTCGTCGGCCAGTGGCTGGGTGCCCATGACCGAGCCCAGATTGATCACGCGGGCCGGATCGTCGTCGGAGGCGGCGGCATCCAGCAGCGGCAGCAGTTCGCGCGTGAGATGGAAGACCGCCGTGACGTTGACGTTCAGTACCTTCGCCCAGGCCTGGTAAGGAAAGGTTTCAAGCGGCGCGCCCCACGACACACCCGCGTTGTTGATGAGGATGTGCAGGCGCTCCACACGGCGCTTCACCTCGTCGACCAGGGCAGCCAAGCCTCCTTCCGTGCTCACGTCGCCGGCGAAACCCTCGACCTTGCCGGGGCCGCCCAACGCGTTGATCTCGCTGGCGACGCGCTCGCAGTCCTCCCCCTTGCGCGACGCGATCATCACCCTGGCTCCCGCCTGCGCCAGCGCCGTCGCAGCCATGCGCCCGATGCCCGTCGCCCCGCCCGTCACCACCGCCGTCTTGCCTTGCACGGAGAACATTTCTTCAAGGTAGCTCATGCGCGTTTCCTCTCCGCGAGCAGGCCGGGGTCGGTTGACACCACGAGTGCTGGTAGCACATCGTTACCCGGCCGTGACCCCGTTGCGGCATGGAATCCCCTGCGACCGGAGGACAGGTTTGCCTGGCATGAATCTCGGAATGACAGAGCGGCTGAAGCCGATCCACGAAAAGGTTGCGGCCATGGTGCGCGACGAGATCGCGCCACTGGACGGGGAGTTTCTGGCCGAAGTCGGCAGGGAAGGCGACCGCTGGGCCTACACCCGTCGTCAGACCGAAATTCTGGAGGGGCTGAAGGCCAAGGCGCGGGAGCGCGGTCTTTGGAACTTCTGGCTTACCGGTTCAGAGCGAGGCTTCGGCCTGACCACGGTCGAATATGCCTACCTGGCCGAGGAGATGGGCAAGGCGCATCTCGGCGCGGAGACCTTCAACTGCTCTGCCCCCGATACAGGCAACATGGAGGTGCTGGAGCGCTATGGCAGCGACCAGCACAAGCAGCGCTGGCTGGCGCCGCTGCTCGAGGGGAAGATCCGGTCTGCCTATTTGATGACCGAGCCCGATGTCGCCTCTTCGGACGCGACCAACGTCGCCATGCGCTGCGAAGCCGAAGGCGACGACTACGTGCTGAACGGCGAGAAATGGTGGTCGTCCGGGGCCGGCGACCCACGCTGCGCCATCTACATCGTCATGGTGCGCACGCCGGATGCGGCACGCCCGAAGCACCAGCAGCATTCGATGATACTGGCGCCTGCCGATACCAAGGGAATCACGAAGCTTCGCGCCATGCAGGTGTATGGGGAGGACGACGCACCGCACGGCCACCTGCACCTGAAGTTCGAGAACGTCCGTGTGCCGAAAGGGAACCTGCTTCTCGGCGAGGGCAGGGGCTTCGAGATCGCGCAGGGCAGGCTCGGGCCCGGTCGCATCCATCACTGCATGCGCGCCATCGGGCAGGCAGAAAGGGCGCTGGAGCTGATGTGCCGCCGCGCCTTGCGGCGCGAAGCCTTCGGCCAGCCTTTGGCGAAGCTCGGCGCCAACTACGACATCATCGCCGAATGTCGCATGGAGATCGAGATGGCGCGGCTGCTCTGCCTGAAGGCCGCATGGATGATGGATCAGGGCGATGCACGCGCTGCCGCGCCTTGGATCAGCCAGATCAAGGTGGTGGCGCCACGCGTGGCGCTGAAGGTCGTCGACGAGGCGGTGCAGATGCATGGCGGGCAGGGCATCAGCCAGGACACGCCGCTCGCCCGCGCCTGGACGCATCTCAGGACCCTTCGCCTCGCCGACGGGCCTGACGCGGTCCACCGCCGGCAGGTCGCTCGGGCAGAACTGGCGAAGTACACGCAGGAGAGGGTGTAGCGCCGAGGCTCGCCCATGCTTCACGATTGGCGGCGGTAGCGCCTGTTCCAGTCGGCAATGTGCCTCTCGGCCGGCGCTACGCCAGGCCCCGGGCGCTCTCCCAGAGTTGTAAAAGGAAGACCGATCCTGCCATGAAAGCCATCATCGCCCGCGCCTTCGCGCCGCTCGACCAACTCGACTATGCGGACTGGCCTGAACCCGAGGCAACCGGCTCGACGGTCGCCATCGCCGCCGAGGCGATCGGCGTCAATTTCCCGGACGGCCTGCTGGTGCAGGGGCTCTACCAGATGAAGCCGCCGCTGCCCTTCGTTCCTGGCATGGAAGTCGCGGGCCGGGTCGTTTCGGTCGGGCCTGACGTCAGCGATCTCAAGGCGGGCGATCGGGTTGCAGCCCTCGCCACGCTCGGATGCTACGCCGAAACGGTCGGCGTCGACCGGCACTCCGTCTTCAAGCTGCCCGACGGGATGAGCGCGGCCGACGCCTGCGCTCTGCTGTGCGGCTACGGCACGTCCCACTACGCGCTGAAGCAACGCGGCGAGCTGAAGCCGGGCGAGACCCTGTGCGTTCTGGGCGCGGCAGGCGTCACCGGCCTCGCCGCAATCCAGATCGGCAAGGCTTTGGGGGCACGCGTGATCGCCGTCGCGTCGAGCAGCGAGAAACAGGCGGTCGCCCGCGCGTCGGGGGCCGACATCGTGCTCGGCTACGATAATCTGAAGGAAGCCCTGAAAGAAGCCACGGCGGGGAAGGGCGTCGATGTCGCCTTCGACCCGGTCGGGGGTGATACATTCGATGCACTCTCCCGATCGATGGGCTGGAAGGGTCGGCTGCTGGTCGTCGGCTTTGCTGCGGGAAAGATCCCGCTGTTTCCGGTCAACCTGGCGCTGGTCAAGGGCTTCAGCGTCGTCGGGGTGTTCTGGGGGGCATTCACGGACAAGGAACCCGACGTCAATGCGGAGAACATGCAGGAACTGATCGGCTGGTACGCCGCCGGCAAGGTCAAGCCGCATATCGAGGGTGTCTATCCGCTCAGCGACGCTGTCGAGGTGCTGAAGCGCGTGCACGCGAGGGGAGCGGTCGGCAAGATCATACTCAAGCCATGAGGAGAACGACGATGATCATCCCAACGGAAATGCGCGCGCTTCTGCTGACGGGCGAGGGCTACGCGGCAGCGCCCTCCGGCGGCGAACTGGAGGCGATGGAGCCCTATGTCTCGCTCGACTCGATCAGCGTGCCCGAGCCGGGGCCGAAGCAGGTGCTGGTCAAGGTGCGTCTCGCCTCGATCAACCCGTCCGACGTGATGTTCGTGAAAGGTCTATACGGCCAGCCGCGCGTCAAGGGGCAGCCGGCGGGCTTCGAGGGCGTCGGCGAAGTGGTGGCGGCGGGTGGCGAGCCACAGGCGCAGGCACTTGTCGGCAAGCGGGTGGCGTTTGCCACGGGCGTCAGCAACTGGGGTTCGTGGGCCGAGTACGCCATTGCCGAGGCGGGAGCGTGCATTCCGCTTATCGACACTGTGCGCGACGAAGACGGCGCCGCCATGATCGTGAACCCGCTTACCGCGCTGGCCATGTTCGGCATCGTCAAGGACGAGGGCGAAAAGGCATTCGTCATGACGGCCGGCGCCAGCCAGCTCTGCAAGCTGATCATCGGCCTTGCCAGCGAGGCCGGGTTTCGGCCGATCGTGACTGTCAGGCGCGACGAACAGATAGCTCCGCTCAAGGGGTTGGGCGCTGCGCATGTGCTGAACGAAAAGAGCCCGGAGTTCGGCCAGGCGCTGCGCGAGGTGCTGAAGACCGAGCAGCCGCGCATCCTGCTCGATGCGGTGACCGGGCCGGTCGCCTCCACGATCTTCCATCTCATGCCGCGGGGCGCGCGCTGGATCGTCTATGGCCGGCTGGATACGGGTACGACGGCCATCAAGGAACCGGGCCAGCTCATCTTCCAGCAGAAGGTCGTTGAGGGCTTCTGGCTGCCGATGTGGATGCGCAAGTCGACGGAGCGCCGCGAGGCGGCGGTCATGGAAGCGCAGAGGCGCTTTTCGGATGGCCGCTGGGCTACGGACGTGACGGCAACCGTGCCGCTTGGCGAGGCGATGACGCGCGTTCCGAAAGAACTCGCCAAGCCGAACGGCAAGGTTTTCATCAAGCCGTAGCGGCGACCGTCCGGAAGGTCTCGATGGCTATTCTGCCGGCTTCATGCCCGAATACGCCGCCTCTTCGAGCTCACGCTTCAGGCGCGCCTCTTCCTGCACCTTCGGGGTCACGAAGCGGCCGAGCAGGAGATAGGCGACGGGCGTCAGGAACAGCGTCGAGACGGTGGCAAGGCCGAGGCCGCCGACGATGACCCAGCCGAGAGCAACGCGAGCTTCCGCGCCGGCGCCGCTGGCGAGCACCAGCGGTAGGCCGCCCAGCACGGTGCAGATCATTGTCATCAGCACCGGCCGCAGCCTTATGTTCGACGCTTCCTCGATCGCCTCGCGCACGCCGAGGCCGCGGTCGCGCAGCTGGTTGGCGAACTCCACGATCAGGATGCCGTTCTTGGCCATGATGCCGACAAGCAGCACGAGGCCGATCTGGCTGTAGGCGTTGAGGCTGGTGCCGGTGAGGATCAGCGCGAAGATGGCGCAGGCGAGGCCGAGCGGCACGGTCGCCATGATGATGACAGCGCTGACGAAGCTCTCGAACTGCGCAGCCAGCACCAGGAGGATGATGACCAGCGCGAAGCCGAAGATTGTGATCATGCCGCTGTTGGTTTCGCCGAGCGTCGCCGCCTCGGCGAGCGGCACCAGCCGGCTGCCGGGCGGCAGCAGCGGAGCTGCGATCTCCTGCGCCTGCTCGAGCGCATCGCCGAGGGCGAAATCGCTGCGCAGATTGGTGGTGATGCCGATCGAGGGTTGCCGCTGCTCGCGCGTTAGCGACGGCGGCACGGCCCGTTCCGTCAGCGTCGCGATCGTCGACATCGGCACATAGCGCCCGTCGGTCGTCTTCAGGAAGATGTTCTCGAGGTCGGTCGGGTCGTTAACCGGGTTGGTGGTGGACACCAGCTTCACGCCATAGGCCCGGTCGGCGACATAGACGTCGCCGATCTCGTTGCCGTCCAGCATCGCCTGCATCGTGTTGGCCAGCCTG